>DASQIZ010000086.1:0-22183 GCA_035631315.1 Gemmatimonadales bacterium
GCTCCGCGGTTTTCTTCCCGACCCCCGACACCGAGGCGAGTGTCGCGGCATCCCGGTCGCGGATCGCGCGGGCACCCCGCTCGAGCCCCAGGGACGACACCAGCGCCAGCGCCAGCTTGGGCCCGACCCCCGACACGGTCATCAGACGCTGGAAGAACCGCCGCTCCGTCTCGGCGCCGAATCCATAGAGGGTCCAGGCATCGTCCCGAACGATCAGCTCGGTCGCGAGGGTCACCTCGCTCCCGGTCGGGCCCAGCCGTTCGAGCACACTCGCCGGCACCACGACCTCGTAGCCCACGCCCGCCGGGGTGTCGATGGTGAGGCGGTCACCGTGGAGGCCGGCGATCCGGCCGGTCAGCCGGGAGATCACGAGCGGATGATGTGCGTGAGGGCGACGGCGACGCCGTCGGCCGCGTCGGAGGGCTTCGGCGTGGTGCGCAGCCGGAGCAGTTTGGCGACCATCGCGGCGACCTGGGCCTTCGGCGCGGCCCCCGCGCCGACGACGGTCTTCTTGATGCGGGCGGGGGAGTACTCCGCGATGGCGACCCCGCGTTGCGCGGCGGCGAGCAGCACGACGCCCCGGGCGTGCCCCAGCACGAGCGTGGTGCGGACGTTCTTATGGTAGAAGGCGTCTTCGAGGGCGAGATGGGTCGGGCGATGCCGGGCGATCAGCTCCACAATGCCGGCGTACAGCTCGGCGAGCCGGACTTCGAGTTTGCCGGAGCGGGGCAGGCGGATCACTCCGCACTCGATCAGGTGTCCGAAGCCCGGGCCCCCGTTGCCGTTGCGCTCGACGATCCCGTACCCGGTGACCGCCGTCCCCGGGTCGACGCCCAGGACCTTCACGTCATCCGTCGATCGCCGCCAGCGCCTCGGCGTCGATATCGAAGTTGGACGACACCTTCGCCACGTCGTCGCACTCTTCGAGTGCCTCCACGAGTGCGAGGAGACGCTTCGCGTCTCCGACATCGACCTTCACGGTGTTCCTGGGAATACGCGCGATCTCGGCGCTTTGGACTTTGAGCTTCCTGGCCGCGAGCGCATCACGGACGACGTGCAGCTGCGGCGGCGCGGCGGTGACGACGTAGACGTCGCCATCGCGCGCGAAGTCATCCGCTCCGGCATCGAGCGCGGCTTCCATCGCGGCATCTTCGTTGACGCCGGCGGCGTCCAACATGATCTGCGCTTTGCGGTCGAACATCCATGCCACGGAGTTCGTGGCGCCGAGGTTGCCGCCGTTGCGCGAAAAGATGTGACGGATGTCGGCCACCGTGCGGGTGGGATTGTCGGTGGTCGCGTCGATCATGATCGCTGCGCCTCCGGGGCCGTAGCCTTCGTAGGTCACTTCTTCGTACGTCACCCCCGCCAGCTCGCCGGTCCCCTTCTTTACGGCTCGGTCGATGTTGTCGGAGGGCATGTTTTCGGCTTTGGCCGCGTCGATGGCGGTCCGGAGCCGGGCATTGCCGGCCGGATCGCCCCCACCCGCCTTCGCCGCGATGGTGATTTCACGGATGAGACGGGTGAACAACGCGCCCCGCTTGGCGTCTGTGACCGCCTTCTTCCGCTTGATTTGCTTCCATTTACTGTGGCCAGCCATGCGTCGCTCCCGGCGCGTCCGAAATAGTGTGCTGAAAGGAACTTACAACTTGACCCGAGTGCGCCGCCACAGCTAGGATACGCCCCCATGCAACGCGCCTGGCTCTTGATACTGGTCGCCGCCGTCGTCGGTACGGCCTGCCACCGCCCCTCCGAGGTCTCCCGGCACACCATCGCCCAGTCGTTGCGAGGCGTGATGGTGTACCCCCGCTCGGCTCTCGTCGACATGTCCTCCGGCGACAGCGCGGGGCAAATGACGCTGTCGAGCCCTGATGCCCCGGACACCGTAGCGACGTGGTTCCGGGCCAATCTGCTGCTGAACGACTGGACGCTGGAGACCGACGCCAAGCAGACGGATGGATCGATTCAGATGTACGCAGAACGGAAACACCAACCTCTGTGGATCACCATTCAGCGGGCGAGTGGGGCGGCGGGCTCGAGTTACACGGTGACGGGGGCCATCACCGGCAGCTCGGATTCGACTGCCGATGCGACTCAGCGGTCCGGGTCGAGCATGTCCTCGAAGCGCATCCAGCGGCGGTAGAAGTACAGATCGACGAAGCCGGTCGGACCATTCCGGTTTTTCGCCACCGCCAGCTCCGTCGCACCTTCCACGCCCCCTGACGGGGCGTACATCTCTTCCCGAAAAATCGTCAGCACCAGATCCGCGTGCTGTTTCACCGCGCCGAGCGTCGCGAAGTCCTCGAGCGTGGGCCGGGGATTCGGACGGTTCGCGGTGAACGCGGGCAGCTGCCCGATCACGATCACGGCCGCCTGACGCTCCACGGCGAGCCCCTTCAGCCGCCGGAGCGTGAGCGCCAGCTCTTCGTCCTGGGTGTGGCGGCCCGCGCCGGCCGGAGATGGGACGAGCTGCAGATAGTCGATGATGATCAGGTCGGCGTCGCGCGACGGTTCCAGCCGCGCGGCGAGTGTCTCGAAGTCATCGGCGGCGAGCGGGAGGATGGTGAGCGGCAAACCCCGGAGCCGCACCGCGGCGGCACCGATGCCGGCGCGCCCCTGATCGTTGACCTTCGCCACGCGCAGCTCGTCCACCGACACGCGCCCCTCGATGGCGAGGGCACGTTCCATCAGCCGCTCTTCGGTCATTTCTCCCGACAGAAACATGACGTCCGCGCCCGATTGCGCGGAACGCAGGGCCATGCCCAGCGCCAGCGCCGACTTTCCTGATCCCACATCGCCGCCGAGGACGACGAGATCGGTGCGCCGCACACCGCCACCGAGGAGGCGGTCGAGGGACGGGAAGCCAGTGGGTACCGTGTCGTCGAGCGGGACGCCGGGACGTTGGGCGTCGACGCGGGCCACGAGTCGCTCGACCGATGAGCCGCGGGCAATTCGGCGGGGTCGCATGGCCCTCAATCTACCCGCGCACCGCGGACCGCGACGGTCACGGCGTCGGCGGCCTCGGGCCCCAGCACCTCGCGCGCGGGCGCGACGAGCTGCGCCAGCACTACCGCGGCGGCGGACGGGGTGGCCGGATCGAGGTGCGCCCGCGCGGCCGCGAGTGCCCGCTTGAGGGGCGCGGGGAGCGCCAGGGACGCGATGCGGGTTTCGAGAGCCTGCAGGCGCCGGCGGTGGTTCTTCGGCGACACGGGCGCGGGAGGGAGCAGCGCCTCGGCCGCGCGGAGCGTCAACCAGAGGGCGTAGAGTCCGTCCCGTTTCGGGCCCCGCGGCGCCGCGGCGACCAGCGTGACGAGACGCTCCTCGGCCGGACTGGTGGCGCGGATCATTTCGCGAGGTGCTCGGCGGCCCGGTCTACGTCTACCGGGGCGATGTCGTCGAGACAGCGGTGATGGCCCATGGGGCACCGGTTCGACCCCATCGCGGAGCAGGGGCGGCAATCGAGTGTGCGTTCCATGACGGTCGAGGGCGCCTGATAGGGCGCGAAGCCGAATTGACGGACGGTGGGACCGAAGAGCGCGACCACGGGCGTGCCGACTCCGGTGGCCATGTGCATGACACCGGTGTCTCCCGACACCGCCACGCGGGCCCGGGCGAGGAGAGCCCCGGTCTCCTGAAGGGAGAAGGTCCCCGCGACACTGCGGACGCCGTCGATTTGCGACGCGATTCCGCGGTCGGCAGTACCACCGACGATCACCGGTGTCATGCCTCGCGACGTGAATCTCCCGGCGAGCGCCGCCCAGTGTCCCGCGGGCCAGCGCTTGGTGACGTGCGCAGCGCCGGGAGCCAGGACCGCGAGCGAGTGCGGCGCGAGCCCCTCGGTGCGGATCCACTCGTCTACGCGGGTCTTGGCTTGCGCGCCGATTGCGAAGTCGGGAGGTCCTCCGTCCGGTTTCACGTCGAGATGCCGGGCCGCTTCGAAGTACCGCTCAGGCACCGGCGTGTGGGTCCCGTACCAATCGAGCTTGGTGGAGATGAGCCAGCCGCGCGCGAGCTTCCGCTTCCGGTATCCCGCCCACTGGCCCGGCACCAGGAACCGGAGGGCGCGGCTCCGGAGGGATCCGTGGAGATCGAGCCCGTGAGTCGGGGCGAGCGACTTGAGCCGGCGGGCCAGGTGCCGCACCGGCTCGTCCGGCTCCAGGGCCACGACCCGGTTCAAGTTCGGGTTTTCTGACACCAGGGGCACGAGCACCCTCTTGGTGACGAAGGTGAGGTCGGCTTCGGGGTGACGGCGCCGGAGGGCGCGGACGAGCGGCGTGGTGAGGATGACATCGCCGATGGAGCTGAAGCGGACCAAGAGGATGGACAACACGGGAAGATTGTACCCTCTCGTTGCCCGGCTCCGCCAGCCGGGCTAGCTTTGCCTCACATGGCGCGCCCCAAGAGCATTCTGTGGGTCGATGACGAAGTCGAAGGCCTCGCCGGGCACCGCCGCTTCCTCGAACAGCAGGGATTCGCCGTCGAGCAGGCGGCGCACGGAGACGATGCCCTCGCGCTCCTGCGCCGGCAGCCGTACAGCGTCGTGCTTCTGGACGAGCAGATGCCCGGCCGCCGCGGCCTCGAGCTGCTCGGCGAAATCCGCAGCATCGATCCCGCCATGCCCGTCGTGATGGTCACGCAGAGCGAGGACGAAGGCACGCTCCGCGAGGCCATCGGCATCCAGGTCGACGACTATCTCGTCAAACCCGTCCATCCCCGTCAGATCCTGTCCGTCGTCACGCGGCTCCTGGAAGGGGACCGCATCCGGCAGCAGCGCCTCGCGCGCGACTTCGTCGGGCGGTTCCGCGAGCTCGAGGGGAAGCGCGCCTCGGCCCTCGCGTGGCGCGAATGGATCGAGTACTGGGTGGAGCTGGCGCGCTGGGAGGTCAAGCTCGCGGCCGCGTCGGAGCCCGGCCTGGCCGACGCCCTGCGCTCGCTGCAGGTCGCGCTCCGCAAGGACTTCACCGATTTCGTGAAGCGGCAGTACGCCAGGTGGCTCGCCAATCCCGAGGGAGACCGGCCGCCGCTGTCCGTGGATGTCGGTGCCGAGTTTCTCCTGCCGGTACTCAAGCGGACGGGGAAGGTCCTGTTCATCGTCGTGGACTGCCTCCGGCTGGACCAGTGGGAGGCGCTGCGCGATCTGGTGACGCCGATGTTCGACATCGAGGAATCGCACTACTTCGGCATCGTGCCCACGGCCACCCCATACGCACGGAATGCGATCTTCTCGGGTCTCTATCCCATGGAGATCGCGGCCCGCCACCCCGAGTGGTGGGGGCACGCGAACGACGACGAGAGCCTCAACGCACACGAGGCCGAGTTGCTCACGGAACAGCTCTCCGATCTCATGGGCCGGCCCGTACCGGTGCGCTACGAGAAGCTCTTCACGGCCGCGGATGGCACCGAGCTGCTCAAACGGCTCCCGGCGCACCTGGCGCAGGAGGGTGTGACCGCGCTCGTCTTCAACTTCATCGACCAGCTGACCCATGGCCGGTCGGAGAGCGCCATCCTCTATGAAGTGGCGCGCGACGCGGACGCCCTGCGCGGATTGACCCGGACCTGGTTCGAGCGGTCTCCGGTGATGGCGGCCCTGGCGGAGGCGGAACGGCGCGGCGTGCCGGTGCTCCTGACGACCGATCACGGGTCGATTCACTGCGAGACGCCGGCCACGGTCTTCGCGAAGCGGGACGCGACCCAGAACCTGCGGTACAAGTTCGGCGAAGACCTGCGGGCCGAGGATGCCGAGGCCGCGGTAATCGTCGAGGATCTGAAGTCGTATGGATTGCCGTCGATGGGATTGGGTGTGCGGATGGCGCTGGCCGCGGGGGACCGGTTCTTCGTGTATCCCACCAAGCTGCGGGAGTACCAGGCCCGCTATCGCGGATCGTTCCTGCACGGTGGTGTGTCGCCGGAAGAGATGATCCTGCCTGTGGCGCTCCTCACCCCCCGCGCTCGCGGGGGAGGACCGCGCTAGATGCGCGGGGGCGCACGCCTCTACTCGCTGCTCCGACCATATGCATGGCTCTTCGTCGCCACGATGTTCGTCACCGTGGTGGCGTCGGTGCTGGACGGCTTTTCCCTCTCCATGCTGGTGCCCTTTCTCCGGACCATCTTCGGCGAGTCTACGCTCCTTCCCGTCGGAGGCTCCAAGGCCCAGGCGCTCATCGCCTGGATCACCGGCCCGCTGCTCGCCACCGGCTCTCCGCAGGAGGCGCTCCGCAGCGTCGTCGTGGTTCTGCTCGGCGCCCTGGTGCTCAAGAACGCCGCGGAATACCTGGCCGCGTACTGGAACGTCGTGATTCAGGAGAACGTGGTCAGAGACCTGAGGGTCCGGCTCTTCGGCCACCTCCAGACGCTGCCACTCGGCTACTTCCAGCAGACCAAGGGCGGCCAGACCATCGCCCGGTTGATCAACGACACCGATCAAGTGAAGACCGCCGTGACGGCGGCCCTCGCGTCGTTCTTCCAGAACATCGTGATGATCATCGTCTATCTCGGGATCATGCTGTCGATCTCGGTGCGGCTGTCCCTCGTGACCCTCGTGCTGGCGCCGGTCCTGCTCGTCGTGATCCGGCCGTTGATCAACCGGTTGCGCCGGCGCTCGCGCGAAATGGTGGCGGAGCGCGGGGACCTCACCAGCGTCGCCGGTGAGATGGTAGGCTCGGTGAAGCTCATCCGGGCCTACGTCGCGGAGCCGTACGAAGGGCGACGCTTCCTCGACCTGGCGAACCGCTACCGAAAGCGGGTGCTGCGGGCCCAGCGGTTCTCGTCCCTCACCAGCCCGGTGAGCGAAGTCTTCGGCGGCGTGGTGCTCGTGGCGGTGCTCTGGTACGGCACGATGCTCGCGCTGGCGAACACGATCCACCCGGAAGAGCTCATGCTGTTTCTGGTGATGGCCCTGCGTCTGATGTCACCCATCAAGTCGATCTCGAACTATCCCGGCGTCATGGCCGGAGCCCTGGCGTCCGCGGAGCGCGTGTACGAGGTCCTCGACCTGCCGTCCACCGAGCGCGATGCGCCGGGTGAGGGTCCGGCGGCGGCGTTCCGGGACACCATCGAGTACCGGAACGTCTCCTTTGCGTACGGGAGCGAGGCGGGGGTCCTGCATGACGTGAGCTGCACGGTGTCGCGGGGACAGGTGCTCGCGATCGTCGGCCCGTCGGGGGCGGGGAAGACCACGCTGGTCGACCTGCTGCCACGCTTCTACGAACCGACCGGCGGTGCCGTCCTGATGGACGGGACACCGCTCACCACGTTCACCCGGTCGTCTCTGCGCGGGCTGATGGGCATCGTCTCGCAGGAGACGATTCTTCTGAACGACTCCGTGTTCGCGAACATCGCCTACGGGCGCCAGGACTTCACCCTCGAACAGGTGCGCGCGGCGGCCCGCGCGGCCAATGCCGACGACTTCATCTCACGGCTCCCCCAGGGATACGACACCATCCTCGGCGAGCGCGGGACGCGGTTGTCCGGGGGCGAGCGCCAGCGGATCGCCATCGCCCGGGCGGTGCTGCGGGACCCGCCCATCCTCATTCTGGACGAGGCCACCAGCCAGCTCGATACCGAGTCGGAGCGCCTCGTGCAGGACGCCATCGACAACCTGATGAAGCACCGCACCGTGCTGGTCATCGCCCATCGCCTGGCGACGGTCCAGCACGCGGACCAGATCGTCGTACTGAAGGAAGGCAGGATTGTGGAGCGCGGGACTCACGCGGAGCTTTATGCGGCTGACGGCTTGTATCGTCGCCTCCACAATCTCCAATTCCGGACCTGACATGCTTTCCGGTTTCACCATCGTCCGAAATGCCGTCAAGCTCGACTTCCCGATCATCCCCGCCATCAAGTCGGTGCTGGCGGTCTGCGACGAAGTCGTGGTCAATGTCGGCAAGTCCGACGACGATACCCGCGACCTGGTCACCTCCATCGGCGACCCGCGGATCCGCATCCTCGATACGGTCTGGGACTTCACCAAGAAAAACGAGATGCTCGGGATGGAAACCTTGGCCGCCATGCGGGCGTGCAAGGGCTCCTGGGGCATCTACATCCAGGCCGATGAAGTGCTGCACGAGGACGGCGCGAGGATCCTGAAGGACACGGTCGCCGAGTGCGATGGGGACGAGCGGGTGGAAGGCCTGCTGGTGAAGTACCTGCACTTCTACGGCGGACTGGACATCGTCGCCCAGAATCGCCGCTGGTACCGGCGTGAAGTCCGGTGCCTCCGGCTGGGCCGTGACATCCGCCCGTATCAAGGGGCACAAGGATTCCGCGTCGGACCGGACTATCGGAAGATCCGCGCTCGCCCCACCGATGCGGTGATGTTCCATTACGGCTGGGCCCGTCCCGCGAAGGCCATCCGCGAGAAGTACGAGGCCTCCAAGGTGATCTATCCCTGGAGCAAAGAACGCTCGGAGATGGAGCAGAAGCGCGGGTACCTCGAGTGGCTGCCCCTCCTCAAGAAATTCGAGGGGCGACATCCCGCCGTCGCGCAAACTTGGGTGGACGCGCGCGCCCACGATCCGGAGCGGATCATCGGGCCCCGGGACTTCAAGGCCGAGCACATCCGGTTCTATCTCTCCGACTGGATCGAGCGCCTCACGGGCGCCCGCATTTTCGAGTTCCGGAACTACACCGTGGTGTAAGGCGTCGCCCGGCCATCGGGCAATGAGCCGGTGTTCAGCAGGATGTTGTAGAACCGCACGTACTCCTCCGCCATCACCGTATGAGTGAAATACCGCTCGGCGTGGGCCCGGCAACGCGCGGGGTCGCGAGCGTCGATCGTCTTCGAGGCTTCCACCATCTCATCCAGCGTCTCGCAGAGGGCGCCGACTTCCGGCGTCAGGATTTCCGGCAGCGCGCCGCGCCGGGTGCCGAGCACCGGCGTTCCCGAGAACAGCGCCTCGATGTTGGTGAGGCCGAAGGGTTCGTCCCAGAGCGCGGGCATCCAGAGACAGCGTGCGTTGGCGAGGAGCTGTGCTTTTTTCTCGCCGTCCACCTCACCCACATACTTGATCCCCCGCGAGAGCGTCGGCCGCCATCCCCCCGCCAGCAGCAGCCGTCGTCCGGTCCGCTGCGCCCCCTCGATCGCCCAGTGATATCCCTTGGCCTGGTGGAGCCGTCCGATCCAGAAGTCGTAGTCCTCTTTCTTGCTTTGGAACTGGAATTCCGAGGGATCGAGTCCGGCGTAGACGAACACTTTGCTGCCGTTGCGGCCCGCGTGGTTGGCGGACAGGAAGACGTTATGTGGCGGGATGGGTTCGCCGGTGCGGAGGTTGCCGTACAGCGTCTGCAGGAACGGCGGTCCGTCGGGAACAGTCGCGACCGGGAAGTGGGAGTGCAGGATGTCGGCGTCGCGCGGGACGTACTGGGCCAGCGAGAACTTCGGGTCCTTGTACGCCTTCAAGGGGAAAGCCACGAGCGCCGTGCCCGGGATGGCCGTCCCCGGGGGCGCGAGCATCGTGACCCGGTGGCCCAGGGCGACGAGCCCTCGCGCCAGCGCGGTGACGATCCGCTCCGTGCCTCCGTATCCCTTGACCGGCAGCCGGTGGTGTGAGGCGACCGCCACGTGCATGGAGCGTAGACTATCACTACCTTGCTCCGCATGCCAGCGCCTCTGACGGTTCTGCAGCTCACCTTCCAGGGTGACGGCGCCGGTTCCACCCAGTCGATTTTCAACCTCTCCGACCATCTGCATCGCCGGGGAAACCGGGTCATCCTCGGCGTCCGCGACGAGTCGCTGCTCGCGCGCCTCGGACGGGAGGCCGGGATTCCGGTCGTGCCGCTCGACTTCTCGCGCGTGGGTCCCCTTTCGAGGCGCCTCGCCGATGTGATCGCGGCCGAGCGGGTGGATGTGGTGAACAGCCACGCGACGCGCGACCGGCGGGCGCTCACCTGGCTGCGCTGGCGGGGACGCCTGCGAGCCGGATTCGTCGTGACCCGCCGCACCATGCCCCGCACTTCGCCCCTCGAGCTGTTTCTCATTGGACACACCGCCGACCGCACCATCGCCGTCAGTCAGGCGGTCTCCCGCGCGCTCACCGCGCGCCTGCATCCCGCGGCGCCACTCCGCGTCGTCCCGAATGGCATCGACCTCGACCGCGTCGACACACCACCGAGCGCGAGTGCGATGGAGTTCGCGAGAGCAGCCATCGGGGATGAGCGCCGTCCCGCGATCGCCATCGTCGCGCGGCGGAAGGATCAGGATGTCGCCATCCGGGCGCTCGCGGCCGTGGAGCGTCCGGTGGTCCTGGTGTGTGTGGGCGTGGACGAGGATCCGGGACTCCTCGAGGCGAAGGCGTCGGTCCCCGAGCGGCATCTGGTGCGCTTCGTGCCGTTCGTCCCGGAGGCGCTCGCGTTCTATCACCTCGCGCGGATCGCCGCCCTGCCGTCGCGAATCGAGGGACTGTCGCAAAGCTTGCTCGAAGCGATGGCCCTCGGCCTTCCGGTCGTCGCGTCCCGTGCGGGCGGCAATCCCGATCTGGTGACCGAGGATTCCGGGATCCTGGTGCCCCCCCGCGATCCAGCCGGTTGGGGCGCCGCCTTCACCCGCCTGCTGGAAGGCGAAGCACTGGCCGCACGGCTGGGGAAGGCGGGGAAGATGAGAGTCCGGGGAGAGTTCACGCTGGAGCGCACGGCCGAACGAACTGAAGCCGTATACCGCGAGGCCCTGACGGCCATTAGGATTGATTAGGGTATGCCCGCGCCGGTCACGGTAGTGATCCCGACGCTGAACGAAGCCGCTCAGATCGAGGATGCCGTCCGGCACCTCGCCTGGGCGAGTGAAGTACTGGTGGCTGACGGGGGATCGACCGACGGGACGCAAGGGTTAGCCCGGAAGGCGGGCGCACGGGTGATCGATGTCCCGGGTCTCACGATCGCGGGCCAGCGGAACGCGGCGATCGCGACCGCCAGGACCGAGTGGGTGTTTGCCCTCGATGCGGACGAACGCATCACTCAGGCGTTGGCGGCGGAGCTCGAGCGGACGGCGAAGCGGCCGGCGCACGAAGCCTACGCGGTGGGGCGGCACAACTACTACTTAGGCCGCCTGATGCGGCGCAGCGGCTGGGGCGACAATTGGGCCGTTCGTTTCTTCCGGAAAGACCGGCGTTTTGTCGAGCGCCGGGTTCATGAAGGACTCGAACCCGTGGCCGATACGGGGCGGCTGGTGCAGCCCCTCGAACACACTCCGTACCGGGACCTGAGCCATCATCTCAAGAAGATCGACCTCTATGCGACGTGGGCGGCACAAGACCTCCGCGACCGGGGCAGGCGGGCCCGGATCACGGACATCCTGGTCCGGCCTCCGTTCACGTTCTGGCGCACCTACTTCCTGCAGCTTGGCATCCTCGAGGGATGGCATGGCGCCGTCCTCTGCGGGCTGGCCTCAGTGAGCGTGTTCCTCAAGTACACGCGGCTCTGGGAGCTCGACCACCGCTCCGATGTCTAAGACTTTTCTCCTGACGGATGAATTTCCCCCCATGCACACGGGGGTGGCGCGGATGATGGGGGAGATCGCCCTGCGGTATCCCAAGGGTGAGCTCCTCGTTTCCACGGGGCAGAACCGCGACGCCCTGGAGACCGATTCCGGCTATCCGTCCGTCATCGACCGGCTTCCCATTCCCACGCGCTCGCTGTCGGGTCTCGCCGGGCTGCTCTTCTGGTCCCGCCGCGTCGCGACGCTGGCCCGTGAAGCGAAACCCCGCTTCGCATGGTGCGACTCGATTCGTCCAGCCGCCTACGCCGCCAAGTGGACGCACGAACGCCTCGGGACCAAGTACGGCGTGCTGGTGCACGGCGGCGACGTGCTGAAAGAGCTACACAAGATCCACCACTCCGCATTTGCGCGGCGCACGGCCCGCGCGCTGCTCGGCTCCGCGTCCGTCGTGGTCGCGAACAGCCAATGGACCCGGGAGCAGGCGCAGACGGTGTTGCGGGAGCTGGGACTCGATCCGCACGCGGAGCGCGTGCGCGTGGTTCCTCTGGGGACCGACCCGGCGCAATTCCGTCCCGGGCTCGACACGCGCGAAGTGAAGGCGCGCCACCGGCTGGAGAACGGGAAGTGGGTCGTCACGGTCGCCCGGCTCGAGCCGTACAAGGGGATCGACACGTCGCTCAAGGCCGTGGCGCAGGTCCGCAAAGCGGGGCACGAAGTGGGCTACCTCGTGATCGGCGCGGGGAAGAAGAAGGACGCGTACAAGAAGCTCGCGCAGGAGCTGGGGATCGAAGAAGCCGTGCGGTTCATCGGCACCGTGCCCGACAAAGAGCTGCCCGCGCTGTATAACGTGGCCGAGGTGTACCTCGGCGTGTCGCGGCGGGCGGAGGGCACGCGGGTGGAGGGGTTCGGCATCGCGTTGGCGGAGGCGAGTGCGTGCGGCTTGCCGGTGATCGCGGGACGAAGTGGCGGCGTAGCGGAAGCGGTGAAGGACGGGGAGACGGGATTCGTCGTGGATCCCGAGGATCCGGCCGCCGCGGCGCAGGCGCTGACGCGGCTCCTGTCCGATCAGCTGCTGGCGCGGCGGCTGGGCCAGGCGGGTCGCAAGGCGGTGGAAACCAACTTCAATTGGGACCGCGTCGTGCGTGACCTCCGGGAGATCGAATCACAAGCCTCCTCCTGAGCTTCAATTTTCCCCCGCATGGCGGCGGCATCGCCAGAATGATGGGGGAGCTGGCCCTCCGGTATCCTCCCCACAGTCTCGTCGTTTCCACCGGCACGTATCCCGACAGCGCGGCCTCCGACGCGCGCTTCTCCCAGACCATCGACCGCGTAGGCATTCGGGCGACCCGGCTGCGCACCATCAACGGGCTGGCGCTCTGGACGTGGCGGGCATCGGCGTTGGCGCGAAGGCACCGGCCCGGGTTTGCGTGGTGCGGCGAGCTCAAGCCCGCGGGATATCCGGCGCGATTCATCTCGCGCCGGCAGGGCGTGCCGTACGGCGTGGTGGTGCATGGCACCGAGCTGCTCTTGCTCGACGCGAAGATCAGGCGTTCCCGGTTCAAGCGGTGGACGGCCGGCGGGCTGCTCTCGGGTGCGGCCGTAATCGCCGCGAACAGCACCTGGACCGGGAACTTGGCGAAGTCCGTTCTCGAGCTCCTCAACCGGCCCGACGTGGCGAAACGCGTGCGCGTGGTTCCCCTCGGGACCGAGCCGCGCGAGTTCCGTCCCGGCATCGATCCTGCCGGCGTGCGCGAGCGCTATCGGCTCGATGGCGGCCCCTGGATTCTCACCGTCGCGCGCATCGAGTGGCACAAAGGCATCGACACGATGATCAAGGCCATGCCGGCCATCCGAGCCGCGCACCCCGGTGCGCGGTATGCGATTGCGGGCGCAGGGCCGCGTCAGCCGCAGCTCGAGGAGCTCGCGCGAGAGACGGGAGTTGCCGATGCGGTCCGCTTCCTGGGGCCCGTATCGGATGCCGACCTGCCCGCGCTCTACAACTCCGCCGATCTCTACGTCGGCGCGTCACGACGGCACGATCTGCTGGTGGAAGGGTTCGGGATCTCGTTGGTCGAGGCGTCGGCGTCAGGATTGGCGGTCGTCGGCGGCCGGTCCGGAGGTGTGCCCGATGCCGTGCGCGACGGCGAGACGGGAATCCTGGTCGACCCCGATCAGGTCGCGGCGGTCGCGGCGGGCGTGAATCAATTGTTGTCGGACGAGCCCCTGCGAAAGAGGCTGGGTGCGGCGGGACGGAAAGCGGTGGAGCAGTACTACAACTGGGACCGGGTGGCGAAAGAGCTGATCGACATCGACCGGGAGTTCCGCCAGACGACCTAGAGCTCGTCGATGGCTTGCTCGACCGCTTCAGCGTGTCCCTTCGGCTTCACCTTCTCGAACACCTTCGCGACCTTGCCGCGCTTGTCGATGACGAACGTGGTGCGCGCGATCCCCATGTAGGTCCGCCCGTACATCGATTTCTTCTGCCACACGCCGTACTTCTCGGCGATCGCGTGATCTTCATCCGCCAGCAGCGTGAACGGCAGATCGAACTTCTCCTTGAATTTCTGATGGCTCTTCACCGAATCGGGCGAGATGCCGAGGATCACGGCCTTGGTGCCCTTGAAGCGGGGGAACGCGTCACGAAACTCGCACGCCTCGACCGTGCATCCGGGCGTGTCATCCTTCGGATAGAAGTAGAGCACTACCGGACGCCCCTTGAGATCCTTGAGGGACAACTTCTCACCCGAGTCGGTGTCGAGTGAGAACGCGGGCGCGGACGTTCCAACCGAGACCATGGTCATCCTCTAGGCTTGTGCGCGCTCGGCGGCTTGCGGAGCCGGACGGGCGCTGATGGCGTACGTGGGACAGTGACGGATGAAGCCGCCGTCGGCAGGGGACCACTCCTGCTCCGGAGCCGTGACGATCGCCTTGCGGTCGTTGTCGAGCACGAACATGCCCTGCGGCGCCTGCACCAGGCACTGCCCGCAGCCGATGCAGCGGTCCCGCTCGACGCGGACGACCACGCGCCGCTTGGGGAACACGCCCACCGCCCCCGGTGCGGGCCACTCCGCGGGCCGGTCGAGCGCCGCGATGGTCGCGCGATATCCCTCCTCCACCAGCTCCCGGAGGTGGCTGAAGGAAAACATTTTGATGTGCGCCACGCGCGGGTGGATGTAGTAGAGCGGCGGTGTGGACCACTCCCGGAGCCGCAGCTCGAGCAGCGACTGCATCGCGATCTCCGTCGCCCGCGCGAAGACCGACGCGAATCCCTCCTCCTGCGTGTCCTCTCTCAGGGCCGTCGACGCCGACACATCAACCGCGAGTACCATCCCCCCCGAGACCGCTCGCGCCGCTCCGATGGGGAGATTGTCGGACGTCGCGCCATCGACGTAGAAGCGGCCGTTGATCTCGCGCGGCGGGAGCCAGCCGGGGAGCGCGCACGATCCGAAGATCGCGTCCACAAGCGGCGCGTCGTCGAGGCCGGGCAGACCCCAGAGCACCTGCATCCCGGAGTTGATGTCGACCGTGTTCACGATCACGGGCGGATCGAGATCGGCGAAGGTCGAGTCTCCCACCAGGGAGCGGATCAGATGCTCGAGGGGCTCGCGGCGGAAGAGGGCGGGGGAGTGCATGCGCTTGAACGCCATATCGGCATGCGCGACGACGAAGACGTCTTTCCGCTTCAGCCCAAGGGCCATGTCCTTCAGCTCGGGGACGCTGCGCCCCGCGGCCCAGGCGGCTCCGATCAGTGACCCGACACTGGACCCGATGATATGGGACGGACGGAGACCCCGCTCCACCAGCGCTTGTAGTACGCCGATGTGGGCCAGTCCCTTCATGCCGCCCCCGCCCAGGACGAGGGTGAATTCGGTACTGTCGTTCACCAGGGTATCCGCTTGTTTCGAGAGGTGCTCCCCGGGTAAGGTAGAAGAGTCCCCAGCACGTGCGCCACTAGGGCGCGAGGCCGTTTCATGACCGACGTCGTTTCTCATCCGACCCGCGTGAAAGCCGTGCGCGAATCCCTGCGCACCTTGCGAGCCACCGAGTTTCCGTGGACCGCGGATACGGTCTATCTGAACAACGCCTCGATCGGCCCACTGCCCGAACGCACCCGCCGTTACCTCGACCAGTTCAACGCCAAACGCACCGCCCCCCACCTGCTTCCTGACCGCGACATCTTCGCCGGCCTCACGGCCACGCGGGAAGCCGTGGCCCGGCTGATCAACGCCGAGGCGGGGGAGATCGCCCTGGCGACGAACACGACGTATGGGCTGAACGTGGCGGCCACGTCGCTGCCGATCGCCGCCGGCGAGGTCGTGCTGGTGTCGGACCGGGAATTCCCTGCCAACATGTATCCGTGGCTGATGCTCGAAAAGCGCGGGGTCGTCGTCGAAAAGGTGCCGACCACCAAAGAAGGGTGGCCCGACGAATCGCGGATCCTGGAGCGCCTCCGCGATCCCAAAGTACGCGTCCTCGCCATTTCCTTCGTCCAGTTCTCGAACGGTTTCCGCGCGGACTTGAAGAAGCTGGGCACCGCGGCCCGGGCGAACGGCACCTACGTCGTGGTGGACGGCATTCAGGGGGTGGGGAATTCGCCGCTGGACGTCAAGGAAACCCCGGTCGACATCCTCTCCGTCGGCGGTCAGAAGTGGCTGCTGTCGCCCTGGGGGTCGGGATTCACGTACGTCCGGAAAGAGCTGATTGCGAAGCTCGAGCCGGCGGTGGTCAGTTGGATGGCGTTCGAAGGGACCGACGACTTTTCGCACCTCGTCGAGTACAACCCGGTGTTCCGCGACGATGCCCGGCGTTTCGAGATGATCACTCTGCCGTATCAGGACGTGCTGGGCTTCGCGAACTCCCTCGAGCTGATCGAAGAAGTGGGTCTCCGGAACATCGTCGAGGTCACGCAGTCGCTGCATCAACCGGTGATCAAGTGGGCCGACGAGCACGGCGTGCGGATCGCCTCACCGCGCGACGAGCGTCACCGGTCGGCGATTCTCTGTGTGGCCCCACCGAAGGCGACCGAGGCGTTCCATGAAGTGAAGAAGGCCCGCGTCGTCTGCGCGCTCCGCGAGGGCGCGATCCGGCTCTCGCCGCACTTCTACAACACCGTGGAAGAGATGGAGAAGGTCGTCGAAGTGTTCGACGACATGCTGCACGGGAAGCCGTAACTCCGTAGAGACCTCGCTGTCGCCGCCTGTCGTTCCCACCCTCAAGACAGCTACAACTACTTCTTGACCTCGAGTAACGCGTAGTCCTTCTTGCCTTTTCTCAGCAGGGCGAAGCCCGAAATCCAATCGGCGGCTGCCAGCTTCCGGCTCACGTCGTTCTCTCGCTGCTGATTCAGGTAGATCCCGCCTTGCTCGATTGAGCGGCGCGCCTCCCCGTTCGATTTCGCGAGTCCCGCCGCCACCACCGCCTCGACCAAGGTCGGCGTCGCCGAAGGTGACTCGGCGGTCGGCACTTCGCCCGCGAGCACGGCGAACACGCCCGCGGGCGCCTGGTGGGGGTCGAAGTCTCCGAAGAGCACCTGCGAGGCGCTCATGACGCTCGCGAGCGCGTCCTTCCCGTGGACCATCTCGGTGACTTGCTTGGCGAGGGTGGTCTGCGCCGCGCGTGCCCCGGGGTTGCTCTTCATCTCCTGCTCGAGCGATTCGATGTTCTTCTGCTCGAGGAAGGTGAAGGTCTTGAGGTACCCAATCACGTCGCGGTCATCCGTATTCAGCCAGAACTGGTAAAACCGGTACGGCGACGTCATCTCCGGATCGAGCCAGATGGACTCGCCTTCCGACTTGCCGAACTTCGCGCCCGAGGCCGTGGTGATGAGCGGCGCGACGAGCGCGTGGGCTTCGCCCCCCTCGATCCGCCGGATGAGGTCGACGCCCGCCGTGATGTTCCCCCACTGGTCCGATCCGCCGACTTGCAGACTGCAGCGTTGTTCCCGGAACAGATGCAGGAAATCGTACGACTGCAGCAGCATGTAGCTGAATTCGGTGTATGACAGGCCGCCCTCGAGACGGGCCTGAACCGATTCCTTCTGGAGCATCACGTTGACCGTGAAGTGCTTGCCGATGTCCCGCAGAAAGTCCACGAGCTTCTGCTCGACCAGCCACTTGGCGTTGTCGAGCAGCAGGGCCGAGGACGGACCGGGATCGAAATTAAGGAATCGTGCCATCTGGTCGCGCTGGCGCTGGAGGTTCGCGCGGATCTGCTCCCTGGAGAGCAGGGGACGTTCGCTGCGCTTCCCTGAGGGATCGCCGATCAGGCCGGTGCCGCCCCCCATCAGGGCGATGGGGCGGTGCCCCGCGCGCTGGAGCTGCGCGAGGAGCATGATGGGCATCAGGTTGCCGACTTGCAGGGACGGCGCGGTGGGATCGAAGCCGCAATACGCGGTGCGCGAGTCCCCGGCCAGGTGTTCCGCTAGCTGGGGGGTCGCGTCGTGCACGAATCCGCGCCAGCGGAGATCGTCGAGGAGCGTCATACCGACGCGAATCGTAAGAGCGACCCCTGGAGGTGGCAAGCGCTTCCCCCCGTCAGTAGGTTGTTAAACCACGATGGCCGCTCCTTTTCCTTCTGTTCCCGCCTGGTGGCCGCGTTCGCTGACCCGGGGCCGCGTTATCCTGATCGCGTTGATCGGCTGCTTCTTCGCGGCCGGCACCGCCTTCGGCGCCTGGACCCGGGTGTGCGCGGGGACGCGCTGTCCCTCGATTTCCCGACTGGGCCCCGGGAAGGGTCCGTCGCAATCGGCGAAGGTTTACGCCGCTGATGGCCGCCTGATTGCCGAGTTGGGACTCGAACGCCGCACTGTGCTCCCGCTGAGCGAAATCCCGCTCTTCGTCAGGCAGGCGTTCATTGCCACCGAAGACAAGCGGTTCTACAAGCACCACGGCATCGACTATTGGCGGATCCTCGGTGCCCTGAAGGCCAACGTCATGACCCTGGGCTATAGCCAGGGATTCTCCACCATCACGATGCAGCTGGCCCGGAACGTGTTCACGGATCAGATCTCCCGGGACAAGACGCTCACCCGCAAGCTGAAGGAAGCGCGGGTGGCGGTCGAGATCGAGCACAACTTCCCCAAAGACACGATTCTCGAGCTCTATCTCAATCAGATCGACCTCGGCTCGGGCTCCCACGGGGTCGAAGCGGCCTCGCAGGTCTACTTCGGAAAGTCGGCGAAGGACCTGAACGTCGCGGAAGCGGCGACCCTCGCGGCGCTTCCCAAGGCGCCCGCGTCCTACAATCCGCGGCTCCACCCGGATCGCTCGGTGCGCCGGCGCAATGTGGTGCTCGACCTGATGCGCGATCAGGGATTCATCACGCCTGAAGACGCGGAGCTGTGGAAGGCGTACCCGCTGGTCCTGACCAACAATCGCACCAACTACGGCGACGTCGCGCCGTACTTCGTGGAATGGATCCGCCAGACGCTGGAAGCCCAGTTCGGCCAGCAGCTGTACACCGGCGGGCTCCGGGTCCACACCACCCTCGACCTCGACATGCAGGATGCCGCTGAGCGGGCGATCGAGAATCAGCTCGAGAATATCGAGTCGGGCGCCTACGCCAAGTTCCCTGGCAAGACCTACCGCGACGTCCTCGAAAACCAGAAGGCGGCCGGCGAAAACTCCAGCGGGTTCACGCAGTACCTCCAGGGAGCGCTGGTCTCTCTCGACGTACATTCCGGCGCCATTCTGGCCATGGTGGGTGGACGGGATTTCGACGACTCGAAGTACAACCGCGTCACGCAGGCCCTCCGGCAGGCGGGGTCGACGTTCAAGCCGTTCGTGTACTCCGCGGCGATCCGCGCCGGCCATCCGGTGACGGAGATCCTGGACGACACACCGTTGTCTCAGCCCATCCTCCAGAAAGACAGCCAGCCCTGGAATCCGAAGGACGACGACGATTCCACCTGGGGTGCCATTCCCATGCGGCGCGCGCTCTATGGCTCGCGGAACCTGGCCACCATCAAGTTGGGCATGTCCCTCGGCGAACAAACGGTGATCGGGGAAGCGCGCCGGTACGGCCTCACCACGCCCATCCCGAATGTTCCATCCATTCACATCGGCTCGGCGGCCGTGCGCCCGCTCGAAATGGCGTCGGCGTATACGTCGTTCGCGACGTTGGGGACGCGATCGGCCGCGTACGGCATCGACTACGTGGAAGACGCGAAGGGCAACGTGCTCATGCGCTCGTCGCCCGACCGCACGGCGGTGATGGACAGCTCGCACACGTGGCTGATGGTGGACATGATGAAGGACGTGGTCCGGCGCGGCACCGCGGCCAGCGCGGTGTGGGGATCGGGATTCACCATCCCGGCCGCCGGCAAGACGGGCACGACCGACACGTATACGGACGCCTGGTTCATCGGCTACACGCCGCAGATCGTCACGGCGGTGTGGGTCGGGTATGACCTGCTCCAGCCGATTCTCCCCCACAACGCCGGTGGTGGCCGCATGGCGGCGCCGGCGTGGACGGCGATGATGAAGGACGTCTACGACCGCCGTCCCGCGCCCGCCGACTGGCCGCGCCCCGATTCGCTGATCACCCGCGAAGTCGACTGGTCGAACGGCTTCCTGGCGACGCCATTCTGTCCCGATTCGTTGCACCATTGGGACTGGTTCTATCCTGGCACCGAGCCCACCAAGCTGTGCCCGGTCCACTCGGGGCTCGGCACCGGCATCAACCCCTGAGCACGCTCCGGATTCGCGCGGGGCGCGTACACCCCGTTACGGCGCCACCCATCGAGGACGGCGCCGTTCTTGTCGGGGATGACGGAAGAATCATCGGGGTCGGCCCCCACTCCCGAATCCCCAATCCCCCCGGGACGGAGTCTCTGGAATTCGGGGATGCCGAGCTGGTGCCGGGTTTCGTCAACACCCACACGCATCTCGAGCTGACGCATCTGATCGGCAAGAACGACCCTGAGCAATCGTTCCCGCGATGGATCCGCCGTGTTCGCGCGCTCAAGGAAGAGACCACCGCCGAGCAGTTCGACGCGGCGGCGGAGCAGGGGCTCCGCGACTGCTGGGCGCAGGGCGTCACCTGCGTTGCCGACACGGGAGATTCCGGCGCGGCGATTCGCGCGCTCTTCCGGTTGGGTGGACGTGGCCTTGCCTATCACGAGGTCTTCGGCCCCGACCCCGCACAGCTCGACGCGAGCCTCGAGGCACTGAAGAAGAAGGTGTACGAGCTCCGGCGCTTTACTTCATTCCATGCCGGCCTCGGCGTTTCTCCCCACGCGCCCTACACCGTCAGCGCGCCGCTCTACCGGGCGGTCGCGGAATACGCCCTGCGCGATGGGCTGCCGATCGCCGTCCACCTGGCGGAGTCGAAGGAGGAAACGGCCTTCGTGCGGGATGGTGAGGGGCCCTTCGCCGCCGCCTGGGGAGACCGGGCGATCCCGGTCGAAGCCCACCGCATGTCACCCGTTCAGTTCCTCCATTCCCTCGGCGTCCTGCGGATCGGGACGCTGTGTATTCACACCGTCCAACTGGATGCGGAGGACATCGACATGCTGGCCGGGAGCCACGTCGGGGTTGCGCACTGCCCCCTGTCGAACCGCGCCCACGGCCACGGTACCGCCCCCCTCGCCGAATTACGGAAGGCGGGAGTGGCCGTCGGGCTCGGCACCGACTCGGTGGTCAGCGTCGGGTCACTGGATCTGTGGGCAGAGGCGATAGCCGCGGGGCTCGAGGGGGAGGACGCGCTCCGCGTGCTGACTATCGAGGGCGCCCGCGCGCTCTGCATGGAAAAGGTGGTTGGGTCGCTGGAAGCCGGAAAGCAGGGAGATGTTGCGGTGTTCGCCGCCTTCCCGTCGAACCGTCTAACCGCCTTGGCGACTATCGTCTCCGGCCGCATCGTCTATCAGGCGTGAGAGGGATACATTTCCCCGCGATGAAAACCCAGCGCCACGCCGCCATCTTGAAGGTCATCCGTCGCGACACCGTGGGCAGTCAGGAGCAGCTGCGTGAGCTCCTCTCCGCCGAGGGGTTCGACGTGACCCAGGCGACGCTCTCGCGGGACATCCGGGAGCTGGGACTCGCCAAGGTCGCGGCTCCCGATGGGGCGTCCTACTACTCGCCCCCGGATGAAGTCGGTGCCGCGCCCCGGCCGCACCTGGAACAGCTCCTCCCCACGATGCTCGTGTCCCTCGACGGTGTCGGGCCGCTGCTCGTGCTGAAGACGGCAACCGGCGCCGCACAGCCCCTCGCCGTCGCCGTGGACGGTTCAGGGTGGAGCGAGATCATCGGCACCATCGCCGGTGACGATGCGATCCTCGTGATCACGAAGAGCGAGCGCGCCCGCCGCGCCATCCAGACGCGGATTCAGGAGCTCGCCGGACTCCCCTGACGCCTGCTGGCCGTCCCCTTGCGTCCGTGTGTGCCCCCTGTATGTTTATGCATCGCGATGCATAAACCTCCAACTCGGCAGGCGCACTGATGGGCCCTCTCGTCGTCCTCGCGTATTCCGGCGGTCTCGATACGTCCGCCATTCTCCCCTGGCTCCGCGATACCTACAACGCTCGCGTGCTCTGCTACGCCGCGGACGTGGGGCAGGGTGGTGGTGAGCTGCACGGATTGATCGAGAAGGCCAAGCGCTCGGGCGCGGTGGACTGCGTCATCGAAGACCTGCGGGAGCCCTTCGTCAAAGACTTCGTCTTCCCGACGCTCAAGGCGGGCGCGATGTACGCGCGGACCTACCTCCTCGGGACGTCGATGGCGCGGCCCATCACCGCGGCCCATCAGGTGGCCGCGGCCCGCC
>DASQIZ010000087.1:0-4082 GCA_035631315.1 Gemmatimonadales bacterium
AATCCTTCGGCAATATCGTACTCGACGTCATCCGCCAGGAGCGATTTGAAAGAATTCACGTCTCCCATGGCGGCGTACAACTTCCGGATGAGAGCGATTTGCGACGTATCTGACATAAGAACCTTCCTTAGGTTGATGTTACTGGCCCACTCGATTTAGCCGGGATTTCCGATTTGACCCCATCTTCATCAACGTCCCCTCTAGTGACCGGCAACAGGATCAGCCTGACTGCTGGTCCTGCCCAGGCGCAACCCGTGATACGGCTCGTGGTTGCGGGGCCAACGCCCTGATCGCGCCTCCGTCGAGGCAAGGCTGCTCGTGAACACCTCCCGTGGGGACACGCCCGCTCGCGTGGCTCGACGCACCGCCGCACCGTCCGCCCGATCATGTCGGATGCCACGCGAGCCGCTCCATGCGCGCGAGCATCTGCCGAAAGAGAGACCCCGTCAAGTAGCTTTCCACGAGCTGCAAGGTGAAGTAGCGGGCGTGCCGGATCAGCCTCCCGCCGGTCTTGAGCAGCCGCTGCTGGAGGCTCGTCAGCGACCAATCCTGGATCGCGACGGGTAGAACGAGCCGACGCAACAGCGACGATGCTGGTGCTTGATGGCCCTGCTTGTGCTCGTCCTCGGCCTCCTCAATCGCTTGCAAAGATTGCGGCCGGAAGACATGGGCTCGGCACCAGACGGCGACCGCACGGCTGACCTCCGGCCTAGATCCGATCCAGCTTCCATCGGGGCGAGATGGTGATGGAAGGGCTGTGTATCGGGGGAATCACCTAGGGTGAGAACAGGTGTGAATTCGTTCGCGATTTGGAGCGAAGGCGACATGAGCGCCATCCGGTGGCGATGGCTTCGCCTCGTGCTCAGACGCTGGCCCCGCGCGCGGACCCGCCGCTCGAGTCGCAAACCCAGGGGCGCACGCGGCGCAGTTCAGGGCCACTCGGAATATCGCCTCAGCTAAAGCTAAGACAACTCGTCACGACAACGTCATTCCTGTGTTGCCGTCGAACGGTATCCATGCTCCGCAAGGCGCGGGGGGCCGCGCCGTTCCCGGGTATTTCACCCAACACGTGGCATGGAGGGCGAACCATGAACAGACCCTTGCGGAAAGGGATCGCTCTGCTGGCGCTGGCCACCCTGTTCGGCGGGCAGGTCGGAGGCTCGGTGGCCTTCGCCGACGACCACGACACGGTGACGCCGATCAAGCACGTGATCGTGATCATCGGTGAGAACCGCACCTTCGACAATCTCTACGGCACGTACGTGCCCAGGCGCGGCCAGCGAGTGTTGAATCTATTGTCGCAGGGCATCGTGCGGACGCCCGACGGCTCTCCGGGACCGAACATGAACGCCGCCGAGCAGTTCCAGATCTCGACGATCAATCCGGTCTCGTACTTCATCAGCACGAAGTCGCTGACCAATCCGGGCAAGGCGCCGTACGCGACCCTGCCGACACCGGAGGCCGGGGGCGCGCCGCCGCGCGCGGTGACGCTCGGGCAGCTCGACGCCCATCCAGCGGACGCGGCGCCACCGTTCGACGCGCACACGTTCTCGACCGACCAGCTCGCGACGCTCTCGCCCGAGATCGCGCGGAAGGATCTTCCGCTGCTGACGACCGGCGCTACCGGCCTGACGAACTGCACGACCGACGCGACGAAGCCGCCGTCGGCGTGCGCCGAGCCCGACACCCGGGTCGCCGGCTTCGCGCACCTGCCGAACACAGTCTTCCAGATCACCGGGCCGAGTTTGCCCTACGACAGCTACACCGGCGACATGGTGCACCGCTTCTTTCACATGTGGCAGCAGTCCGATTGCGACGTGACCAGCGCGACACCGGGTAACCCGTCCGGATGCAAGAACGACCTTTACCCCTACGTCGGCATCTCGCGCGGTGACGACTCCGGCAGCAACTCGATGGGGTTCTACAACATGCTGAAGGGCGACGTGCCCGTCTTCAAGCGTCTCGCCGACGAATACACCATGAGCGACAATTACCACCAGCCGGTGATGGGCGGCACGGCGGTTCAGCATACGATGCTCATGACGGGTGACGCGCAGCCGTGGTTCCCGGTCTCGGGCTTTCCGACTCAGCCACCGGCCGCGCAGGTGGCCAATCCGAATCCGAAGAGCGCCACCAACAACGCCTACGTCAACGACAGCCGCTGGACCAAGTGCGGAGACCTGACCCAGCCTGGGATCCAGCCCATCATGACTTACCTGACATCGCTGTCGTGGCGGCCCGATCTCAGCGCGACGAAATGCGAGGCGGGCGTCTACTACATGATCAACAACACGCGGCCGGGCTTCCTCTCCAACGGCCAGCTCAACACGGCCGCGATCAATGCCGGAACAGCCGTGCCGCCGTCATCCCTGCGGACCATCGGCGACGTGCTTAACGAGCGCGGCATCAACTGGGCGTACTACGGTGGTGGATTCGATGCCGCCGCGCGCTTCGACAACGGCTCCCAGGACCCGTTCGACGTGCTCATCGGCACCGGCGGGAACTGGTACTGCGACATCTGCAACTCGTTCCAGTACTCGGCGTCGATCATGGGCGACCCCGTGCAGCGCGCCGCGCACATCAAGGACGCAGCCGATTTCTTCCAGGCCCTCGAGCACAACGGCTCGCTGCCCGCGGTGTCGTACCTCAAGCCGGACAGTTTCGGGGATGGCCACCCCGCCAGCTCGAAGGCGAGCATTCTCGAGGCCCTGATCGAGCGCGTCGTCGACGGGCTCAAGGCACGGCCGGAGCTGTTCGCGCAGACCGCGCTCTTCATCACGTTCGACGAGGGCGGCGGCTACTGGGACTCGGGCACCTTCTTGCCGCTCGATTTCTTCGGCGACGGCCCGCGCATTCCGATGATCGCCGTCTCGAAGTACTCGCGCGGCGGCCGCATCGTGCACAGCTACGCCGATCACGCCTCCGTCCTGAAGTTCATCGAGCGGAACTGGCGTCTGAAGCCGGTCACAGGGCGTAGCCGGGACAACTTGCCGAACCCGCTGGTGTCGGCACGCAATGAGTACATTCCGCTGAACATGCCGGCGATCAGCGATCTGTTCGACATGTTCGACTTCGGCGACAATCAGGGTCAGGATCAGAACAACCAGGGTCAAGATCAGAACAACTAGACGGACAACCCTGAGCTCGGGGCGGGCGACCGCCTCGGGCTCAGTCTGCCTCACATATCTGCCCGACCACGAGCCCGCGCTCGGGCGCGCAGATTTCCCGTCGACGGAGGCTGGCGCCCCTGTCTAGAAGGCTCCTCGTCTTCAATGGCATCCTCGGCATCGTGAGCGCTCTCCTCATCGCCGGGATCGTGAGCACCCTCCGGGAGCCGATCCGGATCCCTCGCCCACCCGAGGCACGGGCCACGAATCGAGCGCCGAGCCCGGGCGATGCTGCGGTGGCGGCGGCGGAGGTCGAGCTCACGGGCGAGATCGTGGGGAAGAATCTCTTCGACCCACACCGGCTGGACGGCCCAGGCACGGCTCCCCCGAGCGTGCCGCTAGCTGGCCGCCCGATCCTCCACGGAGTGGTGGTTGGCGAAGATCTCCGGCGGGCCTTCCTCGAGGAGCCGGGGACGAAGCGAGTCGCTGGCTTCTCCGTCGGCGATGCCATTGCTGGTGGCACGATCCGGAACATCACCGACGATCGTGTGGTGATCGAGACGACGAGCGGGCTGGCAGAGGTTCTCCTGCGGGATCCCTCCAAGCCTCAGCCCGCGCCGGTGCTCGCGGCCAACGTGCCGGGCACGACGACCGCCGTTGCCGCCTCGTCGCCGCCACCACCCCTCGCGCCCGCGAGCGCAACGCCTCCCCCGGTGCTCGGACGGCGCATCCGCGAGTGAACGAGTGATGCGTTCGGCAGCTCCGGGCCGACCTGCTCGTCCTGGTCATGTGTGGGCTCCCGGGTTCGTATCTGGCGGGGCCACGCCGATCGAGGGCAGCATGACCGCCGACGTGTTCAAGTTCAGAGATGCGCGGAACCTCTTCGTTGGGCAGCTGACGGTGGGCAGGGACGAGATGACCGGTCAGGGCACTGTCGGCCAGAACCGCAAGGTAGCCTTCACCCTGCGAAGGGTC
>DASQIZ010000088.1:0-10425 GCA_035631315.1 Gemmatimonadales bacterium
TGAGGGCGGATTCGGAGGCTCTCAACAGGCCAGGAGCCATGATGATGTATGCGCAGTCTCTGCGATCGTGGAGCGATGGAGCTTCGATCAGTGACGAAGAGCGGAGACACATCGTGGACAATATCACGCGCGCTTTTCTCAGCCAGGGTTGGGAGCTTGTGGTGGTTCCGTAGCTGCCTTTCGATTTCGGGATCTTTGAAGTGAGACTCCCCACGTTGTGGAAGTAAGGAGGATTTCGCAACTATGCGCTCTCGCGTTCACTTGGTTGGTTCGATACTCGGGTGCAGTGGACTTATTTGCGCACTCGCTGCGGGGAATTCCGGATCTGGCCTCGGTCCGTCGACGGCGCTGTCATGGCAAGAATCCGGCAGGCTGAGTGTCGGTCGGTCTCAACCAGGCCAATCTGACGCGATCTATCTCGGCGTTTCCTCTAATCACGACGCTTGGCTGATCGTCCTTGCCAGGGGCAAGACGACAGGCGTTCTCGACACGCCTGATGGAGGCGTCGCTGTATGTCACGTGACCTGGCGTGGGGACGACCCGACTTCATTCCGTTCGTCTACTGGAACGAGGGCCAACATCGCGTTTACGGGTACGCAGCGTCAGGGTGCAATTGAGGGGACAGCTCGGTTCTTGGATGGCCAAGGGCACGTTGTGACGACGCCCCTGGTGCTGCATCGACTCGCGGCGACATCAAGAGCGCTCACCCCTCGCATCAACCAGACGGGCGTGTATGCGGCCCGATCTACAGCATCCGGCCTTCATACGAAGCTGATTCTCTTACAGGATCGCGACTCCACCATCGCTGTGTTCACTGATGGCCATTCCCAGACTCACTGGCTCGCGGCGAGCAGGATCCTAACCCTTCGGGACAGCGTCCGATTCGGCGAGTCCCAGCATTGGGTATTCGGGCGCACCCGCGGCGATACGATCTCCCTGTCAACCGGCGACACCTTGGTTCGCGAAGGAACGGTCGAAGCCCTTCTCAGCCAGACGCCTACTCATGGGTGCCAATAACCTGCGGCGCGCAGGCTTCACCCTCATCGAGCTCCTCGTCGTCATCGTGGTCATCGCGGTGCTGGCGAGCCTCGTGGCGCCGAACGTCTTCACCCACGTGGGCGAGGCCAAAAACGTCACCGCGCGTTCGCAGATTGAGATGCTTGGCGCCGCCCTGGACGCCTATCGCCTCGACAACGGCCGGTACCCGTCCACGGCCCAGGGCCTCGCGGCGCTCTGGCAGGCACCAAACCAGGATCCTCGCCCCACAAGCTGGAAGGGGCCTTATCTAAGGAAAGAAGTGCCCCTCGACCCGTGGGGCAGGGCGTACGTCTACCTCTATCCGGGCGAGCACAACACCGCCGGCTTCGACCTCGTCTCGTACGGAGCTGACGGACAACCGGGAGGGGACGGCGAGGCAGCGGACGTCGTGAGCTGGAAGTAAGCCCGTGACCGCCTTCACGTTCCAGGCCGTCGACCAGACCGGCAGACGCGTGCGAGGCGTTGAGGAAGCGCCGAGTCCGGCGGCGATCACCCGGACGCTGGAGCAACGCGGGCTGGTGGTCGTGGAGGTTAAGGAAGGCGCCGAGCGCTCGACCCTCGGTGGATTCAGGTTCGGTCGCCACCAAGCCGTCCTCGAAGTGACTCGCGCGGTCGCCGCACTCCTCCAGGCCGGCCTCCCGCTCGCCCGAGCCCTGTCTGCCGCATCCCACGTAGCCTCGCCGGACGTCAAGCCAGTCGTGGAATCCGTCCGCGAGCGCGTCGCTCGCGGTGAATCCTTGGCCAACGCTCTCGCTCAGCACTCGACCGTCTTCTCGCCTCTCTTCATTGGCCTCGTTCGCGCCGGGGAACGAAGTGGCGATCTCGCCGGCGCGTTCGCCCGGCTCGCCGAACAACTGGACCGCGAGGAACGCCTGCGGTCCCGATTGCTCTCGCTGTCCCTCTACCCGCTCATCCTCGCGACGGCCGGCACGGCGGCGCTCATCATCCTCGCCTTTTTCGTGCTGCCGCGGTTCGCGGAGTTGTTGCAGAGCACGGGCTCCACGCTGCCGCGCTCGACCGCGATGGTGCTCGCCACTGCCACGTTTCTACGCAGTACCTGGCCCGCCTTCCTTGCGATCGGGTTGGTCACGCCCATCGGACTCGCCTGGAGTCTCCGCATCGACGACGGCCGCCGGACGTTGGGCAAGCTGCTCCTGCGCCTTCCAGTGATTGGATCCCTGCGACAGCAGGCACTGTCCGCCCGCGTTGCGAGGCTCCTGGGCGTTCTCCTCTCCGGTGGCGCACCGCTCCTCGGTGCCCTGGACGACTCCCGCGCCTGCCTCGGGGATCCGCTCGCCCAGGACCACTTGGAACGCATTCGCGACCAGGTACGAGAAGGGACCCCTCTCAACAAGGCGATCGCATCGAGCGGGCTCTTTCATTCTCTCCTGGCTCAGCTCGTTGCGGTAGGAGAGGAGTCAGGTCGGCTCCGCGAGTTCTGTCTGAAAGCCGCCGAGATCTTCGAGGAACGGACCGAGCGCGCCGCGCAACGGCTGGTCACCCTCCTCGAGCCGGCGATGATCGTGACTTTCGGCGTGGTCGTGGCCTTCGTTGCGCTGTCCGTGCTCCAGGCGATCTACGGCGTCAACGCCGGGGTCTTGCGGTGAGCCGCGGCTTCACGCTCGTCGAGATGGTGACGGTAATCGTCATTCTCGGCATCACCGCCGCTGCCGCCTTGCCGGCCTTCGCGCGGGTGATCCGACCTGATCCACTGAGCGATGCCACGCTCGCGGTGGAAACAGTGCTCCGGGATGCCCGCGCCACCGCCCTGACGCGGGCAACCAGCCTGTCCGTCACCTTGAACCCTGAAACGGGCCGCTACTGGGTGTCGGACGACGATGACAGGGGTGCCACTGACTCAGGGATCGTCGTCCTGGGCTCCGGAGTCCGGCTCGCGAGCCCGGCACGACGCCCCACGTTCCGCATCGACCGCTTGGGGGTCATGGATGGCGACTCCCTCCTCGTCCTTGGCCCCACCGGAGCGCGCGCCATCGTCGTGGATCGGTGGGCGCAGGGGGTCCGCGATGAAGCTCGATAACAAGGGCTTCACGCTGCTTGAAGCGGTCGTGGCCCTCACGATTCTGGGACTCGCCGGCGTGGCCACCCTGGAGGCGCTCGGGGGTGAAGTGCGCGGGGCTGAGCACGCTCGGACCGCGACGACAGCCGCGGCCTTGGCCGAGAACCGGCTGGCGACCATCACGCTCCTTCCGAGAAGTGAGCTGGACCTGCTACCTGATTCCTTGTCCCGCGGAGAGTTCCAGGCTCCGTTCGAGGGATATCACTGGACCGCGAGTGTCCGTGCCGTGCTTGGCGAACAGGACCTCTACGAAGCCCAAGTCACCGTCGCGAGTGCTGAGACACAGTACGCCCTCGCGACGCGCGTCTACCGGCCTCACACCCAGGGCCTTCCGTGAACCGCCGCGGCATGACGCTCCTCGAGCTGGTCGTCGGCCTGACGATCACAGGACTCGTGATCACCGCGGGCTTCGCGGCGCTTCAAGTCCTCCAGGACCGACGCGCCCAGGCCGAAGCCGTGATGAATGCCGTGACCCGCGCCGCCAATGAACGCACGCAGATCGCGCAGTGGATTGCCGGGGCGCGGCTGACGGTGGAAGAGGGTGGGCCGGCGTTCCGAGGCCTCGACGGGGTCCACGATGGCATTCACGACGACGCCATCGCATTCCTTACCACCGCTCCGACTCCCCTCGGCACCGGAGAGACGCTGGTCCAGCTGTATGTGGACCGAGACTCCGCTACTCCGGAACAGGGCCTGACCGCCGTGTTCTCCGAGTGGCGTGGGACCGCCACGCGTCGGGTGGAGCTCGATCGGTCGGTCGCGAGCCTCGAGGCGCGATACCTCTCGAACGTCATGGGCCAGCGGGTCTGGCTGCCGAGCTGGGTGTCGTCCACCGTGCTGCCCGCGGCCGTCGAGATCCGGCTCTTGCCCGCGGCGAACGACACCCTCCCTCCGCTGCTGCAACTCCCGATTCTCGTGCCGCTCCGAGGTGGATCGTGAGACGCGACGGCTTCGCCCTGATGGCCGCGCTCTGGCTCCTGGTCACGATGTCCGTCGTGAGCCTCGGTCTCTCGGCGGTCACGCACGAGCGCCGTCTGGCGGCCGCGAATCTCGTCGAGCATACGCAAGCGCTGGCCGCCGCTCAGGCAGGAGTGGAGGAATTACGGAGCCGCCTGGCGCGGCGCCTCGTCGGCACCCCTGGGATGGCCACGGTGGCCGCGTTCACCGACCCCTGGCACGGGGTCGACTCGGTGCTCCCCGATACCCTCGCCATCGCGGACGTGCGATTCGCTGTCTCTGCACGGGACGTAGGAACCCAGCTCAATCTGAACCGCGCCACGGAGGACGAACTCCGTCGCTTTTTCGTCGCTTTGCGGATCGACGCCGGTGAGGCGGATCGCCTGGCGCAGTGCATCATGGATTGGCGCGATCCGGACGATCTCCATCGCGCCCGCGGTGCGGAGCGAGCCGAGTATCTGGCCGCTGGCGCGGCGGTGCTGCCGCGCAACGGCCCGTTCCAGACGCTCTCCGAACTCCGCTCAGTGCTCGGCATGACGACGGCCGTGTACGACAGCGCTCGCCCCTATCTGACCCTCCTCGGCTCCGGGCAGATCAACCTGAACACTGCGGACCGCGCCGTCCTCCTCGCCCTGCCGGGGATGACGGAGGAGGCGGTGGGCCTGCTGCTCCGATATCGGCGAGAGCATCGGCCACTCGCGGACCTGACCGACCTCGAACGCGCCCTCTCTCCTGGGGCGCGGGACATCCTCGACCGCGCCATGCCGGAACTGCTGCCGCAAGTCACCACCCAAGCGCGGGAAGTCGCGGTGGAAAGTCTGGGCTCGGTGACGGGGAGCCCCGTCGTGGCCAAGGTCACCGGGCTCCTGGTGCGCGCCGGAAGCACGGTGTTCTACGTCTGGAGTCGAGCAGAATGACCTGGCCCATGACGCCGCACGTCGGGATGGCCCTTGCCCCGCACCGGCTAGCCGCGGTCCTCCCGGACGGCCGTACGCTCGAGACCGACGACGTCTCGGATCTCGGACAGGTGTTCAGGGACTTACGCGCCCGCGCGGGACTCTCGCGTGCCCGCGTCGCTCTGGCCCTGGTGCCTCCGCTGGTAGAGCTCCGCACGCTCACGCTCCCACCGATGAAGGATTTCGAGCGCCAGCGGATCATCGAGCGGGATGCGCGACGCTACTTCGTCAACGTGAGCGAGCCCCTCGTGATCGGGACGGCCCGGTCGTCGACCGGTGTCGTTGCGGCGGCCGTGCCGGCGGAGCTCCTCACCCGGATCGAGAGCGCCATCGCCCTCGCGGGCTGGTCTTTGGCGACCGTGATCCCGGCGCCTTTCGCATGGACTGCGGGGGTTCCCGACGGCCAGATCGCCATCTCTCTCGAGCAGGGCGTCGAAGTACTGCGGGTGGCTGGCCACCGGTTGTTGGAGCGCCGGCGCTACCGGACTGTACCTGCCGGGTGCCCCACGCTCCCCGACCCGCTCGTGACGGCCGCTCGGCACGCCTGGGCATCTGGGGCACCGGAGCTGGTCTCGACCGCGCGCCGTGCCGTCCGCCGCCGGGTGACGAAGCGCGTGATCACGGCCTCCCTTGCCGCCGCTGCCGCGTTGCTCTTCGTCGCAGGGGGCCTCGACTATTGGGGACTCGCCCACCGCCTGAGGACGATTGAGACTCGCCGCGCTGCCCTCGCACCCGCAGTAGCCAGCGCCATCGCGGCCAGCGATTCCCTGGGCACCATGACGGGCGGGCTCACCACGCTCCGGACGCTGACGGCATCGAACCGCCGCTGGTCCACCTTCCTCACGGACTTGGCGGACTTCCTGCCACGGGATGCGCACCTCGTGGCCCTGCGAGTGGCGGGAGACAGTGCCACCCTCGAAGGCGTCGCGGAACGCTCGGCGGGTGTGTTCGACGCCCTGGAGCAGATGCCGTCCATCTCGGGACTCCGAGCGGCCGCCCCGATTCAGCGCGACATCCAGGCCGACGGCTCCGTCCGCGAGCACTTCGCGTTCGACGCATCGCTGGCGGCATCGGGACGGCGCCCGTAGTGAAGGTCCTGACGCAGCTGAACCCTCGCGACCGACGGGCCTTGGTGCTTGGCGGTGCCGTATTGGCCGGCGCACTGGTGTTCCGGCTGGGGGTCAAGCCGTACATCCACGCCCGCGCGGCGTTGGCCGAGCGGGTGCGGGAGCAGGAAGGGCTCCTGATGCGGGAACTGGCGCTGGTGCAGGGCGCCCCGGACGTGTCCGTCGACCTCACCGCGCTCGCTCGAGGCCTCGAGGCCGAGCAACCGCGCTTGTTGGACGCGCGCGATCCGATGAGTGCGACCGCGGCCCTAGTCGGCGCTGTTGGGGACGATGCGCACCGGCACGGCGTCTTGATCGAAGCGATTGAAAGCCGCCCCGCCACGCCGCTCGGCGACGGTCTCACCGCAGTCCAGGTAGACGTCCGGGGACGCGGCGACTTGGAAGGCGTGCTCCGCTGGCTATATGCGATGGAAACCGCTGGACGTCTGTGGCGGGTCGAACAATTGAGCCTCGTCCGGCTCGATGGTGCCGCGCCCGCGGACTCCGCCGACAGTGAAACCCTGACGTTCGCCATGAGCATCCGGGCGTTCACCATGGGGTCTGGTGCGAGCCATCCCCACATCGCTCACGCTTCGCTTGGGGTGGCCCCATGAGCTGGTGGATCTGGCGAGATCGCGGCGTGCAAGCGAGTGCGGTGGCGCTGCTCGTTGCGGTCACAGCCGTGGGGTGGGCCAGCTCGAGTCTGGCGGGGAAGGATCCGACCGCATTCGGCCAACTGTCTCGAGCTGAGTCGACGCCGAGCGCAGATCCCACACCGCTTCCCGGCTATGGGCTCGACCGGGTGATGGGGGCCGTCGGGAAGGACCCGTTCCACCCCGACCGTCGGCGTCCCGCCAAACGCTTTCAGCTCCCGGAAGATCAGGCGGCCCTCGCCGCGCGGCAGCGGGACACCCAATCGGCGGGGAGCGTACGCCTCATCGGCACCGCGGTGACGGCCGATGGCGGCGGGTTCGCGATGTGCACTCTGCAAGGGGGCACGCCCAGGATCGTGCGGATCGGCGAGCAGGTGGGGAGTTGGACGTTGATCAAGGTGACTCAAGGGACGGCGGAATTCACGACGCCTGCCGGCAGCGTCCTGATTCGCGTGCCCAAGCCTGGAGAGGGGACCTAACGTGATTCGCGGTGTCCGTAGCGCGCTGCTCCTCGTCCTGTTGGTGCCGCCAGGTCGAGCGGCCGCTGGCCAGGAGCCGCAGGCGGTCCGCACGACCGCGCAGGGCCTGTTCTTCGACTTCCAGGACGCCGATCTGCGGCTTGTGCTGTCGGCGTTGGGAGAGGCCGGGCACTTGAACCTCGTCTACTCCGAGCTGCCCAGCCGGCACGTGACACTGAGGACGAATCAGGCCGTGCCCGCAGACCAGGTGATGGCCTTGCTCAAGAGCCTCGCCGTCTCGAACGGTCTGAAGGTGACGGAAGACGGAGCGTTCATCCGAATCGAGGATGCGGGTCCGCGCGACACCCGGACCCCGGCGAAGGACTCGACTGGCGGCCGGGAACTCCGGTTATTCGTCTACCGCCTGAAGCACGCGCGCGCCGTTCGGCTCGCGGCCACGCTGCAATCGCTGTTCGGCGGTGGCACCGGCCGCGAAGGAAACGGTGGCCAGGGCTACTCGAATGGCACCGGCACGTTGTCCGAGGGGCTCCGCGAACAGCAGGTGCCCCCGATGGACACGGGGGCCACGCCACGGGTCGACGTGCAGATGGGCTCGGTGCGGGCGCCGGGACTGCCGGGAAGCCTCCAGGGCGAAGTGCAGATCGTGCCGGATGAGGCGACGAACTCGCTCTTGGTCCGCGCGCAAGAACCGGACTGGGAAGTGATTCAACAAACGGTCAAGAGCCTCGATCTCCGGCCGTTGCAGGTGATGATCGAGGTGCTGATCGCGGAAGTTCGGCACAACAAGGATTTCAACTTCGGCGTCGCGGCTCGTCTCGGCAGTGACTCCGGAGCCACGGGGAACACGGGCAGTGTGTCGTTGCAGGGCACCTCGACCGGTGATTTCGCGATGCAGATCATGCGGGTGGGGCACGTCAACGTGAACGTGGCCATTTCCGCCCTCGCGTCGACCGGGGACGTGCACATCGTCTCACGGCCCGTTCTCCTGGCTCAGAACAATCAGGAGTCCCACATCCTGATCGGGTCAGAGCGGCCCTTTGTTCAGGTATTCCGGTCTCTGCCCACCGACGCGGCCGTGCGGGACCAGGTGATTCAGTATCGCGACGTGGGTACGAAACTGACTCTCACGCCCACGATCAACGACGACGGCTACGTCAACCTGCAGGTCGTCCAAGAGGTGAGCAACGCCACCAATGAGACCGAGTTCGACGCCCCGGTCATCAGTACCCGTGAGGCGGCGACGCACCTGTTTATCCGGGATGGGCAAACCGCAGTGATCGGTGGGCTCGTCGAACAAGAGATCGACAAATCGCGCTCAGGCGTGCCCTTGCTCAAGGACCTCCCGATCCTCGGTGGGCTCTTCGGGTCGACGCAGACGAGCGACGCGCAGAGTGAGCTCTTCCTGTTCATCACGCCCCACATCATCGCGTCCGACGACGATGCGGAACGCCTCCGCCAGAGCGTCGATCAAGGCTCGCCCCTGCTCAAGGACATTCCTAAGGGATCTGTCCTCGTGCCGGACTCGTCTCGCCAGGTGAAGGACACCACCCCGTGACCGCCGATACGATGCTCGATCTCACGAGCGTCACCAAGCTCTCGGATCGACTCACGGTCGAGTACTTGGAGTTCAACGGCGTGCTTCCAGTTGTCGTAGGTCAGGGGCGGGTCCAAGTCGCCACGTGGTTGGCCGCGCCGGATCCTCAGGTGATCGATGATCTTCGCTTCGTGTTCGACGCCGAGCCGGAGATCCTCCAGGGAGCGGAGGCGGATGTGCGGGCGGCGATCCGCCGAGCGTACGGAAGCCAGGGCACGGTCGAGGGGATGATTGCGGGCCTCGCCACCGACGAAGTCCGATCGACGAATGGCGACGACACACCGATCGACGATCTGGTGCACCTCGCCAATGAAGCCCCAGTGGTCAAGCTCGTGAATCTGTTGTTGCTCGAAGCTTTGGAAGCGCGGGCGTCGGATGTCCATCTCGAGGGATACGCCGAGGAGTTGCGGGTGCGGTATCGCGTGGACGGCGTGCTGCAGGATGCTCCCACGCCCCCGTCACACCTGAAGGCGGCAATCGTGAGCCGCTTGAAGATCATGGCGGACTTGGACATCGCGGAGCGGCGGGTCCCACAGGACGGCCGCATTCGTCTGCGGCTCCAGAATCGGGATGTCGATGTAAGGGTTTCGACGGTTCCCGTATTACACGGTGAGAGCATTGTGCTCCGGCTCCTGGACAAGGAACGGGGACGGATCGGTCTCGAAGCTCTTGGCATGGGTGAGTCGACGCTCCGCCGGTTCGACGAGGTCATCAGCCGGCCGCACGGGATCGTGCTCGCGACGGGTCCGACGGGATCGGGGAAGACCACCACGCTGTACGCCGCCGTGGACCGGATCCGCACTGGTCGCGAGAAGATCCTCACGGTCGAGGATCCGATCGAGTACGAGCTGCCGGGCGTTCCGCAGGTGCCGGTGCACGAAAAGGCGGGGGTGACCTTCGCGACAGCGCTGCGATCGTTGTTGCGGCAGGATCCCGACGTGCTGTTGATCGGGGAGATCCGTGATGACGAGACGGCGGAGATCGCCACCCACGCGGCGCTGACTGGGCACCTCGTGCTCTCGACCCTGCATACCAACGACGCACCCAGTGCTCTGACGCGGCTTCTCGACCTGGGCGTCGCCTCGTATCTCGTGGCAAGTACGGTGGAAGCGGTGCTGGCGCAGCGCCTCGTGCGACGCATTTGCTCGGCCTGTCGAGTGGAGGAACCCTTGGAGGCGAATGCCACCCGCGCGTTCGGCATCCGGTCCGAGGTCCTGACCGGCGTTTACCGAGGGAAGGGCTGCTCGGAATGTCGAGGGACCGGATTTCTGGGGCGCACCGGGATCTACGAACTCCTGGTCATGAGTGACGCACTCCGACTGGAGCTGCAGCAACGGCGCGGGGCGGGTGAGCTCCGGGCCTTGGCGGTGGCCGGCGGCATGCAGACGTTGCGCGAGGACGGGCTACGGTTGGTCCGAGAAGGCCTGACGACGCTCGAGGAGGTGTTCCGAGTTGCCCAAGAGTAGCTCCCCGCCCGCGCTCCTCCGTCACGCCGAGTTTCTTGGTCGCATCGGGGACTTCACAGATGGGGTAACAGAGCCGGCGTCGCGACGAGGGCAAGCGGC
>DASQIZ010000089.1:0-6355 GCA_035631315.1 Gemmatimonadales bacterium
CCGGAGGGGTTCCGGTCCGGCGGACCTGGGGAGGCGGACTCCCCGTTGGGTGGACGCCCGACGGCAAGCTCCTGATGTCGACCGGCGTCATGTCCACGCTCCCCGACACGCGGCTCTTCACACTCGACCTCGCGACCGGCACGCGGACCCCCGTTCCGCTCGGCCAAGCCTCGGACGGCTCCTACGACCGCGCCGGCGGGGGAGGCACGCTCTTCTTCACGCGCTTCCCGTTCCAAGGCAGCCACACGAAGCGCTATAAGGGAGGGACGGCGCAGAATCTCTGGAAACTGCCGCCCGGTGCCGCCGAAGCGACGCCGCTGACCGCGGATTACGCGGGCACGAGCAAGACGCCGATGTGGTGGGACGGACGCGTGTATTTCGTGTCCGATCGCGACGGCTCGATGAACCTCTGGTCGATGGATGCGGATGGCCACGACGTACGGCAGCTGACCCACCACCAGGGCTGGGACATCCAATCCCCAGCGCTCTCGAACGGCAAGATCGTCTATCAGCTGGGCGCCGACCTCTGGATCTACGACATCGCGAGCGGTCAGGGACACCTGATTCCCATCACGCTGACTTCTGACTTCGATCAGCTGCGCGTCCGCTGGGTGACCAAACCCATGGACTACGTGACCGCAACGCATGTCTCGCCGAATGGCGATCGCGTGGTGCTGACGGCCCGCGGCCAGGTGTTCGTCGCGCCGGTGGGACCGGGGCGCCTCGTGGAAGCCTCGCGTCATCAGGGTGTTCGCTACCGGTCCGCGCGCTTCGCTCCCGACGGCAAGTCCCTCGTGGTGCTCTCCGACGAATCGGGCGAGACCGACTGGTGGCGCCTCCCGGCCAATGGCGTCGGGACTCCCGAGCAGGTGACCAACGACGCGAAGGTCTTGCGATGGGACGGCGTCACGTCGCCCGACGGGAAGTACCTCGCCTACTACGACAAGAATCAGACGCTCTGGCTCGTCGATCTCAGTGCGAAGAGAGCGACGAAGATCGAATCGTCCGATGACGGCGACTACCAGGATCTGATCTGGTCTCCCGACTCGAAGTGGCTCGCCTATACGCGGCCCGGAACGACGTTCTCGACCATCGTGCTGTATTCCGTCGTGTCCGGAAAGGCGACGCCGATCACCACGCCTCGGGCGGACAGCTACTCGCCCGGATGGAGCGCGGACGGGAAATGGCTCTACTTCCTCTCCGACCGGAACTTCCGGTCCCTCATCGGCGGTCCGTGGGGCCCGCGCGCACCGGAGCCGTTCTTCGACAAGCAGGCGAAGATCTACCTCGTGTCGCTCGTGAAGGGCCTGCGTTCGCCCTTCCAGCCCAAGGACGAGACCCCCGCGGCACCGCCTGATACCGGCAAGAAGGACGTCACCGTCACGGTGGATTTCGACGGGATCGCGGACCGGCTCTTCGAGGCGCCGGTACCGGCGGGCAACTACGCCAATCTGTCGGTGGGAAGTGACCGGCTCTTCTATCTCTCCTTCGGGGCCGCATTTCAATCGCCGCGGGCCTTGATGTCTCTGGAGATTTCGAATCAGTCTCCCAAGGCGAAGTCCGTCTCGGACGACATGCTGCAGTACGAGCTCACGGCCGACCGGAAGAAGCTGATGATCCAGAAGGACGGGGACCTCTACATCGTGGATGCCTCGAGCGCCCCCGCCACGCTCGACACCAAGTCCCAGGTGCAGCTCTCGGGTTGGACCTTTCCGATCGATCCTCGCGAAGAGTTCGCCGAGATGTTCCGCGAGGCGTGGCGCCTGGAGCGGGACTACTTCTACGACCAGCACATGAATGGCGTGAACTGGCCCGCGATGCGGACCAAGTACGGAGCGCTCGCATCGCGGGTCACGAGCCGGGGCGAGCTGTCCGACGTCCTGGCGCAGATGGTGAGTGAGCTTTCGGCGCTCCACATCTTCGTTTACGGTGGCGACGCCCGCCAAGGCGACGATCAGATCGCGCTGGGCTCCCTGGGCGCGACCTACGAGCGCGACGAGGCGAATGGCGGCTGGCGCATCACGCACATCTACAAGACCGACCCGGATTTCCCGGTTCAGCGCGCTCCGCTCGCGATGCCCGCCCTGGGTGTCGCCGAGGGTGACGTGATCCAGATGGTGAACGGCGTGCCCACGCTGTCGGTCCCCGACCTCGACGCGCTCCTCGAAAATCAGACAGGCAAGGAGGTGCTCCTGCGCGTGAAGACGCCGGGTGCAGCCGCCGGCGGCCGGGACGTGGTGGTGACGCCGTTCTCCCGCGGCGCGCTGTCGGGGCTCCGGTACAGCGAATGGGAGTATACGCGCCGGCTCGCGGTGGATGCGGCCGGTCACGACTCCATCGGGTACGTGCATTTGCGCGCGATGACCGGGAACGACATCGCCCAGTTCGAGCGCGATTTCTATCCGGGCATGAACCGCCAGGGCATGATCATCGATGTCCGCCACAACAACGGCGGAAACATCGACAGCTGGGTACTCGAGAAGCTGATGCGGAAGGCGTGGATGTACTGGCAGAGCCGGATCGGGAAGCCGTACTGGAACATGCAGTGGGCGTTCCGCGGGCACATGGTCGTGCTCTGCGACCAGTGGACCGCGTCGGACGGCGAGGCCTTCAGCGAAGGGTTCCGGCGGCTGGGGTTGGGCAAGGTGATCGGGGCCCGGACCTGGGGCGGCGAGATCTGGCTCTCATCGTCGAATACCCTGGAGGACCACGGGATCGCGACGGCGGCCGAGAATGGCGTGTATGGGCCGGAAGGGGCCTGGCTGATCGAGGGTCATGGGGTGGACCCCGACTCGGTGGTCGACAACCTCCCGGGCGCCACCTATCGAGGCCAGGACGCTCAGCTCGATGCGGCGGTCGCGTATCTGCGGGCCGAGATGAAGGCGCATCCGACCCCGGTACCTCCTCCTCCCGCATATCCCGACAAGAGTCACTAGGGGTATCTTCTAGCCTCGATGCAAGACCTTCTTCCCCAGCTCCAGTCGTCACTCGGCGGCCGGTTCCGCTTTGAGCGGGAGCTGGGGGGCGGAGGCATGAGCCGGGTTTACCTCGCGGAAGAAGTGGGGTTGGCCCGCAAGGTCGTCGTGAAAGTCCTGGCCCCTGAGCTGTCGGCGGGCGTCAACGCCGACCGGTTCCGCCGCGAGACGCAGCTCGCCGCGTCGCTCCAACATCCGCACATCGTTCCCCTGCTCACCGCGGGTACCGCGGGGGATCTGCTGTACTTCACGATGCCGTTCGTCGAAGGCGAGTCGCTCCGGGCACGGGTGAAACGGGAAGGCGCCCTCCCCATCAGGGACGCCGCGCGCGTCCTGCACGACGTTGCGGACGCCCTCGCCTACGCGCACGCGCGCGGCGTCGTGCACCGCGACATCAAACCCGACAACGTCCTGCTCTCGGGCAACCACGCGCTCGTCGCCGACTTCGGCATCGCAAAAGCGATTTCGAGCTCCGGCGGATCGAGTGGACTGACCTCCGTCGGTGTGGCGATCGGGACGCCGGCGTACATGGCGCCCGAGCAGGCCGCCGGCGACCCGACCGTCGACCACCGGGCCGACATCTATTCGTTCGGTGCGATGGCGTACGAAGCGCTCTCCGGACATCAGCTCTTCGAGGGGATGAGCCCGCAACAGACGCTCGCGGCGCACCTGACCGAGCCTCCCGAGGACATCGGCAAAAAACGCCCTCAGGTCCCACGGGAACTCGCCGATCTGGTCATGGCGTGCCTCGAGAAGAACGCCGCCGATCGTCCGCAGACGGCCGCCGAAGTGCTCAAGGTCCTCGAGGGGACCGCGACGCTGACGAGTGGCGGGACGAAGCACACCCGCACGCGCACCGGCCCGGTGGCAACCCTGAAGCCCCGCACCCGGTGGATCGTCACCGCGTCCGCCGCGCTCGCGGGAGTCGCGCTCGTCTGGGGCATTGTCGGCCGTCGCGGCAGCTCCATGCTCGACGACGACAAGGTGGCCGTCGCGCCCTTCGATGTGCTGGATCCGTCGCTCCAATTGTGGCGCGAAGGGCTCGTCGACATTCTCGCCCGCTCGCTCGATGGCGCCGGGCCGCTCCGCACCGTGTCGCCGACCGTGATCGTGAAACGGTGGAGCGGACGCGCGGATCCGATCGCCGCGCGCGCCCTCGGCCAGAACACCGGTGCCCGGATCGTGGTCTATGGTGCCCTGCTCAATTCCGGGCCCGACTCGGTCCGCCTCAGCGCCAACGTCCTCGATGTCTCGACCGGCAACCAGCTCGGCGCCGTGGATCTCCGGGACCACAAGGACCGCATTGACCGGCTCGCCGACTCGGTCGCGGTCCACGTCCTGCAGGCGATCGGTGCGACGCGGATCCGGGGGCTGGGACTCGCGCGCAATACCGGCATCGGGTCCGCCTCCCTGCCGGCCGTCCGCGCCTTCCTGACCGGCGAGCAGTTCCTCCGTCACTCCGAGTGGGACTCGGCACTGGTGGCGTATCAGCAGGCGTTCGGCGTCGACTCGAGCTTCACGCTCGCGTACGCCCACGCGGGGCTCGCGGCGGGGTGGGGACGCTCCGGATCCGATACGCTGACGACGCGCTACCAACTCAAGGCCGGTGCACTCAACCACGGCCTGGCCCCGCGTGACTCGTTCCTGGTGCAGTCCGAGTCCCTGATGACCATGGTGTTCGAGGGACCGCAGCAGCTGGGTGGGAAGTGGTGGACGTACGGAAAGCGGGCCGTCGCGACGCTCGAGGAAGCCGTGCGGCGGTACCCGGAGGATCCGGAGCTCTGGTACTCCCTGGGAGACGCGCGCTTCCACGCCGGGATGTTGGCCGGTGAGTCGTCCCGCCAGAGTCTCGAGGCCTTCGACAAGGCCATCGCGCTCGACTCGACGTTCTCCCCGGCGTACGTGCACCCCATGCAGCTCGGAGCCAACCTCGACGGACCCACGGGGGGGCTCAAGTACGCTCAGGGATATCTGCGGGCGGGCGGTGGAGGCCGGTATGCCGGTGAGGCCCGTGCCATCAGCACGCTCTTCAGTCCGGGCACGAGTGACGCGCGCCGTGTCCGGTTGGTCGACTCGGTGGCCGCCGTCGCGAGTGGTGGCAACGGCAAGCCACCCGCCTTTATCGGTGCCGAGTGGGGCGCGGCGACGCTCGCGCTGAACGACCCGGGCGATGCGGACGTCCGGTTCGGGCGCGCGATGGCCGGCGGCATGCTCAAGAACGCCCGTAGTGCATTCGATTCGCTGAACGCGAGGAACGTGGAGTCGCTCGCCCTGGCGAATCGTGGCCACCTGCGCGCCGCGTACAATATCGGGCCTGCCATCGCGCCGGAGCTCGCCATCGAGTACCTCATGCTTGGCGCACTGCCACCGGATTCGGCCGACCGCGCCATCAGGGAGTTCACCCACCGGGTCAGCAATGGCAACTGGTCGGCCATGGCGTGGTGGGCCACCCGGGGTGACACGGCGTCCATCAAGACCCTGATCCAATTCGTGGATTCGGTGAGACGGAAGCCGCCCCCACCCCCGAACTGGCCGCCCATCGCGGTCGAAATCACCGGGTACCTCATGAAATCGGGGCCTGCCTACCTCGCGCTCGCGCGCCGGGATACGACCGCCGCCTTGAATCTGTTCCAGGCCTTGCCCGACACCGCGTGCTTCGGCTACTGCCCCCTCGATCCCCTGGTGCGCACCGAGCTGCTCGTGGCCCGGGGCCGGGACCAGGAGGCGGCGCGGGCACTCGCCGCGGAGCCCGACTTCAATCACCGCAACCCGCTGCCATCCGACGTGCTCTGGGTCCTCGAACGTGGCCGGGTCAACGAGCGTCTCAAGAACTATGACGTGGCCAAGGACGCGTACGCGGACGTCATCGCGCATTGGGCCGACGGGGATCCGTCCCTCAAGTCCTACGTCGACGAGGCGCGCACGGCCCTGCAACGACTCTCCAGCGAAAAGAAGAGCTGATGGCCGCGAAGAAAAAGGTCACCAGGCGGAAGAAGGCGGCGAAGGAATCGCGGGGCCTCACGGCGAAGGAGCTGGTCGACGAGACTCCGCCTCCCGCCATCAAGAAGCTCGCCGACGCGATCGCCGATGATGGAGGGGTGATCGTAGGGATGTACCGCGACCCCCTCGGCTCGAACTGGCAGATCTTCGCGGGTCTTCCGCTCGCGAAAGTCGAACCGACTCCGTACCAGCGGGACCTGTCCCCGACGCACGTCGCGCGGCTCTCCAAGGCGATCGACAAGCTCGATCGCTTTCTGGATCCCGTCATCGCGGTCCGGACCGAAGATGGTGGGTATTGGACGCCCAACGGCTATCACCGGCTGGGCGCGCTGAAGTCCCTGGGCGCCCGCAGCATTCTGGCGCTCGTGGTGCCCGACGCC
>DASQIZ010000090.1:0-3053 GCA_035631315.1 Gemmatimonadales bacterium
TCACCAACGTGGCGGTCACCGGCACAAACTCCGGCGACTTCAAGATCACCGGCAACACCTGCCCCGCTTCACTTGCCCCAGGGGCCAGTTGTACCGTGACCGCAACCTTTACCCCGAGTGCCACCGGCACTCGCAACGCCGACATTCAGTTCACTGACAACGGAGGAGGCAGTCCGCAGCTCGCACCGCTCACGGGCGTGGGACAGTAAAATACTCTCCATGTCGCGTCCCGTTGTCCGATCGCTTGTGCTGTTCTTGCCCTTGTTGTGGGCTGGTTTCGCGCGGGGACTCGATCCCTACATCACGGAACCAGCCCCGGCACTGGCCTTCTCCGAGCTCCCCAAATACTTGTCCGACTCTCTTGACCCTCAGGGTGTGCGCCTCATTGACGTCACCTTCAACCGCCATACCCCCGTCTGCGATATCTGGTGGAAAAAGCAGATCCCCTCCCGGAAGTCTGTCTCCGCCCATGACATCCTCTATGACACCCTCGAGCCGGGCTCCATGCTCGGCGTCATCAGCCTGCTCGGCTTCCGCGAAGACTTCCAGCACCACAACCTGCGTCCCGGTCTTTACACAATGCGCTATGTGCATTTGCAGCAGGACGGGGACGACAACGCCGTCAGCCCCTATCGCGACTTCGTCATCCTCAGCCCCGGCTGGGCCGACAAGGAGGCCGAGGCCGTCCTGCCCATGGACCAGCTCACCAAGCTGGGGATCCTCGCCTCTCACCGCGACGAACCTGCTGTCCTCAGCCTGGTTCCCATCAATCCCGCCTACAAGAAATCCCCCAGCGCCATTGCCGACGACCGCGGCTTCTGCAGCCTCCAGGTCCGCCTGCAACAACAGCAAGAAGGGAAGACCACGGACCTCCCGCTCGCCATCATCATCGTCCGCCCCATGTGGGAAAACGAAGGCTCCTAGCGCCTGAACAGGCATCCCAGCCCGTCGTACCGCAAATCACCGAGGGGCGGACGCATTCGTCCGTACAGCCAGGCATAGCGGCGCCCGCCTCTTTGCGCACTTCGCGTCGCTTGCGTTTAGGCCTTTGATTTATGTCACTGGCGCTTGATCGCAATTTTTGCCAAGAATCTCCACCCCTGCGAACGTTATAAGCAGATTCGAAGACGCCGATTTCAAATTGCCCAAGGAGACTCGAATGACCACGACCATCGAACAGCAAACCGTATCCACCGTACTGGCCTCGCAATGGCAGCAACTCAACGATAAAATCGCCGCCCTGGCGGAGGATTTTCCGGAATCAAAATACGACTTCAAATCCGCACCCGACACGCGCAGCTTTGCCGATGTACTCCGCCATCTTGCCTTCTGGAACCAGTACGTCGCCGGCTCCGCCCGCGGAAAGCAACCCGACGGGACCCCAAACGAACTGCCGGCCGGCGACTACGCGACGAAATCCAGGATCCTCGGCGCCTTCCGGCGCAGCTCCGACGACGCTCTCGATGCCTTGCATGCGCAACCCGGCACGTTGCCGCCCGGCATCGCTGAGCTTTACATCACCTTTCTCGAGCACTCCAGCGAACACTACGGCCAACTTGCCGTCTATTGCCGCCTGAACAAAATCGTGCCACCCGTCTCTCGCGGCTGACCTCACCCGGTGGGGGAGCGGCCGATCTCGCCCGCCCTCACCGGGATCCCTAAGCTCTGAGCGTTCGAAAGTTTTCCCGGTGTCTTCCGCAGGAGTTCCGCGCGATCTGCGTTAAAGAGTTTTCTCATCCTCCAGCAAGAAATCGTCTCGTGCACTAGTTGACGACAACCCCGAGACAAGCACAAACTGTCGCTACCCCAGGAGGCTCCCATGCGGACCTGGTCCCTGTTGTTCGTATTCCTCTCTGCGATCTCCTTCTCTCAAACTTCCGGTGCCCTCTTCGTCAACACCAATCAGACCACCAACCAGGTATGGTCCTACACTCGCGCCAGCGACGGCACGCTCGCATTCGCCGGCGCTTTCGATACCCAGGGGAAGGGCTCGGCCAGCGAACTCGGATCGCAGAACGCGGTCATCCTCAGCCCCAACCGCCAGTTTCTTTTCGTCGTCAACGCCGCGAGCGACGAGATCACTTCCTTCTCCGTCCAACCCAACGCCCAGCTCACCTTCGTCTCCAAGGTTTCCTCGGGAGGCAGAGCCCCCATCAGCCTCAGCGTCTCGGGAAACTTCCTCTACGTGCTCAACTCCTCGAGCCCCGCGCGCATCAACGCCTTCACCATCGGGCCGACCGGCGCCCTGACTTCCATCGCCGGATCTGCCCGCCGCCTCAGCGTCAGCGCCCCCAAGCCCGCCCAGGTGCAATTCTCGAACAACGGATCGCTCCTCGTCGTCGCCGAGCGCATGACCAGCAAGCTCGATACCTTCACCGTCGCAGCCAACGGTCTCGCGACCGGACCCAACGTGCAGAATTCCAGCGGCATCGGACCCTTCGGCTTCGCCTTTGACAGCGCAGGACACCTTATCGTCTCCGAAGTCCGCGCCAGCGCCGTCTCCTCCTACAGCGTCTCTTCGAGCGGCACCATCAGTGTCATCACTGGCTCACTGCGCGACTTCGGCCAAGCCGCTTGCTGGATCGCCAACACCGCTAATTCGAGCTTCCCCACGCAGTACTCCTACACCACCAACACCGGCAGCTCCACCATCTCCGGATTCGCCATCGCCGCCAACGGCAGCCTCAGCCTGCTCAATGCCAACGGCAAGACCTTCATCCTGCCCAACCACTCCGATCCGCTCGATGAAGTCATCAGCGATGACAATAACTATCTGTATGTCCTCGAGGGGACTTACGGTGGAGTCGTAGGCCTCCGCATCGGCTCCGACGGCAGCCTGGCCCAGGTCACCGCCATCCTCGGCACCCCCTCCACCTCCTACGGCATGGCCGGCTATTAAAAGGGTGAAATAACGACATCCTGGGCAGGGACGCACGGTTTCACTCGTGCCGCCAGGGCATTGAAACCAGATGCGCGAAGTACACGTGCGCTTCGGCGTCTGGGGAACGCTCCCTCGGCGTTTTCCGCGGGCTTTCTGCGCGCACCGTGCGTTT
>DASQIZ010000091.1:0-203929 GCA_035631315.1 Gemmatimonadales bacterium
TGCACCTGCGCGTTCTCGGTGACGAGCGAGTCATTCTTGTAGAGCTTCGCGTACGTCCAGAGCGCCACCTTCGACTGAATCGTCGGCACCAGCGGCGAGTGCACGCTCGTGTTGCCATGGTAATAGAGCCCCATGATCACCCCGCCGAACCGCGGATGATGCGGGATGTCGTTGGTCTGCACGCCATAGAGATCGAGCCTCCACTTCGCCCCATCCTGCGTCGTGAACGCCGCCTGTCCTTCGACGGAATCCCGCGTCGGCCCCTTATCCCACGCGGTGAACGCAAACGACCCCGTCACCAACGCCGTGTTGTTCGAGAAGGGCCCATTCGCTTCCTGCTTCCTCAGCGCCAGCGACTCAGGCCCGAACCCCGGAATTACCGGGTTCACACTATCGGGAAAGGGAAAGGGTCCGGGCAGGATCTGAACGACTGGTCCGCCGCCCACCACGTGGATCTTCTTGACGCTTGGCGCGGCGTCGTAGGTCGAGCCTACTTCCACTTCGGCTGCGTCATTCCCGACGTGGAGCTTGGCTTTCATTCCCAGCTTTTCATGCGATCCGTCCCCGATCGGGCAATAGACCTCGTACTCCCCCTCCTTCAGGTTCAGTGTCAGTACGGCGCTGTCCCCCGGCGCAATTTGGGGAGTCTGCTTCTCGATCCCCTTCCCCTCGACCTCGAACTGATGGGGGATGGTGCCGATGTTCTTGGCAATGAACGTCACGGGACCAGGCCCGATCGCCGGCCTGGAGAGCTCGACTTTCCACTCGGACAGCTTCACGGTCACCGTGGAGGCCTGGAGGTGGCCGACTGTCAGGGACAGGACAACTGGATACCACAGCATGAGAGCCTCAGGGAGATTGGGTGTGCTGTCGAGACTCCCTGAGGTACCCGGATATTCCCGGGAATATTTCCGGGGCTCAGCTGGTCTGGTTGGGATACGAAAGGCGTGGGGTGTGGGGAGGTGGGACTCTCCGAGACGCTGGGAGCTCCGTCCTTCTGGGGAGCGTCCCACACCCCCACGTCCCCACGCCCTTGACTCGGAGACGATTCTGCTCGAGCAAGACATAGTTCGGTTCGAGGCGCTGACGTTGCCGCACCTCGATGCGGCCTACACCCTCGCGCGCTATCTCCTGCGCGACCCGCATGACGCCGAGGACGTGGTGCAGGATGCCTATCTGCGCGCCATGAAATACTTCGGCTCGTATCGTGGGGGAGATGCCAAGGCCTGGGTCTTGGCCATCGTGCGCAATGAATGCCGGGGCAAGACGGTAAGACGGTATGCCGGTAGGTCAGAGCCCTTCGATGAGGAAATCCACTCGGACGAAGGCGCTACGGCCGATGCGCTCGCATTGGAAACCGAGGCTAAAGAGACGATCCGCGAAGCCCTCGACCTCCTCCCTCTCGAGTTCCGGGAAGTGATCGTGTTGAGAGAGATCCAGGGGCTCTCGTATCAGGAAATCGCCGACATCGTCAAAACCCCCATCGGCACCGTCATGTCCCGGCTCTCGCGGGGGCGAGCACGTCTGGAGAAAACCGTGAAGGCAGGACGCCAATGACTCCCGAAGAACTCGACGAGAGGCTCAAGGCCGAGTTGCCGGCGCTCGCGGCGCCGGACGGACTGCGGGAGCGCGTGCGCCTGGCTCTCCGCGCCGAGGCTCAGCGACCCAAGCCGTCGTACGGGGTGCCGCTGGCGATGGCGGCCGCGCTGGTATTCGCGATCTCCGGGACGTGGTACCTGACTTCGCGCACCAACGAACGCGCCGAGCTGGCGCAGCAAGTCTTGGCGAGTCATCTGCGATCGCTGCAGCCGGGTCACCTGGTCGACGTCCAGTCGACCAATACGCACAACGTGAAGCCCTGGTTCAATGGGAAGGTGAACTTCTCGCCTCCGGTCACCGACCCCGAACCCGACTCGGTCCCGCTCATCGGCGGCCGGCTCGACTACATGCATGGCCGTACGGTCGCCGCGCTGGTGTATCAGCGACGGCTCCATGTCATCAACGTCTTCGTGTGGCCCGAGGGGGGGACGGAAGCTCTTGGTGAGCGCACTGAGAACGGCTACAACGAGCTGTACTGGAGAAAGAACGGCTGGGAAGTCTGGGTTGTCTCTGACCTGAATGCCGCGGAATTGAAGAGATTTGCCGCGCAGTTGTAGTAAATAACCCCGGGCGCGAGCCCGGGGTTAACGGGCCTGGGTGTTCCCCGATGCCTAGTCCGAAAACGGCACCTCAATCGTGAGCCCATCTTTGGCCACCACCGTCTCCCTGAACACCTCTTTCGCTTCTTTGAGAAGCTCCTCGGCGCTAATCGAGTACCGCGCACTGAGATGCGTGAGCACCAGCTTCTTGGCCTTCGCCGCCAACGCGACCTGAGCCGCGTCGCGCGCCGTGGAGTGATTCGTCTCCTTCGCGCGATCCTTCTCGTCCTCCCCGAACGTCGCCTCGTGAATCAATAGGTCGGCAGCCGTGGCCGCGTCGACGGTTCCCGCACAGGGACGCGTGTCGCCAGTGAGCACGACGGTTCGGCCCTTACGTTTGCCCCCGACGATCCCCTCCGCGCGAATTTCGTTTCCCTCGACCGTGACCGACTCGCCACGTTGCAACTTGCCCCACAGCGGCCCCTCAGGAACGCCCGCCGCGCGAGCCTTCTCCGGATCGAACCGTCCCGGCCGCTCATCCTCGATCAGCGCATACCCGATGGTGTTTGCCCCATGCTCGGTAGCGAAAGTCTTGAGCAGGTAGTCGTCGCGCTTGAGCTCCTGACCAAGCTCGAGCTCGATGATCTCGAGTCCGAACGGCACCCGCTCCACGCCAAGCGAAACGGCGTTGGTCAGCACCTTTTTGGCACCCTTCGGGCCGTAGAGCCTCATCGGCTCCTCGCGCCCCTGCAGCCCCAGCGTCCGCATCAACCCGATCACGCCCAGGAAATGATCGGCGTGAAAGTGCGTGAAGAAGATCTCGGTCAGGGCAAAGCTGACCCCGTACCGCATCATCTGGCGCTGGGTGCCTTCACCGCAATCGAAAAGCAGCGTTTCCCCCTCGCGAACCAAGGCCAGGGAGGAGACGCCGCGCTCGACAGTCGGACGAGCCGCTGACGTTCCGAGAAAGGTGACCGACAACATGGGGCAAGAATATAAAGGCGTGGGAGGTGGGGGTGTGGGACACTCCGATAACTATCCGTTTTCCGCCCGTCTAAGCAGACCAACCAAGGCTTTCATGGATCCGCCGAGGGGATCAAGAATTCGAGCAATGGTTTCGTGAGGAAGGTATTCCCTCTCGTTTGCGATGTTCAAGAGACACTCAGTCTCGGCCGCAGATCCCAAGGCGATTCGAAGGTGCCGACGATACAAGGGGACCGTCCCCAGAGCGTACCCCTCGACAATGTTCGCTTCGACCGAGACCGCTGCCCGTCTCATTTGATCGAAGACGTTCCAAGTCCTCGGGGGATTCTGACCATCTGTAGCCTCGAGTATCAGGATCACAGCCTTATGGGCGCGCTTCCACGCGTCTAGTGAGCGGTACTTGTGCATGCGGCACAATACGCAGGGGCCAGCCCGGGTGTGTCATCCAAGCATCGCAAACCGGTCCCAAAAAAGGCGTGGGGATGTGGGGGTGTGGGACGCTCCTCGGAAGAGACGGGCCCAGAGCTCAATCGGGAGAGTCCCACCCACCCACTTCCCCACGCAGTTGGGACAACAAACATGTCCAACGAGCCGTACTTTCACTTATCCCCATATCGCTTAGGGAGCCGTCATGCGTCGCGCCTTGATGCTTTTCCTGCTCATCGGAGCTCCACTTGCAGCCCAAGCTCATCCAGGGATAGATCCCGCGAACATCGACACCACCTGCGCGCCGTGCAAAGACTTCAACCTCTTTGCCAACGGCAACTGGATGAAGCACACCCAACGCCCCGCCGACCAGGCCCGCTGGGGCTCCTTCTCCGAGCTGGCAGACCGCAACCAGACCCTGCTCAAAGGCGTGGTCGAACAGCTCGCCGCCAACGCACCCGCGAAACCCAAGACCTCCGAACAGAAACTTGGCGCCTACTACGCCTCCTGCATGGACACGGCGCAGATGGATCGTGCCGGCATCACACCCATCCGGGCGACACTCAACACGGTCGACGGGATAAAGACCAACGCCGGCGCATTCCGGGTCATTGCCGAGCTGAATAAAGAAGGAGGGGCGGCGGGATTCTTCGGCTTGGGCGGCGGACCCGACATCAAGAACACCCAGATCAACATCGCCCAGGCGCAACAAGGCGGACTCGGCCTCCCCGACCAGGCGTTCTACTTCCGGAAAGATTCGACCGCCTCGAACATCCGCACCGCCTACGTCGCCCACATCTCCCGGATGTTCCAGCTCCTGGGCGATCAGCCCGCGGCCGCCGACACCGCCGCGGCACACGTCTTCGCGCTCGAGACCTCGCTCGCCAAAGTCTCGATGTCCCGCATCGCGCGCCGCGATCCGAACGCGAACTATCACAAGATGCCCATCGCGGAGGCGGACGCCCTCACGCCTCACCTCGAGTGGGGAGCCTTCATGAAGGAGTCGGGCATCCCGACCGTCGACTCGATCAACATCGGCCAGCCATCGTTCTTCAAGGGCATGGACTCGATCGTCGCCGCGACGCCCGTCGCCGACATCAAGTCCTACGTGCGCTGGCACGTCATCCGGGGCGCGGCGGGCGAGCTTACCACCGCCTTCCGGAATGAAAACTTCCGTTACTCCACCGCGTTGTCCGGTGTCTCCGTCCAGCAGCCCCGGTGGAAGCAGTGCCTCCAGGCCGCCAACGGCGGTCTCCCGGACGCGGTCACCCAGGCCTTCATCGCCAAGGCCTTCCCGCCTGAAGCGCGGAAACGCGCGCGCGACATGGTCGACAACCTCATCGCCGCCCTCGACGACCGGCTCCACACCCTCGAGTGGATGAGTGATTCGACCCGCCAGGCGGCGATCGTCAAGCTGCGCGCCTACGGCCGCAAGATCGGCTACGCGGACAAGTTCCGGGATTACGCCACCGTCGAGATCGACCGGGGACCCTTTGCCTTCAACGCGCAGCGCGTGGCGCAGTACGCGAGGAGCTGGCGGATCGAGCAGATCGGGAAGCCGGTAGACCACACGTTCTTCTCCATGACCGGCCCGACCGTGAACGCGAACTACAACCCGACCGACAACGCGATCACGTTCCCGGCCGGCATCCTGCAGCCTCCGTTCTTCGATCCCAACGCGGATGACGCGGTGAACTACGGCGGGATGGGAGCCGTGATCGGTCACGAGATGACTCACGGCTTCGACGACCAGGGCCGGCAATTCGATGCCCAGGGCAACCTGCGCGACTGGTGGACCCCCGCCGACGCGGCCGCCTACAAGACCCGTGCGGACAAGGTCGCCAACCAGTTCGACAGCTACACCGTCGTCGACTCCGCCACGCACGTGCAGGGTCGCCTGGTACTCGGCGAGTCGATCGCCGACTTGGGTGGTCTCAAGATCGCGTTCGCCGCGTGGCAGCACTCTCGGGCCGGCAAACCGCACCCCGCGCCCATCGACGGTTACACCGCCGAGCAGCGGTTCTTCCTGGCGTATGCGCAGATCTGGCGGGAAGTCGCGACCGATCAGTATCTGCGTAACCAGGTGGCGACGGATGTTCACGCGCCCGCGAAGTGGCGGATCATCGGGCCGCTCTCCAACCTGCCGGAGTTTGCGGCGGCGTTCCATTGTCAGGCGGGGGATATGATGGTGAGGCCGGACTCGCTGCGGGCGGCGATCTGGTAGAGCCCTAATGCGGAGTGTGGAATGCGGAGTGCGGAATCAAGTTACTCCGCACTCCGCGCTCCGAATTCAGCACTCAAAACACCTTCACCGTCAGATACCTCCCCGGTCTCTCCCGTAAGTCCTTCAGCAACGCATTGAGCGACACGAGCGTCGAGTCGAGGTGGTAATACAGCGCCGAGTCGGTCGCCATCTTGCCGAGCGTGCCCTTACCCTGCTGGATCTGAGCCATCAGGGTCGATAGCGAAGTCGTGGCCTTGTTGAGCTGAGTCGAGAGCGCCGCAAGGTTGTTCGTGAGCGTGTCCACCCGCTTGCCCGCCGGACCCGCCAGGAGCGTATCCAGGTGATTCATGACACTCTGGGCTGAGGCCAGGGTCGCAGTGGCCTGACCGATCAACGGCCCGCTCCCGGCCTTGTTGATCACGTCCATGGCATGCTGGGTCGCGAGCAGGGTGTTGTGGATGTCTGTCGCGAGGCGGTCGTTCACGAGGTTCGTGGCGCTCGTCATCAGCGCGTTGGCCTTCGTCGCCACCCCGGCCGCGACGTCGGTCAGCTGCTCCTCGCGGGTCCCTTGAATCATCCCGTTCGAAGGCAGAAACTGGCTGGTGTCTGAGCCGGGGTCGTAATCGATAAAGCGGCCACCGAAGAAATCGCCCGCGGCGACGGTCGCGGTCGCGTCGATCTTGGGGCGGTCGGACGGGTCGACGAGCTGCAGCGTCACCGTCACATGGCCGACCCGGTCGAGCGACACGCCTTGAACCCGGCCCCGGTGAACTCCGGAGACCATCACGGGGTCGCCGACCTTCAGCCCGGCGACGTTCGTGAAGGCGACTCGCGCGGTGATCCCCTTGCCGGAGAGTGACCGCCCGGTGAGCCAGAACATCGCGATCACGAACACCGCGAGTCCGGCCAGCACCAGTGCGCCGACGCCTACTTCCTGTTTATACGTCAGATCCATCGGTGCTCTCGCTTTGAATGAGCGCCATTTCCAGATCGCGTTCCAGGAACTGCTGCACGGCCGAGTCCTTCGAGGCCACGATCTCTTCGGGCGTACCCACCGCGCGGATCTTCGCCTGCCAGAGCAGCGCGATCCGGTCTGCGACCCGGAACGCCCCGCGGACGTCGTGCGTCACCACTACGCTTGTAACGCCGAGCTCATCCTGCAAGCGCTCGACCAGGCCGTCGATCACGTCCGAGTTCACGGGGTCGAGCCCCGAGGTCGGCTCATCGTACAGGAGATACTTGGGCTTTCCGGCGATCGCCCGCGCGATGCCCACGCGCTTCCGCATCCCGCCAGACAGCTCGGACGGGAACTTCAGCGCGACTTCCTGCTGGAGGTTCACCAGCCGCAGGCACTCTTTCACCCGCGCCTCGCAGTAGGTGACATCCTCGTACAGCTCCTCGTTCGTGATGCCGAGGCGGATGTTTTCCTGGACATCCATGGAGTCGAAGAGCGCGCCATTCTGAAAGACGTACCCGATGCGTGTGCGGAGATGCGAGAGATCCTTGCGCTTGAGGGACGCGACGTGCAGGCCGTCGACCGACACGACGCCCGAGTCCGGCTTGATGAGTCCGATGATGTGCTTCAGCAGCACGCTCTTGCCGACGCCCGATGGCCCCAGCAGCGCGACGGTTTGCCCATCGGCAACCGTGAAATCGATGTGGTCGAGCACCACGTGATCGACGAAGCGCTTGGAAACGTCCTTGAGCTCGATCACTGGCCCGACCCCGTCAGCAGGATCTGCGTGAGAAGGACGTCAAGCATCAGGATGGCGATCGAGGCCGACACCACGGCATCGGTGGTCGCGCGGCCCACGCCCTCGGCGCCCTGCTGCGTGTTGTACCCGATGTAACAGGGGATCAAGACCACCGCGCAGGCGAAGAAGAACGACTTGATCACGGAGTACCACAGGTCGAACGAACGGAAGAAAAACCGCGCGCCGTAGATGAAGTCGGCGTTGGAGATGCCGAGTGACGACTTCGCCGCGTACCAGCCCACGCCGAAGCCCGTGAAATTCGCGAACATCACGAGCGCGGGAATCACCATGATCCCGGCGAGGCAGCGCGGGAGCAGCAGGTGACTCATGGGCGAGCGGCCGAGGCTCTCGAGTGCGTCGATCTGCTCGGTCACGCGCATCGTGCCCAACTCCGCTGCGTACCGCGCGCCGATCCGGCCCGCCAGGATGAGGCCGGTCAGCACCGGACCCAGCTCGAGGATCACCGATTCGGTGATCACACCCCCGGCGATGTACTTCGGGAATTGCCCCGAGAACTGGTAGCCGGTCTGGAGGGAGGTCACGGCGCCGGCGAAGCCGGCGATGAGCAGAACAATGAAGAGTGAACCGTAGCCGACCAGCACCGCCTGCTCGAAGGTGCGGGGTACCCAGATCCGCCATTCGGTCAGGGCGCGGGCCATGTCCACCAGGAAGTACGTAAAACGCCCAGCGTGGCCGGCGGTCCGGAGACTCCACCGCCCAGCCCATCGTCGCAGATCAAGCCCGGCCGCACGCTCCATGGTGCGTGTATCTTGGGTACCCATGCCCGCTAAGTCTACCCCCACCACGCGCAAACCACCGTCCGCACAACGGTTTACGCGCGCCCTCCTGGCTTGGTACCGGAAGACTGCCCGGGACCTGCCATGGCGGCGTACGCGGGACCCCTACGAGGTGATCGTTTCGGAATTCATGCTCCAGCAGACCCAGGTCTCCCGGGTGCTCGAGTACTACCCACGGTTTCTCAAGCGATTCCCGACGGTCTACACGCTCGCGGCGGCGAAGCCGAAGACGGTGATGGAGAGCTGGGAAGGATTGGGTTACTACGCCCGGGCTTCCAATCTCCACGCGCTTGCGCGCGTGGTCTGGAACGACCACGACGGACGCCTTCCCGCGAAGCCTGAAGAGCTCATCAAGCTTCCCGGCGTTGGCCGGTACACGGCCGGAGCAGTCGCGTGCTTTGCGTACGAAAAACCAGTTCCCGCCGTGGATACGAATGTCGCGCGGGTGATTGAACGCTACTTCCTCGGGAAACGGGAAGAGAGAAACGGGAAACGGAACAACCAGATCTGGGAGATCGCGGGTGCCATCGTTCCGAAAGACGGGAAGCGCGCCTGGGCGTTCAATCAGGGCGTCATGGAGTTGGGAGCGAGGATCTGTGTTGCGCGAAAGCCGCGATGCGATGAGTGCCCGGTGAAAAGAGGGTGCCGGGCTACCGCAAAACTGTCCCGGCGATAAGCGCAATCATGCCGAGCGTTCCGGCAATCGTCGCAAAGAGCGCCTGTTTTTTTCTCAACCCTGTGAAGGCTTCGGGCAAGTCTCCGCGCGGGTCGGGCGTCAGGCGCCCGAGCTTCGTTGCCGTCGGGACCACGACGATCAGGACCATCAGCGCGCCGACAAGCCCCGCTCCCATCATGATGCCGAGCCACGCCGGCGGAGCGTCGGCCTCTGCTCCTCCCGACGACAACATGAGCGTGACGCCCGTCGCCAGGACGAGGAACGCGCCCGGCGCGACGATCATGCGGGCGAGTGCGGACAGCCCGCGGTAGACGGCGAGGCGCTCGTCGGGCGCGAAGTGCTTCGCCGCGACGCCGGCGACCATCGCGGCCATTCCACCCCCGAGCCACCACGTGAAGCCGAGGATGTGAAGGAAGAGCAAGAGACCACGCATGCCAGCGCCTATGAGGTGGTGACCACGGTTGGAATCTCCTGCCGTCCCGCGAAGCCTGCCTCGAGCTCGTGCCAGTGCCGGATGTCGTCTTCGCCCAGCTTCCAGCACCAGAAGATGTCCCGACCATCGAGCTTGCCGTAGAAATCGACCAGCCCATCCGGAAATCCCTTGAACACGCACCCTACCTCGTCCAACTCAGCCAGGAAGTCGTTGATCTGGTGCGCGACGCCGTCGATCTGCCGCTTCAGCTCGAGCTGCTCGGGCAATTCGCCGGTTGAGGGGCTAGCCTTGGCGGCCACGAACTCGTAGCGATAGACGAGGTCGCGCCACTCGGGATAGAGCCCGGCGATGTCGGCAACGATTTTCTTGACGAGGGGCAGGGTTCGGTTGGCTTCGGCGAGAGTGAAATAGCGGTGCATACGGCCCTTGTCGTAAACCCCCAGCTCGCGCTGGGGGTCTGGTACACCAATAGGCGTAACGGTTTTCCAGACCCCGGGCGCAAGCCCGGGGAACACCAGTACTAGCTGACCACCAATCCCTGAATCTCTTCCGGGTGCGGTATAAACCCCACCACCTTCTTCGAAGCATCCACCACGACAATCGTCGCCCGAATATGGTGATCGGCGGTGTCAAGCTGTTTCTTGAGCTTGAAGCCCGTCAGCTCGGCATCGGGCGCGACGACGATCGTGTCGTGCCGGGCATGGTCTTCGACGGGACAATCGCGCGGGTCATGACCCTGTCCGACGCAGGCGGTCACGATGTCGCGGTCGGAGATCGTGCCCTGATAGCGCCGGTCCTTGGGATTATCGACCACGGGGACGACGGAGATGTTCTTGATTCTCATCAATGCGGCGATTTCCGCGCAGGTGGCACCCGCGGCGGCCACCACAGGATCTGCGATCATCACGTCGGCAGCTTTCATTAGGGATTAACTAACCCCTCTCTCCTGATTACCGCTAGGCGTCTGGACGTCCAGCCGTCTGCCTGATCCCCAGTCGCCCAATGCCCTCATTGTCTCTTCATATCCCTGCCGTACGAACCTATCCGCCTGATCCATGGCAAAAGTCGCGTCCCGCTCGTGCACGGCGCGCACCACGATCAGCTTGGTCGCATCGGCGGGCCAGTCTTCGAGGTCTCGTTCGGTCTGCGCGGCCATCATGATGCGTTCGGCATCGCCGTGAGCCTTGAGCAGGCCCGGGACTGTGGCCTTCGACGGGCCCTCGTCGAATCCGGGTCCGACACTGATCGCCACGATCAAGTCGGCCGGGATGCCCCTCGCCACCTCGATCGGCAACACCGCGCGTAGCCCGCCATCCGCATAGCGCCGTCCATCGATCACGACCGGCGGATAGTAGAGTGGCAGCGCACACGAGGCCGCGAGCGCGAGGTTCACCGGAGCCTCCCGCCCCCGCTCCCCGAACAGCACCAGATCGCCCGAATCGAGGTCGGTGGCACACACGGTCAGGGGAATCATGAAGTCGGAGAACTTCGACACCGGAACGATGCGGGCGAGCGTCTGCTCCCAAACCCCGGGCTTCAAGAGGCTCGAGGCGAAAATGCCCTTCACGAAGGCGAGAAGGTCGGTCGGTGCGGCCTCGGCACGAGTGAGCTTCTTCAATCGAGCCAGGAACTCGTCACCGGAGAGCCCCGCGGCGAGCGCCGCACCGACGACGGCGCCCATCGAGGTCCCGACGATGTGCGTGGGAGTGAGACCCTTTTCCTGGAGGGCTTTCCAGGCACCGACCTGCGCGAGGGACTTTACGCCGCCCCCCGAAAAGACCGCGACAACCCTACTCGCCACGGCCCTGATCGTACCGTCGATCCATCACCCGGCTCGCCCGACGCGCGGCCGCCCGCTCGTAGCGACGCTTCTCGTCGGCCGTCTCAGGCGCCACCGGCGGCACTTCGGTTGGCTGGCCCTTGTCGTCGAGGGCGACGTACGTGAGATAGCACGAATTCGTATGCCGCTTCTCACCCGTCGTGATGATCTCGGCCATGATCTTCACGCCGATCTCCATCGACGTTTTCCCGGCGAAGTTCACCCGCGCCATCGCGGTCACCAGCTCACCGACCTTGATGGGCTCCCGGAAGTCGACCTTGTCTACCGACACCGTGACGCACTGATGGCGCGAGTGGCGGATGGCCGCGACGGCCGCGACGTGATCGGCCAGCGAGAGAATCACGCCGCCGAACACGTTGCCCATGATGTTTGCGTGGTGCGGCTCCATAAGCTGTGACATCACGGTTTCCGACTCCCTGGGGTGCCGTGGCTTCATGTCAGTAGTCCACCGGTCGGAGGTAGAATTCGCCGATCGCCGTCTGCGAGAGCATCGCCACCGTGGGCAGCCGGCGCTTCCAGTGCGTGGCGTCGAGCCGGCTCCGCACCCGCTCTACTTCTTCCGCCGTGAAGCCCATGTCCTCGACTTCCGCGGGCTTCCGGCCGGAAATCAGCTCGTAGAGAATCCGGTCGGCCTTCGGATACGAAATCCCAAAATCTCCTTCGTCGGTCTGGCCCGCCACCAGGTCCGCGGTCGCGGGCTTGGAGACGATCACCTCGGGCACCCCCACATGCCGGGCCAGTGCCCACACCTGGGTCTTGAACAGGTCACCCAGCGGGTTCACGGGCGGTGTGTCGTCCGCGTGCCAGGTGAAGTAGCCGAGCAGGCGCTCGGACTTGTTGCCGGTGCCGAGGGGGAGGGCTTTGTGGCGCTCGGAGAGATCGAAGAGGGCGATCATGCGCTCACGCGCCATCACGTTTCCGCGCCTCCCGGGCCCGGCGTCCCTCGCTTGCGACAAATAACCGTCGACGGCGAGCGAGATGTCGATCGTCTCGCACTGAATGCCGAGTTTGTCGATGACCAGCTTCGCGTGATCGAGACTCTCCGGACTCGACGTGCGGTAGGGCAGCCGGACGGCGATCACGTTGTCCTTGCCAAGTGCCTGGACGGCGAGGAATGCGGTGAGCGCGGAGTCGACGCCACCCGACAGCGCCACGATTCCCTTCGTGAATTTCCGGCGGATGACGACCTCGTCGTGAAGAAAGGCGACGAGCCACCTGTTTACCAAGTCGGCATCGATGGCGAGGGGATCCCCGCGCACCGGTTGCACTTCGTGAACGCGGAATTCGGAATGCGGAATGCGGAGTGCGGAGTGCTTTGCCGACGGGGGATCGTACGCCAGAGACCTCACCTTCCTATCGCCGATTTTCAGGTGAGGGATTGCGACCTCAAGATCGGCCAGCAGGGGTGAGTCCGCTCGAATGTGAGTGATTTGATCGAGATCGACGTCGGCGATCATCAACCCTTCGTCGAACAGGGGAGCTCGGGACACGATTTCACCGGATGGCCCGACGAGGACCGAGCCGCCGGGAAATCCCTTTCCACCCTCGAAGCCGACGAGCGACGCGAGTGCGACGTAGACGCCGTGTTCACCCGCCATGCCACGCACCACCTGCTCCCAGCGCACCATACTGGCGGGAAGGCGCGTCCCCTCCTCATCCACCCCTGTCCCCCGCGCCGGCGACGCACTCGGCACCATGATCAGCTGCGCGCCGTCGAGCGCGGCGATCGTCCCGGCGATCGAGTGCCAGGCGTCTTCGCAGATCAGCACCGCGGCCCGGCCACCCCAGCCCGTATCGAAGGCGTGCACCCCTTCGTTCCCGCGCTCGACGTAGCGCTCCTCGTCGAACACGCCATAGGTGGGCAGGAAAATCTTCCGATGGACGTGCCGGACTTCGGACTTTTTGCCGTCGAGCGTGGCGTAGAGACAGGAATTGTGGAAGCGATTGCGGAAGATCTCGTAGAACCCGACGGCGACATCGATCGCCGGCCCCTGATGGACCGCGACGAGATCCCGGAAAAGGGTCCCCGCGGTTACGGCGACGTCCCGCACGCCCCCCTCGAGGAAGTAGCCGGACGTCGACGTTTCGGGTGTGATGACCAGGTCGACTGGTGGCGAGAGCTTCGCGACGTCGGCAAGAATCGCCCCAATGCGCGCGATGTTGGCGGCGTAGTCGCCCTTTTTCGGGCGGAACTGGGCAACTGCAATGCGGGGCATTCTGAAAGGTAAGGCGCCAAGTCGCTAAGTGGCTAAGTCGCTAAGTGGCTATATTGGGAGAGGCGATGGAGTTCGCCTTTAACCGCCCAACGGCCGTCGAGCCAACCACGGGCTGATGACTCCTACCAGGACCGACACTCTTGGGGGAGTCTTTTTATGGACGGGAACTTCATGATCCTCTACATCACCATCGGCGGCATCGTCGGCACGTTGGGACGCTGGTACCTCGGAGGCTGGATCCAAACCTCCGCTCACGCCGGCTCGTTCCCACTCGGCACCCTGCTCATCAACCTGTCCGGGTCTCTCGTCCTCGGCTTCGTGGCCAGACTGGGGTCCGGTACGGCGCTCATCTCTCCGGAGATGCGCGGCGGACTCACCATCGGTCTCTGCGGCGCATTCACCACGATGAGCACCTTCTCCTACGAGAGCGTGCAGCTCCTTGGCGCAGGCGACTACATGCGCGCTGCGCTCTACATGAGCGGGACAATCGTCGGTTGTGTTGCGGCGGTGTTGGGTGGAGCAGCGATTGCGGGAAGGATCTAGAAAGAAGGGGCCAAGTCGAAACTTCGCGACTTAGCCCCTTAGCGTCTTAGCGACTTGGTTTATCTACCGTGCCTGCCGCCACGTCCACCGCCACCACCGCCCCCACCGCCGCCGCCACGCGGCGCCGAGAAGCCGCCTCCGCGGGGAGCTGACGGCATCGAGAACGACCGCGAGGGTGCGGGCGCCGAGCGAGTTTCCATGCGCGGCGTGGGGCGAGACTCCATGCGGGGGGCCGGACGCGACTCAGGGCGTGGCGACTCCATCCGTGGCTGGGGCCTCATGGGCTCCTGACGAATCGGCTGGTTGGGCCGCGTGAACGACTGGTCGTTGTTGCCGCGTCCGCGACGAGGCTCCGGGGACCCCCGGTTGCCGCGATCCGCGGGCGGCGAGCTCGGACGAGCCGTAGGCGCAGGACGCGAACGGGGCTCGACGGCTCCGCCGAACGATCCGCCACGGCGTCCAGGCTCGGATCCCTGCGAGCCGTTCGGGCTGGCAGTCCGGCCACCACGAGCGAACGGCGCCCCACCATTCCCCGCCCAGCGATTCCGCACGCCGACACCAGCCGTCACCGTGGTCCGCGTGCCGCTGAACGGCGGACGATAGGTCCCGGTGAACGGGGCGTAGGTCCGCGGGCTGTAGAACGCGTACCGCGGGCGGAAGCCATACCCGTAGAACGGACGGTGGTAGTAGGCGCCGTAGAACGGCACGCCGAACCCGTCACAGAAGAACGGATCGTAGAAGCAGCTGTCGTAGAAGCCGTAGGGATAGCCGAAGCCGACGTTGAAGAAGACGCCCGACCCGCCATACCACGGACCGCAACCCCAGCACGGATAGTAGGCCGGGTAGTACGAGGGCGTGTAATAGCTGCCGCCGCCGGAGTACGACACCTGCGTCGCGACCGTGTACGTGGTCACGTCGTAGTCGTAATGATTCGGTCCCGCCATGCCGTGCACGATGTCGACCATCGAGGCTTCAGGGTCGGTGCCCAGATCTTCCCCGTCGAGCACCTTGTAGTCCCAATGATCGCCGAGGACGTAGCTCGAGAAGGTGAAGGGCTGGGGAGACACGGCCGCGAAGACGGTACCGGTGCCGCTGTAGTCATCGACCTGGAACGCGTCGCGGTCGCCGCGGGCGCGGACTTCGAAGGTCTTGCCGCCCTTGACGAAGTTGTCGGCGTTGGGGTCGAGCGGGAACAGCACGCGAAGGTGTCCGCGGGTGTCGGCCTGAAGAACCACGACATAGCCGTCATCCGAGACCTTGAACTTCACGGTCGCTCGGTCGCCAGGCTGGTAATTGTCGTCGTTGAGCCAAACACGAATGGGGGGATCGTCGGACGCGAGGTTGGCGCGTACCGGTTGCGGCGCCACCAACGGCGTATTGAGTGCGAGTGCTAGAGCGGTAAGCAACATAGACCCCCCTGGTGTCAGATAATACACCTCGGTCCCTTTCAGTGCATCCTTTGTGCCGGAGCGGAAAACGGCTTAATTACAGGGAAATCCACCTTTCTGAGGGTCGTCTGTGTCCCATCTGTTGGACGCTGTAGGGGACGTTTCGAACGTTTACGAGCTGGCAGCAGGCTTTGTCACGGGGGGGCAGCCCCAGGTGGCCCATTTGGCAGCCCTGAAGAAAGCCGGCTGTCAGGTGCTCCTCGACCTCCGAGAGGCCATGGAGGAGCGCCCCTATCAGGTGCCCGATGCGGTGACAGCCGCGGGGCTCGAATACATCAACGTCCCGGTGGGCCATGGCGCCCAATCGGATGAGACGTTCACCAAGGTTCGGGATCAGGTGAAGGCTCTGGTGGGAAAGAGGGCCGCCTTCTGTTGCTGCAACTCAGGCAACCGGGTAGGGGCGGCGATGCTTCCTTACTTGATGCTCGACCGCGGACTCGATGAGGAAGAAGCGACGATGGTGGCGATGAAGATCGGGATGAGGAATGCGGAATTGATGGAGAGCGCGTTGGAGTATGTGAGAAAGAATGCTGGCTAGGAAGGAAATTCAGGGCTTGGAATCCTCTCTGTTCCCCGAGTACCGATGCCAGTACATGCGCATTTCGGTGATCTTCCCATCCTTCGTTTCACAAAAAACCGCTCCGCGCGCGTCGACCTTCTCACCCGTCCGGCGGCGGCGGAACTTGCATTGAAACTCGGTCGAGAACCACGGCCCCGCGACGTAGATCTCCCCAGCCTTGAACGAGATCTCCGCCTGATGCGTCGGCACCTCAGTCCAGTACGCCCGGATGGCCTGGATGCCACGGTCGGGGGTACTGAAGGGCGTCTCGATGAAGACCGCGTCGGGTGCGAACACCGAGCAAATCGTTTCGGCGTCGCCACGCTCCCAGCCTGACCCGAAGGTCTCTAACAAGGCTCTGTAGTTGTCTGACATGGGCGCTGAATATAATCCAAAAGACTAAGGCGCTAAGGCTAAGTCGCCAGGTACACCACACGGGAGGCACGATGCTCAGGACCGCTCTTTTAACCACCGCAGCAATTGCTCTTTTCTCGATTCCGGCCACGGCGCAGGCAGCCGCGGGCGGCGACGTCACCATGACCGGCACGATCGTCGACGTCAGCTGCTTCTCGACGATGGGAGCGTCGGGCCCCACGCACAGGGCCTGTGCGCAGACGTGCGCGCACTCGGGGTCGCCACTCGCGTTCATGGCCGACGGCGTGATCTACATGCCCGTCAGTCCCAAGCCGAACAATCCGCAGAACGGCCGGCTCGTCGAATTTGCCGAGGGCAAAGTGAAGGTGACGGGCACGGTGAAGGAAGTCAGCGGGATGCATACGATCGTGATCAAGACGATCGAAGCGGCCAGCTGATGCGTTGGACGGGGGTCGTGTTGCTGCTGGCGGCCGTCGCCGCCTGCAAGCAACCGGCCCCCGACCGCCTCACCCTCCTCTTTCTTCGCGCGTCCCCCGCGACGCGGGCCGAGAAGCTGTCGTGGGCACCGGATCTGCCGGGCGGACGCGTGGTGGCCTTCGACGATCATCTCCACGCCCAGCAGGTCATGACCCTGGGCATCGAACAGCCCGTCGCGGTCGCGTTCCCCTGCAATCGCCACCTCATCGTTTCGGACTTCTCGGGCGACGCCGTCGACTTCGACTCGGGACAGGTCGGCGCCTGGAAGAGTCACTTCCCGGCGTCCATGTTCGTCTCGGCCGGCTGCTGGAGTGCGGAGGTGCGCTCACCGTATCTCATCGAGCCCTTCACCCCCGACACGGTCAAAGGCGTGTTCATCGTCACCAACCTCCAGAACCCGGCTCCGTTCCGCATGGGAGAGGTGCGCAAGGCCGCGCTGCCCTTCCTCACCGGCCCCGAGAATGCCGGGGCGATCGCGTTGGATTCGCTGGGTGACGTCTACTACGCTCCCGTCTCCCGCGATGAGATCATCAAGTACACGGCCGGCGGCGTGGTTCGATGGACCGCGAAGCGGGGGCTCTACGCGAAAGAAGAAGAACCGAAGTTCCTGCCGAATCGCGGCCGGGAGATCCCGCTGCTCATGGCACGCGCCGGAATCGCGTTGACTCTCGGACCCGATGGCCGCCTGTATGCGTTGGGCGCCGACGATTCGATGGCGTCGCGGTTGCGGGTGGATGTGATCGACACGGCGACGGGGACGATTCTCCTCACCAAGCACCTGGAGCCGAACGAGACCGCGGTCGCGCTCGACGGCCGCGACTCACTCCACACCTTCGATGCGGACACCTTGCTGAAGGGCGTGGGCGTCGAGACGAGAGAGGCGTTTTCGCCGTCGTTCTCCCTGCCCGACCTCAAGGGCGATACGGTCAGCCTGAAGGAGTTCGCGGGGAAAGTCACGCTCGTGAACTTCTGGGCCTCCTGGTGCGATCCGTGCCGCGAGGAGTTCCCCCATATGGCGGGACTCTACGGCAGGTTCTCGCGGAAGGACTTCGGTATCGCGGCGATTTCGGACGACGTCGATCCGGCCAAGATGCGGGCATTCATCGCAGGCTTTCATCCACCCTTCCCGATCCTGGTGGGCGGCGGTCGCATGAAGGCGGTATACCGGTACCGCGGCCTGCCCTACTCGGTGCTCCTCGACCGCCAGGGCCGGATCGTGAAGCGGATTTTCGGATTCGGCGGAGCGCAGGAGTTTCGGGAGCTTGGTGACGCCATTGCCAAGGAAATCGCCGCGCCCTAGCCTTACCTCGTGCCGCTCCCCGTAGTGATCGACTCCGATCCCGGCATCGACGACAGCCTCGCGCTCCTGCTCGCGCTGGCCTCACCGGAGCTGGATGTGCGCGGGATTTCCGTGTCCTACGGCAACACCGTCGTTGAGAACGCGATGCGCAACGCCGTCGAGGTGGTGCGTCGCGCGGGGAAGCGCGTGCCTCTCGCCATGGGCGCCCGCCGTCCCTTGAAGCGCACGCTCGCCGTGGCGCTCGAGACCCACGGCTCGTCAGGTGTGGGAGACGCGAAGGTCCCGCCCGCCGGCTCCGTCATCGACTTCATGAAGCCCCTCGAGCGTCTGCTCGATGAGCAGCCGGAACCGGTGACCCTCGTGACGATGGGACCAGTGACCTCGCTCGCCACCGCTCTGAAACGGTCACCGGAACGCGTCCGCGAGAAGATTGCCCGGCATATCGCGATGATCGGCAACATCGACGCGCGCGGGAACACGACCCCCTTCTCTGAATTCAATGCCTGGTGCGACCCGGAAGCGCTCGCCCAGGTACTCGCTGCCGAGCTGCCGACCGACCTGGTGACGCTCGACGTCACGCGGGAGCTGGTGGTCACGGGCAGCGAAGTCGGCGCACTGTCGCGGGTGGAGGACCCCCAGGCCCAATGGTTATCCGGCGCCCTTTCCTTCTATCACCGCTTCCACCAGCAGTATGAGGGATTGGATGGATGCGTCGTGAATGACGTCCTGGTAATCGCCGCGCTGATCGATCCATCAGTGCTGACCTTCAAGCCCACGCGGCTGAGTGTGTCCGTCGATGACGGTGATGAACGCGGCCGCACGCAGGTGGATATGGAAGGATGGAAGGCGCGAGTGGCGACCGGTGTGAAGACCGATGCAGTGCGGCACATGCTGTTCGAACGGGTCCTGCCCTGGCTCGCTGAGCCGGTCGGCGCGGGTGGAGGGAAGCACCGGTGACCGAGATCCCGCGCAAAGTCGCCGTCATCGGCGCCGGCGACATCGGCTGCGGCTGGTCCGCGCTCTGCGTGACGGCCGGCTGGCCGGTCACGATCTTCGATACCAACGCCAAGGCGATCGACCGCGCGGGAGAGCAGATCCCGGCGCGGGCCCGAGCCCTCGTCGCCCTCGATCGCGCCCCCGCAGGTCAGGTCGAGCGCGGGCTCAAGGAGCTCCGGCACGCCCGAAGTCTCCTGCAGGCCGTGAACGAAGCGGACTGGGTCATCGAGTCCATCAGCGAGGACCTGTTCGCCAAGCAGCGCCTGCTCGGCGCGATCCAGGATGTGGCGGGTGCCGAGGCGCTGGTGACGTCGTCGTCGAGTGGGCTGTCGCCGCACGACATCTTCGGCCGCATGACCTCGGCGCACCGTACGCTGGTGGTGCACCCCCTCAATCCCCCCGAGCTGATTCCGCTGGTCGAAGTCGTCCCGTCACCGCGGACCGACGACTCCGCCATCACCCGGGCGAGCGATTACCTGAGACAGCTGGGCCGAATGCCGATCGTGTTGAAGAAGGTGGTGCCAGGCTACGTCGTGGGGCGCATCGCGGCCGCCGTCTGGCGGGAGTGCATCGACCTGGTCTTGCAGGGCGTGATCAGCGTCGAGGACCTGGACCGCGCCGTCTCCCTCGGCCCCGCCCTCGGATGGGCGGCCGCCGGCCCGCACCTCACCTACCACCTCGGTTCCAATGACGGTGGGGTGAATCTGTTTCTGCAGCACCTGCTCGGGTCATTCGAGAGCTGGTGGGGAGAGCTCGCCAAGTGGCAAAAGCTCGAGCCCGAGCAGCAGAAGGAGTTGATTCAGGCGATCGAGAAGGCGTACTCGGGCAAGGTCGACATGCTGCGGGAGGCTCGAGACAGACGACTTTCGGCGATCTTGCGAGGTCTGGAACAGTCTCGGTCCACTCCGTAACCCCGGGCGGAAGCCCGGGGGTTAGTACCCGGGGCTATGTAGATGAGCACCGCTCATGCCATATCCACCCCGGGGCTCGCGCCCGGGGGTTATGTGATTCAGGACCGCACCACGTTTCATCCACCCCGGGCTCGCCCCCGGGGTCATGTGATTCAGGACCGCACCACGTTTCATCCACCCCGGGCTCGCGCCCGGGGTTATGTACACCCACTGCGTTGTCCTGCCTCGTCTCGCGTAAACCAGATCCCATGGATTGGAGTGGCCCCGGTAGGTTGGGCGACATGGGACCACATCGAGCTTATCAGATGTACGCCCACATTGTGTGGCGCACCTGGAACAAGGTTGGGTGCGTCGACTCGGCGGCCGTAGCGGACATTCGGTCGGCCCTGGTCAGTGCTTCTGAGAAGACAGGGGTGCGGGTCCTTCGTCACGCAGAGTTGGCAGATCACGTGCACGTTCTGGTAAGCTTCCTCCCAGACCATAGAATCAGCGATTTCGTCCGACTCGTGAAGTCGGTGGCTTCATTCCGCGCCGGGCGACGCGTGCCCGGTGCCATCAAGTGGGCTCGCGGATACTATGTGGCGACCTATCATCGGAAGGATCTATTCGGAGTCGCCAAGTACGTGACAGACCAGTACCAGCGGCATCCCGATCGAATCCCGAGGTCGAACCGCAGTACATAACCCCGGGCGAAAGCCCGGGGTTTATTAAGGAGTCGCGGCGCCCAAGGAGTCGCGGCGCCCATGGAGTCGCGGCGCCCATGGAGTCGCAGCACCCAAGGAGTCGCGGCGCCCAAGGAGTCGCGGCGCCAAGGAGTCGCGGCGCCTAGGGAGTCGTGGCGACTCGGTAGAGGCCTGTTCCTGGATCCGCTTTGTGGGAGGATGGGTGTACCACACCCCGGGCTGACGCCCGCGGCTGGTGAAACCGGTGTCGCGGTATGGGTTTTATCCAGCCCCCGGCGTAACCGCGGGGCGGTTCTAGTCGCGCGGTGTCCTTCTCCTCTCCACCCTCACCATCAGCACCGGAATCATTGAGAGATGCCGCACTTCGTTGGCGACACTCCCCCGCACCACGTCCGCCAACCCTTTGTGTCCATGCGTCGCCATCGCGATCAGGTCACAATTCTCCCGCTTGGCCGCGAGCGCGATCTCCTTCCCCGGCTCGCCAGCTGCCAGCACCGCATCCGCGTCGAATCCCGCATCGCGTAGCGACGCGCATTCCTTCTCCAAGTAGGCGAGATCGTCCCGCATCTCCTGGGATTCCCGGAGATCGAGTTGTTTGAGATTGCGGGCGACCCAGCCGTCGGCGACGTGAATCAGGACCAGCGACGCGCCGCAGCTCTCGGCCAGCTCCTTGGCATAGGCGAGGATGGTGGCGTCGGCCTTCGTGTGCTCGAGGGGAATCAGGATCTTCTTGAACATCAATTCCCTCCCTTCGCCACGAGCACGACGAGCCACGCGTTGAGCGCCAGGATCACGATTGCGGCTGTGTAAGACAGTGTCTTCAGCAATGGGCCATTCACGAACGCGCCCATCTTGAGCCGGTCCGACGTGAAGCGCACCAGCGGGAACACCGCGAAGGAAAGCTGCAGGGACAGAATCACCTGGCTGAAAATCAGAAGCTTCGCGGTCCCCGATTCGCCGAAGAAGATAGCCGTGAGCGCGGCGGGGACAATCGCGATTGCGCGTGTAATGAGGCGGCGCAGGGCCGGCCGCATCCGGATATCCAGGAACCCTTCCATCACGATCTGTCCGGCGAGGGTGCCGGTGAGCGTGGAGTTCTGTCCGGACGCCAGCAGGGCCAATGCAAACACGGCACTCGCACCTGTGACGCCCAGGAGGGGTGAGAGGAGGCGATACGCATCCTGGATCTCGGCGACCTCCGTGTGTCCTGACGTATGGAACGTCGCCGCGGACACAACGAGAATCGCCGCGTTGATGAACAGCGCGAAGGTCAGCGCGAGCGTCGAATCCCAGAATGCGAACCGGACCGCGGCGCGCTTGCCTGATGCCGTCTCCTCATAGGCCCTGGTCTGCACGATGGACGAGTGCAGATAGAGGTTGTGGGGCATGACGGTGGCGCCGAGGATGCTGATGGCGATGTAGAGCTCGTCGCGGCGCGAAATGGTCGACGCGTGCGGCAGAAATCCCGAAGCCACACCGGCCAGGTCGGGGCGCGAGATGATCAACTCGAAGAGGAAGCACGCGGCGATGGTGACGATCAGCGCAACCACCAGCGACTCGATGACCCGGAATCCCTTGTGCTGGAGATAGAGGACCACGAGGACGTCGAACGCCGTGACCCCGATCCCGATGGGGATCGGGAGGCCGAAGAGCAGGTTTAGCCCGATGGCGGACCCGATTACCTCGGCGAGGTCACACGCGGCAATGGCGATTTCGCAGAGAACCCAGAGGGAGACGACCGTGGCGCGCGAGTAGTGGTCGCGACACGCCTGTGCGAGGTCCCGGCCCGTCACGATGCCGAGCTTGGAGGCGAGGCCCTGAAGCAGAATCGCCATCAGGTTCGAGATCAGGATGACGGACAGCAGGGAATAGCCGAATTTCGACCCGCCGGCGACGTCGGTGGCCCAGTTGCCCGGGTCCATGTAGCCGACCGCCACCAGGTAGCCGGGGCCGGCGAAAGCCAGCGCCTTCCGCCACCAGTTCCCCGCCACCGGCACCGACCGGTACACCTCGGCCAACGACGGCGCGAGTCGCGCGCGCCGCCAACCGGAGTCGGGCTCGGGGATCGGCTGAGTGGCCAATGTCAGATCGTCAGGCGTCGGTGCGCTTACAAAGGAGAAGAAGCGCGAGCTCGCGACCGATCACCTGCTGACCACCAGGCACCAACGTCAGCGTGACCGGGCCATTGAACGGCTGACGATCCGTGACCGTCACACCCTTTCCGGGCGTGAGTCCATGCTCGGCGAGATAGCGCAGGCGCGCCGGGTCTTCCGTATCCACCTGCCGCAGCTCGTACGGAGCGCCGAGCTCAGCCTCGGCCAGGGGGACGAGGACGGTCTCTTCGATTTCGCCGCCAGGCGTCGGGATCGGTGCTCCATGCGGATCGTACCGCGGGTTGCCGAGTGCCTTAGCCATGCGGTCGATCAGCTCGTCCGAGACCGCGTGCTCGAGGCGTTCGGCCTCGTCGTGCACGCCATCCCAGTCGTAGTGGAGGCGCTCGGTGAGATAGAGCTCGAGCACGCGGTGGCGGCGGATCATCCGGAGCGCGGCCCGGCGGCCCTGGTTCGTGAGCTGGACGCCGCGGTAGGGGACATGCTCGATCAGGCCGGAGTCGGAGAGACGACGAATCATCCCGCTGACTGACGGGGGCGCCACCAGAAGCATTGCGGCAATGTCTGATGTCGTCGCGAATCCACCCTGACTCGACAGGTGGTAGATCGCCTTGAGGTAATCCTCGACCGAGCGCGAAAGTGGAACGTCCGCCAACAAGGCGCTCATGTATGCCTCCCGTATCGTGCTCGCTGCGTGCGAGTTATCCGATCCGGAAGCAAGTTTAGCTTGGACTAAATCAAAGTGCAATCCACAGCAATATTCGGATTATTTGGGGCTATTTTGTCAGGCGGTGATGCGCTCCAGGAAAAGTCTGACGATGCGCTCAGTCATGCCCCAGATGACTTCGCCTTCCACCTTGTAGGCGGTGAAGGTCCTCGGGATTCCCCTGAGGGTCATGGTGATCTGGGTGCTGGTGGCGGGGTCGATGAGGGTCTTGAAGGGGATCCAGAACGAGCGCTGCACCTCGGCGGGGCTGTTGGTGTGGGGTGGACGGCGGGACAACGCGAACACGAACGGCCTGACGAAGATGGGAGGCAGGTGGGGGGAGCGCGGATTCACGTCGTCGAGCGCGCCCAGCTGCTCGGCCTCATTGAGATCGATCCCCGTTTCCTCGCGGGCTTCGCGGATGGCCGTCGACAGAAGGTCGGCATCCCCCACTTCGAACCGTCCGCCGGGGAACGCGATCTGTCCGGACCACGGGTCGCCCAGCTGCTCCGCTCTCTTAATAAAGAGGGCCGAGATGCCGTCCTGGTCTTCGTGGAGAATGACGGCGACGGCGGCGGGCCGGGCCGCGGGATCGTGGTCGACGACCCCGGGGCGGGAGCCGATCACCCGGCGGATATGAGCGAGGGTGGTCACGTGGCTTCCTGGAACCAGCGCGGGACCTCGTCCCATTCGGAAGTCACGCAGCGCCAGGGGATTGCTTTCGCATCGAGAGATTTCGAGACATCGGTTGCCGGCGTTTCCAGGAACGCGACGCGGACTGGTGCTGGAATCATCTCCAGGGCAGCCAGGAGTTCGGCAGATGTCGCGTGTTCAGGTGCTGTAAGAATGGCCAGCCCGGCCCGCGCGAGGCGATCGAGCACTGAGTCTGCCGGCACCGGTTTGCCCCAGACGATCAGTGTCGGGCGTGCGCCTCCCGCGCTCCGGAGGGTCCAGGGAGCCGAGGCGTTCGGGATGGAGAATTCAGCCTTTCGAGGAGTGGCCAAGTGGGGCACCTTGTGATCCCGAAATTTAGTAAGGACCGTCTCCGTTGATCTGGCTGATTCCGGCCGGTTACCTGGTGGCGCTCGTCGTCATCGTCCGGTTCTATCTCCTGCGCACGCCCAACCTCGCGGATTACCAGCCGAATCCGGACGGGCCTCCGGTCACGGTCATCATCCCGGCCCGCAATGAGGCCCGCAACATCGAGGCCTGTGTCACCTCCATTCTGACCACGGGGTACCGCCGGCTCGAGGTGGTCGTGGTCGATGACCAGTCGACTGACGACACGGCCGCGCGTGTCTCGCGACTGATCACCCTTCCTGGGAATGGTGATCGCTTGCGACTCGTACATGGCGCGAAGAAGCCTGACGGGTGGTTCGGCAAGCAGTGGGCGCTGGTCCAGGGATTCCGGGCCGCCAGACCCGGCAAGAGTGACCTTCTGATCTTCGCCGACGCGGATACCCAGCACACCCCGGAGCTCATTCCCCGGGCGGTCGCCGTTCTCGCCAAGGAGAAGGTTGACCTCATGACGGTGCTGCCCCGACAGGCGATGGAGACCTTCTGGGAGCGGATCATCCAGCCCCACGTCTTCTTCGCGCTGGGACTTGGCGTCGGGGACTTCAGGCGCGTGAATCGCACCAGGCACTACTGGAAGGGGATCGCGAACGGGCAATTCATTCTCACGCCGCGGAAGACCTACGAAGCGGTCGGAACGCACGAGGCCGTGAAAGACACCGTGGCCGACGACCTCGCCTTAGCTCAGGCGTACATCAAGTCGGGGCGCGACATCTTCCTGGTCCACGCATTCGCCTACATGATGACCCGGATGTACACGAACCTGCGCGAGATCTACGCAGGGTGGTCGAAGAACCTCGCCTCCGGCGCACCGCTGATGATGCCGCCGATCGGGATCGTGCGTGCGGTATTCCCCTGGGTGATGTGGGTGCCGAGTCTCGCGTGGCTGGTGCCTCCGGTGATCCTCGCCATCACCGGCGCGATTCCCTGGCTCGTGGTTGTCCTTCTTTCTCTCGCCATTTGGGGATTCATCTCAGTCAATGAGAAAGTCCCCATTGCGTATTCCCTTTTCTATCCCCTCGGCGCCGCGGTCATGATTGCGATCATGATCAGGTCGGCGATCAGGGGAAGGCACATCGAGTGGAAGGGGAGGAGCTATGGTCCCTGACCCGCCGGTGGCCCCCCGCCTCCGTCGATGCCGGCGCGGCGTAAAGCCGCGGCTCGGCATGTGTCCGTGAACGGACCCCCGCAGTGAGCGTCGCGTTGCGACCCGTGCCGAGCCGCGACGTACTGTCGCGCCGGCAACCCGGGAGCCCGGGTCAGAAATAGATCGCGGCGCCAAAAGACGTCCCGCCGATGTTGAAGGAGGCTTGCCACGCATGCATTCCAGCTCCAACGCTCCACGAATAGAAGCCGCTGGCGTTGACCTGTCCACCGACGCTGAGACGCGACGAAATGAGATACTGGGCGCCGATCTCCCCGAACAGCCCCGTGCTCCACTGCGTGCCGCACGTCGATCCCACCGGTCCGAACGGCCCCTGGACGCTCGAGCAGGAATGGCCCGCGGCGCCGGTCAGACCCAGCGTTTCATAGCTGACGATGTCCTTCCGCACGACCTGGTAGAACCGCCGCCCAACTCTGGCGTTGATGGTGATTCCGCTGCTCGCGTTTCCGAAGGTGGTGTCGGGCGCGATCTGCTGGGTCTGGTGCTGGTGGGACAGGTTCAGGCTCGCGTCCAGGAACCACGCGCGATTCGGGGCCGTGAAACGTAGTGCCCCGACCGATGCGAAGTTCAGCCCGGATGCGAATAGGAGCGCCCACTGGTGCGCGCGGAACGGAAGCGTGTCTCCGGCTTCCTGCGCGACGAGAGGTGCGGCATTGAACGCGAGAATCGTGAGAGCGGTAGCGAATCGGCGCATACAAGCGTCCTGTGAGTGGGGCCGGGAACGTGCGCGCAGATTGTGCAGGTGGCAATGAGTCCTCCCAACGATCAGCCCGTGATCCCCTCGAGGCCGGCGCGGCATAAAGCCGCGGCTCGGCATGTGTCCGTAAACGGACCACCCCGGGTGAGCGTCGCGTTGCGACTCACGCCGAGCCGCGATGCTGTCGCGCAGCTTCGGGTGGACCGGGCGAGAGCCCGGAGATGACCGAAACTGGGGATGCTCTACATGTGTAGTGCCTTGTCGTGAATTCCGAGTGGTCCGAACCTGACCGCAGTCACATCGTTGCAACCGTGGCGCACTCGCGACTATCCAAGTCCGTGTGCCGAATACGCTCCCAGGACCCTCAAGCCTACGAGAGCCGACACTGGTCACCGCTGACGCTGAAATAGCTGACGCAACATTGGCAGCGAGCGGTGACGCGACGGCCTTTGAACGGCTCTATCGCGCGCACGTGGCCCGCATTCACTCACTGGCCCGGCGCATGATCGATGCCGACGAGGCCGACGACGTGACGCAGGACATCTTCGTCCGCGCGTGGGAGAAGCTCTCGACGTTCCGCGGCGAAGCGGCGTTCGGCACCTGGCTGCACCGGCTGGCAGTGAACGTGATCCTGGCCCGCCGGAAGACGGTCGGGATTTCGCGCCAGCGACACGACGCACGTGAAGACGCGCTGGACGAAGTCGGCACCAGGCCCGCGACGCCCGATCTGGGAGTGGATTTCGAAGGTGCGATGGCTGCGCTGCCGGAAAAAGCAAAGCAGGTGTTCGTGCTGCACGACATGGAAGGCTACACCCACGAGGAAATCGCGACGATGCTCGACATCGTGCCGGGCACGTCGAAGTCTCAATTGCATCATGCGAGAATGGCGCTCAGACGCCACCTGAGCTGAGACGCTCAGTCGATATGACGGTAAGCCGGTAAGGAGCTGCTCATGGACCGCTGGACTGAAAAACTCTCCGAGTATCTCGACGAGACCCTCACCCAGGGCGAGCGGGAGGCGCTGGACGCGCACCTCGCCACCTGCCGTGAATGCTCCGAGACTCTAGACGAGCTGCGTCGCGTGGTCGACCGCGCGCGTGGCCTCGATGACCGTCCGCCGTCGAAGGACCTCTGGTCCGGGATCGCGACCCGGATCGGATCGGGGACCGCCGTCGTCTCGGTTGACCGCGCGCGGACGGCGAGCCCGGCGCGGAGCGCCCGCCGCCTGTCATTCTCCATCCCGCAGGCGCTGGCCGCCGGCATTCTGTTGATGGCCGTCTCGTCGGGTGCAGTGTGGATGTCGCTACGTGACCATCAGACCCCGGTGCTGCAGCCGTCCCCTGACTCGATCGACATTCCGGCCGTGTGGCAGAAGGTCGACGCGTCGGTGGATCCGGTCGTGGACAGCCTGCGCAAAGCCGTGAAAGAAAACGGGCCGAATCTCGATACGAGCACGGTGCGGATCGTCGAGAAGAACCTGGCCATCATCGACTCCGCCATCGCCGAAGCCCGGCGCGCGCTCAATGCCGACCCGAACAACAACTACCTGAACCACCACCTCGCCGACGTCGTCCGGCGCAGGGCGGACCTCCTTCGCCGGGTCAGCACACTCGGCGTCAGAACCTGAGAGGAATAGAAACCACATGCTTCCCATTCTCCTGGCCGTCATGCTCCAGACCCCGGCGCCGAGCCCCAATCCCGCGCCCCGGGTCCGTCATGTCCGGCCTCCGAAGGTGGTCGTGAGGGTCGACGGAGGCGACGACGACACGCAGTACAAGGCCAACGTCGATACCACCGTCGCGGTCACCCGTGGCGCACGGCTCGACCTCAACAACTTCGGCGGCGACATCACCGTGAAGGTCTGGGACAAGAGTGCCGTCCGCATCTCGGCCGACAACTCCGACCGGGAACGGGTCGACATCGATGTGGACCAGCAGGTCGTCACGGTCCGCACCTCGAGCCGCTACGGCGCCCCGCACATGGTCTCCTTCGACCTCACGGTGCCGGCGTGGATGGCGCTGGACCTGGAGGGCACGTACACCGACATCACGGCTACCGGCATCGCGAGCGACATCACGGCTACGACCGTTCAGGGCGATGTCGACGTGACCGGCGGATCGGGACACATCTCCCTCAACTCCACCTCGGGCTCGGTGAAACTCGCCAAAGCCCAGGGCCGAATTGACATCGTGACCGTGAACGACGGCATCACCGTTTCGGACACGAAGGGCGATCTGTCGGCCGAGACGACGAATGGCGACGTCGAGCTGACGGGTATCGATGCGGACAACGTGTCGGCCACCACCATCAATGGCGACATCACGTATGACGGCACTATCAAGGACGCCGGTCACTACTCGTTCTCGACAAACAATGGCGACGTCAGCGTGTCCGTCCCGCAAACCGCGAACGTGGCTGTGACTGCCTCGACGTTCAATGGGGACTTCGACCCCTGCTTCCCGATCACCATGACCGGAAGCCACAAACACCGGTTCACCTTCACGCTGGGCACCGGGAGCGCAAAGCTCGAGATGGAGTCGTTCGGCGGAGATCTCAAGATCTGTCGCCCCGGTGAGGTGGGAAAGCATCACAACGGGCGCAACTCGAACAAGGAAAAGGACGAGGACAATGAGTAATCGCTTCCTGGTGGCGGGCCTCCTGGCCCTCGCGACTCCGGCGGCCTTGTCCGCCCAGAGCAAGGATTTCCACTGGTCCGGCACGCTGGCCGCGGGCCAGCGCCTCGAGATCAAGGGTGTGAACGGCTCGATTCACGCCACCGGGACGGCCGGCGGCACCGCGGATGTGTCCGCCCGGAAGCACTCGGAAGATGGACGCTCCGACCCGGATGAGGTGAAGATCGTGGTGGTGAACACGCCCGAAGCGGTCACGATCTGCGCGGTCTATCCGACGCCCGATGACGCCGACCGCGACAACGACTGCGAGCAAGGCCGGCACTGGCACTCGAACACGCGCGACAACGACGTGCAGGTGGACTTCACCATTCAGGTCCCGGCGGGCATCGAGTTCGACGGCCAGACCGTGAACGGTGACGTCGAGGCGATGTCGTTGACCGGCAACACGGACGTGCACACGGTGAACGGCAGCATCGAGGTCTCGACCACCGGGCACGCCGATGCGAACACGGTGAATGGCTCGATCCGCGCCACGATGGGCAAGAACGACTTCGAGGAAGCCGAGTTCCGCACCGTGAATGGCGGGATCACGCTGACCATGCCGTCCGACCTGAACGCCGAAGTCCGGGCAGAAACGGTGAATGGCGACCTCGACTCGGATTGGCCGGTGACGATCGTCGGCAAGTGGGGCCCGCGCCGCATGCATGGAACGATCGGCAAAGGCGGACGGACGCTGACGCTCGGGACGGTCAACGGAGACATCAAGCTCCGGAAGAGTTGAGAAGCGATTGGGGATTCGGGATTGGCGCACCAGTCTCAGGCCAATCCCCAATCCCGACTCCCCAGTCCCGTTATTTCGCCCCTCCCCGCAGTAATCGGATACCGACAAACTCCCCGAGCACACTGATGTTGAGGCCCTCTTCCACCAGGGGCCGGAGTGCTTCGGGAGCTTCTCGCCCGGACCGAGCAGATCTCAGATCTTGGGGCGTTGTTCAGCGCGCTCGGCTACACACCCGCGTGGGAGCACGTGCCGCCGGCCTCCTGGTTGGGAGAGCGGGCCGAATCAGGGGTGAAGGCGGCGGCGCTCGTGGCCCGCTGCGGGGCGTTCCGCGTGTTCGGCCTCGAGACCCGCGAGCCCGAGCAGTGGGCGCGGCGCGCAGCGTCCCGACTCGCGGAGCGCGCTGAACGGGGGTTGATCGCGGCGCTCGACGTCCGAGCAGGCAGGCTGGTGCTCTCCGCCTGGCGGGCGACGGGTAAAGAGTCGGGACGGCTGGGCATCAAGTCATTCTCGGTCCCGCTCGCCCATCCCTCGGTCGCCACACTCGCTACCATCGAACGCCTGGCCGTCACCGCTGACGAATCAGCGCTCGGCCTGTCACTCCGGATCGGCGACGCTCTCGCGAGCGAAGGGGTCACGCCCCGCTTCTTCCGGGCGTTCCGGGACCTGGTGGAGCGATTCACCGACCGCCTCGACCCTGCCATCCGGGCCCCTGACCGCCGGCACCTGGCCCTCACCGCGCTCACTCGTGTCCTGTTCCTCTATTTCGTGCAGGCCAAAGGCTGGCTCGACGGGGACCCGCGGTATCTCCCCAAGCTGCTCGATGAATCGTTGAGCCAACGACGCCACTTCCACCGGTCGGCGCTGCACCCCCTCTGCTTCGGCGCTTTGAATCGCCCGTATGGAGAAAGAAGAGCGGGCGCCCGGGCCCTCGGCGCAGTCCCGTTCTTGAATGGCGGGCTCTTCGAACCCACTCCGCTCGAACGCACAGTAGGACCCGCCCTGTGGCCAAACCCCGAGTGGCGCGACGCATTCGACGACCTGTTCGAGCGATTTCACTTCTCGGTCCGAGAGGATGAAAGTGCCGACCTGGTCGCGCCAGACATGCTGGGCCGAGTGTTCGAGGGGATCATGGATCCCGGCGATCGCCGGTCGAGCGGGAGCTACTACACACCGCCGGGCCTGGTCCGCGCCGTGGTCCGCGCGTCCCTCGAGGCGGCGCTCATCGAAAGGCGGGGAGTTCAGCCGGACGCGGCTGCGCGCTGGGCGCACGAGGGCGTCGCACCACTCGATCCACCCAGTCTCCGCGGCCTCACCGTGCTCGACCCGGCCGTCGGCTCCGGTGCATTTCTCCTCGGGGCGCTCGAAGAGCTGGCCCGCATGCGCATGGCGGCGGGAGAATCGCGAGGGCCAGCGCTCTCACGCGACATCATCTCGGGATCCCTATTCGGCGTCGACCTCGACCCCACCGCCGTCCGGTTGACGGAGCTCAGGCTCTGGCTCGCATTGGTCGCGGATGACGGTACGCGCGCCCCGGAAGAAGTCGCGCCGCTCCCCAACCTCGACGGCCGCGTGCGTCAGGGGGATGCGCTCCTCGACCCCGTCGCTCTCGCTCGTGGGCTCACGGGAGCGATGGGTCTGGGCGACGCGCGGCGAGAGATCGAACGCCTTGGTCAGGCCCGGCAGACCGTCTTCGCGTCTCCGGGAGTCGCTAAACGAGAGCCATTGAGGAAACTCCAGGAGGCGGAGGTCGCGCTCGCCAAGCGTTTCTTCGAGCGGGCGCTCGCGGGTGTCGAGCGGCTGATCGCGGAGATCGTCGAGATGGGACGGTCGCGCGATCTGTTCGGCCGCGCCGCAGGGCTGACGACGAGCGCGCGTGAGCAGCTGCGTCGCTTGAAGGCGGTGCGGCGGGAGCTCCGTTCCTCGCTTCGCCGGTTGGTTCGAGAAGACGGTGCTCCCTTCTTTTCGTTCGACACCCACTTCGCGGACGTCCTTGCAGCGGGCGGATTCGACTGCGTCGTCGGCAATCCGCCCTGGGTGCGCGCCGAGCGACTTCCAGTGAGGCTGCGCGAGGCGTTGTCGACCCGTTACCGCTGCTGGCACGCCGGTGGCGAGCGTGGGTTCGCGCATCAGCCCGATCTCTCGGTGGCCTTCGTGGAGCGCGCGCTCGAGCTGACCGCGACCGGTGGCGTCGTGGGTTTGCTGGTCCCTGCCAAGCTCGCGACAGCAGGATACGCGGAGCTCTTGCGGCGGCATGTCGCGAACGAGGCTCGGATCGCCCGGATCGCTCCCGCGGATGACGCCGCACAGGCCTTTGGAGCGGCGGTGTACCCGATGGCTCTGGTGGCGGCGCGACGGCCGCCGCGGGTGGCCGAGCGGGTGACGCTGGGGCTCGACCCTTCGGAGCGAACGGCCACGACGCAGGGCGCGCTGCAGCAGGCCGGTCCCTGGATCCTCCAGCCTCACGCGGACCGGGTCGCGAGACGTCTCCGCGACGAGCTGCCGACCGTCGGCGAACGCTGGGCGCCAATACTCGGTGTAAAGACAGGTGCCGACGACCTGTTCCTGATGAACGAGCCCTGTGAGGAGTCCCGGCCAGCCGTGCGGGGACGGGATTGCGAGCGGTGGCGAGTCGAAGCGCGCCTGCATCTGCTCTGGACCCACGAACCTGATGGCCGAATCCGCACCCGGCTCAACGCGGCGATGACGGGCCGGCTCGAACCGGTGGTCGACCGTCTGAAGCAGCGAGCCGACTACCGCGGGGGTCCCCCCTGGCAGCTCTTCCGCCTCGGCCTCGCGATCGCCCCGAACCGGGTGATTTGGCCCGACCTCGCCCGCAGACTGTCCGCCTCGGTCCCCGACCCCGTGATGGCGCCACTCAATACCGTCTACGGCATCGTCACGAGAACGACAGACGAGGCCCATGCGCTCGCGGCGTTGTTCAACTCGCGATGGTACACGGCGCTCGCGGCGTTGCGTGCTGATCCGGCGCGGGGCGGCTTTCGGCGTTTCAACGCGCGGGTCGTTCGCATCCTCCCCCTTCCGCCCGCGAGCCACCCGATCTGGGCTCGACTGGCTGAGTGTGGGCGGAAACACGTGGTCGATGACGACGTGGTTGCGGAGTGCCTGGGCCTGGACGCGCGGGAGCGGAAAGCGCTCGACGGTGTTCGATGACCCTCTCGCGACTCTCCTCACTCCCGGACCTGAAGGCCCGCCGAAGGCGGTCGCGTCGCGGGCGGCGCGGGCCCTGCTCGACCTCTCGCCGGTACCGGCAGAAACGTCGGCCCTCACGGCCGTCCCGGACTGGCTCGCGGCCCACCAGCGGCCGGCGGCAGTCAGGTTAGCGGCCATCCTGGCACGCTATGGCGGCGCGGTGCTCGCCGACGCGCCGGGGTTGGGGAAGTCGTATGTCGCGATGGCTATCGCATTGATGCGGGGCGAGCCGTTCACACTCGTGGTGCCCGCGGTGCTGGTGGGGCAGTGGCGGCAATTGTGCCGGCGGTTCGATGTGGTGCCGGAGATCTACACGCATGAGCAGCTGAGCAGGCATCGCGATGCCGGGGCGACAGGACGTCGCGACTCGGCACGAGTCCGTGAGACGGACCCCGCATGTGAAAGTCGCGTACTGCGACACACGCCGAGCCCCGACATGTTGTCGCGCCGGCTACCTGGATGCCCGTTGCTGATCGTCGATGAAGCGCACCACTTCCGAAATCCCGCGACCCAGCGCTATCGCGCACTCGCCGAAATATCGATGGGTAAGCGCGTACTCCTGATCACCGCCACCCCGATTCACAATCGCATCGGGGACCTCGTGCACCTCCTGCGCCTCTTCATGCGGGACGACGCACTCGCGGGACTGGGCATCCCCTCGCTGAAGCGCGCAGCCGCAGGGGAGTCGTGGACCGCCCTTCCGGCCGCGCTTTCGCACCTGGTCGTCGCCCGATCCAGGTCTCGCGCGCCGGCGCTCTCGCTCCCACAACGCACCCGCGGCAAGGCCATCCGAGTTGGTCCAGCCCCCGACGAGAGGCTCGAAGAGCTGGCCCTGGGCATCGGGAGGTACAGCCCCGGGCCGGCGGGGGCACTGGTGCGCCTGGTCCTGCTGACCCGACTGGCATCGAGCCTGCCCGCGTTCAGGGGAAGTCTGTCCCGGCAGGAAGCGTTCGCGGACTTCTCATCGGAAGCACGTGAATCCGGGCAAGCGCTTACGCGCGGAGATTTCCAGCGGCTCTTCCCGCGCGGCGAAGAGCCTGATATCCAGCTCGCGCTCTTGCCGCTCCTCCTTACTCGAGGCGATGGGCTGCCAGAGGCCGGCGACCGCGCCGCGCTCTCACGGCTGAGAGATCTGGCGGAGGGAGCCGACCCGAAGGTCGCGCGCCTGGACCGTCTCCTGTCGCGGGATTCAGCAAAGGCGATCGTGTTCACGTCGTCCCGTGCCACAGCCCGTTATCTGCTTCGAATCTTGCAGCGACGACACCGGGTCGCGGCTGTGATGGGGGCCCGGGGTCTCTTGCCCTCCGGTCCCACGACGGTATCCGAGGTCCTCGCGGCGTTCGCGCCAACAGCCTCCGGCGTTGCACCCCCCGCAGCGGCGTTGGATATCGACGTCCTGATCGCTACAGACCTCGCGAGTGAGGGACTCAACCTCCAGGACGCGAGCCGGGTGATTCACTATGACCTGCCCTGGACCTCCGCCCGGCTTGCCCAGCGCGTCGGACGGATCGACCGCCTCGGCTCCTCGCACACGAAGATCCAGGTCGTGACGTTCCTCCCACCGGCGCCACTCGCCGATGCCATCCGCATCGAGGCACGTCTGCTGGCGAAAGCGCGTGTGGGCCGGCGCGCCGGGCTCTTCGATTGGTGCGACCGCCTGCAGGCCCTGGTGGACGACGGAGATGCGTCGGTCTGTGCCGTCGAGGGGCGTGAGTCCGGCGTGCTGCTCGTGGTGTCGGTGGGCGGAACGGCGGAGGCGATCGTGGTGCGCGGGAGCGGCGTAACCACGGATCCACGAGTCGTCTGTCAGCTACTCGAAGAGGCGGCTTCAGCGTCTACTCGCCCGCTCGACACGGCGATGCTTCGGGCCGCGATCTGCCGAGCCGCACCCATGCTCAGGAAGCGACTGGACCTGGCCGCGTCAGCGCGTTGGCGCGCCGGAGACCGGGACCAGCTGAGCCGACGTCTGATCCCGATGGTGATCAGAGACGCTCGACGCGCAGCGCGCGAGGGAAACGCACCTCGAGTCGCGGAGCTCGATGCGGTGATCGAACGCCTGGGGTCAGGCATGACGGCGGGCGAGGAATTCTCGTTGGCGCGACTCGTGGAAGGACCGTTGCCGCTCACCGTGGATGCCCTCTGCCAGTGGAGTCGACTACTCCCCACTCTTCACTCCCCGGTGCCATCACCGGAGATCCGCCTTGTGGCCGGAATTGTGGTGCGCACCGGAGACCCCGGTTAGCTTCCGGTGTGCCCCTCACCACCTTCCTGTTCGACCTGGACGGCACCCTCATCGACTCCATCGAGCTGATCATCCGCTCGTATCAGCACACGATCCGCACTCATCGCCAGCTCGAAACCGCTCCGGAAGTCTGGATGAAAGGCTTGGGCATCCCGCTCCGCGTGCAGTTCAAGGAATGGAGCGAAGACCCGGTCGAGATCGATGCCATGGTGACCACCTATCGCGAATACAACCTGAGCCACCACGATGAGATGGTGACCGCCTATGAAGGCGTCGTCGACGCCGTGAAGGATCTCCGCCACCGCGGCAAGACGCTCGGCCTGGTCACCAGCAAGTTCCGGAGTGGTGCGTATCGGGGTTTGAAGAAGGTCGGCTTGGAAAACGAGTTTCACGTCGTCGTAGGTGCTGACGAGGTCACGAATCCGAAGCCGCATCCGGAGCCGGTGCTCACCGCGCTCTCGCGACTCTCGGTGACCCCGGAACGTGCCGTCTTCATTGGGGATTCCCGGCATGACATGGAGTGCGGCCGCGCGGCCGGCGTGAAGACCGCGGCGGTGCTGTGGGGCCCCTTCGGACGTAGCGACCTCGAAGACTTGAATCCAAACTACTGGTTGGAGCATCCGAATGACCTTCGTTCCCTTTAGTCTCGAGCGCTGGCAATCCACCTGGGAAAACCGGGTGAAGTACAACCTTTCCGAGTCGGGGGTGCATCCCCTGTCGGTGCGAGACCTCCTGCAGATCGCCGGCGCCGGGGCGGACCCGCTGCTCGATGTCAGGCTGGGGTACAGTCAGTCGAACGGCACTGATCTCCTTCGCCAGCGCATCGCCGCGCTCTATCCCGGCACCAGCCCAGAGCAGATCCTGGTCACGACGGGGAGCGCCGAGGCGAATCACATCGTGTGTTGGCGGCTGATTGGCGCGGGAGACAAGGTCGCGATCATGCTTCCCAACTATCTGCAAACGTGGGGCATGACGCAGAACCTGGGTGGCGTCGTGAACGGCTTCACGCTCTCGGCCGACCAGAAGTGGGAGCCCGATCCCGACGAGATCCGTCGCGCCATCGCACCAGGCACGAAGCTCGTGGTGGTCACCAACCCGCACAATCCGACGGGCCACATCCTCTCCGACGCGAATCGGAGGCTCATCGTGGAACGCGCCGCGGCCGTGGGCGCCTGGATCCTCGCCGACGAGGTGTACATCGGTGCGGAACATGACGGCGTTACGACGCCGTCATTCTGGGGCAGCTACGACAAGCTGATCGTGGTGAATGGCCTGTCGAAAGCGTATGGCCTGCCGGGCCTGCGGATCGGCTGGCTGGTGGCCCCGGCCGCATTCGCGGAAGACGCGTGGGCCCGCAACGACTATCTCACGATCGGCCCGCCGGGAACGAGCGATCATCTGGCCGCGCTGGCCCTGGACCCGAAGGTCCGGGAAAGGATTCTGGCCCGGACGCGGGGGATCCTGAAATCGAATTACCCGGTGCTGGAAGGGTGGCTGAAGGAATTCGGCGACCAATTCCGGTGGGTGGCACCGCGCGCCGGCGCGATTTGTTATGTGGGGTATAGGGGACAGATCTCGTCCACCGACCTGGTGGAGAAGATCAGGGCGAGGAACAACGTCCTGCTCTGCCCCGGCGACCATTTTGGAACCGCGCGGCACATCCGGTTTGGCTATGGGAATGAGATTCCCGAATTGAAGGCCGCGCTTGAAGAGACGGGTCGTGGGATGCAGGCAGTGTTGGCGTAACGGAAAGACGTCGAGAAACAATAAGTCGACAAGCAAAACGTGAGAGGCGATAGATGACGACGAAGAGCAGAGAGCGGGAAACGTCGGTAATCAGGGCCCCGTCAGATGGGAGTGAAGTCGGGGTGTGCAATCTCGCGAATCCTGAGGACGTGCACGCCGCAATCGACGCGAACGTGCGAGTGAGTGACGCCGCGAGGAAGATGCCCTCGCACCAGCGCGCGGCTGCCCTCCGGAAGATCGCCGACGGCATTCAAGCCGCCCGGCCGGAAATGGCACGGACCCTGGCGCTCGAGGCCGGGAAATCCATCAATCAGGCCCGACTCGAGATCGACCGAACCATCGACGTATTCAAGGACGGCGCTGAAGAGGCGACCCGGATCACGGGCGAGGTGCTGACCGCGGACGGTGTCCCTACCGGCAACGGGAAGATCGCGATCACCCGCCGGTTTCCGCTTTCGCCGATCGCCGCCATCACACCCTTTAATTACCCTTTGCTGCTCGCGGCCCATAAAGTGGCACCGGCCATGGCGTGCGGCGCGACAGTGACCCTGAAGCCCCCTCCGCAAGATCCGCTCACCACGCTCAAGATGTTCGACCTCATCAAGGACTCGGGCTATCCGGAAGGCGCGGTAAACGTGGTCCCCTGCCACGTGGAAGTCGCCCAGATCATGATCGAAGACCCCAGGGTCCGGATGATCAGCTTCACGGGGAGCGCCAAGGCCGGCTGGGCGATTCGCGCCAAGGCGGGATCGAAGCGGGTGGCGCTCGAGCTCGGTGGGAATGCCGCCGTGATCGTCGAGGGGGATGCCGATCTCGAACACGCGGCGTCGCGCTGCGCGGCGGGCGGGTTCAACTACTCGGGCCAATCCTGCATCTCCACTCAGCGCATCTTCGTCCACCAGTCGATCTACAGGCAATTCGTCGACCTCCTCTTGCCAAAGGTGAAGGCGTTGAAGGTCGGAGATGTGCTCGACGAGAAGACCGAGATCGGGCCCGTGATCTCCCTCGAGGCCGCGGAGCGGGTGGAGAAGTGGATCAAGGAAGCGAAGGCGGCGGGCGCCACCGTCGCGATGGGCGGCGGTCGGAAGGGCGCCTATCTCGAGCCCACCGTGCTGCTCGACACGACGCCGACGATGAAGGTGAACTGCGAGGAGGTGTTCGCGCCCCTCGTTACGGTGACGCCATATACCGACCTGTCCAGGGCCATCGCCGAAGTGAACAATTCACCCTATGGCCTCCAGGCGGGCGTGTTCACGACCAACTTGAACACCATGTTCCGCTGCTACGCCGAGCTCGAAGTCGGAGCGGTGAACGGGAACGACATCCCTGGATTCCGCATCGACCGGCTGCCGTACGGTGGCGCGAAGGACTCGGGACTGGGACGGGAAGGCGTTCATTGGGCGATTCAGGAGATGACGGAATTGCGGATGCTGACTCTGAAGGTCGACTAGTAGCTGGCTCGCAGACGCAGGGAGGCGACCGCGGCTGGCCCGCGGTCGCGGTTGTATCCGGGGTTGTGGATCCACTGGAAATCGGGTCCGACCTGGATGAAACGACCGAATTGCGCCCGGTAATACGCCTCGAGGATGTTCTCACTGCCGTAGCGGAGCTTGCCATCCCCCAAGAGAAATCCTTGCCCGCCGGCGGCGAGGTACGCCCGGTGGTCCGGGGACAACCCATGCACCAGGATCGCCACCGACAACACGTCCGCCCCCCTGCCCCACCTGATGCCCGAAACCTGCAATCCGGCACTCAGGTGCCGGTCAACCTCCGTAAAGGCGAAGTCCTCGTTCTTCCCGTCATTCCAACCCAGCCGCAAGAAGGCGCCCGTATTCCCTGAATCGGCCAGTGGCTGCTCGACGTTCAGGCCGAGTCCCTTTTTGGTGCGCCCGGGTTTGTCGTCCGCCACGATGTTCGGCGCGCTGTCCACGGCCACGCCATGCGCGATCGCGTCCGCATACACGCCCATCCGGGCGTGATTCTCGTACGCGAGGATGCGCACAATGGTACCGCTCGTGCCCGGCTGCAGCGTGATCTCGAGATTGTCCCCGCGCGCTCTCGGAAAGACATCGAAGACGTTCCCGTTCGCCATCAGCGGCATCGCGAAGGACCCCAGGCGCACCGCCCAGGCCGGATGGACGAGCGCGATCACGGCGCCCCAGGTGTACCCACGCGTATCCGCCGCGAAGTCCCAGGCCGAGTTCTGGAAGAGTCCCCAGTTCATGAACTGGGTGCGGGTGGAGTTGGCGTACCGATTGAGGTCGAAGAAATCCGACGCGGCGAACCGGCCGGCATCGAGCTCCAGCCGGTTCGTGGGTTCAGGTCCCGGCAGTTGATCCTGCGCGCGGTCGTTGTGCGCCCGCTCAGGCGTGAGCGGGAGGTAGTACTGAAGGAACACCCGGGCGAGATAGGGACCATTGCCGAGGTTGGCGCTTCCCTGCCGGATGACGTCGCCGTTGGTGACCCCCGCCAGCCCCGTCGCGTTGCTGATGCCGGCACCCCGCGCCATCTCGAAGTCGACATAGGCCTCGAGGTTGGCGGTCAGGCGGTCCCCGAAATAGATCCCGTAGGTGTCGGTGGCATGGGCGTCGCCGGTCGGGACGAGGCTCTTCGGTCCTGTGTAAGGCGCCTGGAAGCGGAAGAGATCCTGTCCGATCACGGTGATCTGGGCACCGAGCAGTTGCGGAATGAACAGCCGGGGAGTCGAGTCCTGGGCGGCGAGCGGGGAGCTCGCGAGAACGCCGGCGAGGACGAGGCTAGATCGCGTGAACGACAAGGTAGCAGATGAAGGCAATGAAGAATGCCGCCGGGATGGTCAGCATCCACGCCCAGACAATCCGGCCCGCGACCCCCCAGCGGACCGCCGATAGCCGCTGAGCCGCGCCGACGCCGGAGATTGCGCCGGTGATGGTATGCGTGGTGCTCACGGGAATGCCGAAGTGTGAGGACATGAACAGCGTGATCGCCCCAGCCGTCTCCGCGCAGAATCCGCCGAACGGCTTCAGACGGGTGAGTCGCTGACCCATCGTGCGCACGATCCGCCAACCTCCCGACACGGTCCCCAGACCCATCGCGGCGCCGCAGGCGACCACGACCCAGAACGGGATCTCCTTCAACGTGGTGACGTGAAGCGCCTGTATCGGGAACGTCGCAAAACGTGCCTGCTCGGCCACCAGGAGGCCGACGATGATCCCCATCGTCTTCTGCGCGTCGTTGGTGCCGTGACCCAGCGAGTACGCCGCCGCCGAGAAAAACTGGAGGACGCGGAAGCTGCCATCGACTTTGCGGGGCCGGGCCCGCCGGAGGATCCAGGAGAGCGCGACGGTGAGTGCCAACGCCAGCACCAGCCCCATCAGCGGGGCCACGACGATGAAGAGGAGCGTCGAAAGCCACTTGCCGGGGAAGACCAGCGCGGTGAACCCCGCCTTGGCGACGGCCGCGCCGCCATACCCGCCGATCAGCGCGTGCGAGGACGAGGTGGGAAGGCCCAGCCACCAGGTGATCAGGTCCCAGAGAATGGCGCCGATCAGGCCGGACAGAATCACGTTCGCGTCGACGATGCCGATGTCCACCAGCCCCGAGCCCATGGTCTTCGCGACCGCGGTCCCGAACACGAACACGGCGATGAAGTTGAACGCGGCGGCCCAGAGGACGGCGGCGGCGGGGGACAGCACGCGGGTCGAGACCACGGTCGCGATCGAGTTTGCGGCGTCGTGGAACCCATTGATGAAGTCGAAAACCAGCGCGATCGCGATGATCGCGAGGATGAATATCATCAGCCGTGCTTCAAGGTGATGGACTCGAGGACGTTGGCGACGTCCTCGGCTTCATCGAGGGTCCGCTCCAGATTGTCGTAGATCTCTTTCCACTTGATCAGCTCGATCGCGTTCTTTTCGGTCTCGAACATTCGCCCCAGGGACTGGTGGTAGATGGCGTCCCCCTCTTCTTCGAGCTTCTTGGCTTCGACGCAGTACTTCATCACGTCGTCACCCTTCTTCAGGCATCCCACCCCGTCCGCCAACACCCCCACCATCCGCTCGACGACTTCGCAGAGCTGCTTCACTCCGTCGGGCGCGGCCCCGACGTGGAAGATCTGAGAGCGCCGGGCCACGCCGTCCATGACGTCCATGACGTCGTCCAGGTCCGAAGCCAGCTGATGGATGTCTTCGCGGTCCAGCGGGGTGATGAAAGTGCGGTCGAGGCGGTTCACCACCTCATGGGTGATCTGGTCCGCCTCGTGCTCGAGCTTCTTGATGGCCTCGACCGAGGCGGTCCGCCGGTCCGGAGATGCGTCGAACAGCTGCCGGAGGAGGTGAGCCGCCTCCTTGTTGCGTTGGGCGACACCCGCAAACAGGTCGAAGAATTCCTCTTCGCGAGGGAGCAGGCGCACGACGACCTCTTGGAGAAAGGGGGATCGACCGACGGCCTGAACAATAGCGGCCCCCGGGGAGAGCCACTAGGTTAGGGCCCGACCTCGAGGGGGAGACCGGGATGACGGAGTTCCGCAGGGAAATCACGCGCCTGGATGCCACGGCGCTTGTCGTGGGCACCATGATCGGCTCCGGGATTTTCCTCGTGTCCGCCGACATCATGCGACAGGTGTCCAGCCCGGGCGTCATGCTCCTGGTCTGGGCGATCTCGGGCGTGATCACGCTGATGGGCGCGCTCTCGTATGGCGAGCTGGCCGCGATGTTCCCGAACGCGGGTGGCCAGTACGTCTACCTGCGCGAGGGTATCTCACCTCTCTTCGGTTACCTGTACGGCTGGACCCTTTTCGCGGTGATCCAAACGGGGACGATCGCCGCGGTCGCCGTCGCCTTCGCCAAGTTCACGGCGATCTTCTGGCCCGGTCTCTCTCCCGACGTGTGGTTCGGCACGACGGTCAATCTCGGATCGGGGCCGATCTCGATCGGTGTCTCTCCGCAACGCGTGCTCGCGATCATTTCGGTGATTGCGCTGACCTGGATCAACGCCCGCGGCGTTCGCTCCGGTGCCCGGATTCAGACGACCCTCACGATCGTCAAGACGCTGTCACTGGCGGCCCTCGTCGTGCTCGGCCTCCTGATCGGCCGGAACGCCACGGCGATCGCGGCGAACTTCGGCGGCAACTTCTGGCCCGCCAAGGGACTGACCCTCGCGCTCCTGCCCATCATCGGCTCCGCCATGGTGGGCTCGCTCTTTTCCATGGATTCGTGGAACAACGTGGGGTTCGCCGGATCGGAGCTGAAGGACCCGAAGAAGGACCTGCCCCTCTCCATGGCGATGGGCACGCTGACGGTCACGATCCTCTATCTGCTCGCGAACGTCGCGTATCTCGTCACGCTGCCCGGCGACTCGATCGCCCACGCGCCGCAGGATCGGGTGGGCACGGCCGCGCTGCAGGCGATGTTCGGAGATCCGGGGCTTTACCTGATGGCAGGCGCCATCATGATCTCGACCTTCGGGTGCAACAACGGGCTGATTCTCTCGGGTGCCCGCGTGTTCTACGCGATGGCCAAGGACGGGCTGTTCTTCGAACGCGCCGGCACGCTCTCCGCCAAGCATCAGACGCCCACGTTCGCCCTGTGGATCCAGGCACTGTGGACTTCAGTGCTCTGTCTGTCAGGCACCTACAACGATCTGCTCACCTACGTGATCGCCGCGCAGCTGCTCTTCTACGCTTTCACCGCGCTGGGGCTGTTCATGATGCGGAAGAAGCGACCCGCCGCTGAGCGGCCGGTGCGCGCACCGGGATATCCGTGGATCCCGGGGTTGTATCTCCTCTCGACGCTCGTCCTCTGCATCGATCTCCTTTTCACGCAGACGAAGTACGCCGGCATTGGTCTGATCATCGTGGCACTCGGTATTCCGGTGTACGTTGTGACGAAGGGATCGCGTAAAGCCATTCCTATTGAATGACTTAGCCGCGCCTCTGGCGGCAGCTCCGACGTCTCGGTAGCTTCGGGGGGAAACCCGAACAAATACCGAAGATAGTCGGAGCCGTTTCATGTCTCAGCCAGTCGCAGTCCCCGCCAATGTCTCCCGCTGTCCCGAGTGCAGTGCGCCGGTGATCCACCAGTCAGGATGCCAGAGCTGTCCGAATTGCGGGTGGGGGAGGTGCTCATGAGGCCCATGCCCGCTGCCGACGGCTGCCAGCTTCCTCTGATGCCGGCCGAGCCGGCCACTCCCAGGCCGCTGCCAGTGCTCGACAGCCGCCTGCGCGGAACGCGTTTCGTCGCCCACAACGCGCGCACGGTGCTGAACTCGCCAACGCAGACCGGCATGGACTTCTGGTCCCTTAACCCGTACGTCGGCTGCGAGTTCGGGTGCACGTACTGTTACGCTCGCTTCGCACACCGCTACGCCGTCGAGCGTGCCCACGATCAGGGCCGTCTCACCGATGACGAGTTCGCGGACTACCGGGGGACGGAAGGCTGGGAAGCGTTCGAGAACCGGATCTTCGTGAAGGACCACTTGCTGGAGACGTTCGAGAAAGATCTCCGGAAGTTCTGCCGCGTGGCGCTGCCGCCCGCCAAGACCGAGCCCGACACGATCGTGATCGGCACGGCGACCGATCCGTATCAGCCGGCGGAGCGGATTTTCAAGATCACGAGGAGCGTGCTGGAGCGCCTGGCGCAATGCGAGGGACTCTCGATCGGGATCATCACCAAGAGCCCGCTCGTGGCGCGCGATGCGGATGTCCTGATCAGGCTGGCCGCGAGAAACGACCTCGAGGTGTACGTCTCACTCATCACAACCGACGACTACATCATCCATGCCCTCGAAGCACGGTCACCCGTTCCCCGCGCTCGGCTCCGCGGGCTCAAGCACCTTACCGACGCCGGTGTGCGCGCCGGCCTGATCGTCGCCCCCGTGCTCCCCGGCATCACGGACGACGTCCCGCATCTCGAAGCGCTGTTCAGTGCCGCCCGGGACGCGGGCGCGCGCTTCATTCACGCGAGCCCCCTCCGGATGTATCCGGGGATCCGGGACCGCTTCTTCCCCGTCCTGGCGGAGCACTTCCCGGAGCTGTCGGAGCGCTACCGGGCGGCGTACGCGCGAGCGTCGAACGCTCCCCGGGAGTACGCGGACGCGCTCACCCGCCGGGTTCAGCGGCTGCAGAAGGCCTATGGATTTGAGGTCAATAACGGAATGCGGGACCGGTATCGCTCCCGGTCCCGCATTGCACAGCTTGACTTGAAGGTGCCGGAGGTCAGCCGAGCTTGAGCCGCCGGGCCGCAGCCGAGTCGAGCTCCGAGAGCTCCTTGAGCCACTTCGGCACGGCCTGCTTCCGGGACTCATAGGCCCCGGTCAGGTAGCGGGTGATCTCGCGGCGAAGGTTATCGCCATCGGAAGGCGACAACTCGGCCGTCAGGTCACCCACCAGCCGGACGACGTGCGCCACGTTGGGCGCCTTCTCGTCTGGAGTCTGGGCGGCGAGCCAGCGCTCGAGCTTGCTGCGAGTCGACAGCCGCGGAGCGGCGCCGTGCAGGAAGTCTCGAAGGCCGTTCGGAGAGATGGAGATCTCACGGGCGCAGCGACGAAGCGACCGGTCAGTAACCCGATGGGCGACAGCGTCGCGGAGCACCGATTCGGGGAGAACAGGGGGGCGCGCAGATAGCTTTTCCATAACGGGAGCGTAACGCGTAAACAGTATGTGCGGAAGGCCCTCTTTTTTTCGTCGCGCAACTCCCCTCCATTCGGCTTTTGCCTAGCGCCCCAAGTACGCTCGCACCAATGGAGTGGGACGTCGACGTATCAAAGCGGTGCGTAGAAGCTGCGCTTCTTCGGGCATCGCCTCGATCAAGAGTCGCACCGACCGCCCGTCACCCTCTTGGACCGCGACCGGAATGCCATCGCGTAGCAGAACCCGGTTCGTCGCGAGCGCAGGCACTGGCTCCCCCGGCGTGATCACGCCGACCAGGTTCATCGGATCGGCACCGCACACCGACACGAGCGCGCCGGTGGGCTCCTCCTTCCGCGCCGCCCGGAGCAGACCGATCGCCTCGGGGAGCGCGTACTGCTCGCCGGAGAATCCGCCGACGAACCGGCCACCGCGGATCTCGCCCCTCGCTTCGAGACGCCGGTACACACGCAGGATGTCCCGCCAGGGTGCGAGGAATCCCTCACGTTCCACGAGCCGCCGGAAGACGACCCCGTACCGCCGCAGCAGCTGCCACGCCAGCGCTTCCACCAACTGTTCAGCCGGCACGAGTGCGGCACCGGGCACGCGTGACCAGCGGCCCGCGTTCTCGACGCCGAAGGGCGCCACTTTCCCGCGCCGTCTCCCTGCCCCGGCGCCAATGGGTCTGCGGCGGTCGGAGGGAACGAGCAGGGCCCTCAGCCCTGAGAAGGAGTCCGCGCTCACGAGTCCCCACGCCACCAGCTCACCAAGCCCTTTTTCGACCTCGGTGCGCAGCTCACCGGTGGCGTTCACCAGGTCCCCGAAGAAGGACGCGCCGCGCTGGTCGAGGGCGTCGAAGACCGCGCGCGCCGCATGCGAAAGGGGAAGCTCCTTCGGGTCCACGGCCCCATTCAGCGTGCGCCACACGTCGCCACGCTCACGCCGGAAGAGCGCCACAGGAGAGGTACGGATTGGACCCGACTTCCGGCCGCCATTCGCCGAGGCCGGTTGCGACAGGCGGCCCCACGCGATCTCGCCCGACAGGCACAGACCGTCGAGCCAGAGGGGATCGTAGTCCGCCATGCGCGAGGGCAGGACTTCCGTTTCCCAGGCGGCCGCCGGCAGCTCGTACCCGTCGAGCAGGTCGAGGACCGCGGAGAGTCCCTCGGGCCCCTGCGCCCGGGTATCTTCGGTCAGGCGCTGCCAGCGGAGCAGGAAGCGCATGAAATCAGCCGCGGAAACGGGCTCGATTTCCTGACGCAGGCGGTCGAGCGTGTAGCGGTGGACACGCGCCAGGAGCCGGCGCTCACACCATTCGAGCTCGGTGACGCCGGGTGAGAAGTGACCCCGAAGCACGAACCCTTCGTGCTCGAGCGCCCCCAACCCGAAGTCGATGTCCGACACCTCGAGCCCAAAGGTCTTCGCGAGCTCGGCAGCTGTCGTCGGTCCCACGATTTCGAGCCTTCCCCGCACGATCTCGCGGATGCCGTCTTCCCGAGTCCACGCTTTGGCCCGTTCCCGCTCCGGCACCTGCACGGGCGGATTGACCGTGGCCTCGGGGAAGATCGCCTTGAGCATCGGCACCTTTTCCGTCGCCACCCACAGGGTGACCGGACCCTCCAACACAGTGGCCCGACCTTCGCACCGGAGCCCGTCGAGCAACGGAGCAAACGCCTCTCGACTCCCGCCTCTCGAGTCACCCTCGGGGAGGCACCCCGCGACCGAGAGCACGTCATGCATCTCATCCAGATCTCGCGCTTCCGGCCACGCCTCTTCGCGCACCCGGTCGATCGCTCCCTGATCCAGGGAGCCGAGGTCGTCGGCGGTGCGGACGTCGAGGCCGCGACGGGTGAGCACGGCCTGGGTCCGGCGCTCCTCGAGGGGCGCGTCGTCCAGGAACGCGTAGGGCTTGGCGTTCAGGATCTCGTGCGTGAGGGGCGAGGGCTCGGGCGTGTCGCGGGCGACGAGCGTGAATTTCCCCGCCTCGATGCCCTGCAGGATTCCGAGCAGACCGGGGCAGTCCATCGCTTCGGTGAGGCAATCTTCGATGGTCTGCTTCACCAGCGGGTGGTCAGGAATCTCGCGATCCCCTACCAGGTTTTCCGGGCACGCCAGCTGGTCAGGGAAGACGGCCGCCGAGAGGTCCTCGGCCTCCATGCGTTGCAGTGGCGTCGGGACTTTCCGGCCACCGCGGGCACGGAGCACGGCGAGCGCGCGCGTCGCGTTCCAGCGCCAGCGGCTCTGGAACACCGGGGCGTCGAGGAGCGCCTGCACCAGGAGATCGCGCGCGGTACCTGAATTCAGGTAGTGGAAGACGTCGCCGAGCGCGAAGGAGTGATGGGGACCGAGGGAGATGATGATGGCGTCATCGGTCGCGGCGGCCTGGAGCTCGAAGTTGAAGGAGCGGCAGAAGCGCTTCCGGAGAGCCAGCCCCCACGCCTTGTTCACCCGCGCGCCGAAGGGTGCGTGGAGGACGAGCTGCATCCCGCCCGCTTCGTCGAAGAACCGCTCGAGGATCAGGGTTTCCTGCGTGGGCAGGGATCCCAAGACTTTTCTGCTCGCAGCCAGGTATTCGACCAGCTGGCGGGCCGCGGGCTCGGCGAGTCCGGTCTCATCGACCGTCCACTGGATCGCGGCAACGATGTCACCGAGTCGTGCCTCGAGGTCCACCCGATAGCGGGAGACCTCTTCCGACAGCTCGATGGTCCGCGCCGGCGCTTCTCCCAGCCAGAACGGGATGGTGGGAGGCTGACCCTTCGCGTCGGCGACGCGGACTTGTCCGGACTCGACCCGGAGGATGAGATAGGACGCATTGCCCAGCTGGAAGACATCGCCGGGAGCGCTCTCGATGGCGTAGTCCTCGTTCAGCGTGCCGACGAAGGTCTCCGTCGGCTCGAGGATCACGCGGTAGTCCCCGAGATCGGGGATCGCGCCACCTGACGTAATCGCCGCGAGACGGGCGCCACGCCGGCCTCGCAACCGGGCATGGACGCCGTCCCGGTGGATGTGCGCTCCCCGCCGGCCACGCCGGGTGGTGTAGCCGTCCGCGAGCGTGAGGACGACCGAGTCGTACTCCTCACGCGTGAGATTGCGGAATGGGTACGCGCGCCGGAACCACTCGAAGAGCGCGCCCTCCTCCCACTCCTCGCACGCCACCGCGGCCACGATCTGCTGAGCCAGGATGTCGAGCGGCTTCTCGGGGATGATGAGCCGGTCGAGCTTACCGGACTTCACCGCGCGCAGGAGGGCCGCGCACTCGGCCAGATCATCGCGCGAGAGCGGGAAGAGCCGGCCCTTGGGAATCGCCTTGAGATGGTGGCCCGAGCGGCCCACGCGCTGGAGGAGCGTCGCGATCGAACGGGTGGATGCGATCTGACAGACCAGGTCCACGGTGCCGATGTCGATGCCGAGCTCGAGGGACGCGGTGGCGACGAGCGCCTTCAGCTCGCCCGCCTTGAGCCTTCGCTCGGCGTCCATCCGGGTCTCCTTCGACAGGCTCCCATGATGGCTGGTCACCGCGTTCTCGCCCAGCCGCTCCGACAAGTGCATCGCCAGGCGCTCAGCCATCCGGCGGGTGTTCACGAAGATCAACGTGGTCCGGTGCTCCTGAACCAATTGCGTCAATCGCTCGTGGATCTCGCCCCAGACTTCCCCCGACATCACGGCTTCCAGAGGAGAGCTGGTGAGCTCGACCGCGAGATCGATTTCGCGCGCGTGACCGGCATCGATGATATCGGGCAACGGGCGGCCGGTCCCAACCAGGAACTGGGCGATCTCTTCGATCGGCTTCTGCGTGGCGGACAGGCCGATGCGCTGGAGTGGACGGCCGGTGAGTGCCGCGAGCCGCTCGAGGGACAGCGTCAGATGGCTGCCGCGCTTGTCGCGGGCCAGTGCGTGGATCTCGTCCACAATCACCGTCCGCACCGTCCGCAACATCCCCCGCGCCCTTTCCGACGTGAGCAGCAGGTAGAGGGACTCAGGCGTCGTCACCAGGATGTGCGGCGGCTCCTTGAGCATGGCCTGCCGCTCGGCCTGGGGCGTGTCACCCGTGCGCACCAGGGTCCGGAGCGTCACTTCCGGCAGCCCCATCTCGAGCGCGGTCCGGCTGATCTCGAGCAGGGGCTCGCTCAGGTTTTTCTGGACGTCGTTGGAGAGCGCCTTGAGCGGCGAGATGTAGAGGACCTGGATCTGGTCATCGAGCCTTCCGTCGACGCCCTGCTGAAGGAGCGAATCGATGGACGAGAGGAACGCCGCGAAGGTCTTACCGGAACCGGTGGGCGCGGCGATCAAGACGTCATGGCCCGCTTGAATGGCGGGCCAGGCGCGACGCTGCGGCTCGGTCGGTTCCTGGAAGCGCCCGGTGAACCAGCGCTCCACCGCGGGATGGAACTGTTTCACGAGGCGGCTGCCACCTCGAGCGTGTGACCCCGCATCCGCGCGATCCGCTCGATGGTCTCGCCGATCTTGTTGTTCGGGGTCGAGGCGCCGGCGGTGACGCCGACGACCAACGGCCCCGCCGGCAGCCAGCCGCTCTTGGTTTCCTCGGCCTTCGCTCCCACGGGGCGGAACCGGATGGTCCCGACTTCGGGGTCGATGCCCGCGGCGTCCTCGATGTGGTACGTCGGAACGCGCGTCTGGCAGATGGCCGCGAGGTGGGTGGTGTTGCTCGAGTTGTAGCCGCCGATCACTACCATCAGATCGAGGGGGTCGGCGATCAGCTTCAGGACCGCGTCCTGCCGGTCCTGGGTCGCGGAGCAGATGGTGTCGAAGGTGCGGAAGTGGTGGGCGATGGCGCCATCGCCGTAACGCTTGGCCATGCTCTTGCTCACCTCGGCCGCAATCGCAAGCGACTCCCCGGACAACATCGTGGTCTGGTTCGCCACACCGATGCGGATCAGATCCCGGTCGGGGTCGAAGCCGGGGGACATGGCGCTCCCAAACTTCTCGACGAGTGCCTGACGGTCGCCGGTGCCTTCGATGTAGTCGCAGACGAGCCGGGCCTCGCCCATGTCACGGACCACGATGAAGTGTCCACCCGGATATTTGGTCACCTGGCTCGACGTCGCCTTGGTCTCTTCGTGGTACGCCTTCCCGTGAATCAGGGCGGTAAACCCATCCTTGGCGTACGACTCGACGCGCTTCCAGACGTTGAGCACGGATCCACACGTCGTATCGACCAGAACGCAGCCCAGATCGCGCAGGCGCTGGAAGTCCTTCACCGTCACGCCGAACGCGGGCATCAGGACGACGTCGGTCGCGACGATGCCGGAGAAATCGAATTCCCCGCCCTCGGGACGATGCAGAAACTCCACCCCCATGGAGCGGAGCTTGGCATTGACGTGGGGATTGTGGATGATCTCGCCGACCAGGAAGACGTGCGCGTCGGGGAACTTGGTGCGCGTCTCGTAGGCGTATTCGACGGCCCGGTCGACGCCATAGCAGAAGCCGAACTCGCGGGCGAGGCGGAAGGTCAGGTCACCGACGGCGAGGCGATAGTCTGAAGCGCGTACCTGATCTACGACGCGGCTGTGGTAGTCCGCGGCCAGGGTGCCTTCGATGGCCCCTTTGAGTCCGAAGCCCTTCCGAAAGTACGTCTGCTCCACGGCCCTAATCTAACCGGGCAGTTACCCCGGCGCGCACGGCGTCCATGATCCGCTGAATCCGCCAGCCATCTTCCATGGTGGCCGGTGTTCCGGACGGCTTGGCCCCACCCAGCACCGGGACCAGGTCCCGCATCAACCGGACGAACGACCGCGCCCACATGTTGTTCGGAGTGGTCTTTTCCCAGAGATCGTCGGGTTGGGTGATGTCTTCGAGCTCGACCCCGCGCTTCCCAATGTGCAGGGTGTGCTCGCCCGTGAGGACCAGTGACCCCTCGGCGCCCGTGATCTGGCACCAGTGACCGCCGCCATGATGCGCCACCGATGACAGCGTCAGCGACGCCACGGCGCCCGATCCCATGCGCATGGTCCAGCTCGCGAATTCGTCGGCGGTCACGGGGTGGGAAACCCCCGCGTCATCGTTGCGACGCTCCGTGAACGTCTCGACCACGCCGGCCACCGACTCGGGCTCACTCGCCGTCCAGAAGCGGCAGAGGTCGATCAGGTGTGACCCGACCGCGCCCAGGAGCCCGCCACCTTTGCCTGCGTCGTACCACCAGTTCCAGGGTGCGTTGATGGCCTGCGGTCTTCCGTCTCCGCGGAGATAGGGTCGCAGGGCCATCTCGATGTGCCGGACTTCCCCGATGGCGCCGCTCGTGATCAGCTCGCGGACCTTCTTGCGGTTCGGCTCATAGCGCAGCTCGTGGTCCATCCACGCGACCTGGTTGGGTCTCGCGGACGACGCTTCCCGGAGACGCAGGGCCTCGGGTGCCGAGAGCGTCGTCGGTTTTTCGCAGAGGAGGTGGCGTCCCGCTTCGAGTGCCGCGAGCCCGAACCTCAGGTGAGTGTCGGGAGTGGAAGAGACGATGATCAGATCGGCGACACCAGAGCGCGCCAGCTCGACGCCGTCGTCGAAGACGTTCGCAATGCCGAAGTCCCTGGCCACGGCGTCGGCGTTCGCGCGTCTGCCGCTCGCGATCCCCGTCACTTGAATGCCGGGCACGAGCCTGAGACCCGGCAGCTGTACGCGCCGGGCGAACCCCGTACCGATCATGCCGATTCTTACCGTCATTCCTTCGCTCCACATGCGAGGGTGTCCGACCGCGGCTTGATGGAGTCAATGGTGATGTCGACGGTCGACTTCGTCGCGAGCCCCAGGTCCGTACCCGAGCCTTGAATCCGTGCACGGTACGTGGGCCCGGCCGTGGTGAGCGTCAACACACCTGAGTCCACCGGAAACCCGTGAGCGATGTCGTGCAGGATGAACCGCACTGCCACCAGCGCCCCGCGCGGCGTGCTCGAGTCCGCGCGCCCCAGCAGGGGGTATGTGCCGGGCGTCAGCGCAGACGGCCCTCTCACCCAGGCGAGGACACCGTTGGCTCCGCTGATCGCATCGAAAAGAACACCGTTGCCTTTGCAAAAGTGCGCGACATCGGCGGCCGCGAATGCGGTCGAGTCCTTGGGGCCGCGAAAGATGCGGGCGTGCACCGTGCTGAGCGGCGCACTTGTCTGGCAGGCCGCGAGGAACAGCACGGCCGGGGCGGCCACCAGGACCGGCGGCAGCCTGGCGGTCTTCAGGGCGCGCGAACGCCCAGCGCGGTGCGCGCGGCCTCGGGCGAAAGAGTGTGAGGCGCAAGCGCCTGCAGGATGGCGTCCGGAACGGCCCGGGGCTTCAGAGTCTTCTTGTCGACGCAGACGACCACCTGCCAGCCGCTGGCGCCGAGGAAGCGGGGCTCACCCCAGAGGACATCGAAATTGATCGTCATGGACCGCGTGCCGACCTTGCCGATGTACGCGGCGACCGTCAGCCGGTCGTCCAGTTTGGCGGGGACGAAGAATTCCGCGTGAATGGCGCGACGGGGCAGGAAAATGCCGTGGCGGTCGAAGACGTCCTTGAAGGCGAGGCCGGACGCGCGGAAGAGCTCGGTCTCGGCGATTTCGAAAAAACGGACGTAGGCACCGTAGAAGATGATGCCGGCGTAGTCCACGTCCGACCAGCGGACGTACTCTTCGACGAGGAACGGAGTCGGGGATTTCATTATCCCCGGGAAGCTAGGACCGGCCTCCCGGGGACGTAAGTCCGCGCGTCAGGAAGCCGCGCGGGCCCGCCAGAATCCTTCGTTCTTCTGCTTCAGTCCGTATTCCCGCAGCCGGCGCCACAGTGTCGTCCGGCTGATGCCGAGGCGCCGCGCCGTCTCGGCGAGCTTGCCTTGCGTGGCTTCCAGGGTATCGATGATCGCCTGGCGTTCACGCTCCGCGAGCGTGCGGCCGCGATCGGCCTTGGGCGGAATCACCGCCGCGGCCCCGGCCTGCGAATCGGGAACGCGGAGTGGAAGAATGCGGGCGCCCATCGCGGACAGCCGCGGCAGCAGCTCGTCCTTGGCGGGCACGTTGCCATTCGGAGAGCCGTTGTTGATGGAGCGCTGGCCTTCCTGATTGGCGTAGAGCACATGTCCGTCGGTATCGAAGACCACGACGCCCTCGCGAATGGAATCGAGGAGCGCGCGACCGAGTGGAGTGAGCGATGGGAGACTTTGCGTCAGCGGACGGTTGCTGGCCATTGGTGACCTTTCAGTAACACAGGGTTCTCTGGGTTCACTTAAGAGACCCCGCAATCGGGCGAAGGTCACAGATGTTAACGCGCGGGACTGTCTACCTTCGGCGGCGGCGGGGAGGCCGGAATGGCCGCCCCGACTTCGGTTTCCCCTTGGGGAGCTCGTCGAGCTTTTTCTTGAGGTCGGCGATCGAATCGGCCCGCGCCGCCTCGCGTTTCCCCCTGATGACGGTGAAGCGCAAAGGCCGGTCCAGTGGGGGCAGGTCAGCTTCGCGAAGGCGGCGAGCCTGACCCTCCTTGAGATGCAGCCGCGCCACACCGTTCCCGTCCTCGATGCCGTACTCGATGGCGACCCGGTCTCCCAAGAGCGCGACCGACTGCGGCAGGGCGTCCAAGCGAACCCGTTCCGCTTCGGTCACCAGGGTGTCCACGTCCAGTGACAGGCGGGTTCGCAGGAACGAGTCCCAGCTCGTCACCGAAGCCAACTGATTCGTGAGCCGCTCCTCGAGCGCCTCGGGACCGAGTTGGTTCAGTGTCGCCCCTGACTTGCTCCAGAGCGCCTGTGCCCGATGAAGCGACCGCGAAAGTTTGGGCTGGTCGGGGTGTGGCGTGCCGCCATTCCGCACGGCTTTCACCAGTGCCTGCCGCGCGGCGTTCACCAGGTCGGGTGGGAATTCTCCCGTCAGCGCCTCGGCCTCTCGCTCGAGCAGGAAACCCTGGTACTCTACGGTCCGGACCGCCATGAGTCCCTCTTGCCGCCGGTGACGCTCGAACGTGATCTGCGGCGGCGCGCGACGCGCATAGCGGCGCAAGGATCGCTCCGGGATCTGCGTGCCCTCGATGGCCGCGCGCGGATTGCCGAACCGGTCCGCGAAGTACCGTAGTGTGCCCGCGATCGCGCCCCAGCTCCCGCACACCGACCCGCGGCTCACGCGCGCCTCCTGCCCGTCAGCCGTCTCCTCGTCGATCACGACGTCGAAGGGCGCGACCTTCGCGAGCAGATCGGCAAAAACGGACTTGATGCCGTCGTCGGCGACCGGAAACCGTGCGGGCAGTGACAGCTCGAGCTGCCGGTAGACTGACGCCGTGCCCAGCGCGATGTCTTCTATGGCCTTCACGAGCACGCCGCGCCCTTCGGCCCAGCGGTCGATGGTCTCGCGGAAGAGGTGCCGCGGCAGTCCGTACACCTCGCCCAGGTCCCCATGCTTGTTGACCGCCTCGGCAAACACGTTGTACGCCGTGAGGTGGTCCGATCCAGGCACGATCAATCCCTGCAGGTTCCGGTCGTCACGCGTCATCCGGTGAAGCGAGTCGATGTTCGCGGCGACCGCCACGACCGGCAGCAGGGGCGTGTCGGCATGCACGAGGAGCTCGCCCCACGGCCGCTCGACCGGCATCGCTTCGACTTGACGTCCGTAATTCGTGAGCCGTCCGTTTTCAATCAGCCCGCGATCCATCAGCAGCGTGACGGCCGCCCGATATGACCGCTTGTCGAGGGGCACCGGGAGATCGAGGTCTCCGGCGTCCACACCGATCGCCGCACAGGTCATCGCCACGCGCTCGGCGTCTCCGGCCAGCTGGAATTCGGGAGGAGTTGGGCGCAGCTGATCGAATACCAGCCGCCGGTCACTCAGGATCGTGACCTCCCCGCTCTGTACCCGGCCGTGCACCCGTCCCGCCATCTGGAGGATTTCATTCGCGCCGAGGTAAAGGCGCGTGAGAACGTTGCGGCCGCGCTCGATAACGTTGGCGTAACGCGCGTCGTAGATGACGACGGTGTCGAGCCCCCGGATGTTGAGCGCCGACTGCCCCGCCGCTGTCATGGCCAGCAGGAAGGGCCGCTTGACGGTGCCGTCGAGGAAGGGCCTGATGACGCGGATCGGCTCGCCGCCATGGTAGAACGCGGTGTCGAGCCGCGGCCACCGCGCTCCCAGCTCCGACGCGATCTGCTCCACCTCCGCCCGCGTCGGCACGAACACCGCGACCCCTCGGGCGTCGCGCAGGACGCGGGTGATGAACCGCTCATTCAGGAATGAGAGTGGCTGCTGGGGAATGACCTTGACGTCCGCGGCGCGCGCCGGGTCGAATGCCGTCGTCTCGAGCACTTCGGCGGATTCGAGGTAGCGGGCGTAGAACTCCGGATCGACGGTGGCTGAGAGCCAGATGCAGCGACATCCGGCTCGCTTGGCCAGCGCGAGGCACAGCTCCAGCTCGGCCGAGGTCTGGTGGATCTCGTCGATGACGAGCGTGTCGCGCGTGGTGATGAGCCCATCCTGGAACCACCGCCGGGCGATCCCGGTGGTCACGATCACGACGTTCCAGGAGGGGGTCTCCGGAGTCGCTTCCCGCTCGCGGTTCACGACGCCGACCTTGAGGGGGACCCCTAGGATGGCCCCGGCGATTGGTCTGATCGCCAGCGTCTTCCCCGTTCCCGTCCCGGCCATGATCCCGAACCCCGAGCCGGACCGGGCCAGTCGCTCGATGTCGGCGCCATGCTCACGCGAGAGCAGGGTGTCGATCTCGAGGCCCAGCGCAAGTTCGATGGTCTCGCAGGCGGCTCGGGTGGGCGCGATGACGACGACGCGGCCGGTCAGGCCGGCGGCGAGATAGGCCTCACGATCTGGAGGGAGGAGATGATCGCGGGAGGATGCCACGCTTGAATATAGAAAGAGGCGGCCGGGGGTACCCCCGACCGCCTCCACTCAGCGACTTAGTGTCTTAGCGATGATCGCGGTCGCGGTCATGGTTTCCATGGTTGCCGTGGTCCCCATGATTGCCTTGATCCCCTTGATCCCGCTTGTACCAGCCGCGGTGCTGCCCGCGGTCGTGCCACTCATGGTCGCGGTCACGATCCTCGAAGTGGCGCTCACGGTCCCAGTCGCGATGTCGCTCGAACCAGAACCGGTCATGCGCACGCCAATCCTCCGGCACGTAACGCGGATCGTAGAACCACATGGGCTGGCCTTCATAGACGCGCTGCACGTAGTACACGCGTTCACCGCCATACCAGTACCATGGCTGACCGACCGATACGAACCCAGCGTAACCGGGCGTTCCGACGCCGAAGGAGACGATCACGCGGGTCTGCGCCTTCGCCGAGATGGCCCCACCAGCGAGAAGCGCCAGGCACAGCATCAGGGTCCGTTTCATATGACCTCCTATGGTCGCCCGGTAATACAGGAAGTCCCATGCCAAACGGCCTCTGGGGCCCGTAGCAGTGCGAAGAATCAGCAGGTTAGCAGCGTGAGAAGGTTGGAACCTGAAACGCGGGAATCGTCCTCAGGAGGGGACGGCAGGGACTAGTCTCCTAGGGAAATCCCTAAGTCCCGTGCGGTGGCGATCACATCCGAGTCGAGCGGGACATGACGCGGTTTCGCGATCGCCTCTTCGATGGCGACGGCGACGATGTCGGGCGGTTGCAGGGCAACCATGTACCCGAACTTCTTCTCGGCAATCAGCCTCACAGCGGCGGCCCCGAACCGGAGGGACAGAAGCCGGTCGAACGTGGTGGGCGAACCGCCGCGCTGCAGGTGCCCGAGCACCATCGAGCGGGTCTCCTTCCCCGTCATCTCTTCGATGGAGTGGGCCACCTTGTCGCCGATGCCGCCGAGCCTGTGGTGCTCCGGATCTATAAGGGAAACCCCACCCCCCTTGGGGCGGGCGCCCTCCGCGACCACGACAATGCTGAAATGGCGCCCTTCCGCCTCACGAGCGCGGATCTTCTCGACGACTTTGCGGATGTCGAAGGGGATTTCCGGGATCAGGATTACGTCGGCGGACCCTGCCAGCCCGGAATTCAGCGCGATGAACCCAGCATGGCGGCCCATCACCTCGACCACCATCACGCGATCGTGGCTCTCCGCCGTGGAGTGCACCTTGTCGATCGCCTCGGTTGCCGTCTGCACGGCGGTGTCGAACCCGAAGGTCGCGACCGTCCCGCCCACGTCGTTGTCGATGGTCTTGGGGACGCCCACGATGGGGATACCCATGCGGTAGAGCTGCATGGCGATGCCGAGCGAACCGTCCCCCCCGATCGCCACGATGGCGTCGATGCCCAGCCGTTTGGCTTCCGCCACCACGTCCTTCGAGCGGTCATGCTCGACCACGGTCCCGTCGCCCTTCGTTTCCTTCCAGTGGAAGGGATTGCCGCGGCTGGTGGTGCCGAGGATGGTCCCGCCGAGGTGGGTGATGCCGCGGACTTCCGCCGGGCCCATGGGAACGACCTTGTCGAGGCCCATCAGGCCATCGTAGCCGTGGCGGATGCCGAGGCACTCCCAGCCCCGGTGGGCCGCGGCGAGGACGACACCCCGGATGACGGCGTTGAGACCCGGGGCGTCACCGCCGCCGGTGGAGATGGCGATCTTCACGCGGGTGTTTGGCGCAACAGCGTCAGGACCTCGCCGGGCTGAGCGTGCCGCCCGAGTGCCTTCTTGGAGAAGATGGTCACTCCGTCACGAGCCACTTCGAACACGCCGCCGGATCCCTGGATGAGCTGGACGTCCGCGCCGGGAAACTCCTGCGTGACCTCGGCCGCCAAACTGGTGGCCCGGGACTCGTAGTTTCAGACGACGCAGTATCGGATGGTGAGCTTCACGAGAGTAGCATAGCGACGCTTGACACGCCGCGCCACACGCCCGAGCTTGCGCGGACCACATGCCCCAAGCCCAGAAACGCGGCTTTGTCCTCTCGGGAGTCGTCGCCGTCCGCGCCGTGGTCGCGGGCGTGGCGATCGCTGGCATCGGTGCCGCGGTCGTGGCCATTGCCCGAGGGCAGGTCCCGCTCGACGGGGCCACCTTCCTCGCCACGGCCGTGCTCCTCGCGGCCGGCGCGGCGTCCAGGGCGTACGGCATCGCTCTCCCCGGCAACGGCTTTTCCTCTTATGTGCTGGGGATCCTGGTCCTCGCGATGCTGGGCCGCGGGTGGGCGTTCGCCGTCATCGTCGCTCCCGCGGCGATGCTGATCGGCGACCTGGCGCTCCGGCGGCTCCCCCTGTATTCCGCGCTCCTGAACGCCGCGCATCTCTCCACGGGTACCGTCATCGTGGGCCTCGCCTACAGCCTGGTGGGTGGTGCGACCGGCGCGAACGCGCTCACGGTCGCCAACCTGCTGCCGCTGGTCGGTATTCTGCTGGTGCTGCCCATCATCATCAACGGCACGTTCTACCTCGAGCTCGCCGCCTCGCAGACCGTGGCGTGGGTGGATGCACGCCTCACGGCGCGTTGGGAAGTGATCGTGTACGTCGTCTCCGCCGGGCTCGCGTTGGGATGGCTCGGGACCATCGAGTCGGACATGCCGGCCTGGGCCACGGTGACCCTGAGCATTCTCCTCGCGGCCGCCACGGTGGTGAGTGTGTCGGTGATCCGCCTGGGCGTCCGGGCCGACGAGCTCGATCTCGTGCAGCGGCTCACCGGAGCCATCGCGGCCGACATCAGTCTCTCCAAGAGCTTCGCCCGGATTCAGGATCTCACCCGCCGTCTCGTGCCGTGGGAGCACATGGGCTTCATCCGGTTCGACGAGCGGCGGCGGGAGATGGAGCTCATCGCCGACACGACATGGGTGAAGGCGAACGTCAAGGCGAATTTCCGGTACGACGCCGACGCGGGACTCACCGGCGAAGCGATCCGGCTCGGCCGGCCGCTGGTCGCTCACGATCTGCGGCCCGATCAGGTGGTGCTGGCCGGCGACGAAACGCCGGGGTCCGAGATTCTGGTCCCCCTGTACCACGCGGGAAAATTGATGGGGCTCTGGAGCATCAGGCATTCCGACCCACGGATGTACCGCGACTCGGACGGCGAGCTGCTCGGGCTCCTCACGCCGCAGCTCGCACTGATGCTGGCGCTGGATGGCTCGGTGGCTCCCGTCGCAAGCGCGTCCGATCAGATGACGCAGTACGTCGAGACGCTCACGGCCACGACGCAGGAGATTCACGCGTCCAGTCAGGAGGTGGCGGCCTCCGCACAGCGCGCGAGCAAGAGTGCCGCCGACGCGGCGACGCTGGTAGCGACTGCGACGCGCGGCGCCGATGAGCTCCGGCGTGGTGCCGCCGACGCGGCAGGCGCGGGCGAAGCGACCCAGACGGCCGGGACCCAGATGCAGCAGACCGCAGAGCGGGTACGGACCGCGACGCAGGGTGCAGTCCAGCGGCTCACCGACCTGGCCTCCACCGCGGAAGAAAGTGCGGGAGAAGTCAGGCGTCTGCGGGACGTGGCGGCGGAAGTTGAGAAGTTTTCGGAGACCATCGGCTTCGTCGCCAACCAGACCAACCTGCTCGCGCTGAACGCGACGATCGAAGCGGCGCGGGCGGGACAGCAGGGGCGCGGGTTCGCCGTCGTCGCCGACGAGGTGCACAAGCTCGCCGAGGCGAGCGCGCGGGAAGCCCGGAACGTCTCGAAAGCCGTCCAGGAGACCCGGCGGGCCCTGGACCGGGCCGCGCAACTGCTCGAACGCATCCGGGGCGACCTGGCCGACGTGGTGCAAAGCTCCTCGAGTTGGGTACAAGACCTCGACCGGATCAATGACGCCGCCGCGGGTACCGCCCGCGCGGGGCAGCGGGTGGGCGACGTCGCCCGCGCCAACGCCGACGTCGCGGGACGTGTCGTCGACGGGCTGCGCCAGGGACACGCGGGCGCGCAGACTTCCACGCAGGAAACGGAGGCGGTCGCCGCCGCGGCGGCCGAACAGCTCAGAGCGATTGAAGACCTCGCCCAGGGTGCCACGCAGCTGTCCTCGCTCGCGGAGAATCTCCAGCGGGCCGTCCGCTTCGTCCGGGGAGAGAACGGCCGGTCGTAGTCTGAGGGGCTTCCTCGCCGGGCTGCTGCTCGCGGGGGCCTGGGCCTGCTCCGGCGCCACCGAGCCGGGGCCACCCGTTCCCCGCATCGACTACGTCGATGGCGCCATCACGCCGATTCTCACCGCGGGTCAGTCCACTGTCATCGAAGGCTTCGGATTCGGGAGCGACGGCATCACCGCCAGCGTCTCGTTCGCGGGGGTCGCCGGAGGCACGGTCAACGGCGTGACCGACAGCGCCGACTGGGGTGACGAAGCCATCCGCGTCGTGGTCCCTGCCAGCGCGACCTCCGGCAAACTCACCGTGCACACGAAAAATGGCGCGTCCCTCAGCACCAACGTCTTCGTCGTGCCGCTCGTGCCCTTCGACACCGCCGGGTTCAGCTGGCAAGGACGCACCTCGTTCCCGCAGTCACCCGTCGGGGTCGCATTGGCCGCGGCCGAATACCCGTCGGGCGGCGGAATCACGACCACCCTTTATGCGGCGGGGGGCGCCGAGGTGATCGGCGGCGATTCGGCCATCCTGCCGGATTCGGGCGTGTATGTCGCGACCGTCGCGAGCAACGGGTCGATCGGCTCGTGGGTCCGCCAGCGCGACACGACGTTCACCGATTCGAGCCACGCGCTGCCCATCCGGCTGGCATTTGCAAGCGCCGTCGTCGCCACGCCCAACAACTCCCGTCTGACGGGCACCGAGCTGATCGTGATCGGCGGAATGGACACGGCGGGGAATGCGCAGGCCACGGTCTATGTCGCCGCGGTGTCACCGACCCGTGTCACGACGGCATTCGTCCCGGTCGAGCCCCTTCCCTCGCCCGTGGCGGGCGCGATCGCGGTAGCCCGGCGCGGACGCATCTACGTCTTCGGGGGCGCCGATTCCGCGGGCCGGCCGCAGGCAGGCGTGTATATCGGCCGGATCGGTCTCGATGGACGCATCGACGGCTGGTACACGGCCCCGTCGCTCAACGGGCCGCGAGCGTATGGGGGCGGCGTCATCCTCGACGACCGGGCCATGGCCTTCGGCGGGATCGCCGATTCCGCCGATCCCGGAGGGGGGCTGGACGCGACGCCCAGCAGGTTGGTGACGAGCGACACCGCCACGCTCAGTCTGGTCTCGGGATTCTTTCTAGGCTCGGCCTTTGCCCCGGGACCCAGCATCCTTCCGCAGGGAAGGTCGCAGTTCTCCGTTCTCCCGGTCGGCACCGCCATCCTCGCCGTGGGTGGCCTGTGCGACGGCGGGGTCGCTTGCCCGAACGAGACGCTGGCCGCGCACCTGGCGGGGGACAGTCTCGGTACCTTCCATCCGGCGGGCGGGAATACGATTTCAGGCTCCGGGGGGGGCGTCGTGGTCGGCGCGTCCGGAGCCACTTGGCGGGCCAGCGATGGGTCTTATCATGGTGTGGTCCTCGGCGGCATGAACCTGACGACCCGGCTCCGCCTGGCCGGGGTTTGGGGATTCTGAGACCCGTGGAGGGGCCATGAGCAGTCGAGCTCGGACGCTGACTGGTTTCCTTCTGATGTGTGCCGCGGTGCAGGCGCCGGCGCAAAGCCCGGCTCCCGCACCTGCACGTGCTCCCAGTGCGGGCCCAACCGAAACACCTACGCGGTTCGAAGCGAGCTTCTTCGGCTCGTTCACGCGATACGACCGCGCATTTCTCCTCAAGAACAGTCTCGGCGGCGGGGCCCGGATCGGGTACCTCATCACGCCGAATTTCGAGATCGAGATCGAAGCGCTGCTCGAGGCTCCGCAGACTCCGGCCGCGTCTCCGTCACAGGTCTCGCCGATCTTCGGCGGCGGGTCGCTGATCCTCAATCTCCCGACCAGCAGCAAGCTCTGGCTCTACGGCGCCGCCGGTTACACGCGCCAGGACTTCGGCGGCTCGGCGCCCTACCGGTTCTCGGATGGCGGACCGCATGGCGCGCTGGGCGCGCGGATCTTCCTGAGCCAGCACGTCGCCATCCGCGCCGAGGGCCGCGAGATCTACGTGCCGTCGTCGAATTCGACGTTCGGCAGCTCGGCCCTCCATTTCGTGGGGTCGGTGGGGCTGACGTTCTTCCAGGCCGGGACTCCGGTCCATCTCAAGGACTCGGATGGAGACGGCGTCGCGGACAAGTACGACAAGTGTCCCAACACCCCCGCGGGGGCCGTGGTGGACAAGGTCGGCTGTCCCATCGACTCCGACAAGGACGGCGTGCCGGACGGCATCGACAAGTGTCCCAATACGCCGGTCGGCGCTACGGTGGACGCCGTGGGTTGCCCGATCGACTCCGACAAGGATGGTGTCCCCGACGGCATCGACAAGTGTCCCAATACGCCGGTCGGAGCGACGGTGGATGCCGCGGGTTGCCCGAGCGACTCGGACGGTGACGGCGTGCTGGACGGGATCGACAAGTGTCCGAACACACCGCACGGAGCGGTGGTCGACCCGACCGGGTGCCCCATCGATTCCGACAAGGACGGCGTGCCCGACGGCATCGACAAGTGTCCCAATACACCGGCGGGCGCGGTGGTGGACTCGGTCGGTTGCCCGGTGGACTCGGATCATGACGGCGTGCCGGACGGTATCGACAAGTGTCCGAACACGCCGCCGGGAACGAAGGTCGACGCGACGGGCTGCCCGCAGCTGCCCGCGATGGATTCGGACGGCGACGGCGTGCCCGACTCGCTCGACAAGTGTCCCAACACGCCGCGTGGCATGCCGGTGGACGCGAAGGGATGCCCGGTCCTGTTCCAGACGGTGCAGACCGTGCCTGGAGCGGTTTCGGGAGCGGCACCTGCGCGGCCCACCTACGTGCTGAAGGGTGTGACCTTCCAATCCGGGAAGTCGGTGCTGACGCCGCAATCGTACGCGACACTCGATCAGGTGGCCGGCGTGCTGGTGGCGAATCCGGACATCCGGATCGAGATCGCGGGCTACACCGACAACACGGGTTCGCGGATGATCAATGTCCGGCTCTCGGCCGCGCGAGCGCTGGCGGTCCGCGCATACCTTGCGCGGAAGGGCGTGGCCCCGTCGCGGATGACCGCACGGGGGTACGGTCCTGCCGAGCCGGTGGCACCGAATTCGACCGCGACGGGCCGGGCGCAAAACCGCCGCGTGGAACTCCACAAGCTTCCCTGACATCCCGCAGGGGCGGGGCGCCGTTGGCTTTCGGCGCCCCGCCCCGATATTTTTCGCCCCCATTCGTAACCCTCGAAACGGGTCACCGATGCTCACGCTCCGGCGTCCGATACCGGGGACCGTCCTTCTCGCAAGCCTAGTCCTGGCCGGCCCGTTGGCCGGCCAGCGGGCTCGTTCCAAGCACCCAGCTCCCGCCAAACACGCCGCGGCACCCAGGATCCCGACGCCCAAGTCCATTCTCGGCTTCGAGCCGGGCGATGACCGCAAGCTGCCCGACTGGCCCACGCTCCTCCGCTATTACCACGCGCTGGCGGACGCGAGTGACCGCGTCGATCTCCGCGAAATCGGGAAGACCACGCTCGGCGCGCCGTTCATCGCGCTGGCGATCTCGAGTCCCCAGAACCTCAAGCGCCTCGACCATTTCCGGGCCCTCAACGCCCGCCTCGCCGATCCCCGCACGCTTGCGAACAACAAGGACGCCGAGCAGGCGCTCAAGGACGGGAAGACGATGGTGATGGTGACGTCGGGGGTGCATTCGAACGAGGCGGGCGGGCATCTGTCGCCGGTGTTGCTCGCCTATCGCCTGGCGACCGACACGAGTGCCCGGACGCGCGCGATCCTCGACAATGTGATCCTCTGGCTCGTTCCGTCCCTCAATCCGGATGGCGTGACGATCGTCAGCAGGTGGTACAACCACACGCTGGGGACGGCCTCCGAGGGGAGTCAGCCGCCGGAGCTCTATCACCACTACGTCGGGCACGACCTGAACCGGGACTGGTACGAGTTCACGCAGGTCGAGACCCAGCTGGTCGCGGACTCGCTGTACAACGTCTGGCATCCGCAGATCGTGATGGACTTGCATCAGCAGGGCCAGAACGGATCGCGGCTTTTCCTGCCCCCGTACCTCGATCCGATCGAGCCGAACGTCGATCCTCTGCTCGTCGACGGCGACAATGCGCTGGGCACGTCGATGGCGTGGACCCTGGGCGGCGAGGGCAGGACCGGGATTGCGATTAACAGTCTCTACGACGCCTGGACTCCGTCGCGCGCCTTCGCGCATTACCACGGCGCGGTCCGCATTCTCTGCGAAGCGGCGAGCGCCGAGCTCGCGACGCCGGTCGACATCCCATTCGATCAGCTCTCTGCGGCCGGACGCGGCTTCAACCCGCGCGAGCGTTCCTGGAATTTCCCGCATCCGTGGCCCGGCGGGCGCTGGTCCCTCCGGGACATTGTGAGCTATCAGACGGATGCCGCATACGCGCTGCTCGACCATGCAGCGACGGAGCGGTCGAAGTGGCTGAGCGACTTTCTTACGGTGGGATGGCGCGGAGTGCGGGGATGGCGGGGTTGGCCCTGGGGCTACGCCATTCCGAAGCAGCAGGACACGATCGCGCTCACGACCCTGTTCTCGGTTTTCCATCATGGCGGCGTGGAAGTGCGCGCAGCGAATCAGGCATTCAGTGGGGGCGGGCAGCGGTATCCCGCCGGCACCTACATCATCGCTCTGAGACAGCCCTATGCCGCGTTCGCCAAGACGCTGCTCGAGCCGCAAGCGTACCCGGACCGCCGGCAATATCCGAATGGTCCGCCGGAGCGGCCCTACGATGTGACGGCGAATACGCTTCCGCTTCTGCTCGGGCTCACGGCGAACGCCCTCGCGGAGGAGCCGTCGCACCTCCAATTATCGGCGCCGATCTCCTCGCCCCATGCGACGCCGGGGTATCCGGGATTCGGGGCGGGTGAGGCACCGAAGGTCGGTGTGTACCGCTCGTACGCTCCGTCGATGGATGAAGGATGGACGCGCTGGGTGTTCGACACCTGGAAAGTCCCGTACGTGTCGATCGTCGATTCGACGATGCGCGCGGGCGGGCTCAAGGCGAAGTTCGACGTGATCGTGCTGCCGGACGAGTCACCACACGACTTGCTCGAGGGACTTCCTTCACCCCGGTACCCTGCGGCCTACGCGGGCGGGTTGGGATCCGCCGGCGTGGATGCACTCCGGCAATTCGTGCAGGATGGCGGCACGGTGGTGGCCCTCAACGAGGCCAGCCGCTTCCTCATTCAGACGCTGCTCCTGCCGGTCCGGAACGTGCTCGAAGGTGTTCCCGACGACGAGTTCTATGCCCCGGGGTCGATCTTCCGGCTCGAGCTGGATACGACGGCCGCCGAGGCGCACGGGATGCCGCCAAAGAGCATCGCCTGGTACGAGGGGGGACCGGCGTTCGATGTGCTCGACTCGACACAGGTGCGGGTCATCGGCCGGTACCCGACCGACCCCAACTCCCTCCTGCTGTCAGGTTGGGTTCTGCATCCTGAGCGTGTGACGGGTCGTGCGGCGATGGTCGAGGTGAAGGTCGGTCAGGGAAAGGCCATCCTGTTCGGTTTCCGCCCTCAGTACCGGGGCCAAAGTCAGGCCACCTATCCCTTACTATTCAACAGCTTGGAGCTGAAGTAGCAGTTTGTACTCTTGATTCTGCCGGTACCAATTCCTATCGTGTTCTCCCCTATGAGTTTGAGCCGTAGCAGCACGATGATCGTGGTGATCGCCGCCCTGGCTGTCCCGGGGCGGCTTTTCGCCCAACAGAAGGCCGATTCCGCGCGCCCGTTGATACCGGTGCGCGCGGATCAGCTTCCGATTTTTCTGCATTCCGGATCGATTCACTTCGCGCACCCCGAGCAGCCGATGTTCGTGAACGCCCGGAACGTGAAAGCGTTGTACGTCAACGCGTGGGCGTTCTCCTCGCCCAAGCTGTGGGGGCTCGCGCGGCTCGCCGATTCCACTGAGATCAACGCGCTCGTGGTCGACGTGAAGGACGACACGGGGTGCCTGCTCTATCCCTCGCAGGTGCCGACGGCCGTGCAAATCGGCGCCAGCGCGTGCGCGCGGACCAGGAACGTCGAGGCGCGGCTGGATACGCTGCGCGCCCATCACATCTATACCATCGCGCGCATCGTCGTCGCGAAGGATCCGCGGCTTGCCGAGCGGAAGCCCGAGTGGTCGGTGAAGGACAAGCGGGGCGGCCTCTGGCGCGACCGGATCAACATCGCGTGGGTCGACGCGTACAACGACTCGGTCTGGATCTACGCCGCCCAGCTCGCGCGTGAAGCGGTCGAGAAGGGCTTCAACGAAGTCCAGTTCGACTATGTCCGCTTCCCCGACGAGCCCCGCGAACGCCTGGCGGAGGCGATCTTCCCGTCCAAGAGGCCGGGAGACACGGAGCGCACCGCCGTCCGCCGCCACGTGCAGCTCCTGGTGGACCGCGTGCGGGCGGCCGGCGTCCCGGCCACGTTCGATATCTTCGCGCTCACGGCGTCGACCACCGAAGGCGATCTGGGCATCGGCCAGGTCTGGGGTGATTTCGCCTCGGTCGCCGATGTGGTGTTGCCGATGGTCTATCCCAGCCACTACTATCCTGGCGCATTCGGGTTCGCGCATCCGAACGGCGAGCCGTACCGGGTGGTGCACGACGCCCTGCGGGACGCGCAGGAGAAGAGCCGCGATATTCCGAACGCGGCCACCATCCGTCCGTACCTGCAGGCCTTCACCCTCGGGCGGCGCAAGCCGCGCTATACACCGGTGGAGATTCGCGAGGAGATCCGCGCCGCGGAGGAGCTGGGGATTACGTCGTGGGTTCTGTGGAACCCCCGGAGCGTCTATCAGCGCGACGCCCTGCGGCCCTTCCGCACCACCACCCACCCCGCTGAAACCGAAGCGGGCGTCGGCGAGTAGGACAAAGCACTTCACAACGGAGATGGGCATGCGGAAGGTCGGCGTGGGGATGGTGCTCGCGGCCTTGCTTGCCGCGGCGTGCTCTTCGAGCACGGCCGGCGTGAGTCCGGACGCCATCGATGGCGCGGAGCTCGCAGCAGTCCGGTCATCGCTCGGCAAGGCCCTGGCGAGCGACAGCTTCTATTCCGAGCTGTCGACGTTCGTCTTCCCATTCATCGACCGGGCGACCAAGGTCGGCGAAGGGCCCGGCGACACGACCCGCCTCGTGGGCATCCTGCTGGACATCAATGCCTCCAAGGGCGACACACCGATCGTGGCCCGGTTCAGCGCCCTACTCGACTGGCGGCACTACCGCGCCTCGTCGCAGACGGTGGACACCGTCACCTTCCTGCTCGGCGCGGGGATCACCCCGCCGGTCTCCGATTCCCTCGCGACCTCATTCTCACCCGACTCCGTGGGCACGGGCGTCGGCTTCGTCGTCGCACAGGCCCAGGACTCGGCGGTGCAGACATGGCTCACCCGGGCCGGAGCGTTTCACGTGACGGGCGTCAGCCTCGGCTCAGCGCAGACGACGGGACTCGGCGGCCTCACGCTCGCGGTATCGCGCGGGACGATGAACGGGGATTTCCATCTGACGGCCAAACTCGAACCGGACTCGTCGACGACGGTCACGGGCTCGCGCAGTTTTTCGGGGGGAATTCAGGCTCTGAAGATCGGCATCACCGGGTCTTTGAGCGCCCCCCCGGCTCCGGCGCCCACTCGGTAATCACACCGGCGATGGCTGACGCGGCCACCGTGTAGGGATTCGCAAGGTACAGCTGGCCCGGGCCGGAGCGGCCCGGGAAGTTCCGGTTGATGGCCGAGATGGTGACTTCGTCCTTGGTGCGCGAGACGCCGGGACCCGCATTGATGCACGCGCCGCACGACGGCTCGAGGAAGGTCGCTCCCACCTGCCGGAAAATGTCGAGATAGCCCTGCTCTTCGCAGTACCGCTTCACATCCTGTGATCCCGACTGAATGAAGAACTTCACGCCCGGCGCCACCTTCAGGCCGCGGTCCACCGCTTCCTTGAGGACGCGGGCGTACATGTCCATGTCCTCTTTCTTCCCAGCGGTGCACGAGCCCGCGTACGCGATTTCGACCTTCACCGGAGCGCCGAGCTCGTCGATGTACGCACCGTTGCCCGGATCGCCGGGGAGCGCGACCATCGGCTTGAGCTGAGAGGCGTCGATCTCGATCACCTCGCAGTACTCGGCCTTCGGATCGGACGCGAGGTCCGCACAGACCTTCGTCGCCTCGGCGCGGGACATCTTCCGGTAGTCCATCAGGTACGCGACGGTCTTGTCGTCCGGCGCCACGTAGCCGGTGAAGCCACCCACTTCGGCAGTCATGTTCGTCATCGTCGCGCGCTCGTCCACCGAAAGGGCCTCGACCGCGGCACCGCAGTACTCGACCAGCTTCCCGATCGCCTGCCCGCTCTTGATGTACGGGTGGCGCAGGATCTCGAGCATGTAGTCCTTGGCGGTCACGTTCGCCGGCTTCGCGCCCTTCACGACGACCTTCACGGTCTCGGGCACGGTGAGGCGGACGTCCCTGGTGATCCAGGAATTGAAGATCGCGGTGGTGCCGACCCCGAACGCGACACACCCGACGGCGCCCGCGTGCGGCGTATGGGAGTCCGATCCGATGATGACCTGACCCGGGAGCGCGTGCGACTCGAGGATCTTCGAGTGACAGATGGCTTCGGAGCCATGGTGGCCCAGCCGCAGCTCGCCGTAAAGCCTGATGCCCTGCTTCTCCGCAAACGCCCGCTGCTTTTTCTCGAGCTGGTTGGCAACGTCGAGGAGCCCTTCCTTGATCCGCTCCGGCGTCATCGCTTCACCAAGGAAGGTGAGATGATCCCGGAACAGGAGCACCGAGGCGGGATCGAGCACCTTCTCGTCCTGCCCCACCAGCTGCTCGAAGAAGATTGCCGCCATCGGAGTGACGTATTCGTGGCTGAACCGGATGTCCGTCACCACGAAACCTTCGTCCCCCGGCTTCACCGAGGGAACGCCGACCTTCCCCATGGAGGGGTCCACGACCCAGTGACGCGCCAGGACCTTCTCGCCGAGGGTCATGGGGCGGCGGGGCGTGTCCGGAGGGCTCAGGACGACTTTGCCCTGCAGCCGCGCCACGTTGTAGTTGAATAGCCCGTCGTACTCGATGATGCCCTTCGTGATCTCGCCTTCGCCCTCGGTGAACGCCGAGAGGGGGATGTCCTCGCCGCGGCGGACGCGTTCGATGATGGAGAAGTCGGTCGTGGTCAGGACGCCGAGGTTCTGGCAATTCTCGCGGTAGATGCGCTCGATGTTTTCGGCGACGACGAGCTTGATGCCGGCGCACATCTCGGCGTAGGGAGACTGTTCCCGGGAAGAGCCCTTCCCGCGGCGCTTGCCGGAGACGGAGGCCACGAACCCGCCCTGTTTGACGGAGCCGCGCGTGATCGGGAACTGGTCACCGCACTTGAGACCGAGGTAGGGGAATTCTCCGAGGGTCTCGTCGTAGTAGTAGCAGATGTAGGCCGGCGTGATCTCGTCCGTCGAGATGTTGTCGCGCAGGGCCACCGTGGGAGGCCAAGGCAGATCTTTCCCCGCGAGTTGCTCCCGCACCAGCGCGGCATCCTCAGTGAGGAAAAGGATGCGGCCCGGGAAGCGGACGCGGTCGGGCAGCTTATTGACGGGGCGAGACTTGAGAGCTTCCAGCATGCCGAAAAATGACCCCTTGCTACAGGTGGAGCAAGGCGATTGGTTCACGCGATGCGACCACTATACACCCTCCTGTTGATCTTCGGTGCTTCGTCGGGTGCGGCCCTCGCACAGAAGCCTGCAACCCCGGCTGCCCCACCCGTTCCCAGCATCCCGGCACCCAATGAACGCGCGATGGATGCCCACCTCCGCTTTCTCGCCAGCGACCTGCTGGAGGGACGGGCCCCGGCCACTCGCGGCGGGCACCTCGCCACCGACTACATCGCGGCGCAATTCGAGGCCTTGGGGCTCGAGCCCGCGGGTCCAAACGGCTCGTACTTCCAGCCCGTTTCCCTCGCGGGGACGCTCACCCAGCAGCCCTCATTCGTGTGGGGGAAGGGCGCGGATACCAGGAGCCTCAAGCCGGGTGACGAATTCGTCGCCTGGGCCATGAAGCCGGAATCGCGGATCACCGCCGATGGGGATGTGGTCTTCGTCGGGTATGGGATCAAGGCGCCCGAGTACCGGTGGGACGACTACAAGGGCACGGACCTGCACGGGAAGGTGCTCCTGATGCTGGTCAACGACCCCGGCATTCAGGACTCGACCCTCTTCAAGGGCCGCGTGCTCACGTACTACGGCCGATGGACCTACAAGCTCGAGGAGGCGGCCCGGCAGGGCGCGGTCGGCGTGGTTCTGGTGCATACGACGGCGAGTGCGACGTACGGGTGGGACGTGGTGCGCGGCTCCTGGTCCGTCGAGCAGTTCCAGCTCGAGGGTGGGACTGGCCCCTCTCTCGATTTCGCATCGTGGGCCACGCATGACGCCGTGCAGTCGGCGCTCGCCTCCGTCGGGCTCAATCTCGACTCGCTCACAAAGATGGCGGCAAACCGGGACTTTCTGCCGGTGTCGACAGGTCTGCACGCGGCCATCGATCTCTCGAGTGTGGTTCGGCATGTGCAGAGCGAGAACGTGGTCGGGCGCCTGCGCGGCTCGGATCCGGCGCTCTCTTCGCAGGTGGTGGTGATCTCCGCTCACTGGGATCACAAGGGGATCGGGCCGGTGGTGGGCGACGACTCGATCTACAACGGAGCCGAGGACAATGCGTCGGGAGTGGCGGCGATGTTGGCGACCGCCGAGGCGCTGTCGAAGATGCCCAAGCGGCCGAGGCGGTCCGTGCTGTTCGTCGCGACGACTGCGGAGGAGAGCGGGCTCCTGGGATCGGCGGGATACGTGGCGCATCCGCTCTTTCCCATATCCCAGACCGCCGCAGACATCAACCTGGACGAGGTAAATGTTCGCGGGGCGACGCGGGACATCGGGGCGCTGGGCTCCGATCAGTCGAGCCTGGGAAGCATGTTCGTCGAAGCGGCGGCGGCAGAGTCATTGAAGGTCGCGAACCGTCCCGATGTCGGAGGTGGATTCTTCCGGTCAGATCACTTTCCCTTCGCGAAGGCGGGTGTGCCGGCGGTGTCGATTCAGCCTGGCGAGGATTTCGTCGGGAAGCCGGCAGGATGGGGGAGGCAGCAGGCGCAGGAGTTCGAGGAACACCGCTATCACCAGCCCTCGGACGAGTGGACGCCGCTCTTCCGTTATGACGGAATGAGTCAGGAGGTCCGCGTCGTAATGCGGTTGACGCTCGCCGTCGCAAACGCGACCGACATGCCGAAGTGGCTGCCGGGAGCAGATTTTAGGCGTTGATCGTGCACATTATTGCACTTGATGCGACGCTAGTGAAGTAGCTGTGGATTAAAGAGTTATGTATTCGACTCGGGTTCCGAACTGCGAGTCATTGCTGGACTCGCAGGGGTCAGGTAAGTTTGCGCCCGTTTTTGACGGTCTCTGAAGCGCAAACGTCAGTCCTGGAGATCACCCTGGAACTCCCCACCACGCATCGCCTTCCGCTGTCATGGCTCATGGAAGCGGCCAGCGTGCCGATTCAATATCGAGCGATGGCGGAGGCTGCACCCGAGGGATCCCGGGACCCTGAGCGTTTGGCTGATCTCGCCACCCAGGCATTCGAGTACAAGCCGGCGCAGGCGATCGCGCGGAAGCAGAAGGACTCAGGCCTGTGGGGTCCGAATCTCCTCGCGCCCGGACCGAACAAGGCGTTCGGGTGGACCGAGGCGGGGACCGCGACGCAGTACCGGCACCTGCTTGAGCTCGGGTGGCCGTCCGAAGCCCGGATCTTTCGAATCGCCGACCGCTTCCTGTTCCGGCTGTTGTCGCGCGATCCCGATCCCGCGCTGCTCGTGGAGTTCCAGCGCCCTGCGAAGACCGATCCGGGTCTGGGCCTCTGGGCCCGGAACCTCGGCCGAGAGGCTTCCGCCGCAGCGCTCGCCCACGCCTCCCGCGGTGAAGACCCGCGTCTCCGCGGTGCAGCCCACAACATCCTGAACGGGATCTCCTTGTACCTCAGGAGTCCGCTGCTCGAGAAGCCGTTCAAGAAGGCCCAGGGCAAGACGGTGGTCGAGCCCGAAGCCGTGCCCCCTTCGTTTTTCGCGATGGAGATGCTGGCCTTCCTGCCCGCCCTCCAGCGGGAGCGTTCGGGGTTCGTCGAGCGCCTCGGGGCCTACTTCTCGAATCCGGCACCGAAGCGGGCGTTCTTTCAGCTCGCCGGCAAGCGGATCGTGCCGCCCATGTTCATCATCATGGGTGACCCCCTCCGGGCCGATGCCCATGGCCACGTGCCCGACGTGCCGTTCGCAGTCTACTGGCTGGAGATCCTCGCCCGGCTAGGCCTGGTGCGGCAAATCCCGTCGGCCAGCAAGGTGCTGGCCCGGCTCTTTTCGGAGTGCGACGACCAGGGGATCTGGAGTCCCAAAGCGCTCCGAACCATGCCGAAGTCCGACAACCCGGTGCTCAGCCACTACTTCCCGCTCGAGGGACCAGGGAAGAGCCCGGCGCAGAAGCAGACCGACATCACTTTCCGCCTGGCGCTGATCGCGAGGCTGATGGGGCTCCCGATCGAGGTTATTTAGTAGTAGCTTAAGCTACTACATCATGGCCACTATAGACCTCACCCCGTTCGGCTTCACCCCAACAGAGTCTCTCGTTTACGCGTCGCTGCTCCGCCTGGGCCCTTCCACGGGCTACGCGGTAGCGCGCGCGTGCCGGCTGGCGCGCGCGAACGCCTACGCAGCGCTCGAGGGGTTGGTGAGCCGCGGCGCGGCGAGCTCCACCGGAGGACGGCCGGCGCAATTCCGGCCCGCGGATCCCTCGAGCCTCGTTGCCCGGGTCGCAGCCTCGCAGGGGCAGGCGCTCGACCGGCTCAGCCGGGCTTTGGAGGGTACGGGGGGAGGGGGAGAGCCGACGATTCATGGGGCTGAGGGTCTGCGGGGTACGGTGAACGCATTACAGCAGCTGGTGGCCCGGGCGGAGCGGGGGGTGAAGGGAACGGTCGCGGCGGAGCTGTGGCGCCCGTCCCTGCCGGCGTGGCGGCGGGCGGCAGCTCGGGCCGAGCTCGACGTGCAGATCGCCGGCGACGCAGAAGATCCGGAGTCACTCTCGAAGGGAACCGCGCCCGCGGATGCGCCGACGATTCTCTTGATCGACGGAGTGCGGGTGTTTTCCGCTGCGGGCAGCGGAGATCTGATGACCGCAATGTGGACTGCCCATCCCCTCCTCGTTCAAGTAGGAGCGGCGGCGGTCAGGTGAAAAGAGCGCCGTTGCTGGCTTTTCTCGTACTCGGCGTGGCCTGCCGCGCGGCACCAATCCCCGAATCCCGGTGGTATCCCGCTGGAACCAGCCTGCAGCCGAAGTACGTCACCGTCCTCGGCACCCGAATTCGCTACGTCGAAATGGGAACAGGGCCGACGGTGGTGCTGCTCCACGGGCTCTGCGCGTCGATTTACACCTGGCGGGACGTCATCGGCCCCGTCTCGGCGGCCGGCTTTCATGTCGTGGCCTTCGACAACCGCGGGTTCGGGGGCTCCGACCGGCCGACATCTGGATACAGCGAGGCCGACTACGCGTCGCTAACAGTCGCCTTGCTCGATTCACTGCACCTGACGGATGTGGTGCTGGTCGGCCACTCCATGGGTGGAGAAATCGCGGCGCTCGCCACCCTCAGAGATCCGGGCAACGTCCGTGGCTTGGTGCTTATCGACGCCGCCGGACTCGGAACACACATGCCGCTGCTCACGCGGCTGGCGAGAGCTCCATTGGTCGGCCGGCTGGTCGCGGGGCTGCGCGGGCGGGACGGCGTGGAGGAGGCCCTACGATCGACTTTCGGGGTCCCGAGCCGCGTGACGCAGGACGAGGTCGATCAGTACTACGCCCCGGTCGCTGCTCCTGATTTCGGGAGGACGCTGGCCGGTGTCGCTCATCAGTTCGACTTCAGCGCCCTCAAGGGACGGCTCGACTCGATCGCCAAGCCGACTCTGGTCATGTGGGGTTCCCGGGACGTCTGGATTCCGCCGGGGGTCGGGGAGCAAATGACCGCGAGCCTGCCGCGCGCCGCCTTCGTCCTGGTGCCGGGCGTAGGTCATGACCTCCCCGACGAGGACCCAGCTGCCCTGCTCCGATCCCTGATCCCATTCCTGCAGCAAGGAATCCCTCAGCCGCCGCCGAACGTTGCAATCTTGCGTATTGATATCAACCCACAGGTTGATAAATTGTGGTTATGAAGCATAAGCTCAGTAATACAAGGGCTTTACGTATCATCGATTCGGCGCAACGCGAGTTCGCCCAGGAAGGCTTTGAAGGTGCGCGCGTCGACCGGATCGCTAGATCCGCAGGGGTCAACAAGCAGCTGCTCTTCTACTACTACCAATCGAAGCAGGGACTCTTCCGGGCTGTTCTGGGCCGGGCAGCCGCGGACCTCGAACAGTCTCTGGCTGGGCTGACCGCCAGCGGCGGTCGACCTCTCGACCGGCTCGAACGCTCCCTCGATCTGCTCTACACGTTCTTTGCCTCGCACCCCGAGCTGGTCTCACTCCTCACTCGCTCGGGTCGGGTCGACATCGCCCCCTTTGCCCCGGTGATCAAGCGGCTGGTCGTCCTGCTCGCCGAAGGCCAAGGTCTCGGCCAGGTGCGGGACGATGTCGACCCGCACCTGACCGCTGCTCAAGCCCTGGTACTGATGGTGGGATTCCTCAATCTCGAGTCGGTGGTCTCGGCCAGCGCGCCGTCACTCGCGGTAGATGAACCCGCTCTCCGGCAACGCTGGCGCGAGGGCGCCACTCGACTCCTCGTCGCGGGGGTCGCCGCGCGTTAGGGGCGGCTGACCATCTTCGGTTCTTTCGGAGCGTCGCCCTCGAACACGAGGTGCCCCGACTCGAACCGCGCTCCCCGCAGAGCCAGGCTCAGCACCTGACCCAAATCCGACACCAGGTGCACGTCGAGTGTCTGGCGGACCTCAGCCGGCAGGTCCTCCAGATCCCGGCCATTCTCCTGCGGCAGGATGATGGTCTGAATGCCCGCGCGAACGGCGCCGAGCACCTTCTCCTTCACGCCGCCGATCGGCAAGACTTTCCCGCGCAGCGTCACTTCACCGGTCATCGCGAGGTCGTGGCGCGCCGGTCTACCCGACAACGCCGAGACCAGGGCCGTGGCCATCGTGACGCCCGCTGAAGGGCCGTCCTTCGGAATGGCGCCGGCGGGAACGTGCACGTGAACATCCGAATCCCGTAGCCGGCCTTCCGGAATCCCCAGCTGGTCAGCGTGAGACTTCGCGTACGTCCACGCCGCACGCGCCGACTCCTTCATCACGTCCCCCAGCTGTCCGGTGAGGGTCAGCTCGCCTTTCCCGCGCATCACGCTGGCTTCGACGAACATGATGTCGCCACCCACCGGCGTGTAGTACATGCCGGTCGCGACGCCCACGTCGTCCGCGCCTGCTTTCCGCTCGGGATGGACCTTCGGCCGCCCGATCAGCGCCGGCACGTCCGTGGCAGTGACGTTCACCACCACTGCATCCTTGCCGGCGATCTTCCGAGCGGCTTTCCGGCCGACCTTCCCGATCTCGCGCTCCAGCTGACGGACACCGGCTTCCCGCGTGTAGCTCGAAATCACGGCTTGCAGCGCGTCATCAGTGATCGTCAGCTGATCCGCCGTCAGGCCGTTCTCCTGCAACTGCCGGGGGATCAAGTACCGCCGCGCGATCTCCTGCTTCTCCCGCTCCGTATAACCGGCGAACGTCACCGTTTCCATCCGGTCCATCAACGGACCGGGGATGTTCTGGGGGAAGTTCGCCGTCGCGATGAACAGCACCTCGGACAGATCGAATGGCACGCCCAGATAGTGGTCGGTGAATGAATCGTTCTGTGCCGGATCGAGCACCTCGAGCAACGCCGAGGCGGGGTCGCCCTGGAACGAGACGCCGAGCTTGTCGACTTCGTCGAGCAGGAAGACCGGGTTCTTGGCACCCGCCTGCTTCATCCCCTGGATGATGCGTCCGGGCATGGCACCGACGTAGGTGCGGCGGTGACCGCGAATGTCGGCTTCATCCCGCGCCCCACCGAGTGAGATACGGACGTACGGCCGGCCCATCGCCCGGGCGATGGACTTGGCGATCGACGTCTTGCCGACGCCCGGAGGGCCGATGAAGAGGAGAATCGGCCCCTTGGCCTGTTTGTCGTCCTCGTTGCCCTTCGATTCCGCGTCGGGCTTCTCCAGTCTGAGTTTCCGGACCGCCAGGAACTCGAGCACCTGGTCCTTCACTTCCTGCAGACCAAAGTGATCTTCCTCGAGCACCTTCGCGGCGCGATCAAGATCGAGGGACTCTTCGGAGCGTTTGTTCCACGGCAGCTCGGCCACGGTCTCGAGGAAGGTCCTGATCACCTGACCTTCCATGGAATCCTTGTTGGCCCGGTCGAGCCGCAGCAGCTCACGGTCGACTTCCTTCCGCGCAGCCTCGGGAAGCTCGAGTGCGGCGATGCGCTTCCGGAGATCGTCGACATCCCCGGCCTCGTCCTCGTCGCCCAGCTCCTTGTGAATCGCCTTCAGCTGCTCGCGGAGGTACATCTCGCGCTGTCGTTCTCCCAACTCCTCCTGGACCTGAGACTTGATGTCTTCCTGCGCGTCGAGCATGCCGATCTGCCGCTGGACGTGCACCAGCACGCGGCGGACCCGGTCTTCGACTCCCAGGGTCTCGAGCAGGCTCTGCTTTTCGCTCGGCTTGATCTCGAGGTAGGCGGCGACCAGGTCCGCGAACCGGCCCGGCTCATTGACGCCGTCCAGGACCTGTTTGACCACATCCTCAGGAAGCCCCGATTTCCGGCCCAGATCGCCGGCGCGCTCCCGGGCTTCCCGGTACAGCGCAACGAACGCCTGGTTTTGCTCATCCAACGGAGGAAGGTCGGTGGCCTCACGGACCACGGCCTCGAGGTGCCCGGACGCATCCTGGTAATGGAGGGCCGTACCGCGGACTTCGCCGTGCAGCATCAGTTGGACGCCGCCGATGCCGCGTTGGATCTGACTGATTTTCGCGATTGTACCGGTGGTGTAGAGGACGCCCGGCGTCACCTGATCGACGTTTTCCCGTTGGGAAACGGCGAAGATCAGGTGCGACTGGCTCCGCAACGCGGCCTCGATGGCCCGCAGGGTCGCGGGACGCCCGGCGCCGATCGGCTGCGACACGCCAGGGAAAAGGACCATTTCGCGGAGAGGCAGGACCGGCAGGGTTAGACGCTCGTACATCGCAATCAACTCCATTTGAGAGAGTGGCTACGCACCCGCAGGTGCATCCACCGTGCCAATGGGAAAACCGCGCTTCAAGGCCACGCGTTCCCAAACTCTCCGGCCAAAGAGGCAGGGCCTGCCACGCCAGGCCCGGCGAATCATCCGGTGCGGCCACTTCGGCGGGGAAACGCAAAGGTCAAGACTTCGTAAGTAGCGATGGCAAACGCGGTTGCCGTACTGGTCTCAGAGGGCTAATCTTTCGGGTCTGTATATGAGGCTCTAGAGCGGAATGAGCGAGAACGACAACTCGTTAATGGGTCGCCTGTCCCGGGCGCTCGGTACCGCCTATACGGTCGACAGCGAGATTGGCCGCGGCGGGATGGGCGTTGTTTACAACGCCCGGGACGAACGGCTCAAGCGCCGGGTGGCCATCAAGGTCCTCCCCCCCGAGCTCGCGTTCCGCGAAGAAATTCGGCTCCGCTTCCTGCGGGAGGCGGAGACCGCCGCGCGCCTGTCCCATCCGCACATCGTTCCGATTTTCTCGGTCGGCGAGGGTCCTGACGGCCTCGTCTACTTCATCATGGCGTTCGTGGACGGCGAACCGCTCTCGGGAAAACTCCAGCGGCGGGGGACCCTGCCCCCGGAAGAGGCCCGCCGCATCATGCTCGAGACCGTCGACGCCCTCGGCGCCGCACACGCGCTCGGGATCGTCCACCGTGACGTGAAGCCCGACAACATCCTCCTCGAGGGCTCGCGTGGCCGCGTGATGGTCACGGACTTCGGAATCGCCAAGGCTCTGACCTCCTCCACCGGCCCGGGGACGCTCACCGGAACCGGCGTGGCGATCGGGACACCGCACTACATGAGCCCGGAGCAGGCGCTGGGCGAGCGCGAAATCGACGGGCGCTCCGATCTCTACAGCCTGGGTGTGGTCGGCTATCAGATGCTCGTCGGCGAGCTGCCATTCTCCGCTCCCACGGTGCCCGGCCTCCTCATGAAGCAGATCACGGAAGAAGCGCCGGACATCACCTCGAAGCGGTCCGACTGTCCCGGCGAGCTCTCGGCTTGTGTCATGCGCTGTTTGGACAAGGATCCGGAAAAGCGGTGGCCGACGGCTGACGCTCTGCGACGGGCGCTCGAGTCGCGCTCCACGCCGGCGTTCCGGCCTTCGCCACGGGTGGTGACGAGCCGGGGGTCGAGCGGACTGAACCGGCCGGTGGCTCCACAGGGTCGCGCGCCGCTTCCGGTGCCGCGCTCTCCGGATATCGGCCGTGGACGCGCGGGCCGGCGGTTGCAACGTGAGCGGGACCGGAATCAGCAAGTCGGGAAGACGGCCAGTGGCGAAGCCTCAATGGTAAAGGCGACGCGCGCCAACTTCGTCTCGTGGGCATCCGTGTCGTGCGGTCTGCTGTTCCTGAACCTTGTCACCGGTGGCGGCGTCAACTGGGCGATCTGGCCCGTGGGGCTGTGGGGCGCGTTCGGCGTGCTGCCGAGGTTCTGGCGTCTCTGGGAGGCGGGTTACAGCTGGCGCGACGTCTTCATGCGCCCCGCGGCTCCAGACGCGGCGGAGTCGCGCCTTTCGCCCGCGGTGGGCACACCCTTGCTGCCCGCGAGCATCGACGACTACGGCAACGAAGCGGCCACCATTGACCAGGTTCGCCGCGACCGTCAGGCGATCTTCGGCGTGGTCCAGCGGCTGCCGCAGTCCGACAAAGAGCGACTTCCGGAGGTCACGCAGACCGTGGATGCGCTGATGGCGCGCGCCGAGAATCTCGCGAGGATGCTGCACGCGATGAGCGCCGACGTCGATGGCACGAGCCTGCCACGGTTGGACGAACGCCTCGTGCAGGTGAAGGGACAGCCTGAGGGCGCGGAGCGCGACCGCCAGCTCGCACTGCTCGAGCGGCAGCGGCAGGCATTGGCAGATCTGGTGGGGCGGCGGGACGGCGTGCGGGACCAGCTCGAATCGTGTGTCCTGGCGATGCAGAACGTCCGGTACGACCTGCTGCGCCTCAAGTCCGCCGGGATCGGCGCCGTGCTCGGCGATCTCACCCAGGCCACCCAGCAGGCCCGGGCCCTCTCACGCGACGTGGATCATGCCATCGCCGCGGCGGGGGAAGTCAAAGACCTCATGCGGTCCTGAGGCAGGAACTAGAAGGCCTTCAGCTCCCGCATCGCCGCCGCCAAACCTTCCGATTGCGGCAGAATCACATCTTCCAACTCCGGCGCATACGCGACGAACGTGTCCGTTGAGGCCACGCGCTTGACCGGCGCGTCGAGCCACGGGAAGCACACGTCCGCCACCTTCGCGGCGATCTCGGCGCCATAGCCCCACGACAGCGAGTCTTCGTAGGCCACCAGCACCTTGTTGGTCTTCCGCACCGACTGCTCGATCGTCTCCCAGTCGACCGGAGAGAGCGAGCGCAAGTCGAGCACCTCGACCCGGGTGCCGTCAGCGTCTTCGAGCATCTTCGCGGCCACGAGGGCACGCTGCACCACGGCGCCGTAGGTGATGACGGTCAGGTCGGTGCCTTCCCGCGCCACCCGCGCCTTGCCGAACGGGATCATGAAGTTCGGGCCGGGATTCGGGGCTTTGTTGTAGGTCTGGCGGTACAGGTGCTTGTGCTCGAGGAAGAGCACGGGGTCGTCACAGCGGATGGCGGTTCGCAGGAGGCCGTTGGCGTCGAGCGCGGTGGACGGGCAGATCACGCGGAGACCGGGGACCGCGGTGAAGACGACCGCGCCCGTCTGCGAGTGATAGATCGAACCGCCCTTCAGGTAGCCGCCGTACGTCACGCGCACCACCGCCGGGCACTTGAACGCGTTGTTCGAGCGCCAGCGCATGGTCGCCATCTCGTTCCGGATCTGGTGGTACGCGGGCCAGATGTAGTCGAAGAACTGGATCTCGACCACGGGCTTCCAGCCCCGCGTCGACAGTCCGATGGCGCGGCCCAGAATGTTGGCTTCCGCCAGCGGTGAGTTGTAGACCCGGTCGCCGCCGTACTGGCGCTGCAGGCCCCAGGTGACTTTGAACACTCCGCCTTTGCCCTTCACGTCCTTCAGCACCGCTTCGCGGCTCGCGTCCGCGACGTCTTCACCGAACACGAGAATGCGCGGATCGCGCGCCATCTCATCCTTCATGCAGGCGTTCAGGAGGTCGACCACCGTGGTCGGCTCACCCTTGAACTGCGGATCGTCCTCGGTATCGAACTGCTCCGACGTGGGGTCGACGTCGGGGGAGTAGACATAGTGGTAGACGGTGTCGGTCTTCGGTTGGGGAGACACCAGGGCCATGTCGGCCGCGACCTGAACATCGTCGTCGACCTGCTTCTGGATCGCCTCGATCTCCGCCTGGGTCGCGATGCCGTCCGCGACGAGCCGCTTGGGGAAAACCACGACGCAATCCCGCTTGGCCTCTTCCTCACGCTCCTTCGACGGGCGGTACAGGATCTCGTCGTCCGAAAGCGAGTGGGAGTATGGGCGGGTGACATGCGCGTGCACGAGCGCCGGGCCTTTGCGTTCCCGGCAGTACTCCACGGCGCGCCGCATCGTCTCGTACGAGGCGATCGGATCACAGCCGTCTACTTCCTGAATGAAGAGGCCCGGGAACCCGGTGACCAGCTTGGAGACGGAGCCTCCCGCCGTCTGAACCTCGACCGGCACGGAGATGGCATACCCGTTGTCTTCGACGAGGAATACGACCGGCAGCTTGAGATTGCAGGCCGTGTTCAGCGCCTCCCAGTATTCGCCTTCGCTGGTCGTCCCGTCGCCGGACGAGCAATAGACCACTTCGTCCTTTTTCACCGATACGTCCGCATCGGAAATCTTCGACGCCCGGTACCACGACTCGGCGCAACCGACCGCCTGGACGAACTGCGTCCCGGTGGGCGACGACTGGCTGACGATGTTGAGGGCCTGGTGACCCCAGTGCGACGGCATCTGCCGGCCACCCGAATTCGGGTCTTCGGCGGCGCCGACGGCCGAGAGGAGCATCTCGGTGGGTGTCATGCCCAGGGTCAGGCAGAGGGCCCGGTCCCGGTAGTAGGGATAGAACCAGTCGTGGGCCGGCTTCATGGCCTTGCCGGCAGCCACCAGGATGGCCTCGTGACCGGCACCGGAGATCTGGAAGAAGATCTTGTTCTGGCGCTTGAGCTGGATCTCCTTGTCGTCGATGCGACGGGACAGGAGCATCAGCCGGTACATGTCCAAGAGCTCGGTCTTCGAGAGCTGGGACTTGGTGGACTTGGACTGGGTGCGGGACTGGGGGGGGGTCTTGGTGGCCATGCGCTGAAAACTAGCCTAGTTGGGCTTTCCCTTCAAAAGGTCGGCCAACTTGGGAAACGCGCCGAGCGCGGTCCGGACGTCCCGGTCGTGGTGCAAGTCCAGGTCATACATCGCGTCCACGCCCCAGCGATTCTGGACTACCTGACGTCCCACTTCGTATCCCAGGCGCCATTGCTGCGTCGAGTCGACCACCGCCTGCACATGCAACCGTTCCCTGATCCGCTTCAGGAGCGGCGGCATGAGTGAATTCCCCCAGTTCGGGAGTCGTGCTTCAAAGGCGGTCATGCCGGCAGGCGTGGTGGGCATCGTGTTCGCGACGCTATCCGCCACCGACGCGATCCACCCGGAATCCTGAGCGACCCCCCACCAGGCTCCCGGCTGCCAGCCAAGGGTGTCGACGATATCGGGCAGGACGCCGCCGCCCCCGCGGACGGTCCGGCCGTCGTCCGTGTGATAGACCTGACTCGTGTCCCCCGCCGCTCCGTTCTTGCCGGCGAGGTTGTAGTACTGCTCGATGGCGAGCCCCGCGTAGCGGCGCTGGATAAAGCGCCCGGACGGCGAAATCACGTGCCCGATGGTCATGTGCAACACTTCACCGGACGACAGGAAGAACTCGGTCTGCATGAGCGCCTTCCCGAAGCTCCGCTGTCCGACGATCAGGGCCCGGTCGTGGTCCTGGAGCGACGCGGCGGTCGCTTCGGCCGCGCTGGCCGACCGTTCATTGACCAGGACGATCAGGGGCAGGTCCCGGAAGTCGCCGTCCTTCTTGGTGCGGTATGTGGTGTCCACGTCGGCGCGGCGTCCCTTGGTGCTGAAGACGATGGTCCCCTTGGGGACGAACTCAGAGACCAGGTCCACCGCCTGCACGATGTAGCCCCCGGGGTTGTCCCGGAGATCGAGAATGATCTGCCGTGCTCCCTGTTTCTTGAGATTCCTGATGGCGTCGTGGACTTCGTCGGCGGCCTTCGCGCCGAACTGGTCGAGCCGTACAAATCCGGTCACGGAGTCGACCATCCGGACCTCCTGGACGAAGCGTTCCTCCGGGACTTTGCGCTTCAGGGTTACACTGAAGGTGTCGGGCTCAAGCCGCGACCCGCGCGCGAAGCGGACCCGCACCTTGGTCCCGGGCGAGCCGGCCATCCGCAACCTGACGGTTTCGATCTCGAGTCCCGCGACGACGGTGTCGTTGATCGCCTCGACGCGGTCTCCGGGACGCACCCCGGCATCCTCCGCCGAGCTCTTGGAGGACACGCCGAGGACGGTCGGGTCGCCATCGACTTCGTCCACGTGTGCGCCGGTTTCCGCGAGGAGGCCCTGCTCGAGTGAGTCGAAGCGCTCGTACTCGAGCCGGGAAAAGAAGAGGCTGTGGGGATCCAGGTCGCGCAGGACGCCGTCGATCGCGGACTTGACCAGCATGCTGTAGCTGACCGAGTCCGGGTAGCTGTGGAAGATGTAGGTCAGCACCTGCGAGAAGGTCTGCAGCTCCTCGTAGGACGTGCGCTGCTGGGCCGCGCCCCCGGTGATCGGGGCGGCCACGAGCATCGCAATCAGCAGGGCCTTAGTGCAGCGAGTCGAGACGCTTCTTGGCATCGATGACCTCAGGTTCCAGCTGGCGCGGAGCGACGGCGATGAAATGAGTGAGTGCAGCCTGTGCGTCGGCGGACTGGTGCAGTTCCTGAGCAACGATGCCCAGCCGGTAGTACGCCTCCGGATACCGCGGGTCGATCGCGACCGCCCTTTGCAGAGTCGCCGCAGCGTCCGGCAGGTGACCGGACTCCCTTTGAATCGCCCCCAGATCGAGCAGGAGTGAGGGATCGTCCGGATTCGCCTCGACTGCAGCCTGCGCTTCTACCGTGGCACTGTCCCACATCTTGTATTGCCGGTACAGCAGGGCGAGGTGGTCGTGCGCCATGTAGAACCCAAGGTCCCTCTGGATGATGTCGTGATAGAGTTGAATCGCGTCGACTGGCTTGTTCGAACGCTCCTTGATGATCGCCAGCACGAATCGGTACGCGTTCGCAGTGAACGGGATGCGAAGCATGGTATCCGGTTGTTCCTGCGCCGTACCGCGAGTCACTAGTACTTGGAAATCGTTCGCGCCCTTGTCGTACATCCCTTCCTGTGTCGCGGCCAGGCCGTGATAGAACAGCAGCCATGTCGGGATGGAGTCGACGGGCGCATTGGGAAAGCGCCGGCTCCAGAGCATGTCCAGGGCACCGTATGAGAGGTCGTACCGCTCGGCGAAGTAGGCGAACTCTCCCACCCAACTGAGATAGGCGAACACCCTCGGAGAGTAGGTATTCGGAAGCACGATCGTGCCCTGCGGAAGCGGATTTCCCTCGAGCAGGTGCAGCTCGCCGAACGGATTGACGGCAAACCACCGAGCCCGGAATCGCCGCGCCGAATCCAGCGCTGGAAGGCGGTCAACTGGAGTTTCGTGGCGTCGTTCTTCTTTGGCGAGGTTCTTGTCCTTCAGGTAGGGCATGTCCGAGAGCAGCATGTAGGGAGGCGCCATCCTCGGGTCGGCCGCGATCGCCGTCCGCAACGCGCGTTCCTCGTCGTCGTATCGACGCTGTCCCTCGTACCGCAGGGCGAGGCGAAACTCGGTCAGGGCGTCGAGTGAATCGCCTGCTTTGACCCTCGCCTCGAGGGTTGAGAGCGACGGCACGGAGTCCTGCGCCGATGCGGCCGTCCCCGCAAACCCGAGTGCCAGTATGGTGACGACGATCCGCTTCATTTCGGTGCTCCTGCGCAGTTTCGACAGGCGTTTTTGCGGCAACCTGGGACGCCAACGCGGCGTTCCCGATCAAAACGCCCGGCGTTCAATCTGCTTTTTCCCCCGCCGTCCGCTACCTGCGCAAAGTTGCAAAGTGCGACACTATTTGTGCTCGAACACCACCTTCCCGCCCACGATCGTGGCCCGCACGTGCGAGTCACCGATCGAGTCGGCGGGGATGGCGAACAGGTTGCGGTCGACCACCACGACATCGGCGTACATCCCCGGTGCCAGCGTGCCGCGCTTCTTCTCCTGGGACACGGCGTACGCATTCCCCCACGTGTACGCCCGGAGTGCTTCGGCGAGCGTGATCTTCTCCTGCGGCTGCCAGCCACCCGGATTCTTCCCGTCATTTGTCCGCCGCGTGACCGCGGCGTCGATGCCCTTCAGCGGATCGGGCGTCGCGACGTCCCAGTCGGACCCGAAGGCGAGCACACCGTGCGTGTCGAGAATCGTCCGGAAGGGATACGTCGTCTTGATGCGCTCGGACCCGATGCGCTTCTCGATCCAGCGGCCGTCGTCGGTGAGGTGCGAGGGCTGGACCGAGGCGATGATGCCGTCGGCGCCGAACTTTGAAATGTCCTGCGGGCGCAGATGCTGCGCGTGCTCGACCCGGAACCGGCGGTCGCGCGGGCCATGTGCTTTGCCCACGCTGTCATAGATCCCGAGCAGCACGCCGTTCGCCTGGTCGCCGATGGCGTGGACTGCGACCTGCAGACCAGCTGAATCCGCCGCGCCGATCCACTTCGCCATGCTGTCGGGCGGATACCGGAAGAGTCCGGTGTAGCCCGCGGAGTCGGAGTAGGGCTCGTAAAACTTCGCGGTGCGCGCACCGGCGGAACCATCCATGAATCCCTTCACGCCGGCGACCCGCACCCAGTCGTCTCCCGCGCCCAATACCTTCAGCGAGTCCGCAATGGCGTGCCACTGCATGAGCGGCAGATACAAGGTGAACCGCATCGTCAGCTTGCCGGCTTGCTCCATCCGCCGGAGGCTGGCCCAATCGGCGAAGGGCACCGATACGAACGACGTGCCGGTCAGCCCCAGGGACGCGGCATAAACTTGCGCCCGGGCGACTGCCGAGTCGACGCGTTCGGGCGAGGGATCGGGGATGGCCTTGTCGATCAGGCCCATCGCGTTGTCTTTGAAGATGCCGGTGGGCTCTCCGGTCTTCGCGTCGTGCAGGATCTCGCCCCCCGGGGGAGTCGGCGTGTCCTTGGTGACGTTCGCCGCCTTCAACGCCGCGGAATTCGCCAACGCCTCATGGCCATCGAGCCGGCTGATGAACATCGGATTGTTCGGAGTGACAGAATCGATCCACTCGCGCCGGGGCAGTGGCTGACCGGGCCACAACGTATGGTCCCAGTCACCGCCGGTGATCCACTCGCCCGGCTTCCGGGTCTTCGCGAACTCGGCGATGCGGCGCACGAACTCCTGCGGCGTCGCGGCGGTCCGGAGATCCACGGACGAGAGCTGGAAGCCGCCATCCACGAAATGCGTGTGCGCGTCATTGAATCCAGGAGCGACGAGCCCGCCCTTCGCGTCGATCACCTTCGTGTCCGAACCCATGAACGGCGCGAGCGCCGCGCTGTCCCCCACGGCGACGATCTTGTCGCCTTTGATGGCGACGCCACCGGGCTGAGGACCTCCCGAGCTGGTTCCGGTCCAGACCATGCCGTGAGTGATGACGAGATCGGCCTTCGGGCCGCAGGCGGCCACAGGCAAGAGGAGCAGCAAGGAAAGGCGGCGCATCACAATCTCCCTTAGCGGAGCTGACTGATTCGGCGGATGGTATCGACGACAGCGATCGGATCGGGACCCGACGGAGCGGGGGCCGCCAAGGAAGGAGCCTTGGACGTCAGATTATCCCGAATGTCGAGCAGGACTTCCAGAAGGAGCTGCTCCCGCTGATACGCGGCGTCCAGATCGGCCATGCGGCGCTCATCGCCCGCCGACTTGGCCCGGTCGTACGCTTCGCGGTACACCGACTCCAGATTCTCGAGGATCTTCTCGCGCGGGCGGCCTGCACTCATGGCTTGAGAACCAGACCCGCCGGAACCTTGGGGACGAAGTACGTGGACTTCTGTGGCATCACTTCTCCCGCATCGGCTACGGCGACTACCTGCGACACCTTCGTTGGGTTGAGCAATACGGACGCCGCGGCATGCCCGTTCTTCACGGCGTCCAGCGCAGCCTTGGCGTCCGGCGTGTACGTCAGCGTCGGCGTAGACGTGCCGGCACCCAGGATCTGCTTTACGACGAGCGGCTCGATGACGGCGACGTCGAGGGACCGGAGCGCCGGGCTGGTCCCGAGCCCCGGAACGTCATTCAGCGGCGCATTGGACCGCAGGACCATCGTGTAGCCGTCTTTGGGCAGTGCGACGAAGCAGGCGGGGTGAGACGCGCCGGCTTTCGCGAGGTGCCCGACCACGTCGGTCACGTTGCCGCTCGGGGTCACGTCAAACCACAACTTCCACTGCTCGATCAAATGGGACACGTCCCGGCCGGCGCCGTAGATCACCCGGTGTGTCGGCAGGACCACGAGCCCGGGGTCATGTGCCGAAACGATGAAGGCCATGACGCGGTCGGCTTTGGGGTTTTCCTTGGCGTACGCGACTGCCGTTTCGTAGCGGTGGTGACCATCGGCGATGTAGAGCGCACCGGCCGAAGCCCGCTCCGCCAGCTCCTCGCCCGCTTTGCCGGTCACGACCCAGAGCCGGTGAGCGACGCCGTCCAGCGCGCCCTCCGCCGCCGACTTGGCTTTCGTGATGTCGAGGAGCGCCTTCGTCAGTCCCCGATCGGAATCGGGCGCGAGCAGGAAGATGGACTCGAGACCGGTCTTCGTTTCCTTGAGGAGGGCCAGACGGTCGGCCTTCGGCCCGCTGTGCGTCTTCTCGTGCGGCTTGATGCGCCTGGTGTCGTACGGCTCGGCCGAGACGGCGGCGAGCATGCCGACGCGGGTGCGATGCTCACCCGAGGGCAGCGTGTAGTCCTGGGCGACCACGTAGACCGACGGCCCCGGATCCTCGGCCAGCACGCCCGCCTTGCGCCACTCGCCGAGGAGCCGCGCGGCATGCGCGTACTTCTCCTCGGTCACCGCCGCTTCCGGCAAAATCAGGTGGACGATATTGTGGGGATCGCGAGCGGCCAGCGCTTTCCGCGCGTCGGGAGAAATGACGTCGTACGGAGGAGCCAGGACCCGGTCGAGCGACGGGCTCGCGTAGCGCTCACCCCGAAACGGCAGCACCAGCGGCTTGAGAGCGGTCACGAACGGAGGCTCCGGTGTCTTTTGGCGAGGCCCAGGCGGCAGTCGATCAATGGATCAGCCAATATAAAGAAGGATATTTCAGTCCGCTCACCAACCTGGCGCGGCTCACGGAAGAAGTAGGCGAGCTGGCCCGCGAGATCAATCACCGGTTTGGTCAGAAGACGAAGAAGGCGGAGGAGCCGGAGGGCCACCTGGCCCTGGAGCTCGGGGACATCCTGTTCGTCGTCATCTGTCTCGCCAACTCTCAAGGCATCGACCTCGACCAGGCGTTCGCGGCGACGATGGCGAAGGTCAGGAGCCGCGACGCCGACCGCTGGACCAGGAAGGAACGTTGATCTCCTCGTAGATCCGCTCGTACGACACGAGGCGGTCCTTCGGGAACGCGTCTTCGTCCGCCCCCCGCCGCACTGCGCAGGATGGCTCGTTCAGGTGCCGGCAATTGTCGAACCGACACTGCCCCAGGAATTGCCGGAACTCCGGAAAGCAGGATGCCAGCCCCGCCGGCTCGATCCCCCAGGCCCCCACCTCCCGCATCCCGGGCGTGTCCACCACGTACCCCCCAGGCTTCAGCGGTATCAACTCGGCCGCCGTGGTGGTGTGCTTCCCCGTGCGCCACTTCTCGCTGATCGCGCCGATCCGGAGCTTCAGACCCGGCTCGATGGCGTTCAAGAGACTCGACTTCCCGACACCCGATTGCCCGGCAAGAACCGTCTCGCGTCCCCGCAGGCGCTCCTCGAGCTCTCCCAGTCCCTCGTTCGCCTTCACGGACGTGAGCAGAACCTGGTACTCGGCCGCCCGGTAACGCTCGACGATGGCGGGACCCGCGTCACGGTCCAGCTCGCTCTTGTTCACCACCACGAACGCCGGCAGCTGGTTCGCCTCGGCGATGACCAGGAAACGGTCCAGCATGCGCGGGGTCGGTTCGGGGTCACGCGCGGCGGCGACCACCAGCACCTGGTCCACATTGGCCGCGATGGGCTGAGCCCGGCCCGCGCCCTGCCCGGCGGCGCGCCGCTCGAGGACGCTCCGTCGTTCCCGAATCCCGGTGATTGCACCGGAGTCGGGAGATTCGAGATCCATTTCGACGACATCGCCCACGACCACGCGATCGTCGTCCTTGTGCTTGAGCTTGCCCCGGAGGATGGCCGTGATCTCGCGACCCTCGACGTGCACCCGGTACGTCGAGCCGGCGCGGGACAGAACGACGCCGGAGGTCACCGGGTCAGGAGCCGGTCGAGGTGGGCTTTCACGTCTTCCAGTGTGAGCTCGAGCAGAGGAGCCAGCGCCGCGTCCGGATTGGGACCGAAGGCGAGGTAGTCGGTTTCGACGTGACCGACGGGGCGGTCGCCAGCCTCCGACCAGCGGATGAACAGCAACGCCGCGCCGTACCGGCCCGATGGATCGGGGTCGTCATCCACGAACGTCGATACCGTGTAGGCCTGCCCGTCGCTGCCGCCGAACGCCGGCGCCCGCCGATGCACCCGCTGGTATCCACCCAGCGTGCCATCGGGGCCGTCCGGTGTTACTTCCGTCGTAGCGACTCCCGGATCACGTTGCCGAGGATGAACCACATGTTTGCCGGCCGTTCGGCGAGGCGACGCATGAGGTATGGGTACCAGTGCGTGCCGTACGGCACGTACACCCGGAGATTCCACCCTTCTTTCCGCAGCTGCATCTGCAAGTCACGCCGCACGCCGTAGAGCATCTGGAACTCGAACCGCTCCGCACCGATCCCCTTCCGCTTCGCGAATCCCTTGGCGTGCTCGATGATGGTTTCGTCATGCGTGGCGAGGCCGGGATAGTTGCCCCGCTCCATCAGGCGCTCCATGCAGGTCACGTAGTTCGCGTCGACGTCTGCCTTGTTCGGGTACGCCACGGTCGCCGGCTCCTTGTACGCACCCTTGCACAGCCGCACGCGAGCCGCGAGTCCGATCATTTCGTCCACATCCTGCGCCGTGCGGCGGAGGTACGACTGCAGCACCACACCGGTCGTCTGCCCGAACTCAGGGTACAGGGTCCGCTTGAACATGTCGAGCGTTCGCTCGGTGTACGCCGACCCTTCCATGTCCAGACGAACGAACGAGTGGTACTGCTTGGCCCGCCCGATGATCGCCCGGAGGTTGGTCACGCAGAGCGCCTCGTCGATGTCGAGGCCCATCTGGGTGAGCTTCACCGAAACGTTGCCATTGCCGCCCGCGCTTTGAATGCGATCCAGGAGCTCCAGGTAGCTGTGCTGCGCGGAGCGTGCTTCGTCGGCTGAGTGCACGGACTCGCCGAGGAGATCGAGGCTGACCGTCATGTGGGCGGCGTTGAGCGCCTTCAACGCGTTGATGGCGGTGTCGATGGTTTCGCCGGCCACGAACCGCGACGCGAACTTCTGCGCCAGCCGGCTGGACCGGACGAATCGGAAAACCTGCGGTTGCTCGCTGAGCCAGAGCAGGCCGGCGCGCAGCATCGTCGTGAGATCCTTAGCCGATCAGGAGTAGAATTTGCCGCCGCTCCGCGCCATGTCCTTCAGGGCGTCGCAGGGCGTGAATCGCATGCCCAACCGCTCGGTCAGGCGCTCGAGGTCTTCGACCACGCGCGCGGCGCCGAGGTCGTCCGCGTACCGCAGGGGACCGCCGCGGAAGGGCGGGAAACCGAACCCGTAGATCGCCGCGATGTCGCCGTCGCGCGGGGAGCGCACGACCCGCTCGGCAAGGGCCCGTGCGGCCTCGTTCACCATGGCCAGGGTCAGGCGCTGAACGATTTCGGCGGCGCGAGGACCGCCGTTCGGATGGACACCAGCGAGCGCGTACACGGTCTCGTCCACCCCCCGCTTCTTCCCCTTCTCGTACTTGTAGAAGCCCTTGTTGGCCTTTCTTCCCAACCGCTGGTCCTTGATGAACGACTCCAGGATTGGAACGGGCTTCATGCGCTCGCCAAAGGCCTTGAAGAGCACTTCGGATGCGTGGACAGCGACATCCAAACCCACTTCGTCCAGCAGCGTCACGGGTCCCACGGGGAAGCCGAACTGCACCAACGCGCGGTCGATCTCGTCGATGGCCGTGCCGCCGAGGAGAACGTAGGCGGCCTCGCACATGTAGGGGGCCAGGATCCGGTTCACCCAGAAGCCGGGGCTGTCCTTCACGACGATGGGGGTCTTCCCCATCCGGCGCCCGAACGCCACGGCGGTGCTGACCGTGCCAGGAGCCGTGTCCTTGCTCGGAATGATCTCGAGCAGCGGCATCCGCGGAACCGGCGAGAAGAAATGCATGCCGATCACCTGGCCCGGCCTGCTCGAGGCCGTGGCGATGTCGGAGATCGGGATGGTCGACGTGTTGGTCGCGAAGACCGCGGAGGGCGGGATCGCGGCTTCCACTTCCTTCAGGACGTGCTGCTTGACCTTGAGATCCTCGAACACCGCCTCGATCACGAGCTCCGCGCGGGCGAACCCGGTGAACGCGGCGTCTCCGGACACCAGAGCGAGAAGTCGGGTGCGGTCGAACTTGGTGATCCGGCGCCTCCTGTAGCGCTCTTCGATCACGCCCTTCGCCGCCGCCACTCCTTTGGAGACGTGCGTCAGGTCGGCGTCCTTCAGTCTGACGTCTACGCCGGCCTGCGTAACCGCGGTTCCCGCGATCCCCGATCCCATGAATCCCGATCCCACGACCCCCAGCCGGTGGACTGCCGCCGGTGGCGGGGGATTGTCGATTCCCATGTCCTTCTTGAGCGCGCTGTCGGCGAAGAAGATTTGCACCAGCTTGCGGGAGACGTCGGTGACGGCGAGCTGACCAAAGCCACGCGCTTCGTGAGCCAACCCGGCCGTCATCCCGTGCTTGAGCCCGAACTCCACGGCATCGAGCGCGGCGAGGGGCGCCGGGTAGTTCCCGTGCGTCTCTTTCTCAACGCCCTTCCGCGCCAGGTTGAACACCAGCGCCCGTCCCAGGGGGTTGCCATCCAGGAGGAATCCCACGAAGCCACCCGGGCGCTTGCGGCTGGGGCGCCAGCCGCCCGCGAGCTGCTTCGCGATCTCGAGCGTCTGACGCCGGAGAATCGACGGCGGTACCATCTCGTCGATGATGCCGACCTGTAGGGCCTTCCTCGCCGGCACGGTCTTCCCGGCGAGGATGATATCGAGCGCCGCCCGGACGCCGATCAGTCGCGGCAGCCGCTGACAGCCGCCCGCGCCGGGGAGAATGCCGAGCTTGATCTCTGGAAGGCCGATGGATGTCTTGGGATGATCGGTCGCGATGCGGTACGCGCAGCAGAGTGAGAACTCGAGCCCGCCGCCGACGCAGGCCCCGTGAATACCGACGACGACCGGCTTCGGGAAGTCCGCGACCTTCCCGAGCATCGCCTGACCGTCGGCGGACATCTGCTCGGCCTCCGAGGCGCTCTGCAGCTTGACGAACTCTTCGATATCGGCGCCCGCGATGAAGTTGTCGCGCTTGCCAGAGAAGAACGCGACGGCCTTCACCCGCTCATCGGCCTTCAGCGTGTCGAACGCACGGATCACTTCTTCCTTCACGGACGCCGAGATGACGTTCACCGACGAGCCGGGCGTGTCGAAGGTGACGATCGCGATGCCGTCCGCGATTTCCCAGGTGAGCGCCGGACCCGCCATCAGACGCGCTCCAGCACGCAGGCGAACGCCATGCCGCCCTGCGCGCAGATCGATACGAGGCCGAATTGGACGTCGCGGCGGTTCATCTCGTTCGCGAGGGTCGTGATCACCCGGCCACCGGTAGCGCCGAAGGGATGGCCGATGGCGATCGACCCGCCCATCACGTTGATGATGTCGGGATTCACGTCCCAGCCCTTCTCACCCCAGCCTTTGAAGTTCGACAGCACCTGCGCCGCGAACGCCTCGTGCACTTCCAGGAGGCCCAGTGAGCTCCACGGGATCCCCGCACGTTCGAGCGCCTTCGGCACGGCCCAGAGCGGCCCCTGGAGGAGCTGCCACCCCGGATCGACCGCGGCGACGGCGTACGACTTAAGAAACGCGAGAGGCTTGTAGCCGAGGGCCTCAGCGGCATCCTCACTCATGAGGAGGACGGCGGAGGCGCCGTCGGTGAGGGGCGACGAATTCGCTGCCGTGACCGATCCGTACCGGCGGTCGAACACCGGCTTGAGCTTGGCCATCTGCTCGAGGCTGGTATCGGTCCGGATGCCGTTGTCGGATGTGATGGGGGTGCCGCCGTCGGCGGGAAGCCAGGGCACGATCTCGGCCGTGAGGCGGCCGTCGGCGGTGCCCGCCGCGGACAGGCGGTGACTGCGCAGGGCCCACTGGTCCTGGGCTTCCCGCGTGATTCCGTTCTCCTTCGCCATCTTCTCGGCCGACTGCCCCATGGTTTCGCCGGTGGAAGGTTCGGCGATGGCCGGTGACACCGGCACCAGGTCACGCGGCCTGATCTTGGCCAGCGTGGCCAGCCGGGCGCCCAGCGACTTCGCCTTCGACAGCTCCGTCAGAATCAGGGCCATGCGGTGGGTATGGAGGATGGGCACGTCCGTGAGGGATTCGACACCACCGGCGAGAATCACGTCGGCGTGGCCACGCATGATCTGATCGGCCGCGTTGGTAACCGCCTGGCCGGAGGAGGCACAGGCCCGGTTCACGGTGTACGCGGGAATTTCCTTCGGCAGCTGCGGCAGGAGGCTGACTTCGCGTGCGATGTTCGGCACCAGCGGAGAGGCGACCACCTGCCCGAAGATCACCTCGTCCACTTCGTGGGGATCGAGATTGGTCCGCTCGAGGAGCTCGCGGCCCGCGTGGCGCGCCAGGTCCACGGCCAGCACGTCGCGGAACACCGTTCCCGACCTGGCGAACGGCGTTCGACATCCGGCGACGATGGCGACGCGGCGGTCTCCTTGAGGCATTACATTCTCCCTCGGGGTCACACTCAGCACGGGAAACCTACCACCACGCCGCCGGGCGGGCCAAGCGGAGGCCGTTTCGTTGGGAGCCGAAACTTCGTTCTCTCACCGCGGGCGCGCGTCGGCTCTCGCGAAAATGACCGAAACGCCGGTCGATCTGCTGGTGATCGGCGGCGGCATCACCGGAGCGGCGATCGCACGCGACGCCGCGTTGCGTGGCCTTTCGGTGGGCCTGGTCGGCAAGGGTGACTTCGCGGGCGGCACCAGCTCCCATTCGTCGCGCCTGATTCATGGCGGCCTCCGCTATCTGGAACACCGCGACTTCGGTCTGGTGTTCGAAGCCAGCCGTGAACGCCGGGTCCTCCTGAACATTGCACCGCACCTGGTGCGGCCCCTGCCTTTCGTGTTCCCCGCCTACCGTGGTGCCCGCGTTCCGGGGTGGCGGATCTTCGCGGCGCTGTGGCTCTACGACCTCCTGGCATCCTTCCGGAACGTGCACACGCACAAGTGGCTTTCGCGGAAGGCCGCACGGCGGATGGAGCCCGGTCTCCGCGAGAAGGGCCTGACCGGCGCGGGGTTGTACTGGGACGCGCAGACCGACGACGCCCGGCTGACCCTCGCGAATCTCCGCGCTGCGGCGATCGCGGGAGCCCAGGTCGCCAACTACGTCGAGGTGACCGCACTCTCCAAGCCGGACGGCACCGTGAAGGGTGTCACGGTGCGCGACCAGCTCACCGGCGAGGCCGCTTCGATTCAGGGGAAGGTCGTGGTGAACGCAACCGGGCCCTGGGTGGATGGGCTTCGTCGTCTCGACGACCCGAATACCCCGGCCCTGCTCCGGCCCACGAAAGGCGTTCACGTGGTGGTCCCGCGGGCCCGGATCGGACACACCAACGCGATCACCCTGCTCTCTCCTGTCGATGGACGCGTGATGTTCGTCCTTCCGTGGGGGGAAGTCAGCTACATCGGCACCACCGACACCGACGACAGCGTTTCCCCGGACGAAGTCCGTGCCACCGCCGACGACGTCGTCTATCTCCTCCGCTCAGCCAATGCGCTCTTCCCCCAGGCACGCCTCGCTCCGAAGGATGTCATTTCCACCTGGGCAGGATTGCGTCCGCTGCTCGCGCCGGAGAAGTCCGCGACCCCGGCGCAGGTTTCGCGCGAGCACCGGATCGTCGTGAGCGCGAGCGGGTTACTCACCATCGCCGGCGGCAAACTCACGACGCACCGCGTCATGGGGCGCGATGTGGTGGACCGGGCGTGCGAGATCCTGCACCAGGCGGATGGCCGGGCAGTACCGGCCCGTGCGGCCACCGATCATCTGGTGCTCCCCGGCGGGGACATCGCGGATCTCGAGGTGATGGTGGAGTCGGCGCGGGCCCGCGATATCCAGGAGCCGACGGCCCGGCATCTCGTGAAGACCTACGGATCGGAATCGGCCGCGCTCGTGAACCTGATCGAACGCGACCGCGCGCTGGGGAGGCCGATCCTCGAAGGCCGCCCGGAAGTGTGGGCGGAGGTGATCCACGCCGTGGAACGCGAGATGGCGATGCGGCTATCGGACGTGCTCATCCGGCGGACCCATCTGTTTTACGAGGACCCGGCCCACGGGAGCGCGGCCGCGCCGCCCGTGGCCCGGCGGATGGCGGAGCTCCTCGGCTGGGACCGGACTGCCGAGACCGAGGAGATCGCCGACTATCTCTCCGAAGTGCAGCGGGCACGCGAGTTCATGACCGGCGTAGCCCGCGCCAGCCGCGTCAGCTAGGGCCGTTCCAACTCGATCACCTTCACGTCAGGCCTTTCGAATCGGTTGGAACGGTCCTAGTTCGCGCGCACCCGGACGTGCGGGTGCACACGCACGCGCATCCGTCCCATGTTCGGCATCGGCATAGGCATTGGCATGGGCATCGGCATAGGCATCGGCACTCCACTCAGGTTGCGGAAGCCCATGTGCGGATGGGGATGCGGGTGAGGGTGCGGCCCCCGACGCTCCTCGATGCCCCCCGTCTTGTAGTACGCCGTCAGTGCCTCTTCAGCCCGGTCATCGTCGATCTGCGCGAGTGCCCACGCGACGGTTTCCTGCACGTCGGCATCTGAATCCTTGAGCGCATCCTTGAGCCCGTCGACGGCCTGCGGGCTCCCGATCTGTCCCAGCGCCCAGGCCGCACTCGACTGCACGTCCGCCTGCGGGTCCTTCAGTGCCCCAACCAGCCCGGGCACCGCCTGGGACTCACCCACCTGACCGAGCGCCCACGCGGACGTGCTGCGAACGTCTGACGATGGATCTTTCAGCGCACCCGTGAGTGCCGGCACCGAGGCCTCGTCGCCGACCTGGCCGAGGGCCCATGCAGCCATGCTGCGCACGTCATCGTCGCGATCCTTCAGCGCCTGAGAGAGCGGCTTCACGGTGCTGCGATCACCAACCTGACCCAGCGCCCACACCGCCATCTGCCGTACTTCCGGATCCTCGTCCTGCAGCACGCTGGCGAGGGGCGCGGTCGAAACGGAATCCGAGATCTGGCCGAGCGCCCACACGGTCGTGGCGCGCACGTCGGGATCGGCGTCCTTGAGTGCCGCGCCCAGGGCCGGCACCGCGCTCTTTTCGCCGAGCTCGCCCAGAGCCCAGGCGGCAGTCTGCCGCACGGGAGCCGCGGGATCTTGCAGAGCACGTCGCAGCGGCGTGAGAGCGCTCACCACGCCGATGGAGCCGAGGGATCGGGCTGCGAGCTGGCGCACCTCGGCGGAGTCGTCCTTCAGTGCCGTCGCGAGCACGGACACTGCATCGCCATCATTCACCTCGCCGAGGGCCCAGGCGCTCATGGCGCGGACGTGGAAGTCGCCCTCCGTGATGGTCTTCTTGAGCAAGGGCAGTGACTTCTCGCTTCCGATGATGCCGATCCCCAGCACCCCCGTGGCGCGCAGGGCGGGGTCGCGGTCCGACGAAAGCGCCGTGAAGACACTCAGGCTGGCCGAGTCGTAGTTGGCCACTTGATGGGCGGCGAGGTCACGAACACACGTATTCGGATCGCGAAGGGCGGCGCGGTACGCATTGATGACCGCGTAGCCCTCCTGATGACGGCCAATGCGCATCACCGACCGCGCCAGCGGCGTGCCGATCGGCGCGCCATAGTCGCCCCAACCTTGCGTGAGGGCGCGCGCGGCAAGCTCGCAGACGGTGGTGTCGGAGCTGCGCAGGAGATCGAGCACGTGAGCGATGGTCGCGGAATCCGCGGCGGCGGTGGAGCGTGGGGCGGAAGCACCCGAGGCGCGACCGGCCATCCAGCCAACCAGGGCGAGGGCCAGGGCGGCGGCCGCGGGACGTAGACGATTCGCAATCGGCATAAGGACCTCTGGTGGAATGAAAAAGCCCGGGACCTTTGAGGAGGTCCCGGGCTTTGGATGCCCGGAGCAGTACCGAAGGTTGCAGCCCTACCGGCGGCTGGTCTTGGCGAGAAGGTTCAGGATTTCCAGGTACAGCCAGATGAGGCCCACCACCAGGGCAAAGGCCCCATACCACTCCATGGCCTTGGGGGCACCCTCCTGCACCCCTTTCGCGATCATGTCGAAGTCGAGCACCATCCGCAGGGCCGCGATGGCGACGATCACCACGCTCACGATGATGCCGAGGGTGCCGCCGGCGTAGAAGAACGTGGTGTCGACACCGAACAGCCCCAGCACCATCGTCGCGACGTAGTAGAGAAGAATGGCGCTCATCGCGATGCCCATCACCAGCCTGAACCTCGGCGTGACGCGGATGACGCGGGACCGGTACGCCAGGAGCATCACAAACAGCGTGCCGAAGGTGAGCGCCACCGCCTGCACCAGGATGCCCGGAATGGCCGTGGCATACATCGCCGACACCCCACCCAGGGCCAGTCCCTCGAGCGCCGCATACAGAGGAGCGGTGAGGGGCGCCCACTGTGGCCGAAACACCGTGGCGAATGCAACGATCAATCCTCCGATGGCGCCGCCGATCATCCAGGGACGCGCGATCGACGGATCGATGGCGTGGTACGTCTGCGTCCACACCCAGCTCGCCGTCGCCAAACAGATCAGCAGGAGGAGACCCGTCTTGTTGACGGTCCCCTCGACGCTCATCGTCTCCGCACCCGCCAGGGTGCGCGAGCCGGCGAACGTCTTCGAGTTCAGTACCGGATTAGCCATACGCTCCTCCTTTTAAAGCGTGATCTGGATCCCGGTCGTGAGGATCCGATCCGTCTTCATAAACCCCGGAGGGGGCAAATTGTCGAACCGGACCACATAGCCCACCTTGATGGAAAATACCGTCGACAGCGGCGCCACAAGGTCCGTCTCCGAATTAATACGCAGATTCTTGCTATGCTGGAGATCAGGAAGGATTTCCGCTGCTTCCTGGGCATACGCGGTCTTGTTGAAGTTGTGCCGGTACGTCGCCGCCGCGCGGGCCGCCGTGAACGACGTCGTCGTTCCACTGCCCACGTCCCGCTGCTGGGTCTGCACGGCACCGGCCTCGAGCGTGACCATGTCGATCGGGCCTTCGAGCGCCTTCCACGCGATACCGGCCGCTTCCTGGTAGCGCGACACGATACCGGCGAACCGGTCGCGGTCGAAGGCGGCGTAGAGGTACGCCGACACACCGTCGTGGAGTCCGTGGTCCACCCGAAGCAGCAGGTGATACTGGTCGTTGTTGACGGTGTCGTGCGTCGATCCGTAGATCATCGACGCCGCTTCGGACAGCACCCACGGATGGGAGATGTACGAAAAGCTGTTGCCGAAGTTGAAGGTCGTGACGCTCGTGTTCCCGCCCGTCGTCACGAGGCCGAGTCCGAACGACAACTTGGTCGTGTCGGCTTTCGGCTTGGTGGAGTCGGGCGTTTGCGCACTCAGGTTGCTGGCCGCCAGGAGACAGGCCAGGACGGCCGGGACGGCCGGGACGGCCGGGACGGTCGTCAGTACTCGCATTCCGTGTTTATTCCGGGAAACGGGACGGGGGATAAGATAACCTACCGCCAGCCGCGGAGGCTCCGCACGTAGTCGTGGAGGACCAGGAACTTCTCGAAGAGTTGCACTCCTTTGCGTTTCCGTCCGAACTCCCCGAAGAGCTCCCGGAGCTTGCCCCGGCGGGCCACGTAAAACCTGAACGTTTCGGCGAAATCCTCCTGCGGGTGGGTGGCCGCGTAGACGCTGACGTAGTCCGGCAGGGTCGTGGCGATCCGCCGGCGCTCGAAATCGACCCAGTGCTCGTCGGCGACCCGGTAGGCTTTCCGCACTTCGCCGAACGTGCGACGGAACCGGCCGGTTGTAGTCCAGGACCAGTGGTGATAGAGGAACGAGTGCCCCAACTCGTGCAGGATGAGCCCCGTGAGCATGTTCCAGCTCGCCTTATCCCGGTGGCGCTTGGCGGTGACGTAGCGGCGGTCGATCTCGATGACCTTCGGCGCGTCCGGGTCCACACCCGACACACCGGGGCGCAGCAGCACGCGGTAATTCCAGTCGGTGATGCGGCTGACGATGAGCAGCCGGCGTGCGCGCGTGAGTGCGCGGGGAATGAGGATCTGTCCGGTGGCGTCTTCTCCGCACCACGGGCAGGTCTCCATCCAGTCGTCGACGCCCTTGTCGCAGTGCGGGCAGATGTTCTGGAAGTGCGTGTACCGCCAGATCTGCTCGCGCCCGCACCAGGGGCACCAATGCATGGGGTACATCACCCCGCCGCCGCATCCCCAGTCGCAACGCGCGTGGTACTTGAATCCCTTCGGCGCCTTGAGCGGCTCGAGGGACGACTGGCGGTCATGGATGTTCCGGCCGCACCAGGGGCAGAACGAAAACGTGTCCGACACCATCCAGCGGCAATACGCGCACTCCGCGCCAGTCTCACGCTGGGTGTCGCCCCACACGAGCGACTTGGCGCAATTGGGGCAGAACGACCAGAAGCGATCGAGCTCGGCGCGGCAGCGGGTGCAACGCACCTCGGGCCGGGGGGTTTCGCGCCGGCTCACTTCTTCACCCGCTTCATGTCGTTCGCCACGGTTTTGAGTGCCACAAGAATCACGAACCCCCCAACTACGCCGGCCACCGGAAGGATCATCATCGCCGTCTGAATGCTTTTGGTCTTGTCCGACAGGTATCCCACCAGCGGCGGTGCGAGCGCGTCTCCGGCCAGGTGGGAGAAGAGCACGAAGGCACCGGTGACCGACGCCCGGACGGCGGCGGGCACGACGTCGAAAATCACGGCCGCCAGGGGCCCGTTATACCAGGTATAGAAGAAGTAAATGCCGAACAGGAGTGGTGCGAAGCCCCGGAGACTCCCTGAAAACAGAAGCCAGGCGACGAGCGGCCCGCCAATGATGAATCCGGCACCCGACGCCACGACCCGGCCCCCCGGCCAGCGGACCTGCAGCGAGTCGCCGATCTTGCCGCCCACCAGCACTCCCGAAATGCCACCCGCCAGGGCCCAAACGCCGAACCGGGCACTGAAGTCCGGCACCGACATGTTGTGGACGCGGGCCATGAAGGTCGAAGCCCACGCGACGAGGCCATTCACGGCGAAGGTGACCATCGCCCCGCCGACGAACACCCAGATGAGCGTGGGTGTCCGCAACACCACGGCCGCGGCTTCGAGAAACTCTTCGAACGCGGAAGCGGCGACGTCCCCTGCTTCGGCCGTCTGACGGACCGCGACCGGCACGAGCCGCGCGACGGTCCACATCAGACCCGCGGCCACGAACGCGCCGAATACCGCCATCGAAAGGTCGAAGGAGAATCCGAAGGTCAGGTCGAGCACGCTCGCGGCGAGCGCACCCACCGCCGACAAACCCACCGTGGGCAGGACGTAGCGCACCGCCCGGCGCACGCCCGCGTGGTACCACTTCTCGATGGTGAGGCGGAGCGGCGTCGGCGCGCGTTGATCGACTTCCCGGATGCGCGCGGCGAGCACGGTGAGCAGGAGGCCAGGGATGCCCATGAGGATGAAAGCCCACCGCCAGCCGTAAGCCACGGCGATGACGCCACCAAGCCAGATCCCGAGGATACCGCCGACGGACACGCCGACCGAGTAGATCCCGATCGCGAACGCGCGTGCCCGGCCCTTGTAGTAATCGGCGATGATCGCTTGCGACGCCGGGGCGTACCCCGCTTCGCCGACGCCGACGAGCGCCCGGCTCGTGACGAGCTGGCCGAATCCGCGGACGATGCCACCCGCGGCGGTGAAGATGCTCCAGAGGCCCAGGCTCCAGGCGATCACGGTGCGCCGCGACTTCAAGTCACCGAGCACCCCGAACGGGATGGAGCAGAGCGAGAGGACGATGATGTAGGCGGAGCCCAGCCAGCCCAGCTGCTGGTCGGAAACGTGGAGCTCGTGCTTGACGGGTTCGAAGACGGCAAAGACGACGTTGCGATCGAGATAGTTGAGGAGATTGATCAGCGTGAGGAGCCCCAGGACGTACGCGGCGTACGTCCCGGGGCCTACGACCGTCGACGATCCGCTGCTACGCGCGTCCGCCAGTGGCGGCCTCTGCGCGTGCGTCGCGTGACTTCCGGGCCTTCTCGTAGGCCTTCATGAGGTCCGCCATCATCGCGGCTCGGCGGTTGTACAGCCGCTTCAAGGGCCGGGGCTGCCGCTTGGCCAGGGCGTAGGACGCGAGCAGAGGCAGCGCCACGGTGTTGTCCGTGTAACACACGACGGTGCCGGGCAACTTGTCGGGGTCGATCTTGCCCCAGCTCACGGCTTCCGCAGGGGTCGCCCCGGAAAGCCCGCCGGTGTCGGGGCGGGCATCGGTGAGCTGCAGGAAGTAGTCGTGTCCCTTCTCGCTGATGCCGAGCACTTCCTGGATCTGCGGCTCGGTCTGGAGCACGAAGTTCTTGGGGCTGCCGCCGCCGGCGATGAGCACGCCCGAGGTCCCGTCGCCGTGTTTCGCGGCATAGACGATGGCGGCAGTCTCGTTCACGTCCGCGCTCACGTCGTACCGGAGCTTCGATCCGGCGAGGGCCTGTTCCGCGACGTTCATCCCGATGGAGGAGTCGCCGGGGCTCGAGGTGTAAATCGGCACGCCGCACTCGTGCGCCACGCCCAGGACCGACTTCCGGCTGATCCCCAGTTTCTTCTCGCGTTCCAGGATGTATCGGCCCAGGAGATGGTGATACTCGGCCGTGCTCATCGAGCGTTGGAACTCGGGGCCCGCGCTCACCTCGCGGATGTATGCGTCGGTCGAGAGCAGCACCTCGTAGTCGAAGAAGATGTCGTAGATGCGGACCACGCCCTCTTCCCGCAGCACGACGTCGTCCGCGAAGGGCGTGCCCTGATGCATCGCGAGGCCGAGCCCGAAGTGCGAGTCGTGGTAGAGGTTCGCGCCCGTCGACACGATCCAGTCGATGAACCCCGCTTCGATCAGCGGGATGATGGTCGACATGCCCAGGCCCGCGGGCGTCATCGCGCCAGTGAGGCTCATCCCCACCGTGCAGTCCGGCGCGAGCATCCGCTCGACGAAGAGGCGGCACCCCTCGCGCATGCGCCCGGCGTTGTACGCAAGGAACGCGTTGTCGATCAGCTCGGCGGCCGTCTCCTTGCCGGAGATCGGTGCGGGATCGATGCGCTGGCCACGGAGATACTGAGATCGGGTCATTGAGTTGTCGTCAGGGGTTGTGGGTGGACGCGGCGTGCGCCGCCGTGCGGCGTTCGCGGGCCATGGTGATCCAGCGGACGGCGTCCGCGGGGTCGTCGGTCGGGTGAATCAGGTTCAGGTCCTCTGGGGCAATCTTGCCTTCGGCCGCCACACGGTCGCGCAGCCAGTCGACGAGGCCCCCCCAGTATTTCGTCCCCATCAAGACCACCGGGAAGTGCTTGACCTTGCCCGTCTGGATCAGGGTGAGGGCCTCGAACATCTCATCGAGCGTGCCGAACCCGCCCGGGAAAACGACGAACGCAGTCGAGTACTTCACGAACATCGTCTTGCGAACGAAGAAGTACCGGAAGTTGATCGACCGGTCGACGTACGCGTTGATATGCTGCTCGAAGGGGAGTTCGATATTGCATCCGATGGAAAGCCCCCCGCCCTCTCGCGCTCCGCGGTTCGCGGCCTCCATGATGCCCGGACCGCCACCCGTGATCACGGGGAATCCTTCCTTGGCGAGCAGCGTCGCGGTCTTGATGGCCTGCGCGTAGACGGGGTCGTCCTTCGGCGTCCGGGCCGAGCCGAAGATGGTGACGGCATTCCGGACGTCGTGCAGGGTATCGAAGCCCTCGACGAATTCGCTCGTGATCCGGAGCACTCGCCAGGGGTCCGAATGCGTGAACGACCTCCGTTCGTTGACGGTGGGCGCCGCGAGGAGGCGTTCGTCTTCAGTGGTCGATTTGGGCGAGTTGCTCGAGTGCTGCGACATGGTCATCCTGCAGGTTATAGAAGAAGGGTGAGAGGCGGACGTGACCGGGACGGGCGTCCGCGATGATATGCGACTGCGCCAGATGCCGCACCGCCGCGTGCGGGTCCGGCATGGGAAGCATCACGATGGCTGACCGGTCGGCGGATGACGCCGACACGCGGGGCTTCCACCCCAGGCTACTTGCACGGGCAATCAGGTCCTCGGCGAGCGCCATGGACGCCTGCCGGATGGCCGGCACACCGATCTCCTCGATGTATTCAAGGCCGCCAAGTTGGGCATGCACCGCTGCGAGTGCCGGGGTGCCCAGCTCAAAGCGCCGGGCATCGTCATGACGCGCGAGCGCCCGGGGGTCGAAGGCGAACTGGTCCTTGTGCCCGAACCATCCGGCCAGCGTGGGTTCGAGCGTCCGAGCGAGTGCTTCCCTTACATGGAGGAAGACGATCCCGGGACCGCCGAGCAGCCACTTCAGTCCCCCGGCCACGAGAAAATCCACGTCAGCCTCGCGGACGTCCACGGGTAGCTGGCCCACCGAATGGTAGGCGTCGATCAGACAGAGGGCACCCTTGGCGTGCGCCGCCTGGGCGACTGCGCGGATGTCCTGGATGGCGCCGGTGGTGAAGAAGACGTGAGACGTGGCGACCAGAGCGGTGCGCGTGTCGATGGCCCGGGCGAGCGACTCCACAGGCACCGTCACACCGTCGGGGCTCTGCACCACCACTACCTCGACCCCCTCGGGGCGCCGGGCCAGCCACTGATAGGCCACGGTGGGGAAATCGAGGGAAGTGACGACGACCTTGGGCCGGGCTTTGTAATCGAGGGCGCTCGCCACCGTTCCGACGGCCGTCGAGATGTTCGGAGCGAGCGCGATCTCGGCCGGTTGTGCACCGATCAGGCGGCCATACCGGGTCCGGAGATCCTGCAGCGCCTCCCACCACACGTCATACCAGGCCGAAGCGCCCCGTTTTTCCCAGCCGTCCAGGAATTCGGTAACTTTCCGTCGTGAACGAACGCCCAGCGCGCCGAGCGAGCAGGTGTTCAGGTAGATGGTATCCGTGAAGACCGGAAATTCGCTGCGGTAGCGCGCCAGGGATGGGGTGAGCGAGAGGTCGGGCCGCGCGGCGCGACCGCTGGCGAGCGTCATAGACCGGAAAATATACGAGGCCCATGCAGGCTCCCGCGAGTTGGCCCGCCTTCTATCTCAGCCTCACCGCGCGTGCCGTCCTGTCCCCCCGGCTGGCCGTGGATCTCCTGCGTCTCGCGTGGAGTTTCCGCGCCCGTGACTGGTTCCGCCGATTCCCCTTCCTGCCGCTGCCGCCCGGGGAATACATGAAGTGGAGAATGTTCACCGCGTACGGCGACGAAGCGGCCATACCGCCGGTCGAAGACGTGGTCCGGTTTGCGAGGTGGCGCCGGGAAACGATGGGGTTATGACGGCGAAAGACGTCGAACAGAAAAACGTCGAGGGAAAGCGTCAGGGAGAGGCGTCAAGGAAATACGTGGAGGCAAAGGCCATCGAGCTGGGATTCTCCGCGGTGGGAGTGGCGACGCTCGAACCGACGGCCCACGGAGACTTCATCGACCAGTGGCTTGCGGCGGGATACGGCGGTACGATGACGTATCTGAATCGTCAGGCGAGAAAACGCAAAGCCCCGCAGAGCATCCTCCCAACCGCCCGCTGCGCCGTCGTCACGCTCACCAACTACTATCACGGACCCGCACCCGCGACCGCACCCCGGGTCGCGCAGTACGCGTGGTCCACCGACTATCACGCGGTCCTCGGAAAACGTCTCGAGGCACTGGCCACCGAGATCGGTCGACTCGTGCCTGGATCCACCTCCCGCGCGTACGTCGACACCGGACCGGTTCCTGAGCGCGAGCTCGCGCAACGCGCGGGACTCGGATGGATCGGCAAGAACTCGATGCTGATCCGCCCCGACCTTGGCTCGTTCACATTCATCGGGGTTGTCCTCACGGACGCCGATCTCGAGTGCGACGTCCCGTTCGGGATGGACCGCTGTGGCACCTGCACGCGCTGCATCGACGCCTGCCCCACCCACGCGTTTGCCGCGCCCCGTACGCTCGACGCCCGGCGCTGCATTTCTTACCTCACCATCGAACGGCGAGGCGCCTTCACGCAGCTCGAATCGAAGATGACCGGCGACTGGCTCTTCGGGTGCGACATCTGTCAGGATGTCTGTCCGTGGAATGAGCGGTTCGCATCGGCCACCGTCGACCCGGACCTGCTTCCTCGACCGGAGCTCGTCTCTCCACCCCCGGCGAGCTTCACGGAGCTGGACGAGGACGAGTTCACGCGCCGCTATGAGGACACTCCGTTTTCCCGCCCCGGACTCGCCGGGATGCGCCGCAACGCCGGAGCGGCGACATGATGGCCGACACGGAATCACTGCGCCGCCGGCTCGCAGAGGGATTGCGGTTGATCGATCCCCATCACCGGCTGCGCGACCGCCCGGTGAAGTTCCGGCAGATCGACGCGCGCACGATCGAAATCATCTATCGCGACGTCACCGGAATCGCCGAGGCCGAAGTGCTCGGCATCAAACGGATCATTGGGCGGGAGTGCTTCTGTGTGGTGGAGCCGCAAACCGCGGAGACCATTACGGTCCGCTTCGTGGTGCCCGTCGGAGACTAGAGCCTCCGCGTTTCTCCCAGCGCGAGCTGCCACAGGTTCGCGTCCGGAAGCTCCGCCTTCCGCCAGTGCTCGGCCGTCAACATGGGAGGTTCCTCGACCGGCTCGTCTGTCAGCCGGAAGGTCCCCCAGTGCATCGGCACGAACACTCCACGCTGCTCCGATCCGTGCGATCGATGCAGATCCCGGAACGCCGTCACGGATTCCGCGGGGTCCATGTGCACGGGACTCATGAACCATCGCGGCTCGTAGGCCCCGATCGGCATCAACGCGACGTCGAATGGCCCGTGACGCCGCCCGATCTCCGCGAATTCCCGGTGATAGCCGGAATCGCCGCAGAAGTAGAGACGCTTCGATCCCTGCCTGATCACCCAGCCGCACCAGAGGGACTGGTTTCGGTCCCGGAATCCACGTCCCGAGAAGTGTTGCGCCGGAGTGCAGGCGAGCTCGAGTCCCACGACCTTCACTTCGTCCCACCACTGGTGCTCCGAAACCGTCCGCGCTCCCCGCTCTTTCAGGAACGATCCAACACCAAGCGGGGCGACCCAGCTCGCATCGGGATGCGCGCGAGCGAGGAGCCTGACCGTGCGGTCATCCAGGTGGTCGTAGTGGTTGTGGGACTGCACCACGAGGTCGATCGGGGGAAGCCGGTCGATCGGAAAGCCGGGAGGCGAGAGGCGCTTCGGCCCGGCCCACTGCACCGGTGAGGCCCGATCGCTCCACATGGGGTCGGTCAGGACATTGACTGCGCCGAGCTGGATCAGGAACGACGAGTGGCCGATCCAGGTCACGCCGACGGCGCCGGCTGTCGCCCGGGGCGTCGCAAACGAAGGCTCCGTCCGAGGAATCGGACCGGCCGGAGGACGCCGAGGTGGGCGATCGATGAGCTTCCACTTCAGGAGACTCGAGATCCGGGCTTCCAGCGGAGGGATCCCGGGATTCTGAAACGTCACCCGAGACCTCCGGCCAGCTGGCGGGCCTCGGGCCGGCGGCCGAGCGCCTGCATGGCCCAGATGCCGATCGCCGGACCGATCGCGAGTGCGGTCATCGACCAGCGCCACCCGATGTGCGCCGCGAGTACGGGCAGGGAGAGAATCGTCACACAGGTAAGAAGGAATCCGAGCGAGGTCTGCAGCGTGAGCGCAGTGCCGACGTACTCGGGCGGCGCGAGCTCGCTGATCGCCGTCGAAAACTGCGCCGAGTCGGCGACGATCGAAATGCCCCAGATGAGGAGCACGGGCACGAGCAGCCACAGGGACGCACCGAAGACGGCGCCGACCAGAAGCGAACAGAGTCCCGAGATGGCCATGGCGAGGGATGTGGTCGGTACGCGTCCCCACCGGTCCGCGAGGATGCCGCCGAGCCAGCAGCCGGGGGCGCCGACGCCGACGACGATGAAGGTGATCAGCGGGGCGCTCGACGACGACGCCCCGCGACTCATCTCGCTCGCCGCGATGAACGTCGCGACCGACGCCCACATCGCGTAGATTTCCCACATGTGCCCCAGGTACCCGAGAGTAGCGAGCCGGATCGATGGGCGTTCGAGGATGCGCGGCACCGCGCTCCACGAGAACCGGGGCGAAGGAGCGGCGTAGGGCCCGTCGTTCGGCACGCGGAGAATCAGCACCGCGCCGGCGATCGCGGTGACCGACGCGATCGACAGGACGAGCTTCCAGGCGTCAGCCGGGACGACCCAGCGGACGAGGAATGGAAGTGCCGACCCGAGCGTCAGTGCTCCGACCATCACGCCGATCGCCATGCCGCGGCCGGTCTTGTACCAACCAGCCGCGAGCTTCATCCCCGGAGGGTAAGCGCCCGCGAGGGTCGCACCCGTGATGAAGCGGAGTGCGAACGCCGTCGCGGCGTTTGGCGCGACGGTGATCAGCGCCGTGGCGATCGCGGCAGCGGCAGTACTCCACGCGAAGAGGCGGCGAGCGGACCAGAGGTCCGAGAGTGCCAGGGCGCTGGAGACGAATGCGCCAGTGACGAATCCCAGCTGCACACTCACGGTCAGCCAGGCGGCACCCGTGGGGGACAGCGACCAGGCGTGGGTGAGCGTCCCCGACACCGCCGACGCACTGAACCACGGCGCCATCGCGCACAATTCGGCCAACGACAGAACCCCGAGGACCCGGCGCGGCGTCACATGCCCGTCGGGTGGTCGAGAAAGACGGTGGTGAGGCCGAACTTGGAAACCAGGTGATCGGCGAGGGCCCGCACGCCGACCGTCTCCGTGGCGTAATGGCCCGCGTAGATCACGTTGATCTTGAGCTCTTCCGCATCAAAGAAGGAATGGTGAACGCCCTCTCCGGTAAGGAAGGTGTCGAGTCCGTGGGCGGCAGCCTGCCCGATCAGTGATCCCGCGGCTCCGGTAACGATGCCGACTCGGCTCACGCGGTCCGGACCGAAGGGCAGAGACCTGGGAGTGACCCCGAGGAGTTTGCCTACCCGTGCGACGAACTCCTCTCTGGTCCCCGCCGTCTCGCCCCAAACGCCGATAATCGAGCCATGAAGCTCCCCGAACCCGCCTTTGATTTCGACTCCCAGCTGTCGACCGAGCACCGGGTTGTTGCCGACTTCGGCGTGGCGGTCGAGCGGGAGGTGGGAGCTGTAAAGGGCGATATCGGCGGAGAGGAGCCCTGCCACGCGGTCGTACTGCGGCCCGACGAGCGGCCGTGGTCCAGTCCAAAAAAGCCCGTGGTGCACGAGCAGCAGCTGAGCCTTCGCCTCGGCGGCCATCCGGACGGTCGCGGCGCAGACGTCGACAGCGGCGGCGATCTTCTTTATGTCGCTCCGGTTCGCGACCTGGAGCCCATTCAAGGCGTTGGGATAGTCGCCAATCTCCGCCGTCGAGAGGTATTGATCGAGGTATTCTGTTAGTGCCGAGAGTTTCATCGGACTCCTGGCGGACAGTAATACGACATCATTACGACACTAATAGCACCAGCGAACCATGACTGTTGGACGGAGATTCCCACATTCTGGTCAAGGTAAAGCTAGACGCAGGATTGACTTAGGGAATCCACAATTCGCGTGAGGTGCGCTTGTGGATATTCTTGACCTAGAAAGTGGCTGCTGCGGGCTCCGAAGGTGCACCTTCCCCCATCCGGATCACGCCGTTCACCTCGCCACCCTCCTGGACCAGCAGTCGCTTGGTCGCGATGTCCCCATGGACCACGCTGGTCGCCTGGAGCTCGACCCGTTCGGTGGACTCGATGCTGCCCCGGACCTCCCCGCCGATGATCGCCTCCCGGGCGAAGACGTCCCCCTCCACCAGTCCGCCCTTGGCCACCAGGACCTGCCGGCCGGCGTGAACGGTTCCGACGATCGTACCCTCGACTTTCACGACGCCGTCCGCCGTGATGTCGCCGACGACGCGCATCCCGGTCCCGATAATGGAGAGGGCCGCATCGCCATCGCTGCCGCCGCGGGATTTTTCGGTGAAGACCGCCATGTCAGTTCCCCTCTTTCACCAGCGTGAGCGGATCGAGTGACCGGCCCCCGCGTCGGATTTCGAAATGGAGATGTGGTGCCGTCGACCGCCCGGTGCTTCCCGAAAGGGCGATCACCTGCCCCGCGCTGACTTCGTCGTTCTCACGCACCAACAGCCGTGACGCGTGCCCATACATGCTCTCATACCCATCCGGATGCCGCAAGAGCACGAACAATCCGTAGGCCGTATCGGTCCCCGCCATGGCGACCGTTCCGCCCCCCGACGCCCGGATCTGGGTGCCAACCGCCACCGCAATATCGATCCCGGGGTGTGTTTCGGACTGGTCACCGGGACGCACCTGGCCGCGGGTCACGAACCCGGTCACGTCCACGGGCCAGTGGGAGGGGTCGGACGGCCCCGACTCGTAAACCGGGCTGGCGCCCGGGACACGAGCCACCACGTCGGGCGCCTGCATCAGGTTTTCATTCGCGGCCGCGACGGCGGCGGGCGTCCCCGGCTTCGCGTCGGGCACCCGCATGCCCATGATCCGCCGCAGATCCTGGTAGCTCGCCTCCGCGTGGTTCAGCGCGGCCGCCAGTTCCTGCACGCGGGAATTCTCGGTCTGGAGGCGAGCGACTTCCCGCTCGAGCGAGTGCGCGCGGAGCGCGGCCCTGGTGATCGGACCGGCGAACGCGAAGAAGAGCACCGCGAGCACGATGACGAGCGCCCCGCCCCACTTCCCCACTGTGAAAGCCCAGAAGGGCAACCGGTACTGGTGGGTGGTGAGATCGCCGTCGATCTGGACGACGATGGTCACGCCCCGCTGCTTCCCGCGCGTCATCCGTCGAACGGTGCGCCGAGGATGAGCTCGAGGAGGCGGGCGAGATCTTCGTTCGAATAGAACGCGATGTGCAGCTGCCCCTTCCCTTTCGCCCGGAGCGAAACCCGGACGTCGGTGCCCAGGTGCCTGCGGAGCGCATCCTCCACCCGGCGAACCTCCGGGGCAGGGCCGACTCCCTTTTTCAATCTGGGTCTGCGCTCGGGCATGCGACCGCCGCGAACGCGGTCTTCCACTTCGCGGACGGAGAGTCCCTGCGCCACCGCTTCGCGTGCGAGATTCGCGACGACGCGCGGATCATCGAGGCCGAGCAACGCGCGCGCGTGGCCGACGCTCAAGTGTCCCTCGTGCAGCATCGCGAGCACCACGTCAGGAAGCTTGAGCAGCCGGAGCGCGTTCGCGACCGTCGACCGGTCGCGCCCGACCGCCTCCGCGACATCCTGCTGTGTCAGCAGAAACTCGGCGATGAGTCGCTCGTAGCCGCGGGCTTCGTCGACGGGCGAGAGGTCGTCGCGCTGGAGGTTCTCGATGAGGGCGAGGGTCAGCGCGGTGCGGTCGTCCACGTCCCGCGTCACGGCCGGGATCTTTTCCCACCCGAGCGCCTGACAGGCCCGGAGGCGGCGCTCGCCGGCGATCAGCTCGAACCCGCCGACGCCGTTCGGAGCCGTGCGCACGACCACGGGCTGCATGAGTCCGACCTGCTTGATCGAGGACTTCAGCTCCTCGAGGGCTGCGGGGTCCACGTCGCGCCGGGGCTGGAATGGATTGGGCTTGATGTCCGCCACCAGGAGCTCGGTGAGACTGCCCTCGCGTTCGGCCTCCTCCCGTGTCGGCCCGAGAAGGGCCTCAAGCCCACGACCTAAGCGACGGCCTTTCGCAGCTGTTTCCGTCATGCGGGCACCTCCGGAAGCGATTGGGCGGTTGCCGAGGCACCGGCCTTCTCGACGCGGCGGATCAACTCCTGCCCGACGGCGAGATAGCTCCGGGCTCCGATCGACTGCACGTCATACAGGACGATGGGTTTGCCGAAGCTGGGTGCTTCGGCCAGTCGGACGTTGCGCGGAACGGTGACAGCGAACATCCGCGCGCCGAAATACTCCTTCGCCTCTTCGGCGACCTGTTTGCAGAGGTTCAGACGCGCGTCATACATGGTCAGCAGGACGCCGTCGATGGCGAGCGCGGAATTGAAATTCTGCTGCACCAGCTTGATGGTGTTGAGGAGCTGGGACAGACCTTCCAACGCGTAGTACTCGCACTGGATGGGAATGACGACCGAGTCCGCGGCGGTCAGCACGTTCAGCGTGAGGAGGCCGAGGGACGGCGGGCAGTCGATGATGATGTACTGGTACCGGTCGCGGACCTGGGCGAGTGCCTTCCGGAGCATCTGTTCGCGCCCGGACTTGCCGACCAGCTCGACCTCCGCGCCGACGAGATCCTGCGCGGCGGCGACGACATCGAGGTACGGGAAGTGGACGGCGGAAAATTTCGCGTCGGTGAGTGGGTGACCGTCCATCAGTACGTCGTACAACGATTGGGTGACGCGATCGCGTTCGATGCCGACACCACTCGTCGCGTTGCCCTGCGGGTCCGCGTCGATGAGCAGCGTTTTTCTTTCCGCGGTGGCGAGCGAGGCCGCGAGATTGACAGCAGTCGTGGTTTTTCCGACGCCGCCCTTCTGGTTTGCGATTGCGATTACTCTGGTCATTTACTGTAACTCTATATATTATAATGAGTTATGTAATTATAGAATTTCATGATAATCGAATATAGTGCTTGGAAGCAACGTCGGAAAGGGCAGTTTCACGTGAAACGGTCTCAAAGTTTCACGTGAAACACACCGATATTTTACCGTAGCAAAAGTCTTAGGCGACTCGTCGACGCCAGCGAGTCGTTTCGACCACCAGGCTGTGCAGGTCGGAAGGGGAAACACCGGGAATTCTGCCGGCCTGAGCGAGGGACGCAGGGCGGACAGCGGACAGTTTCTGCCGGGCCTCGATCGAAAGACTCTTCAGCTCGGGGTAGGGGAGATCCATCGGCAGCGCGAAGTCGGTCAGCTCGGCGAGTCGAGCCGCCGCGTCCTTCTCGCGCGCGAGGTAGCCCTCATACTTCAGCTCGATCTCCGCGGCGACGAGTGCGTCCTCGGACCAGGAGTCCGATACCCCGGCGGCGACGAGCAGCGCGCGGAGTGAAGTCCCCGGTCTCTTCACGACCGTCGCGACCCGCTCCGCACTCTTCAGGGCTCCCACCTCTGCGGGCGCGCTCTCGGGGGAAATGGACGTCGACCCCGCCACCTCGCGGATCTTCTCCTCCTCCCGGAACCGCGCCTCCACCACCCGGCGCTCCGCGTCCGTCAGCAGCCCGAGCCGCTCGGCGAGGGGAGCCAGGCGGCGGAGGGCGTTGTCCTGGCGGAGGAGAAGCCGGAACTCGGACCGGGAGGTGAAGAGGCGGTAGGGCTCGTCGACGCCGCGAGTGACCAGGTCGTCCACCAGGACCCCGATGTACCCGTCGTCCCGGCCGAGGATGACGGGCTCCTGTCCCCGGATGCGGCGAACAGCGTTCATCCCGGCGACCGCCCCCTGGCCTGCCGCCTCTTCGTACCCTGTCGTCCCGTTGATCTGGCCGGCGAAGAAGAGTCGCTCGACCACCTTCGTCTCGAGCCAGGGTGTGAGCTGAGTCGGGGGATAGTAGTCGTACTCGATTGCGTAGCCTGGCCTCGTCATCTTCGCGTGCTCGAGCCCCGGCACCGCATGCAGGAATTCGAGCTGGACGTTCGGGGGCAGGGAGGTCGAGAGCCCGTTGACGTACAGCTCGTGCGTGTCGAGCCCCTCGGGCTCGAGGAAGATCTGGTGACGCACGGCGTCCGGGAACTTCACGATCTTGTCCTCGACGGACGGGCAGTACCGCGGACCCCGCCCGCTGATCGCCCCGCCGTAGAGTGCGGACTCCTTGAGATGATTCCTGATGATCTCCTTCACCGGCTCGCCGGCCCAGGTGATCCAGCAGGGGACCTGCCGCGGCAAGTCGGTCTTCGCGAAGAAGGAGAATCGGTACCCGTCGTTCTCTCCGTCCTGACGCTGGAGCTTGGACCAGTCGACGGTGCGCCCATCGATCCGGGGTGGGGTGCCAGTCTTGAATCGCTGTGGCGTAAGCCCATATGTTTCAATGGCTTGTGCCATCTCTATGGACGGCTGATCACCTGCTCTGCCCGCGGGAATTTGTGTCTCGGTGCCGAGGTGGATTTTGCCGCGGAGAAAAGTGCCGGCGGTGATGACGACCGCGCGCGCCGAAAACTTTCGGCCGTCAGTCGTTTCGACGCCGGCGATCTGATCGCCCTCGAACAGGAGTCGAGCAACCATGCCCTGTGCGAACTCGAGATGCTCGAGCTCTTCGAGCAACGACCGAACGGCGCGACGGTACAGAGTCCGGTCGCACTGAGCCCGCGGCGACCAAACAGCAGGACCCTTCGAGCGATTGAGCATCCGGAACTGGATAGTCGCACGATCGGCCGCGCGGCCCATGATGCCGCCCAAGGCGTCGACTTCGCGGACGACGGTACCCTTTGCGATGCCGCCGATGGCGGGGTTACAGGACATCAGGCCAATTGTGTCGAGATTGGCCGTGAGCAGCAGTGTCCTGGCACCCATCCGGGCTGAGGCCGAGGAGGCTTCGGTGCCGGAGTGGCCGCCGCCCACGACGATGACGTCATACTCGAGCATGAAGAAATGTAACGCGGAAAATGCAAAGACTAGACGCACAGACGGAAAGACTAGACGCACAGACGCACAGATGGGAGACAGTCAGCGGGGTTTGGGGCTCTTCTGGGCGATGTCGCTTACCCTTCGGAGCAGACCAAACAAAGTCTTGCTGGTCTCTGTTGCCAACGCCTCGAGCCTCCCGAAATCGGCCGGTTGTATGTAGCCAACGTCCCTCGCAATCGTCAGCGCTGTTTGGACCTCCGCCAACGAGCCCCAAGCGACATCCAAGAACTTCCGGTTCTCCCGGGTGCCCTTTCGGGTGTTTCCCTCGGCAATATTCAGCGGGATGCTATAGCAAGCCCGCCGGAGCTGATCGGCAAGTGCGTGTTGCTCGTACTCTGGGAAACCATTGGCGGCTTTTACGCATTCGACGGCAAGGCGTTGGGCATGCTGCCAGGCTTTGAGGGTGTGGTGAATGGGCATAGAGCAAGAGTACATAAATGAAAACAGGGTACGTACCCAGATTCACGCGGGACGTACCCTGTTCACTCGAACCACAACCCATCCGTGCGTCTGTGCATCTAGCCTTTCGCGTCTGTGCGTCTAGCCTTTCGCGTCTGCGCGTCTAGTCTACCGCGCCTGCGCGCTAGCCGTCTCGCCTACGCCGTCCGAATCCACCTCAGGAGCTCCTTGGGATTCGGTCGTTTGCCGGTCATGAGTATCCCCACCCGATAAATCCTGGCCGCAACCCACGTGACCGCGAGTATCCCGATCACCAGTAGTACAAGACTGATGATGACTTCGTGAATGGGCAGATTGCCGGCCGCCCATCGTACTGGCATCGCGATCGGCGACGTGAAGGGAATCATCGACAGGGTGACGGCGTACGTCGAGTTGGGATCATTGAGCATGCCGAACATGCTGATGTAGCTCAGGATCAAGAGCATCGAGACGGGCTGCTGCGCCTGCCGGGCTTCCTGCTCATTCGACGACATGGCGCCCACCGCGGCGAACATCGCCGAGTAGAGCATGAAGCCGCCGAGGAAGTAGGCGAGGAAAATCAGGCCGGTATCGAGTGAGACATGCGGCACCTGGAACGGCGATTGGCTCGCCGCGGACGGGTCTGCGCCGAGCTTGCTTCGCATCGAGAACAGCCAGCGCCCCGCAACGCCCCAGATGAGGAATTGAAAGAGCGAGACGGCGCCGACCCCGATCACCTTGCCCAGCATCAGCTCGAAGGGCTTCACCGAGGACACCAGGACTTCGACGATCCTGGTGGTCTTCTCCTCCAGCACCGAGCTCATGACGTTGATGCCATACAGGAGAATGGCGATGTAGAGGATGATGCCCATGAAGTAGGCGAGCGAGAACGATTGCGCCGCGCTCTCGCCCGTCGCTTTGCCGTTCGCAATCTTCGTCGTCTGCATATCGAGCTGGACTTTGTACGCCCGACCGATGGCCGCCTGATCGACGCCTTCGCGCGTAAGACGGACGGTCGTCGCCACCCGTCGTAGCGCGCCCTCGATCTCATTGTTGGTGGTAAACGACGATACGTTCGAGGCGCGGTACTCCGCCTTGCCGGAATCGACGAGGGCGTCGCTGATCAGCAGGAATCCGTCGAGCTGTTTGGCACTCACCACCTGCATCAACGAGTCGGCGACCCGCGGTCCCGGGAGGACCTGGACTGACTGCACTTTGGACGTGTCGAGCTGCAGGGCGATGGCCTTGCCGAGCCCCTGTGTGGATGAGTCCACGATGGCGATGTGCTTCAGGCTGGCGCTGCCGATGAGCAGGGCCGGAATGACCATCAGGGCGCCGAAGAGCAGGGGGCCGAGCAGGGCCATCACCCAGAACCAGCGCTGGCGCACCCGCTCGATAAACTCGCGCCGGACGATCGCGAAGATCTTGTTCACTTGGCCTCCGGCTGCGCCGCGGCCACCGCGGCTTCGGGCCCCACGAGATCCACGAAAATCTTGTTGAGGGAGGGCTCCGCGAGTTCGAACTTGGCGAGCCGGGCCCCGGAATTGACCAGCCCCTTCAGGATGTCCTGGGCGTCCGCGTTCTGCGCCAGCTCGAGCTCGGCGTACTGCCCCGTGCTTTCCTTCTCCTTCACGAGCTTGGGATCGGCGAACAGACGCTCGGCATCCCCGGCCGCACCGTCGAAGGCCACGTGTACATGCCGGCCCCCATGGGTCCGCTTCACTTCGGCGAGCGGTCCGTCCACGAGTTTCTTGCCGCGCGCGATGATGCAAACCCCGTCGCAAAGCTGCTCGGCCTGCTCCATAATGTGCGTCGAGAGGAGAATGGTCTTCCCTCGCTGCTTGAGATCCAGGACTTCGTCCTTGAGGACCTGGGCGTTGACGGGATCGAGCCCGGAGAAGGGCTCGTCCAAGACCAGTAGATCGGGGTCGTGGATCAGCGTGGAAATCACCTGGACCTTCTGCTGCATACCCTTCGACAGCTCGTTGACTCTGCGCATGCTGCGGTCGCCAAGTCCCAGGCGGTCGAGCCACTCCAGCGCCTTGATCCGTGCGGTCCTCCGCTCGACCCCTTTCATCTCCGCCAGGAAGACGATGACGTCCAGCACTCGCATCTTCTGGTAGAGACCGCGCTCCTCGGGCAGGTAGCCTATCCGCGCCGAGTGGTCGCGTCCGGTCTTCCCATCCTCTCCGAACAATCGGACCGTACCCTCATCCGGGACCTGGATGTGCATCATCATCCGGATGGACGTGCTCTTCCCGGCGCCGTTCGGACCAAGCAACCCATAAATGCACGCCGGCGGCACATTCAGGGATAACTGGTCGACAGCCACATTCTTGTCGAAGCGTTTGGTGATGCGATCGAGTTGGACGGCAGGATTGGGCATAGGTGTCTGAGGCCAGGTGTCAGGGGTCAGGGGAACTGCCACAGGGCGCACAATTCTACGGCAACAACCGGTGGGAAGTTACTCGGTGCTGATGGGGGTTTGGTCAGCCTGGAGGGCGGCGTGGAGAGTGTGCCATGCGAGATTCGCGCACTTCACCCGGGCGGGGAACTGCTTCACCCCGGCGAACGCCGCGAGCTTGCCAAGGGTGGTCGGGTCGGCGGGCGCGGCGTCCCCTCCCGTCACCATATCATGGAAAGCCCTGAACAGCCGCTCGGCGTCCTCTCTGTTCTTCCCGATCACCGCGGACGTCATGAGAGAGGCCGAGGCCCGGGAAATCGCGCACCCGGAGCCCTGGAACCCCACCTCCTTGATCACACCCCCGTCCACCGTGAGCTGGAGACTGATCTGGTCTCCACACAGCGGATTATTGCCCTCCGCGTGATGGGTGGGGTGGTCGAGCTTCTTGAAGTTCCGGGGGCTCCGGTTGTGCTCGACGATTGTCTGCTGGTACAGCTCGGACAGGTCGGCCATCAGCCGAACACCTTCCGAACACCCTGGAGCGCCTCGACCAGGACATCCACCTCATCCCGGGTATTGTAGAAGGCGAATGAGGCGCGGGCGGTGGCGGGGACGTCGAAGAACTCCATCACCGGCTGCGTACAGTGATGCCCCGTCCGGATCGCGACGCCCGCCTGGTCCACGATGGTCCCCACGTCGTGCGCGTGAATGCCATCCAGCACGAACGAGATGACGCTCGCCTTGTGGGTCGCGGTCCCGACGATGCGAAGCCCGGGCACGGTCGCGAGTCGTTTCGTCGCGTATTCGAGCAGGCCCTGTTCATGGGTCGCGGCCGCGGCGCGGTCGAGCGTCCCGAGATAGTCGACTGCCGCTCCCAGGCCGACCACGCCACCGATGTCGGGCGTCCCCGCTTCGAACTTGGCGGGGACGGGAGCATACGTCGTCCTGGCGAAGGTGACCGACCGGATCATGTCGCCACCACCCTGGTAGGGCGGCATCGCCTCGAGATGCGCGGCCTTCCCGTACAGCACCCCAACGCCCGTGGGCCCGAACATCTTGTGGCCCGACACCGTGTAGAAGTCGCAGTCGATGTCCTGCACGTCCACCGTCACATGCGGCGCGCCCTGCGCGCCATCGACCAGCACGGGTACACCAGTCGCGTGCGCGAGCTTCACCATCTCCTTGATGGGATTGATGGTCCCGAGCGAGTTGGAGATGTGCGCGACCGCGACGACTTTCGCTTTGGGCGTGAGGAGCTTCTGGTACTCATCGAGTTTGAGCTCGCCCCGCTCGTTCATCGGAATGACGTTGAGCGCCGCCCCGGTCTGCTCCGCCAGCATCTGCCAGGGAACGATGTTCGAATGGTGCTCCATGGCGGAGACCAGGATTTCGTCCCCGGCCTTCACCTTGAGTCTGCCGAAGCTCGAGGCGACCAGATTGATCGCCTCAGTGGTCCCGCGGACATAGATGATCTCGCGGTCCTCCTTGGCATTCAGGAATCGGGCAACCTTCGCGCGGGTCCCCTCGTACGCCGCGGTCGCCGACTCACTTAGCGCGTAGACACCGCGGTGGACGTTGGCGTTGCCCGACTCGTAATAGTGGCTGACCGCATCGATGACGGCCTGTGGCTTCTGGCTGGTCGCGCCGTTGTCGAGATAGACGAGCGGTTTGCCGTGGACCTGGGTCGAGAGAATCGGGAAGTCGCGCCGGATCCGGGCGACATCCCAGGCCTTCGTACTCATGCCGCCGCCAGGGTCCTTCGCTCGCGCGCGCGCGCTCAGGATGACATCTCCACGCCGAGCCGGCCGCGGATCACGCGGTCGAGATCGTCGCGGACCGGTGCGACGGCAATCCGGGTCAGGATGTCGGCGGCGAAGCCGTACGTGAGGAGACTCTTCGCGATGGCGGGCGACAGGCCCCGGCTCTCGAGGTAGAAGAGGGCATTCGGATCCAGGGGGCCGAGGGTGGCGCCGTGGGTGCACTTCACGTCGTCGGCATAGATCTCGAGCTGCGGCTGTGAATCGGCACGCGCCTCACCCGAGAGCAGCAGGTTGTTGTTGGTCTGCTTCGAGTCGGTCCGTTGCGCGCCGGGCCTGACGATGATCCGGCCATTGAAGACCCCGCGCGCATGCTGGTCGAACACGCCGTTGAAGAGCTCGTGGCTCTCGCAGTGGGGCTGCGCGTGATCGATGGTCGTGTGGTAGTCGACGTGTTGCCGGCCCGAGAGCACCGACAGTCCGTTCAGCGTCAACGACGCACCCGTTCCCGCCAGCACCGCTCCGAGATCGTGACGCGACAGGCCGGCCCCCAAGGCGATCGAGGTCGAGCGCAGAACACTGTCACGGCCCTGATGGGACTGGGTGGTCGCGATGTGGCTGGTTTTCGCGCCTTCGCGCTGGACCCGGACGTAGTCGAGGATGGCGCCGTTGCCCAGCACGATCTCGGTCACGCTGTTCGACAGGGACGCGTCAGCAACGGAATCTTCGTGGGTCTCGATCACCGTCGCGCGGGCCTGATCACCGAGGACCACCAGGACCCTTGGCGTAGCCATGACGGGGCCCTTTCCCTCAAACCGATGCGACAGGCGAATCGGATGCGCCACGTCGGCCTTGGCGGGGACCGAAATGACCTGGACGTCGTCCAGGAACGCCGTGGCCAGAGCCGTGAAGGGATTCGCCGCGAGATCGGCGTAGCGCCCCAGATGCCCCTGCGCGACGTCCCCGGCCTTCGTGAGGTCACCGACGATCAAGCCTTTGGTGCCATTGGCCTCGACCGCCCACCGGGAGGTCGCCTTCCCGAACGACGTCTCCGCGATCGACCGGACATCGGTGAACCGCCAGGCTTCCTGCTTGGTGGTAGGGAAGCCGACTTCAGCGAACCGGGCCGCGCCCTTCTCGCGCAGCTCCGTGATCCAGCTGCTCACGCGTTCACCGCTTCGGGCTTGATCCAGTCGTACCCCTTGTCTTCGAGCTCCAGCGCCAGCTCCTTGCCGCCCGATTTCACGATCCGGCCACCGGCCAGCACGTGCACCCGGTCGGGGACGATGTAGTTGAGGAGCCGTTGATAGTGCGTCACCACCACCGTCGCCGAGTCCGGACGCCGCAGCGCATTGACCGCCTCGGCCACCGTCTTGAGCGCGTCGATGTCGAGTCCCGAGTCGGTCTCGTCGAGGATTGCGAGCGTCGGCTCGAGCACCGCCATCTGGAGGATCTCGTTCCGCTTCTTTTCGCCGCCCGAGAATCCATCGTTCACCGCGCGATTCAGGAAGGAGTCGTCCCAGCCGATCTGCTTCAGCTTCTTCTCGAGCACCGACAGGAAGTCGAGCGGGTCGAGCTCTTCCTGCCCGCGATGCTTCCTGATCGCATTGAGCGCCGACCGCAGGAAGTACGAGTTCGTGATGCCGCGGATCGCGACGGGATACTGGAACGCCAGGAACACACCTTCACGGGCGCGCTCCTCGGGGTCCATGTCGAGCAGATCTCTGCCCTTGTAGATCACCGAGCCGCCGGTGACCGCGTACGCCGGGTGACCGGCCAGGACGGCCGCGAGCGTGCTCTTGCCCGAGCCGTTGGGTCCCATGATGGCGTGCACCTCGCCGGCTTTGACGGTCAAGTCGAGGCCCCGGAGGATCTCCTTCTTCGCGTCGGTCGCCACAGTCGCGGTGAGGCCCCTGATCTCCAGGAGCACGTTTCCCGTTTCCCGCTTCCCGCTTCCCGTCTTCAACCGACGCTCCCTTCGAGAGAGATGCCGAGGAGGTTCTGGGCTTCGACGGCGAACTCCATCGGCAGCTCCTTGAACACTTCCTTGCAAAATCCGTTGACGATGAGGGACACGGCGTCCTCCGCCGAGAGTCCCCGCTGCTTGCAGTAGAAGATCTGGTCCTCGCCGATCTTCGACGTCGATGCCTCGTGCTCCATGATGGCCGACGCGTTCCGCACGTCGATGTACGGGAACGTGTGCGCGCCGCACTGGTCCCCGATCAGCATTGAATCGCACTGCGAATAATTCCGCGCATCCTCGGCGCCTTTCAGAATCTTCACGAGGCCGCGGTACGTGTTCTGTCCCTTCCCGGCGGAGATGCCTTTCGAGACGATGGTCGACCGGGTGTTCTTGCCCATATGAATCATCTTGGTGCCCGTGTCCGCCTGCTGGCGGTTGTTCGTCACGGCCACTGAGTAGAACTCGCCGATCGAATTGTCACCCTGGAGAATGCAGCCCGGATACTTCCAGGTGATGGCCGAGCCGGTCTCGACCTGCGTCCACGAGATCTTGGAATTCTTCCCGCGGCACGCGCCCCGCTTCGTGACGAAGTTGTAGATCCCGCCTTTGCCGTTCTCGTCGCCGGGGTACCAGTTCTGGATGGTGGAGTACTTGATCGTCGCGTCATCCAGCGCGATGAGCTCGACCACCGCGGCGTGCAGCTGATTTTCGTCGCGCACCGGTGCCGAGCAGCCCTCGAGATAGGAGACGTGGCTCCCTTCGTCGGCGATGATGAGCGTCCGTTCAAATTGTCCCGTCGACGACGCGTTGATACGGAAGTAGGTCGAGAGCTCGAGGGGGGAGCGGACACCCTTCGGGATGTAACAGAAGGAGCCGTCGGAGAAGACGGCGGAATTGAGCGCCGCGAAGTAGTTGTCACTCGCCGGCACCACGTCCCCCAGCCACTTCTCGACCAGGTCGGGGTGGTTCCTCACCGCGTCCGAGAACGCGCAGAAAATGATCCCGTACTTGGCCAGCTCGGCCTTGAAGGTGGTCGCGACCGACACCGAGTCGAACACCGCGTCTACCGCCACCCCGCTCAGCCGCTTCTGCTCGGCCAGCGGGATCCCGAGCTTGTCGAAGGTCTCGAGGAGCTTGGGGTCGACCTGTTCCAGGGAGTCGAGCTTCTTCTGCTGCTTGGGGGCCGAGTAGTACCGGATCGCCTGGTAGTCGATCGGGGCGTGGTGGATGTTGGCCCACGTCGGCTCGGTCAGGGTCAGCCAGTGACGGTAGGCCTTGAGCCGCCATTCCAGCAGGAAGGAGGGCTCACCCTTCTTCTTCGAAATGAGCCGGATGATGTCCTCATTCAGCCCAAGGGGGACGTCTTCCGACTCGATGTCGGTGACGAACCCATACTTGTAGGGTTGGAGGACCTGGGCTTCGATTGACGTCATAAGTTATTTCGGCGCTTTGATTTGCGTTGAAGAACTGCCTAATCCTACTTGAAAAGTCGGGATTAGGCAAGGCGTCCAAATTCAATACGCGTCGCGGTTTATCTCCCTCACGAGCCGCTCGTAGTCCTCAGGTGTGTTCAAGTCGTCGATCACCGCCGGGTCGTCGACCGGTACTTCCTTGATCTCCGCCTCGTGCGCGTGGACCACTGACCGGGCACCGTCCTTGGTGGCGCCCTCACTCTTCTCGAGCTCCGCGAACGCGGAGCTGGCCCAGATGATCGGATGGCCCCGTCTCGAACCAAATCGCGGGACAGCCGCGAACGGGTTGTTTCGCCGGGACACGTCCAGCAGGCGCTCGACCGTATCGACCCGAACGTGCGGCAGATCGACTGGCCAAACGAGCGCTCCTGTTGGAGCGACCGCCTGGATCGCCTTGAGACCCGCGCGGAGCGAGGCGATCGGGCCGCCGTCGATGTCGTGGTTTTCCACCACCAGGCAGTCATGCTGCACCAGCACCGCCCTGATGTCCTTGGCCTCGTGCCGCGGGCCGACCACCACGACGCGCGTCTTGAGATCGAGCGCCTCGAAGGCCTCGAGGATGCGCAGCACGAAGGGCTCCCCCCGGAAATCGAGCAGGGCTTTGGGTGAGCCCATCCGGGAAGATCTGCCCGCCGCGAGGACGATACCCGCCAGTGACATGGACTTACGTTAGCCCGTATTGCGGCGGCCCGGCAAATCGCCACATTGGGGGCCCCCATGACCGTGCGCCGGATTCACCAACTCGGGGACCCGATCCTCCGGGCCCGCTGCCAGATGGTCGACAAGCCATCGTCGGCCGCCGTGCGCCTGGTCGCGGACGACCTGCGGGACACCCTGTCCGAGGCCCGGAAGCAGTTCAAGATGGGGAGAGCCTTGGCGGCCCCGCAGATCGGCGCGCCCATGCGGCTCGTATTCATGCAGGTCGGCCGGCAGCGCTGGAACCTGGTCAACCCTGAGATTACGGACGTCGGTCCCGACGACTTCCTGGTGTGGGATGACTGCTTCTCCTTCCCCAACCTCTACGTTCGGGTCATGCGGGCGTATCAGGTGACCCTGTCGTACCAGGACCTCCAGGGAAAGCCGCACACCATGTCCCTGGAAGGACCGATGGCCGAGTTGGTGCAGCATGAAATCGATCACTTGGATGGCATTCTCGCCGTGGACCGCGCGTCAGGGCTCGACCCCTTCGCGTTCCGCGACGAATGGGAGAAGATTCACGAGCCTGCGGACCGGTACGGGCCGCCCTCACCTCGAGAGATGCTCTGATGATGAATGCGCTGAACGCCGCCCTTCTTCTCCTGATGCAGCAGCCGCACACCACTCCTCAAATCCCGATCGCTATTCGTCCCTGGCTTCTCACGACGCCCGTGTCCACCGACACCGGCGTGGGCCGGCTCACGCGCGACTACCTGGGTGGGGAGACGACCGCGTTCCCCGATTCGTCGGACAAGTGGCGGCCTGTCATCATTCCAGCCAGCGGGATCGACGACCTCGGCAAGGAATTCGGCGGGGCGAAGGAGCGCACGGTCGTCTACGCGTTCACGTACGTCTACGCGCCGAAGGATGAGAGCCGCACGTTGGTGCTCGCGAGTGACGACGACATTCTCGCGTGGTTGAATGGTCAGCGCATTCACTACCACGACGTGCCCCGGGGCGTGGATCGCGACCGCGACACCGTCGAGGTGCGCTTCGCCAAGGGATGGAACGCGCTGCTGCTCAAAGTCGTGAATCGCGGCGGAGATTTCGGATTCGGCGCGTGGATCGTCGGCGACTCCATTCGCGCCGCGAACCGGCGTCCGTCCGATGCACAGCCCGGCAATCTTCCGGCATCGACCGTCGCCGCAGGCCCCCTTCGTCTCTCGGGTCCCGTGACCTGGTCGCACGACACACTGTGGGGGACTGGCACCGCGAATCTCACCACATGGGGCAAGGATCCACCGTCGTCGGCAGTCGTGTCGCTTTCAGCGGGCGGGCAGCGTCTGAGCTCGGATTCAGTCAACGGCCTGGTATCCGGAACACCGAAGGCGCTTCATCGTCCGTTCGACCTCGCGACCCTGAGTCGAGTCGCGCTCGACACCACGGCGAGCCTGTCGACGCAGATGGGGACCGCCAGCGACGTTCGCACAACCCCCCTCGATCCCGCCGCTGTCCTGAGTCTCCTGGATTCCCGGATCACGTTCGGGAACTGGAATGACCACGGCACGACGCTCGAGACCTCGGTCACCGTACCGCCCGCGTTCGCCGGACTGTCAGTCGATCTCCTCGCCGCCGAGTTCGGTCCGACCGCGCAGTACTCGATCAACGGCCAAGCGCGAACGCTCGGCGCCGACGGCACCCTGCCGCTCTGCTCGCAATGCGCCGCCGGAGACACGCTGCACCTCACGGTCGTTCGCGATTCGACGAGACCTTGGTGGGATCACCCGAGGGCCCGGGTACGCGATCGCTCCTACTCTGATTTCGCGCTCGACCTGACGCTCCTGCCGGCACTCGGCGACTCGTCCGGGAGGGTCCCGTGGCCCGACGCCCGCGCCTGGCTCGCGGCGATGGTCACACCCGACAAGGCGACCTACCGCTACCTCGAAAATCAGGCGTCCCAGAGTCTCGCGGCTGACTCGACGGCCTTCGCAAGAGACACGATCCACCTGGTGGGCAACTCGCACATCGATGCCGCCTGGCTCTGGCGCTACACGGAAACAATGGGCGTGGTCGAGGCAACGTGGCGGACAGCACTCAAGCTCGAGCAGAAATTCCCGTCCATGACCTTCGCGGCCAGCGCGGCGCAGTACTACGACTGGCTCGCCAACCGGTCTCCGGGGTTGCTCGACTCGATCCGCGCCGCGGAACATGCGGGCCGATGGGAAGCAGTCGGCGGGTGGTGGCTCGAAGCCGACCAGAACATGCCGGGCGGTGAGTCGCTGGTCCGGCAGGGACTGTACGGTCAGCGGTACTTCCAGAAGATCTTCGGGCACCGATCGAAGGTCGCCTGGACGCCCGATTCCTTCGGCTATCCGTGGCAGATGCCCCAGATCTGGCACGGGCTGGGCATGGATTTCTTCGTCACGCAGAAGATCCGGTGGAACGACTCCACCACGTTCCCGTACGACGCGTTCCGGTGGAAGGGGCGCGACGGCACCACGATCTTCGCGTACAACCCGTACGGTTACGACCACGATCTCGACGGCGCCACGCTCGCGCAGCAGATGCGGCAGGACAACGCGCGCACGGATACCGCGCATCACATGCTCGTGCTCTATGGCGTGGGCGATCATGGTGGCGGGCCGACCGCGGAAATGCTCGACCGGCGCGGAGATCTCGGAAGACTGCCGGCATTTCCGATCCTGAGAGACGACAAGCCCACGAGTGCATTGTCGAGCATCCAGGGCGCGCATCCGGCCTCCAGATGGCCGGTCTGGAATGACGAGCTGTATCTCGAGTACCATCGGGCCACGTACACGACGCAGAGCTGGATGAAGCGGCGCAACCGCCAGAGCGAAACACTCCTCGGCACCGCGGAATTCCTCGCGACCGTTGATCCCGCGCCCTACCCGAAGGACTCAATCGAGCACGCGTGGCGGCAGACGCTCTTCAACGAATTCCACGATCTGCTTCCCGGGTCGGGCATCCACGCCATTTACACGGATGCCATGGCGACCTACGACTCCGTCGCCGCCGCCGGTACCGCAATTCGTGACCGCTCAGCGCGGGATCTCTCCGCGCGGCTCGATACCCGCGGGCGTGGCGTTCCCGTCACGGTGTTCAACCCATCGTCGTGGGCCCGAACGGGCTTCGTGTCCGTGGCACTCACCGATGGACTGAAGAGCCTTTCCGGATCCCTGGTCGCGGCCGACGAACGCGGGAGAACCCGGGCCGCCGTGATTCACGGAGACTCGCTGCATTTCCGCGCGACCGATGTGCCTTCGCTGGGCGCGACGGTCTTCTGGATTCGACCCGGGACCATTCCGGAAGACCGGTCCTTCGCCGGATCCCGGACCCATCTCGAGAACGAGTACCTGTCGGTAGACCTCGACCCGAAGACCGGGCAGATCGTCCACCTCTACGACCGCAAGGCGCACCACGAAGCGGTGCCGGACTCGGGTCGCGCGAACGTGCTCCAGCTTCTCGTCGACGAACCCGCGCAGTGGGACGCGTGGAACACCGGCTTCACAGGGAAATACTGGACCCTCGATTCCGTGAAGGCGCTTCGGGCAGGTGGCGATGCCGTCGAGCGCTGGATCGAGTTCGAGAAGCCCTGGAACGGGACGCACATCACGCAGCGGATAATTCTCCGCCGCGGCGAGCCCTATCTCGAGATCGACAACCAGATCGACTGGCACGAGCGGCACAAGTTCCTGAAGGCCGCCTTCGACTGGAACGTCACTGCCGACAGCGCGACCTACGAAATCGGGTACGGCGCAATTGGCCAGCCCACGAATCCGACCACCCAGGCAGAGCGGGCGAAATACGAGCACCCGGGGCATCGCTGGGGTGACCTCTCGGATTCCGCATTCGGCGTCAGCGTTCTGAATGACTCGAAGTACGGCTGGGACACGCGTGGGCACCGGATGCGGCTGTCCTTGCTCCGATCGCCGCTCTGGCCCGACTCGCTCGCCGATCGCGGCCCGCAGCACTTCCGGTACGCCATTTATCCCCACGCGGGCGGATGGCAATCGGGTCTCACCGAGCGCGAGGGTCAGGCGTTCAACATTCCGATGATCGCGGTGGCGACGTCATCGCACGCGGGTGCCGCCGGGAAGTCCTGGTCGGTCGCGGTTCCCTCGGAACCTGACATCTACATCACGGCCGTGAAGCGCGCGGAAGACATCCCGGGACTTGTGCTGCGTGTGGTCGAATGGCATGGGAAGGCGACGACGACGAAGATTTCGTTCGGTCGCGCGGTACGGCGTGTCCGCCGCGCCAACCTGCTCGAGGATCCAGGTGCGCCCCTGCCGCTCTCGCCCGATGGACGGAGTGTCTCGCTTACGCTCCATCCATGGGAGATCGCCACCCTGCTCGTCGAGTAGATACCGAGATAGATTCCAGCCCTGACGGGGGTGCCTGCAAAGCGCGGGCTGAGATCATACCCTTGGAACCTGAACCGGTTAACACCGGCGGAGGGAGTCAGTATGGACAGCGTTACGCAGATGCATTTGGCCCGCCAGGGCGCGGTCACGCGAGAGATGCAGCGCGTGGCCGAACGGGAAGAGCTCGCCCCGGAAATGATTCGCGACGAAGTGGCCCGCGGCCGCCTCGTAATTCCCGCGAACGTCAACCATCTCGCCAAGCGGCTCGACCCCATGGCCATCGGCAAAGTGGCCAAGGTCAAGATCAACGCCAACATCGGCAACTCGGCGGTGACGTCGGACATCGAGGGAGAGCTCGACAAGCTCCATCACGCGGTGCACTACGGCGCCGACACCGTGATGGACCTCTCCACCGGCGGCAATATCGACGCCATCCGCCAGGCCATCATCGACGCGTCTCCGGTGCCGATCGGCACCGTGCCCATCTATCAGGCCGTGCAGGAGATCGGGAAGGTTGAAGACCTCACTGCCGACGACCTGATCGGCATGGTCGAGCATCAAGCCCAGCAGGGTGTCGACTACGTCACCGTCCACTGCGGCATCAAGCGCGCTTACGTCGGCCTCGCGCTGGGCCGCGTGACCGGGATCGTCTCCCGCGGCGGCTCGCTGCACGCCTACTGGATGACGCACCACAACCAGGAGAATCCGTTCTACACGCACTTCGACAAGATCCTGGAGATCGCCTCGAAGTACGACGTCACACTCTCACTCGGTGACGCGCTCCGCCCCGGCTCGGTGGCCGATGCCTCGGACAAGGCGCAATTCGCGGAGCTCGATACGCTGGGCGAGCTGACGGAGCGCGCCTGGGCGAAGCATGTGCAGGTGATGATCGAAGGGCCCGGCCACATCCCGATGGACCAGATCCAGATGAACGTCGAGCGCCAGAAGCGGATCTGTCACGAGGCGCCCTTCTATACCCTCGGCCCCCTGGTGACCGATATCGCGCCCGGGTACGACCACATCACGAGCGCCATCGGTGCCGCGATGATCGGCTGGTATGGCGCCGACATGCTCTGCTACGTCACCCGCAAAGAGCACCTCGGCCTGCCGAATGCGGAGGAAGTGCGGGAGGGCGTGATCGCGTACAAGATCGCGGCGCACGCGGCGGACATCGCCCGGGGCCGGAAGGGCTCCCGGGACCGGGATGACGCCCTTTCACGGGCCCGCTACGCCTTTGATTGGAAGGAGCAGTTCCGGCTCTCGCTCGACCCGGAGCGAGCGCAGGAGTTGCACGACGAATCATTGCCGTCGGAGTACTTCAAGAGCGCCGAGTTCTGCGCCATGTGCGGCCCGAAGTTCTGCTCGATGCACATCACCCGGGAAATCGAGCGGAATCTGGGCGCCCGTCCTGAGCGAGCACAGCGAGCGAAGGATCAGGAGCCCGTCGGAGCCGATTGAGGGGGCCGATCCTTCGCGCCTTCGGCGCTCAGGATGTATCTTCACCCCCCGATGTCCGAGCTCGAAACCCGCCTCCAGGAAGCGCTTAAGGCCACCTACCGCCTCGAGAAGGAACTCGGCGGCGGAGGGATGAGCCGCGTCTTCCTGGCCGAGGAGCTGGCCCTCGGACGGAAGGTGGTCATCAAGGTCTTGCCGCCGGAGATGGCCGCCGGCGTCAATGTCGAGCGGTTCCGCAGAGAGATCCAGCTCGCCGCGTCGCTCCAGCATCCGCACATCGTCCCACTGCATGCCGCCGGACAGACCGGCGATCTCTTCTACTACACAATGCCGCTCGTCGAGGGCGAATCGCTCCGCGCCAAGCTCGCGCGCGAGGGTGAGCTCCCGATCGGTGAAGCGGTGCGGATCCTCCGTGACGTCGCCGACGCACTCGGTTACGCGCACTCGCAGGGCGTGGTCCACCGCGACATCAAGCCCGACAACGTCCTGATCTCGCATCGCCACGCCGTGGTCACGGACTTCGGCGTGGCGAAGGCCGTCGCGGCGTCGAGCGGATCATCGACGCTGACATCACTCGGGGTCGCGCTCGGCACACCCGCGTACATGGCGCCCGAGCAGGCGGCGGCCGATCCCCACGTCGACCACCGGGCAGACATCTACGCCGCCGGCGTGCTCGCGTACGAGATGCTCGCCGGGAGGCTCCCCTTTTCGGCGTCGACACCCCAACAGATGCTGGCAGCGCACGTCACGCTGGCGCCGGATCCGCTCGCGGCTCACCGCTCCACGGTGCCTCCGGCGCTCAACGCGGTGATCATGCGCTGTCTGTCGAAGAAGCCCGCGGATCGCCCGCAGTCGGCCGTCGAGCTGGTGCAGCTGCTCGACGTCATCATGACGCCGTCGGGTGGCATGACACCCACGGGCAGCACCCCCGTGATCTCGTCGGGAACCGAGGCGGCGATCAAGCGCGCCCATCCGGTCCGCGTCGCGACGTTGTTCGGTGTCGCGGGCGTAGCAGTCCTGGCACTCGTGTACTTCCTGATGCAGCGGCTCGGCCTGCCGACGTGGGTGTTCGCGGGTGCCGGCGTCCTGCTGGTGGTCGGCCTGCCGATCATGCTGGTGACGGGCGTGTTCGAGCGGAAGCGCGCGATGGCCCACACCACCGGCTACGTCCCCACGAATCCGCTCGCGAAGTGGTTCACATGGCGCAAGGCCATCCTCGGCGGCGGCCTCGCGTTCGGCGGTCTCGCGGTGGTGGCCGCGATCTACATGACCATGCGGCTCCTCGGGCTAGGCTCGGTCGGCACGCTCATGGCCAAGGGCCGGCTCAAGGCGGAAGACCAGATTCTCCTCGCCGACTTCGAGAATCACTCTGCCGACACCACGCTGGGGTCGACGCTGACGGAAGCGTTCCGGGTGGACTTGTCCCAGTCGCGCACGGTCCATCTCCTGGACACCCGGCAGGTGGCGAGCGCCCTCCAGCGGATGCAGAAGCCGCCCGGCACCGCGGTGACCAACGTGGTGGCACAGGATCTCGCACAGCGTGAAGGCGTCAAGGCAATCGTCACGGGTCAGATCTCGGCCGTGGGCAAAGCCTATGTGTTGTCGGCGAGCATCGTCTCCGCCGCGGATGGATCCGTGCTGGCGGCCGTCCGCGAGAATGCCGATAACGACGGCGCCCTGCTGACCGCCCTCGACAAACTCTCCAAGGACCTGCGGTCCCGCATCGGCGAGTCGCTGACCAGTCTCCGGGCGTCGGACGCCCTCGAGCAGGTCACCACGTCATCGCTCGAGGCGCTGAGGAAGTACTCGGAAGGCGTGCGCATCGCGATGGCCGGAGATGACGAGGCGTCGATTCCGTACCTGCAGCAAGCGGTCACCATCGACACGGGATTCGCGATGGCCTGGCGCAAGCTCGCGGTGGAGCTCGGGAACACCACGGCTTCGACGCAGGATCAGGTGGCCGCCGCGATCAAGGCGTACCAGCACCGGGATCGGCTCACGCCCAGCGAACGGGACCAGACGATCGGTTACTACTCCCAGTTCGCGGACTATGACCCGCAGCGGGCGGTGGTGGCCTACCGCGATCTCCTGACCATCGATTCCAACAGCATCGTCGGAATCAATAACCTCGCGATCGTCTTGAGCGCCCTGCGCCAGTACGACGCCGTGGACAGCCTGTTGCGCCGGGGTCTCACAATCGGGTGCGGGAACTGCTACCAGCAGGCGATCCAGCTCGCGATCATGCGGGGGCAGGACACGGCCGCGCGGCGCTTGGCGGATGAGTATCAGCGCGCCTACCCTCGCTCACCCCTTCCGGCGGGCGAGCGGTTCTGGATCGCATCCGCCCTGCATCAATACCCGGCGGCGGAGCGGGTCCTCGCGCAAATGCGCACGGATTTCGCGTCGAGCGCCTACGTTCAGGAAATCGTCGAACAGGCGGCGGCCGCGACGGCCGCAGCCCAGGGGCGCCTCGCCGAGGCAGCGCAGGCCGAAAGCAAGGTGCAGCACTATGCCGAGCAACGGGGTCTCCCCTCGGACTACCTCGGCGCGGCCTGGGTGGTGGCGTTCCTCGACCTCAAGTACCGCGATCGACCTGCCGACGCGCTGCGACAGATCACCACCGCGCTCGCCGCGCACCCGCTGGCGTCCATTCCCGCGTACGACCGGCCCTATACCGGCTTGGCGCAGCTCTACGCTCGGGCCGGGCGGGTGGACGAGGCGCGGCAGCTGGTGGCCGACTACAATCGCCTCGTTCCTGAGGGTGTGCGGAAGACGAATGCGGACCGCCACAATGCAGCGGCGGAGATCGCCCGGGCGGAGCACCGGTACGTTGACGCGATCGCGGAATATCGGGCCTACCGGGACGAGACTGGGTGCGGCGCCTGCGGGTTCTACGATCCGGCGGTGCTCTTCGATCAGATGCACCAGCAAGACTCGGCGTTGATCTATTACGATCGCTATCTCACCACGCCTTCACCGTTCCGAGTGTGGGAGGACGGCTTTTCCCTCGGCGCGGCCTTCAAGCGTGCCGGTGAGCTCCACGAAGCCAAGGGCGACCGCACCCAAGCGCTCGACTACTACAACAAGTTCGTGGACCTCTGGAAGAATGCGGACGCCGAGCTGCAGCCGGTGGTACGGGATGTCCGCGGCCGCATCGCGCGGCTCGCAGCGGAGCACTAGGCTCGAGACGTGAACGTCGGTCGAGGCGCCCAGCTGTGCCCTTTCAGGTCTGACAATCCCGTCAACACGAAGTAGAGCACCCCGAAAGCAAGCACACGCTGCGGCTGCTCAGGCCAGAGCCCGGTTGCGTGGATCTGCTGAGCCGCGACGACTGCGGCCGTGACACCGAGCCTTGGAATGGGCAGGATGATCGTGACGAACGCGCCAAGCAGGTAGAAGAGCACCGACGCAACCCAGCTGCGCTGAATGAAAGCCTTCTGCTCGTCGTCGGGCACCTGGCCGAACAGCACTCCCAGCAGACGGTTCAGGGTCTGACCCCAGAACATGGTGATGGGCCACCAGGTCTTGAAGGCGAGTGCGAACGCGCCGGCAAAGAGGGAGTAAAAGAACCCGAAGCCGACCAGCACCGCGGCTCTCGTGCCACGATTGGCCTTCGAGATCACGACGTTCCCCATGAAGGTCGAGGAGTGAACGACGATGAACTCCATCAGCATGACCAGCAGCAGGAACTTGACCGTGTGCGTCCCGAACGTGTCCGGGGCAATCCAGGTGACCAGAAACACTCCGGCGAAGCCGAAGTCGGCGACGGCGTTGATCAGCGTCGCGAGCCGGTTCAAGCGGGAGTCGCCGGTAAGACCCGGGCTAAAGCCCGGAGGAGCTGGCCATCGGGCGAAGTCCCGTCTGGAGCCTCGGCGAGCACCACCGCGAAGCGTCTTCGGAGGAGCGGGTCTCGCATCGCGTGCGCGGCGAACTGGAGCGTGAGGGGGATGAACCAGGGGGCCTGGCGGGCGCCTGCGCCCGCCCGGGCCACGGCGGCATATTGCTCGAAGATGGCCAGGATGAAGGCGGCCTTGGACCGGAATTGCCGGTAGATCGCACCCTTGGTGAACCCTGCCTCCGCGGCCACGTCGTCGAGCGTGGCGGGGCTGATCCCTTGTTCAGCGAACAACCGCAGACCCGCCTCGAGCAGCAGGGCCCGCGTTTCCGCCTTACGCTTGGTCCGCACGATACCCATTAGTATCTATGATACCATAAGGTATCTCAGATGGCCATCCCAACATTCGTTCTGCAGTCACTCAGATACTCACTGGTATCCTAACTCTGTCGACGCAACCCGCGGCGCCGATTGCACCCGGACTCCGGGCACGTGAAGTTTGTCCGCCCTCATCCCCTTCCAAGGCCAAGGACCGTGACAGACCCAACACCGGCATCCAGCGGCGATAGCGCCAATCTCCAGTTCGATCGGGCCGAGCCCGGCACCTCGGCGACCACCGCCTCAAGCTGCGTCGTCTGCAAGAAGCCCCTGACCACGACGTACTTCGAGGTCAACGGCAAGACGGTCTGCCCCGACTGCCGGACCCGCCTCGAGGCGCACTTGAACGCCGGCACCCCGGCCGGCCGGTTCCTCAAAGCCCTCGGGCTCGGTGCGGGTGCCGCGGTGCTCGGCGCCGGCATCTATTACGGGATCGCCGCGGTGACCGGCGCAGAATGGGGCATCGTGGCAATCGCGGTCGGCTTCCTGGTCGGCAAGGCGGTGAGGAAGGGATCGAACGGGCGTGGCGGTTGGAGGTATCAGGCGCTCGCCATGGCGCTCACCTACTGCTCGCTCGTGGCGGCGTACGCACCCTTCATCTTCAAGGCCATGGGAGAGCAAGCAGACCACCGCGCGTCGCAGGTGGCCGACAGAAGCAGAAGCGCAGCCACCATCGCCCCGCGTGCAGCCGACACCGCGGCCATCGCCACCTCCAAGGCCACGACGGTCACCAGCGACTCCGAACCCAGGACGCCGAGCGCCGGGACAGTCCTCGCGGCGGTCGCACTGCTCGCCGGACTCATTTTTGCCGCCCCGATCCTGTCGGCCGTCGACAGCCCCATCGGCTTCATCCTCATCGGGATCGCGCTCTACGAGGCATGGAAGTTCAACCGTGGTGTGGCGTATAAGATCACGGGACCCTACCGCGTCGCGGCCCCGAACGCTGGTACGGCGTAGCGTCGCTCGGTGACGACCTCCCCAGGGCCCTCGGCGGGCGCCTCTACCTGCCCCAGTTGCGGCACCGAGCTCGCCCCGGCCCTCCTCGCCTGTCCCGCTTGCGGTCGCCTGGTGCATGCCGAGCGACTCAAGACGCTCGCCGCGACGGCGGAACGGCAGGTCCAGGCGGGAGACTTGAGCGCCGGTCTCGCAGCCTGGCGGGAAGCACTCGACTTGCTGCCTCCCACCTCCCGGCAGCATGCGACCGTCGCTGCAACGGTTCTGAACCTGAGCAAGCAGGTCGATGGGGACTCGTCCGGAACCACGGGGCATTCGCGTCAGGGACGCAAAGCAGCCCAGGGCGCGGCGGGAATCGGTGTGGTCGCCGCCCTCCTCGGCAAAGCGAAGCTCCTCATTCTCGGTCTCACGAAGGCCAGCACGTTTCTCTCCATGCTCGCCTTCGCCGGCGTCTACTGGACGTTGTGGGGATGGAAGTTCGGTGTGGGCATGGCCGTCTCGATCTACATCCACGAGATGGGACACGTCTTCGCGCTGCAGCGGTACGGAATCAAAGCCTCGCCGCCGATGTTCATTCCCGGGTTCGGCGCCGTCGTCCGGCTCAAGCAGTACCCGGCAGATCCACGCGAAGACGCCCGCGTGGGGCTCGCGGGGCCGCTGTGGGGGCTCGGTGCCGCCGCGGCGGCCTACGGCGTTTACTACCTCACATCGGCCCCAATTTGGGCCGCGCTCGCGCAACTGGGCGCCTTCATAAATCTCTTCAACCTGATTCCGGTCTGGCAGCTGGACGGCGCGCGGGGATTCCACGCGCTCTCGCGCACCCAGCGCTGGCTCGTGGTGGCGGTGATCGCCGTCATGTGGGTGGTGACATCCGAAAGCCTGCTGGTGATCCTTCTGCTCACCGCCGCCTACGCTGCCTGGCGCAGTCGGTCGGACGGTGAGGGCGACGCGACGGCATTGTGGCAGTTCGCAGGGCTCGTCTCGGTCCTTTCACTCATGACACGCATCCCGGTCCCCGGGGGCGCGCTTCGCTGACCCTTGACTCATCCCTCTCCAGTTCTAGGTTTGGGATTCGCACGCGGCCAAAGCGCCCCAGGAGAGGTCAATGCCGTACGTCATTACTCAGCCCTGTATCGACTTGAAGGACCGGTCCTGCGTGGACGTCTGTCCCGTGGACTGCATTTACGAGGGCGAGAAGCAGCTCTTCATTAACCCTGACGAGTGCATCGACTGCGGTGCGTGCGAGCCTGAATGCCCGGTGACCGCGATCTTCCCCGAGGAAGATGTGCCCACCCAGTGGAAGGAATACATCGCGCTGAACCGGGACATCTTCTCGAGCAACAACCCGCCCGGCAAACCGCAGCGCAAAGGCGCTTAAAGGACGGTCTTCAGGAAGTCGGCGATCAGGCGGGTAGTGACAAAGGGCTGTTCCAGAGGGGGCAAGTGTCCGGCACCGGCGACGGTGGCGAACCTCGCCCCCTTGATCTTTCCCGCCATCGCGGCGCCCCCTTCCGGCGTGCTGATTCCATCCGACGCCCCCGCCACGACCAGGACCGGCACCCGCAACTCACTGAGGAGTGGCGTCGAGTCCACCCGGTCCCGCATCGCCGTCAGTGCTCCCACGATTCCCGCCACGGGCGCTCGTCCGATCATCTCCCGCACCTGCGCCTCGACCTCGGGACGCTCCGCCCTGGTATCGGGCGCCAGCAACGCCGGAACCATCTTGTCCGCCACGGACGCGGCGCCTTCTCCGCGCGCGAGTGCGATCATCTCGTCGCGGCCCCTTTTTCCCTCGTCCGTGTCCGCCTCAGCCTTGGTGTCGCAGAGAATCGCCGCGCGTACGCGAGCCCGGTAACGCCGCAGCAGCTCGAAAATCACGTACCCACCCATCGAAAGGCCGCACACTACCGCGGCCGCGACATCCATCGCATCGAGTACGGCAATGAGGTCGTCGGCGTAGCGTGCCATCGAGTATCCGTTGTCGGGGGCACTCGATCCCCCTGCGCCGCGCAGATCGGGCGCGATCCGCCTCCACCCCGGAAAGGTCTTGAGCTGATGTCGCCAGAGTCCGTGATCGAAGGGGAATCCGTGGACGAGCAAGAGCGCGGGACCCTCTCCGCGCTCCTGCACCGAGAGCTCCACATCCTCCACGGGTACTCGTACCGTCCGATTCACTGCACGCTCCCCGGCGCCGCATAGGTGTGCCAATACACCACCCGCGTGCACCCCATCCGTGCGACTTCAGGCAGCATCGCGAGCGCCTTTCCGCTGTAGGTCGAGTCCACCTCCAACCCGGACTCCGCTCCCCATCCACGCGCGCGCTCACCCGCCACCGATGGTACTCCGTATCCACTACCGATTCCGTCCACGACCAGCAGGCGTGGGGGTGTGGGGGTGTGGGGAGGTGGGACGTCGCGTGCGCGGATGAGCCTCAGCGCGCGACGCGCGAGCATCTGAACCTTCCACCGGTTCGCCACCACACGGGGCGCCACGCGAACGGCGACCACTCGTGTAGGCCACCCCAGCAACGAGCACCCGAGCAGGATCCCCGCCGTCGTCCCACCCGATCCGAGCGCGGTGACGATCGCATCGGGTGGTCCTTGAAGCTGCGTCGCCATCTCCATCACGGCGAGCATGTGACCGAGTACGGCATGAGCGGTCGCGCCTCCCCCGGGGATATAGAGGCGCCGGCCCAGGCTTCCGGCGGTGCGCCAAGCTTCAACCCACGCGGCCGGGAAGCCCAGCCACGTTCGCGCCGCGAATACGCGAGTCGACACCTCGCCCGACGCCCGCGACGTTCGTTCGGCGGTGTCACTCTGCCCCTGGGGGAACTGGGCGAGCACCGTCCGGGCACCCAACGCGCGCGCATGGCGCGCCGTCGCCAGACAATGCGTGGATCCCCATCCCCCGATGGTGACCACCGCGTCTCCGGGTCGCAGATCACGGAGCAGGAACTCGAGACCGCGAACCTTGTTTCCACCGTAGACCGCCGACGACCGGTCCTCGCGCTTGACCCACAGCTCGGGCACACCGGTGCGTGCCGACAGCACGGGATGCCGTTCGAGGGGCGTGGGCCAGGTTCCCAAACAGCACGGACGGAAGGCCGCGCGTATCTTTCGGTCGAAATCCGCGGTATCCAATGCTTCGAGGCCTTTCACCGCGAGTGAGCCATATATGCGGGTAGCTACCGATTACATCAGACACGCCGCGCGGGCCGCGCGCAAATGCGCCGGCGACCCGTTGGGCGGCGCGCCCGAGCCCCCTGATCCCGAATTCTACAAGACCCTCGCCAAGGCGCTGGAAGAGATCGCGGCGGGAATGGAGCAGCTGGGCAAGGCGGATCAGCATTAGCGACGCGCGATACGTCGCCACCCCCGAGGCGCTGAGCCAGGTCATTACCGCGTTCCGGCGGGAGTCTCCGGTAGCCGTGGACACCGAGGCCGCGAGCTTCCACCGGTTCGTGGACCGCATCTACCTGGTGCAGCTGTCCACCCGGCGTGCGACCGCGATCGTCGACCCGGTCGCGATCACGGACCTCTCCAGCCTGGGCACCCTCCTCGCCGACCCCGACGTCGAAAAGATTTTTCACGACGCCGACTACGACCTTCGCACGCTCGACCGCGACTACGGCTTCCACGCGGTCCATCTCTTCGACACCCGCGTCGCTGCCCAGCTCGCCGGCGAACCGGCCATCGGCCTCGCCGCACTCCTCGAGAAGTATCTCGGCATCAAGCTCTCGAAGGCGCACCAGAAAGCCGACTGGTCGCAGCGGCCACTCACGCCCGGCATGCTCGAGTACGCGGCTGCCGACACGTCGCACTTGCCCGCACTGCGCGACGCCCTCGAAGCACGCCTCAAAGAGCTGAGTCGCTGGGAGTGGGCGACGGAAGAGTTCAAGAGACTCGAGGGCCTCCGGTGGACCGTGCCGATCGACGACGGCGAGGCCTATCTCCGGGTCAAGGGCGCGAAGGCCCTCCGGCCCCGTCAGCTCGCCGCCATGCGCGAGCTCTACGCCTGGCGCGAAGGAATCGCGCGGCGCGAAGACAAGGCGCAATTCCGGATCATTGGCAACGAATCGCTCCTGGGCGTGAGTCGCGCGCTCCCGCGGACCGCCGATGAGCTGGCCCGGGTGAAGGACCTCCCGGCCTCACTCGCCAAGCGGCATGGCCCGGCACTGCTCGAGGCCGCCGCCAAGGCACTCGCGCTGTCCGAAGATGATCTGCCGCGAGTGGTGCGCCCACCGCGCCCGCCGCATGACCCGTCCTACGACGTGCGGCAGGAAAAGCTCAAAGCCGCGCGCAACGCGCGCGCGGCCGAGCTGGGACTCGATCCCGGAGTGTTGATGGGGAGGGTGGCACTCGACGCGGTCGCGAGGGCCCATCCAACAGATCGCGCCGGGCTCGCTCGCATCGGCGAACTCCGGCGCTGGCAACTGTCGGTGGTCGGGGATGCACTCCTGCAGGCGACTGCTTAGAACCCCATCATGGCGCGGATTTTCGGTTCGATCTTCTCAGGCGTCCAGTACGGCTCCCACACCAGATCCACATCGACGTCCTTCACGCCCGGAATCGGCTTCAGCTGCTCGTAGATGTCGTGGATGATCTGGGGACCCGCGGGGCACCCGGGTGAGGTCAGCGTCATGGTGACGCGCACGTCACCGTCCCCCGGGTCCACGCCATAGACGAGACCCAGGTCGATGATGTTCAGATTGAGCTCAGGATCCTTCACCGATCGCAGCGCTTCTCGCAGCTGATCCTCGGTGAGTTGGACATCCGCCATTCCATTCCTCCAGCCGGCGAACCTACCCGGGAACGGCGTCCCGGGGCAAGAAGTTCCTACCGCATCCCATCCACGGCGTGGGCCGCCGCGTCCGCCAGGTGTCCCCGGACCGTCTTGAGCACCGTGAACGGCTTCCGGGACCTCGGCGCGAAGGCGCGATTGGTCAGGAGGATGACGAATACGTCGCGATCGGGGTCGAGCCACAGGGACGTGCCGGTCCAGCCCGTGTGGCCGAAGCTCCGCGGCCCGAACACCTTCCCGGAGCTCGGGGTCTCCTCGTCGGTCGGCACCGCCTGCCACCCCAGGGCCCGGTGATCGGGCCCGACATCCGCCTGCGGCGAGCGGGTCGTGAAGAGCTTCACGGTTTCCGGCGAGACGAGGGGCCGGCCATCGGGGCGAGTGCCGTCGCGGAGCAGGAATTGGGCGAACCGGGTGAGGTCGGCCCCGGTCGAGAAGAGCCCGGCATTTCCAGAGACACCGCCGGCCTTCCCCGCCGTCGGATCGTTCACGACATCGGCCACCGGATGTCCATGCCAGAGTCCCGTCGGCGCCGTCCGAGATGCCAGATGGGGGGATGGCTTGTAGCGGCTCTCGGTCATGCCGAGAGGCTCGAGAACCTCGGTGGTCACGAACTGATCGAGCGGCTCCCCGGAGAGACGCCCGACGATCTCGCCCACCAGTACGAAGTTCAGATCGCTGTAGACCACGCGCGTCCCGGGCTTGGTGCGGGGCGTTTCCGCGAACACGGTCCGTAGCAGCGCGGCGCCGTCGGGAAGCGTGCGGAGCTGCGGGACCGGCAGATCGCCGCGCAGGCCGGACGTGTGAGTGAGAAGCATCCGCACCGTAATGGCGGCGGTGCCATTCCCGTTGAACTCGGGCAGGTACGTCGAGACCGGAACGTCGAGCTTGAGCTTCCCACGATCGAAGAGAATCATGGCCGCCGTCGTGGTCGCCACCGCTTTGGTCAAGGACGCGAGGTCGAAGAGCGTAGAATCGGGCTGGTCACCGGGAGAACTCGCGGACCAGGTGAGATGCCCGTAGCCCTTCTCATAGAGAACCTTGTCACGCCGGCCGATGACGAGAACGGCTCCAGGATAGGCTCCCTCGCGGATTCCCGACTGGACGATGGCGTCGTACTGGCTCGCGGGGGTTTGGGTCGCGAGCAGTAGCGCGAGAACGGGAAACATCAGGCCCAGATTCCGGGGATGGCGCGGGCGCAGGTCGGGCAGCGCCCATCACTCCCGACGCGCTGCGACGTGATCTGGTATCCCTGGCGCTCGATGAGCAGGTCTCCGCAATCCGGGCAGTACGTGTTCTCCCACCGGCCCACCGCGCCGGGACGATTACCGGCGTACACGAACTTGAGTCCCGCGTCGACGCCGATTTCACAGGCCTCGATCAGCGTCTCCGTCGGAGTCGCTCCCGGGTCCGTCATGCGATAGTCCGGGTGAAACGCCGTCACGTGCCAGGGAATGTCAGGTGAAACGGACGCGATCAGCTCGGCGGCTCGCGTCAACTGCGGCCGGTCATCATTGAACCCGGGGACGATCAGCGTCACCACCTCGACCCAGAACCCCCGCGCGTGTGCCGCGGCAATGGTCCCGGTCACGTGCTCGAGCACGCCGCCGAGGGCGCGGTAGCGAGCCGGGTCCAGGGCCTTGAGATCGACCTTGTAGCAGTCGGTGAAGGGCCTCAAGAAGTCGAGCGCCTCCGGCGTCGCGTTGCCGTTGGAGATGAAGGCGGTCTTGAGGTCCCGGGCACGCGCCAGGCGGAACACTTCGACTGCCCACTCCGCCGTGATCAATGGCTCGTTGTAGGACGAACCCACCACGCGCGCGCCATGCCGCAGCGCGAGTCCCACCAGCGCCTCCGCACTCACCTCGGTCGGCGGCACACCGGCCGCCTGATCGCGGAGGGCCTGGGACGTCAGCCAGTTCTGACAATACCCGCAGTGAAAATCGCACCCGAGCATGCCGAAGGTCAGGGTGTCGCTCCCCGGCAGACAGTGAAAGAAGGGCTTCTTCTCGGTGGGATCGCACTGAAGTGCGGCGACGTACCCCGCGGGCACGCGCAGCTCTCCCTCGCGGTTGAATCGCACCTTGCAGATCCCCCGCCGCCCGGGCCGGACCAGACAGCGGTGTCCGCAGGCGACGCAGCGCACCGCGCCATCGGCCTCAGGAGTGACCAGGGTCGCTCGGATGGTCCGTGTGTCGATCGCGTCGGCGAGGGATGTTCCCTCAGAAGACGCGCCGGCCAGGAGTGGGAGAGGTCCTCGACTCACCGCAGACTCCCCGGACTCAGCTCGTAAAGGAGCTGGGCCGTCCGCTCATCGCGGAGCGACAGGTCCCGCGCCATCGTGTGCCCGAACATCACGTCGGTCGAGTCGTTCGAGTGATTGAGGCCGAGCATATGGCCGATCTCGTGGAGCGCCACGACCCGCACGTCCTCGACGCCCATGGGATGATTCCCGGGATCGAAGGTCGCGATCGTGATCGTGGCCGAGAGGACGTGACCGTCGCGGTCCCAAGTCAGGTCGGTCTGTCCGGTGCGGTCGATGTCGAATTGCCGGCGCCACCGGAAGATCACTTCGGCGCGCGTGGAGTCGTCGACGAACGCAAAGCGCACGGGGAGGTTCACCTGGTCCCACCGCGCGAGCGCCGATCGCACGGCGTTCAGGAACGCGGGCTGGAAATTCTCGACGGTGTCGCCGGTCAGGAGGATTCGAACCGGATCCCGGTACCGGTGGTCCCACCGGTGCAGCGCGGAGTCCGCGCTTTCGGCGACGATCTCATTCAGATAGGTGACCCCCGCGCTGGCGCGGACCTGCCGCCGGGTCTGCGCGCGGGCGAGCTGATCGTAGTACCCCTGCGGCTCGTTCATCGTCAGCGTGTCCATCGGGTTGATGGGCACACCCGGTGTCGTGTCCCGGGCCGCGGAATCCGGAGTCGCGGCGACCCGGGCGCCAAGAGAGTCGTGGATCGGGGGCAGCGGGGTAACGGACGTGTGGCGAACGGGTACCGGCGGGTGCGCGGCCCGGTGACGCGCCGCGACGCGGAACACCACCACCGCGACGATGGCGAGGGCGAGGATACGGAGCGCCGGTGAAGCACGTTCGGCCATGAGCGCAATATGTCCGCGCGCGCATTCGCGCCGCTAGCTTCGGCTTAGGAGTCTCTCTATGATTGTCCTCGCTCTATGCGCTCTCGCACGTGATAACGCTCCCCGCCAAGGTGTTGATCCGCCGCCGCTGGTGGGTGCTGCTCGCCTGGGCCCTGGTGGCGGCCCTCCTCGCGCCGAACGCGGCGCGGGTGCAGGATGCATTGGCGGTCCGCGGGGGCTCGGACGAATCCACGGAGTCGTTCCGGGCCGGGGAAGCCCTGAAGGCGGCACTCCCCAATCCCATCGCCGAGTACGTCGCCGTGGTCGTGCGCGGCCCCGTACCGGTGAATCATCCCCGGTTCGTGCAGATGCTCGACTCCCTCAGCGCCGCGCTCTCCCGCAAGCCCTACATCAAGCAGGTCGTCTCCGCCCAGTCACTCGGTGAGTCCACGTTCGTCAGCAAGGACCGTCACACGACGTTCCTGATCGCGGCGATGGAGACCGAGCAGACCGATAACATCAAGAACAACTTCGTTCCGGACATTCGCTCCACGCTCGCCAGTGTGGTCGCCGCCATCCCCGGCGCCGGGGCGTTCGACGTCAAGCTCACGGGCGACCCCGCGCTCGACTACGACATTCGCACCATCTCGGCGGAGGACACGCAGCACGGCGAGCATGTCGCGGTGCCATTCTCGCTGGCGGTCCTGATCGTGGCGTTCGGTGCGCTGGTGGCCGCGACCTTGCCCATCATTGTCGGCGTGCTCGCGATCACGATCGCTCTGGGGCTCATCACCATCGTCGCGCACTTCCAGACCATGTCCGTATTCGCCCTCACCATCACGAGCATGGTCGGCCTCGGCGTGGGGATCGACTACTCGCTCCTGATCGTCACCCGGTTCCGGGAGGAGCTGAACCGCGGTCTCTCTCCCGCGGACGCCGCGACCCGCACCATTCAGACCGCGGGCTCGGCCGTGATTACTTCTGGGGCGACCGTCGTCGTCGGCTTCGCGGCGCTGTTGGTCACGCCGCTCATCGAGACGCGCTCGGTCGGCATCGGCGGGCTCCTGGTCGTCGCCATCGCGATCGGCATCGCGACGACGTTCCTGCCCGCGCTCCTCGCGATTCTCGGCAGGGGCATCGACCGGCCCAAGTGGCTCGCGCGCCCGCTCGCGCGCTTTCACGCGCCGACGGGATGGGAGCGTTGGGCCCGGTGGCTCGGCCACCGGCCCTGGCGCGCCATCGCGCTGGGGGGCGGGATCATCGGGCTCCTCATGATCCCGCTCTCCCAAATGAAGATCGGATTGCCGGCGCGGAATTGGTTCCCCTCGGAATCCGAGTCGGGGGTCGGCTTGCAGGAGCTCGTCAACATGGGGGTGTCGGGAATCATCCAGCCGACCCGCGTGGTAATCGCGCTTCCGGCCGGCCAGTCGGCCTTGTCCGCGCGCCGTCTGCTGGGACTGAAGGCCCTGGGGGACGGCATTCTCAAGGATCCGCGGGTGAAGCAGGTACGAGGCGTGGCCTCCCTCCAGCCACATCTCTCGAGTCTGGCCCTCACCATGTTCTACGCCAACCCCGACTCGGTCCGGCGCCACCACTCGACCTTCTTCAACGCCTACCTGAGTGCCGACTCGCGGACCACGCTCGTCGACGTGATTCCCGAAGACTCGGTGACCCTCACCGGCCTCATGCAGATGGCCACGCACGTGCGACAGGTCGCTCGCAAAGGCGTTCGCGGTCTCGATGGCGCGACGATCCTGGTCGGAGGATTCGCCGCCACGAGTGTGGACCTCCAGCACGACCTCCTGTCCCGCTTCCCCACCATCGTCGCGCTCATCCTCGGCGTGACCGCCGTGATGCTCTTCATCGCCTTCAAGTCATTGCTGGTGCCGATGAAGGCGGTGCTCCTGAACTGTCTCTCGGTGGGCGGGGCGTTCGGGATCACCGTGCTCGTATTTCAGCGGGGCGTGCTGGGCTGGCTCTTCCGTCTGGACGGACCCACCGAGGCGATTTTCGTCGTGGTGCCGGTCCTGGTGTTCGCGGTGGTGTTCGGATTGTCGATGGACTACGAGGTGTTTCTTCTGACGCGCGTGAAGGAAGTGTTCGACAAGACGGGGCGGAACGATCACGCGACCATGGAAGGCCTCTCGAGCACGGCGTCCACCATCACGTTCGCGGCGGCCATCATGGTCCTGGTATTCGGCGTCTTCGCCTTTTCCCGAGTCCTCGCCGTGCAATTCATGGGCTTCGGTCTGGCCGTGGCAGTGCTCCTGGACGCGACGTTGATCCGTATGGTTCTCGTACCGGCAATCATGCATATCGCCGGCCGGTGGAACTGGTGGCCGGGAGTCCGCGCCCCCAAGGACCCCCCGCTCGGTCACTGACCGGCTTCGAGCAGATCCTCCAGACGCTGTTTCCGTTCCCCCCACAAGTCCCAATGCCACGCTTCGACCCGCACGCCCGTGCGGGGATCCTTGAGGGGTTTGTGTTGGAGATACTTCGGATCGTAGCCGAGGCGGTCGCCAACCAGCAGGAGGGGTTCGCGCCGGGCGCTCACGAGGTGGATCATCGGTTCACCACGGTACACATGCCGATGGAGCCACACACCGCCGTCCATCGCGTAAATCATTCCTTCACGCCGGCGCGCGAAGGTCTTGATCAGGTCCGTCAGGAGCAGGCGGCTACGCCCTCCTTGGTGGCGTTCCCGATCAACGTCGCCGTCCCGAAGAACACATAGCACTTCCGGCCGGTCCCCGTGCTCGAGGCTGTGGCCGACCAGCCGACCCGGGTCGCCTCATTCACGACCACGGCGTTTCCGGTGCTAGGCGTGTAATTGCTCATCAGGGGGAAGCTGGTCGTGTAGGCAGAGCTGTCGTAGAAATACGCCTCCTCCGCCGTGGCCAGGTTCCGGAGGTCGGCCTTCATCGAGGCCTCGTACGATTTTTCCTTGGAGCTCGAGTAGTTGAGGATGGCCATCGTCGCGAGGATGCCGATGATGACGATCACGATCAACAGCTCGATGAGGGTGAATCCGCGAGGGGGGCGCATGGCGAGCAAATGTGGAGCGCTGGGTGTCCTCCAGCAAGAACAGTCCTATCCCTTAGCCTCGACCCAGTTCGGCCCGGTCCCGACACTCACGACGAGCGGGACACGAAGCTGGGCGGCGCCTTCCATCTCCCGCTGCACCAATACCGCCGCGGCGTCGCGTTCCCCCTCGGGGACCTCGAACACCAGCTCATCGTGAACCTGCAGCAGCATCCGGGTCGCGAGCTTGCCCTCGGTCAGCCCGGCCGCAATCCGGATCATGGCGACCTTGATCAGGTCGGCCGCCGATCCCTGGAGAGGGGAGTTCGTGGCCGTGCGCTCCCCGAAAGCACGCATGTTGAAATTCCTGTCCTTCAACTCGGGGATGTACCGCCGGCGCCTGAAAATCGTCTCGGTATAGCCGCGCTGGCGGGCCTCCGCCACGGTGCGGTCCAGCCAGGCGCGCACGCCCGCGAAGCGCTGGAAGTACTCCGCGATGAACCGCTTCGCTTCGTCCTGGGATATGGAAAGCATCCGGGCCAGGGCGAACGGGCCCTGGCCGTAGATGGTGCCGAAGTTGATGGTCTTCGCCCGCGCCCGCATTTCGGACGTCACCTGATCGTCGGGCACACCGAAGATCACCGCCGCGGTCTGCCGGTGGATGTCCCCGCCCCGCTCGAACGCTTCCACCAGTAAAGGGTCTCCGGACAGATGCGCGAGGAGGCGCAACTCGATCTGCGAGTAGTCGGCCGTGAGCAGGACGCATCCGGGAGACGCGATGAAAGCGCGCCGGATTTCTTCACCGCGCGGCGTCCGGATCGGGATATTCTGAAGATTGGGATCGGACGACGAGAGCCGTCCGGTCGCGGCGCCGGTCTGATTGAAGCTGGTGTGGATCCGCCCGGTGTCCGGGTTGATGTTCTGGGGCAATGAGTCGACATAGGTCGACTTGAGCTTCGACAGCTCCCGGTATTCGATGAGCAGCCGCGGGACCTCGTGACCCATCCCCGCGAGCTGCTCGAGGACCTCGTAGTCGGTCGACGCACCCGTCTTCGTCTTCTTGAGGACGGGCAGCTGCAGCTTCTCGAAGAGCACCGTCCGGAGCTGCGGCGTGGACGCGATGTTGAAGTCGGTGCCGGCGGCCGCGTGGATCTCCTTCTCCAGTCGTCCGAGGTCGATCGCGAACTGGCGCGAAAGATTGCCGAGCAGCTCCCGGTCGACCCGGATGCCGGCCCATTCCATATCCGCGAGCACACGGATGAGAGGCACTTCGATCGTGTCGAGCAGGGGCCGCAGGTGGTGGTCGTCGAGCTCGCCGTTGAACGCGCCGGCCAATCGCAGCACCATCTCCGAGTCGTCACAGCAATAGCGCGCCGCATCCGCGACCGGCACGTCGGCGAAGGGCCGCTCCGCGCGTCCCCGGCCGGCGACATCCGCATACGTCCGCATCGGGAGATTGAGACGCTCGAGGGCCAGTGCATCGAGGGCGTGCGACCGGCGGCCGGGGTCGAGCACGAAGCTCGCCAGCATGGAGTCGTACGCCACCCCGGCGAGCTCCACGCCGGCTCTCCTGAGGACCAGCCAGTCGTACTTGATGTTGTGGCCCGCCTTTTTCACTGCGGGATCGGTGAGCAGGTCACGCAGAGGCGCGAGCGCCGGACTCGCCAGGGCCGGAAGATTCCTCGGGGGCTCGCCCCCGGCCAGCTCACCATCGGGGGGCCGGTGCGCAAAGGGCAGATACCACGACTGCCCGGGCGCCACGGCGATCGACAAGCCTACCAGGGACGCCCGGAGCGGATCGATGGCCGATGCCTCGGTGTCGATGGCGATCAGCGGAGCCCGCCGGCATGCGGCGATCATGGCAGCGAGCCCCGCGACGTCGTCGAGCACGCGCGCGGGGACCACAGGGGCCGCCGCGACTGGCGGAGCCGCGGGTTCAGCCGGGACCGGTGCTGGAGCCGGAGCGGAGCCTGAGGATTCCGGTCCCGTCACCTTCGCGATGAGCGAGCGGAACTCGAGCTCCGTGAAGAGCTCCGTCAGCCGCGCCCCGTCGAATGGTTTGGCTCGCAGGGCGCCGAGGTCCAGGGTGACCGGCACGTCCCGCCGGATCGTCACCAGGTCCTTCGAGAGCCGCGCCTCCTCCGTATGGGCCTGTAACGCCTCACGCGCCCTCTTCCCCGGAATCTCGGCGGCATGAGCGAGGATCGTCTCCAGGTCCGGGTACTTCGTCAGCAGCTCGACGGCCGTCTTCTCGCCGATCCCCTTCACGCCGGGGACGTTGTCGGAGCTGTCTCCGACCAGCGCCAGGTAGTCGATGACCTGGTGGGGAGGCACCCCCAGGCGTTCGGACGCGTTCGACTCATCCACCCACTGTTCCTCGACGCCGGCGGGACCGGACCGGCCGGGGTTGAGCAGCGAGACCTTGGGCCCGATGAGTTGATAAAAATCCTTGTCCCCCGACACGATCACCGAGGACACGCCGCGCTCGGTGGCCTTGGCGGCCAGCGTGCCGATCACGTCGTCGGCTTCAAATCCTTCTACCGTGACGAGCGGCACGCGAAACGCCTCGAGGAGCTGCGCGATGCGCTCGACCGACCGGTCGAAGTCCTGCTGCAGCTCGGACGTCAGCTTCTGGCGGGTGGCTTTGTATTCAGGATAGAGCCGTTCGCGGAACGACACGCCCCGGTCGTTGATCCATCCCAGATATCCGGGCTGGTGCCGTTCCCGCAGGCGCAGCAGAAAGTTCGTGACACCCCAGGCGGCCGACGTGTTCTCGCCATGACGAGTGGTGAGGGGACGCGCGATCATCGCGAAGAACGCGCGATAGATCAGAGCGTAGCCGTCGACGAGAAAAAGCGCGTCCGTGGACCGGGAGGGCGCGGAAGGCATGGCGGGAATCTAAGCCCGAATCAGTTCGCGCCATACAACGCGCGATAGATCTCCCAGTTCCGCATGACCGACCGGACGTACCCCCGAGTTTCGACGTACGCGACGTCCTCGACGAAGAGGTCGGGATCGGCCCCAGGTGCGCGGGCGAGCCACCGGTCGACGGGCCCGGTCCCCGCGTCATACGACGCCACCGCGGCGTCCACCCGGCCATGGTATCGCGCGAGGAGGGTCCCCAGATGCGCGGCGCCGAGGTGGAGGTTCAAGTCAGGGACGGTCAGCCACTCGGGAGCGAAGGGGAGATCGAGACCGCGCGCAGTGTACGCGGCGGTGCTGGGCATGAGCTGGGTGAGGCCACGCGCCCCGACGCGGGACATCGCCTCCCGGTCGAACACGCTCTCCTGACGGATCAGGGCCGCGAGCAAGTAGGGATCGACGTGAAACTCGTTCGCCTCCGCGACCACCACCCGGCGGTTCGGCCACGGAAAGATCGCCCGCAGAACTCTGGGATCCCCCGGAGCGTGCGGCGCCGCGAGCCACGCGAGCCGCACCGACAGCGAGCCCCATCCCCGGGACGCGAGACCCGTCGTCCACGCGAGCAGCTGGGCGACTGAGTCGGGAGGATTCGCGACCAGGGCCCGGACCTGGGCGTCCGCTTCGGAGTCGAGCCCCGCGAGCCGCAGCGTGTCGAGCCGCGCGAGTCCGGCGGTCACTCCCGGGACTGTCGAATCCACACTTTCGGCCACGGTCAGCGCCGGCAGCCCCGCCGCCTTTCGTGCGCGGAGTCCGTAGTAGCCGATCGAATCGTCGTGGGCGAGTGACGTCCACTGCGCCCGGGCATCCGCGGTGTCTCCCTGTGCCGCGGCGATCTTCGCGAGCCAGTAGCGCGCCGCGGCGTGGGTGCCAGGACCCGTCTCGACCTCTCCCTTGAACCATTCCGCGGCACGATCGAGGCGCTTCCGGCGGTACTCCCAGGAGCCGAGACGGAGGCGGGCCTGAACCGATGCCGCGTCGAGTGCGTGCGCCGACACCAGCTCCCGGAACATCGCCTCCGCACCCGACGAATCCCCCAGCTCGGCCAGCCGATCCCCTGCCAGGTAGAGCGCCGTCACCGCCGCGCTGTCAGCCGGGTAGGCGCGGGCGAAGTCCGAAAGCGCCTGAATGGCACTCGCATCACCGAGACGGACGAGCACCCGCGCCCGCCGATAGGTGGCGAGCGCGCGGGTAGCGGAGTCCGTGGCCATCGTGATCGCGGCGGCAGCGGCCTTGAGTGCGTCGCGGTCTTTCCGCGTGCTGATCAGGAGGTCACTCCATAAGAGGAGTGTGGCAGCGCTCGAGTCCCCGGAGAGAACCGCTCGCCGCACCTGGACCGCGGCCGCCGGCGCGTCCCCGTGAGTGCGGAGGACCTGTGCCAGGGACGTCCGCTCAGCCGGGGTCAGCGGGGGCAACGGGCCCTGGGCGAGGTCCTCCCCTGCGGCGGCGTCATCGGATTGAGGCGCCGTCGCAAATAGATGATAGAGGAGAGTGCGGGCCCGCACCGAGTCCCTGTGAGCGAGCGCGACCTGGGCCGCCTCAAGGGTGCCGCCCGGTGCGGTCGCCAGCGCCTCTATTGCGGCGCTCGAGTCCCCTGCCGCCAGTATGGCCCGTGCGCGATAGAGCGGCGCGCGCCGGGAGGCAGGGAACGACAACCCTGCGAGAAGCGAGTCGACGGTGACGGTGTCGCGGCTGACGCCGGCTTCGCGGAGTCGCAACCACTCATCGATGGACGCCAACCCGCCCGCCCGCGCCGCGACGTAGTACGCACGGGCACTGTCGGCCAAGCCTGCGTGATCGAAGGAGACCGCCGCCCGAACCGCGAGCAGTGCGGAACGGGTTCCGGTGGCGAGGGACCGCGCGCGGAGATAGTCGCGCGCCGCGTCGGTCGGCCGGCCCAGCCGGTCTACCGCCTCGGCGAGAATGGCGTAGCCCACTCCGCCGCCGGAGTCGGCGAGCCAGGGGCGCTTGTCGAGCAGGGCGACGACGCGCGCATAGCGCCGGGCGGTGAGCTCTGCCCGGGCATTGGCGATGAGGACCTGCGCGGAGGCGGAGCTGGAGGCGGTACCCGCGCCGGCGACGAACGCTTCCGCCGCATGCCAGGGCCGGCCCGCCGTTTCAAGCGATTCGGCGCGTGCGACCTCGGCGGGCTTCTGCGCCGACAGGAGGGGCGGCCACGACAGGAGGAGCGCCCAGACGGCGCGGCGCATCAGTTCTCGTGACGCAGCCGGGTTGCCACGCGGTCGAAATCCGCGCGGGATCCCGGCGTCATCCGATAGCGGCCGAACCCGGTCTGGTCGATGAAGAGAAGGTCGAGGCGAAGGTTGGTGTAGATCCAGCGGATCCCGTGGATGCCGGTCCGGGAATAGTCGCTCTCGAGATCGTACGTCTCGTCCGGATCCCCCAGCGTGATGAACACCTCACCGCGATCCGTCAGCCAACCTGGATCCGCGGCCTCCGTGAAGCGCTGACTCGCGATCTGCACCCGGGTGAGGTAGGCGTTGAGGGCCTCGTTTTCAGGCGTCAGGGTGACAGGGTCGGACGCGGTCCAGAAGTCCCGCCAGGCCTGAGGCCGCAGAGAATCCGGAGCGGCACGGAGCTTGGTCACGAGGTCCTGGCGGGGGAAGAACCGCAGCAGGCTGATCATCTCGTCGAAATTCGTGACCACCCATTGCGACGAGAAGCTGACGAGGAAGGGCGCCTGCACGTCTTTGCCGGACCCTACGGCCTGGGCGTAGAAGCGCTCCTGTCCCACGGGAAGCTTGGTGGGCGGAATTCTGAAGATGGTCCGGGCCACGCCCTCCTTGGGGTCGAGCCGGAGCGTGTCGGACCATGCGGTGTCGCCGCTCGGGCTCAGGACCGCAGCCGCAATCTTGTTGCCGGCGGGCAGGTTGTAGGCCTCGACGTAGAAAAAGAGCGTGTCATTGCCGTAGGGAAGCGTCGCACGCGGGTTGGACACCAGGGCAGGTACCGTGTCCCGGCGCGACCGCCCTGCCCCCTCGTACACCGGGATCGGCGTCGAGAGAGTCGGGCCCGCGAAGCTCGGGATGGTGTCCACCACTTCCTGCCGCGAAGCACCCACCGCGTCCCGGTCCCGGACTACGATGGCGATGGTGCACGGCCCCGGGGGGAGGGAAACGTACTGTTGGAAAATCACGCTCTCATCGGAGCGCAGCGTTTCCAGAAAACTGCGAACCCGGACCGTCTCATCCCGCGTGACGGTGTGGGGCGCGCCGGATCCGGAGTGGAACGTCAGCTCCACGCGATACGCCGCGATGAAGTCGTTGCCATCCCTCCGGAAGCGGAGGGAATGATTGGCGAATGAGAGGGAAACGAGGGCGAGGGTGGAATCGGGAGTCGCGCCGGCCAGCCAGCGGACCGCGCCGACCCAGGGCAGCGGATCCCCCGCCGCCAGGAAGCCCATGCTCTTGTACTGGGCTGCTGCGTCGAAGAGACGTGAGACCTGGACCGCGGGCTTGGGATTGTCGGGGGAACCGACGCGCGACCACTGCGCGCACGCCACTAGTGACATTCCGAGCACCACGGGAACGGCGACCCGTCTGATCACTTGCTCCACCTCAAATCCGGGCGTTAGTTTGGCGCGTCCTCATGCCCACCGAGAATCTCGCCGGCCAAACCATCGCCGGCTACCGTCTCCTCGAGCGCGTCGGCGAAGGCGGTACGGCCGAAGTCTACCGGGCGGAACATGCCGAGCGCGGCCCGTCCGCGTTCAAGGTATTGCGCCCCCGGCTGCGCGGCGACCCCACGGCCGTCAAGCGCTTCCTGCGGGAAGCGGGTTACGGCGCGCGGGTCAGCCACCCCGGCGTGGTGAGGACCTTCGACTACGGCGAAGCCGATGGCCTGTACTACCTGGCGCTGGAGTGGGCCCCGGGCGACTCGCTTGCGGCATTCCTACACCGGAATGGACCGCTCGCTCCTCCCGCCGCTGTTGCGCTGGTTCGCCAGCTCGCGGACGCGCTCGCCGCGGCCCACCACGCCGGGATCATCCACCGGGACTTGAAACCCGAAAACATCATGTACGATCCCGCTACCAAGCGGGCCCGTCTGCTGGATTTCGGGATCGCGCGGGATACCGAGGTTCCGCCGGAGGAGCGCCTCACGCGCACCGGCTTCTTCGTGGGAACCCTGCAATACGTGGCTCCGGAGGCCCTTTCCGGCGAGCTCGTCGACGGCCGCGCCGACATCTACTCACTCGCGACGATCGCCTACTACCTGCTCACGGGACGGCATCCGTACAATGGCCGGAGCCCGCGGGAGCTGTTCCAGCAGCTGCTGACACAGCCACCCGAGCCGCTGAATCAGGCCGTGCCGGGCCTGAAGTTCTCAGGCCTCCTCGAGGCCGCCATCATGCGCGGGCTGGCTCGTGATCCCGCAGCGCGGCAGCCCACGGTCGCAGCCCTGGCAGCAGAGCTGGAGCAGGGCCTCGCCGCCGATCCGACTCCCCCGCCGTCGAAGGGGCTCTTTGGCGCGCTGAAGAACATTGTCGGCAGGAAGTGAGATGATAGTAGTAGCACGAACTACTACTAGAGAGCGCCATGAGTGACCTCGACCGCCTTCGCGAGCTCCTGCTCGCCCGCTCAGTCACCCGCGGCGACTTCACGCTCTCGTCCGGCCGCAAGTCCACCTTCTATATCGACGCCCGGCGGACCACCATGTCGGCCGACGGCCTGACCCTCATCGGCTCCCTGGGACTCGAGCGTCTGGCCGCTCGCGGCTGGGACCCCGGGGCCGTCGGCGGCCTGACCCTGGGCGCCGATCCCGTCGCCTACGCCATCGCGACCGCCTCGAAGCGCAGGTCCCCTGCCCCGGCCGTCGACGCCTTTACCATTCGGAAGCAGGCCAAGACCCACGGGACGGGGCGCCGCATCGAAGGCTGCTTCGAAGCCGGGCTATCGGTCGTCGTAGTCGAGGACGTGATCACGACCGGCGGCTCCGCCCAGGAAGCGATCTCGGCCCTCTCCGCCGAGGGAGCGAAGATCCTGGGGGTATTCGCCGTCGTGGATCGGGAAGAAGGAGGGCGGGAGGTACTCGAACGGGCCGGCCACGCCGTCGAGACACTCCTGACCGCCCGCCAGCTCGGCCTGTGACCATCCCCTCGCTGAACCCCGGCAAGAAGTCGCTCGCGTCCTGGTTACGCGGCCGCCCGGACGACGCCGCGGGGCTGGAGCAGCGCCTCAAGGACCTGGACACCTTCGCCCGCTCGCTCAACCGCCGCTGGGTGATGGTCTCGGGGGTGTTCCTGGTCGGCATGCTGGGCTGGATGAGCGGCATGATCCGCACCAGCCCGGGCACGATCGTCCTCCTGGCAGGCGCCGGCGCGATCCTCAATGCCCTGGTCGGCCTCGTCAACGAACGCGGCTGGTACCGCTGGTGGCTGATTTATGTCCTCACGCTGCTCGATGTGCTCCTCGCGGCCCTCCCCGTAGTCTGGTTCGGGCATGGCGGGCTGATCGCGGGATTCTTCATTGCGGTCCTTCCCTACACGTTCGACCAGGGCCGCACGGTGGGCGACTTCCTGGTCCTCGTCGCATCGCTCGCGTACCTCGCGTCCACGATGCTCCATGGCGCGATCTATGACGGTTCCGCCGACATCCCCCCGGCCGCGTATCTCGAGACCGTCGTCTTCGTCGCCGTCGCCATGGCGTTGAAGCGCATTCCCGCAACCCTGATCACGCGCATCCGTGCGACCCGCAGCATCATGGGTGCCGCCGAGCAGGGACAGCTGGGCGTCCGCGCCGCCGCCGCCGAATCGGACGAGCTCGGCTTCCTGGAAAAGAGCTTGAACCGGATGCTGGACGAAATCGGCGCGACCATCTCGACCGTCCAGCATGAGGCCGATGAAGTCGCGGCGTTCGCCGAGGAGCTCGCCGCCGCGGCGGAGCAGATCCACGCCACCTCCGAGGCCGTGACGCAGACGGCGAAGGGGCTTGCCGACGACCTCGCCGGTCAGCGCACGGTGGCCGAAGGAGCGCAAGCCGAGAGCGCGAAAGCCGCGGCGCAAGCGGAGAATCTCAAGACCCGCGCAGAACGCATGCAGTCGGACGCGGGTCAGCTCGCGTCGACGGCGGAGCGGGGCAGAGACCGCGTGGAGCGAGCGAGCCAGACCCTGCGGTCCGTGCGCGAAGAAGTCCGCGCCACCGCGGCCACCGTCGGCGGCCTCTCAGCGATGTCCGACCGGATTGGAGGCTTCGCGCAGACCATCGCCCGGATCGCGCGGCAAACGCACCTGCTGGCCCTCAACGCGGCCATCGAAGCGGCGAGGGCGGGCGAGCACGGGGAGGGATTCGGCGTGGTCGCACAAGAAGTCAGGGGCCTGGCGGGAGAGGCGGGGAAGTCGGCGCGCGAAGTGGCGGAGCTGGTGAGCGAGATCCGCACCGGAATCACCGCCGCCGCGCGCGCGATGGAAACCGGCGAAAGCCAGGTGCGGGACATCGGCGCCGTGGCCGCGGAAGCGGACGGTGCGCTCCGCGAGCTGCACGAGGGCGTCCAGCTCATCGGCGGCCTGGTCGACGCCACCGCCGAGGTCTCTCGCACCCAGGCCGAGCGGCTCGCCCAGCTGGCTCAGTCGCTCGCGCAGGTGTCGACGGTCTCCAGTGTTTCCGCGGAACATGCCACCAGCGCGGCCTCGGCCACGCAGGCGCAAATCACCTCCATGGGTGACCTCACCGGTACTTCGCAGCAGCTGGCGCAGCTCGCCGAGCGTTTGCGCGCGAGCATCGCGCGGTTCGCCGTGCTCAAGCCCGACCAGACGACCGCCGAGCATCGGGTGGTCCGCGCCGCCGCGGACTGACCACCGGCCACTGATCACCCCGCCCGGGAGACACGAGGCGCGTCGGATCCTTGGTCCCAAAACCCCGCGTTTAAGGGGTAGAACGCGCGCAGGGCCTCCCGGTACGGGGTGATGAGGAGGTCGACGTAACGCGCCAGCGCTACGTCGAAGGGAAAGCGGCTCCGGAACTCACCCGCCGTCACTCCCAGGATCGCCTTGAGGTGCCTCCCGAAGCTCTGCGGCGAAGAGAAGTCCAGCCGGTAGGCGACATCCGACACCGACAATCCGGGATTCTGGAACAGATACGCCGCGTGCAAGAGCCTCATCGCGGACAGGTACCGCTTCGGGGAGGGCAGGGTGGCACGTTGGAAGCGCGAGACGAACGTGCTCGGCGTGACGCGGAGATGCCGGGCCAGGCCCCGGACGGTGACGATCACGGGTGCGAGCCGGGCGACGGCCTCGAAAAACACCCGCGTTTCCTCCGGCGCGTCACCGAGTGCGGGCACCAGTCGAGCGAGAATCCGGGCTGCTGCCGGCGTGATTGGATGCCCGAACACATCGCGCAGCCGGCGCCACGCACCCGGCTCGGTGCAATCGACCGCCGAGCGGACCCCCGTGGCCCCGAGGCGAAGCAAGGTTTCGGTGGCCACGCCGTCGTGGCGCGACACCAGCGCCACGGCCGGAATGGCGGGGAACTCGCGGACGAACCGGGCCACGGCGGGAATCTCTTCGCCGGCACACCGGTGCACCGAAATGAGCAGCGCGTCGACCTTTCGCCGCCGCGCCGCCTGCAGCACCTCGCGGAACGTTTCCACGTGTACGGTGGTGAAGCACCCATCGCCCACCGCGTCCACCCGGGACCGCTCCGGAACCGGCAACACCGTGCACACCGTGACCACGCCGGCATCCTAAGGCTCCGCCATCAAGACACCGTCAACCTTCAGACCTTATCTTTCCGTCGTGATCAAGCGTGTCCTTCCCGTCGTGACGCTGCTCACGCTCGCCTGTCGCCCGACGGCGAGCCGCCTGCTGCTGCTCGACTACACGCTCGCCGATCCCGTCGATCTCCAGAGCACCGCTGCGCCCTGGCATAACGCCGGGTACGTGGTCGAGTACCGCCGCTTCTTCCCGCACCTCACCCGCGACGACATGCGCCGCTACCACGGCGTGATCGTACTCGGCGGGTTGCGACCCGACGCGCCCTCGGACGCGTTGACGTCAGGCGACGTGGTGATTCTCACCGAATGGGTACGCAACGGCGGCGTCGTGGTTCTCGGCTATCCGCAGAGCGCACTCGACCGCTGGACCATGAACCGCTGGCTCCGGTCCCTCGGCGCCGGGCTGTCGATCTCCGACACCGCGCCGTTGGCCGCGCTGACCGCGATGCCGGTCCGTCGCGCGTTGCCCAGCGTCGACTTGCTGCCGGTCGAATTCGCGGACACGCGGGCTCTGCATCTCCGCCTGCCGGGGCAAGCCCTCGCTCGGGTGAGGCCCGCCACCCGCGGGGCCCCTCAACCCGCCGTGATCGCCGCCGCGAGAGTCAAGAGCGGTCTCGTGCTGGTGACCAGCCGCGCAGCGCTCGCCAGCGACGACACCGGTGCGACGAAGGACTTCCTCGAAACGGTCGCGCGCTGGACCAGACGTCCGGCGGAATGGGCGAATGTTCCGGCAGCTGCGAACCCCGCGCCGCTCTCGCTCGAGGGCGGACCCGATGCGGTGCGGTCACGGCTGCCACTCGAAAGTCCGCCCGGAGGATCGCGCCCGCTGACGCTGCCGCTGCACCCCGATCAACCGGGGAACGATTCGGTGGCGCTTCCGGACTGGACGGGGAAGGCCGGCCTCCGCGTCCTCTGGGCTGACGCGATGGGATACCGGGCCGGTTATGCGGAGCGAAAGGTCGCCCTCGACTCGCTGACTGCCCTCCTGGATGTCGGTGCGTTCAACATCTTCGCCGGTCCGGCCAACGTCGAAGCCATGGCCGAGTCGACGCACTACGCTCCGTGGGAGCGGACAGTGACGCAGAACGTCTGGAAGGTGGTGGGAGACCGCCTGGAGCAGACCAGTGCCCGCTGGGTGCCGGCGCTCGAGCCCGACTCGTTCCGGCTGCCGCCAGACACGACGGGCGTCGCCGCGGGGCGCTGTCTCCTCGATCCTGAATACTGGAACGCCGCGTTCGTCCCTGGGATGATCTCCCTCGCCCGGCTCGCCGCGCAGCACCAGGATCTGATTCCCGCGATCGCCGTCGATCTGGGACGCGAGCCGTCGTCGACCCAGCCGGCGGCGACGATCTGTGAGGCAGACTACGAGGCCGGCCTGGACGGCATGGTGAAGGATTCGGCCATCACGACGGCGCAGGCCGCCGATCTGAAGAAGGTGGCTCCCGGCGACCGGTACGACGTGCTGCTGAACGAGGGATTGGTCGACGACCTCTTCGAGGCGCTCGAGCGGGTCACGACGTCGCGCGCGTCGGACCTGCGCGCGCGGATCCAGAAAATCCGTCCCGGTCTGATGCTGGCGGTCCGCGCCGCCGCGCCACCTCAGGATTGGTTCGGGCGGGGACTCCTGCGTGGCTGGTCCGTGCCGAAGGCACCGGTCATTCTCCTCACGCGGGACCCGTCTACGCGGCAAACCAATGCCCGGTACCACGGTCGCGGGATCAATGTTCTCAGCGCATTCGAGCTGGTGCCCCGTCAGGTCCCGGCTGCCGCCTGGGGAGGCCTCAAACCGGTCGCCTTCCGCGAGAACAGCGGCTTCTGGCTGGATGCCCGCCGGTCGGGGGTATCCCCGGGAAACGACAGCACGTGGCGGCTCGTACGCCGGTTAGCCCGCGAGAAATAAGGGTTTGACCGCTCCCGTCTTGCCCGGGGAGCCTCGAAACCGATACTTTCTTTCCCGACGGGTGCTGGTGGGGTGGGATGGTCGCGGGTCGCTGCAGGGTCGGGCGACTCCGAGGAAAGTCCGAGCTCCACAGGGCTGACTGCCAGGTAACGCCTGGGCGCCGCAAGGCGACGGAAAGGGCCACAGAAAACAGACCGCCCCCTATCCAGGGGTAAGGGTGAAAAGGTGGGGTAAGAGCCCACCGCGCGGCCGGCAACGGTCGTGGCACGGTAACCCCCAGTCGGAGCAAGGCCAAATAAGCAGCGAGGCTCGGTCCCGGGCCGTTTGAGCTGCGGGTAGGCCGCACGAGGTGGCTGGTGACAGCCGTCCTAGAGAGATGACCATCTGGCCGTCGAAAGGCGGTCAAACAGAACTCGGCTTATGGCCCCACCAACCCCCGTTTCTCTCAAACCGTATCCGCCGCAATGGGAGTCAGTCGCGGACCTGCGGGTATTCCGGACAACGAGTGAGGAGTGGTCGAAACTGATCGCCTGGCGCGCCGACATGCGGCGCCGGGGGTGGAGCTTGCTGCGCGTGTCTTCCGAGGGCGATGAGATGGTCGCGGTGTTCGGGCGGACCAAGACCGACCGCACTGGGGCTACCACGTGATGCGAACATCACCGATCGCCGTGGCCATCATGGCCGTTGCCGCCTGCGGCGGCACCATCGCTCCGGCCCCCACCACGGGCAGACCTCCTTCTCCAGCTTCACCCACTACTCCACTTCCTCAGTCGACCACCCTCAGATATTCCCCGGGGGTCACCAAGTATCTGATCACGCAGCGCCACCACGTCGACCAGCAGCTGCCGACCGGTGACCAGGTACAAGAGATCGGACTCAAGACGTACGTCACGGCCATCATCATCGACCCCGCCGACGCGCGAGGGTATTCGGTCTCGCTGACGATCGATTCGATCCTGGCCGACTCGGCGACGGTCCTGCCCCCCACCGTCGATTTGCAGTCCGCCCGCGGACTGCGGTACGATGGCCGGCTTTCTCCATCGGGGCAGCTGATCGATCCAAAGCCGTCCGATGGGACCGTCGCCAAGAATCTGGCGCAGCTGTTCGGCGGCTTCCGGACGTTCTTCCCCAAGCTGCCACCCGCCGGCGTCGCGCCGGGTGTGAAGTGGAGCGACTCGACCGAAGCGACTGACACCACTGGAACCGCTATTGTCGTGGACCGGTCCGTGAGTCATTACACGACCGGTGATTGGGAGAGTCCGTCCGGCGTACGCCAGCTGGGAATCGAGGTCTCGGGTGACTTCACCGTGTCGGGTTCCGGAGCAGCGGGCGGCGCGACCTTCGCGCTTTCGGGGACCGGCACGCACGCCGGCAAGCTGCAGTTTTCCGCGGCCGGGCGCTTCCTCGGCGGCAGCACCGTCGACAGCGCCGGCATCGTGATCACGTTCGATCCCCAGGGCATGGCTATTCCGCGACACCAGGTCTCCCGCACGACCATCGCGGTGCTGCCCTGAAGCGCACGCTCGTCGCGGGCTTCGGCCTTCTCGTCCTGGGCTCGGGACTCTCCGCCCAGGTCGCCGTCAATCGCTCCGATACCTATCTCTTTCCCTCTGAAGCCCAGGACGCCCGCGCCATCTGGCTGACACCCTCCGGGCTCGCGGTCCGGCAAGAAGCGTCGGTATACCTGGACGTCACCGTCGCGAATCCCGGGTCACTCGGGCAGCTGCGTCAGATCAACGCCGGCTTCAACGCCCGCGGGCTCGCCTTCGCGTATCAACGGGATCAGTTCTCGGGGGGCACCAGCGCGGGCACGTACAAGCTGGCGTTCGGGACGGGCCAGGGAGCCATGGCCGTCGGGTTCGGCACTACGTGGTATCGGGGGAACACCAAGGGGACGGGATTCGATCTCGGGGTCACGTACCAGGCCTCCAGCGCGCTGACGGTGGCCGGGGTGATCGCGAACATCGGTGAGCCCAACGTCCGGGGACTCGTGCAGCGGATCCAGTATACCGCGAGCGCGAATGCGCAGGTGTTGCAGGGATTCGGGGTCGGCGCCCTCGCGTCCGCCAATCCCTCGGGGTTCACGGCCTTTGGCGCCGACATGCGCGCGGCCTTTGATCCGGGTTTCCCGCTGGGCGTTCTTATCAGGATGGATACCGATCAGAAGTTCCGGCGGACGCAGTTCGCGTTCGGGTTCTCGATCGGGGCACTGAATCAGGCCGGCCTGGCTCTCACGACGCCGGGAGATGTGTCCTCCATCAACGACGTCACCTTGTACGGTGTGACGTCCCGGATCCCCTCGGGGAGGCATTAGCCGGCCATGCTCCGGCGGCTGGGCCAGGGGATCGGGGCCTTCTCGGCCCTGGCGGTCATCTGGCTTTTCGCCGTCTGGCCACCCCCGGTCTGGTGGCGCACGCATTCCCCTCGCGTGACCGCCATGATGCGCGAGGCGCCGCCCGGACCCAGAGCCGGCGATCCCGCGGTCCATCCGATTCCGCTCTCGTCCATTGCTCCGGTCATGCAGCGCATGGTGATCATCGGGGAGGACTCGCGCTTCAAGACCCACCACGGAATCGATTTCGCCGAGATCGCTGACGCGCTGCAGCTGACCCCGCATTCGAAGTTCTGGCCCACCATCCACGCGATCTGGAAGCGCCGGGACCGGATCCGTGGCGCCAGCACCATCACCCAACAGCTCGCGAAGAATCTCTATCTCTCACCCTCCCGGAATCCGTTCCGGAAGGTCAAAGAGGCGGTCACGGCGGTGCGCCTCGAGCTGGCGCTCCCGAAGGAGCGCATCATGGAGCTGTACTTGAACGTGGTGGAGTGGGGGCCCGGGATCTGGGGAGTGGATCAGGCCAGCCGGGACTACTTCGGGGTGCCGCCGTCGGGGCTCTCGGAGTTCCAGGCGGCCGAGCTGGCGGCGACGTTACCGCATCCGCGGTCGTCGAATCCGGTCTTTCATCCGGCCATGACTCTCGCGCGCCGCGATCTCATTCTCGCGCGGTTCCATGGGTTCAACGTCTACATCCCACCGGATACCGGCTCAGTCGACTCGATGGCAATCCCCGCGATACCGCAGGCGGTGCTGGATTCGATTCCCGTGATTATCCCGATCGACACGATTCACGTCGACACCGTCAGGAAGGACACAGCAACGGATTCAACAAGGAAAACAGATTCTCCAACTAGACGCGCAGAGGCGCAGATGGGGAACAGAAAGAAATAGGGGCCGGGACAACACGCTTGTCCTGACCCCTCTAACTGCATCCCATCTGCGCGTCTAGTTGTTTCCCTAGTCTACCAGCCGCAACGGCATGACGAGTGCCATGTAACTGGCCGGGTCATTCCACCTGACGGGCTCCACCGTGGCTGCCCGTTCCGGTGCCTTAAAGGTGAACCGTACCTCATCGGTAGGCATGTACTTCAGGATCTCGAGCAGGTACGTCGCGTTGAAGCCGATTTCCAGCGGCTCCCCTTCGTAGGCCACGGTCAGCTCGTCTTGGGCTTCGCCCAGGTCGGGCGTCTGCACGGAGAAGCGGCAGGTCCCGCCGGACAGCGCGAGCCGGATGCGGTGCGTCTGGTCACTCGCGACCACGCTCATTCTCCGCAGTGCTCCTGCCATCGCATTCCGGTCGACGGTCGCCGACTTGTCGTTCTCCCGCGGGATGACGTTCTCGTAGGGAGGGTAGGGACCCTCGATGAGCCGGGAGAAGACCAGCTTCCCACCCGACCGGAAGCCGATGTGGTTATCGCTCTTCGCGATCTCGATGTCGGCATCCGCGGCGAAGAGCCGGCGAATCTGATCGAGTGCCTTGGGGGGTACGATCAGGTCGGCGGTGGCGGAGCCAGTCGACGGCACGTCCATCTTGGCCAGGCGGTGACCGTTGGTCGCGACCATCCGCATGCGGTCGGGCCGGAGCTCCCAGAGCACCCCGTTCAGGATGGGGCGGCTCTCTTCGGTCGACGCGGCAAAGGCCACGTGATTGATCAGCTGCTGCACGACACCGGCGGCCGCTTTCGAAGCGCCATCGAACTTCACGGCGGGGAAGGAGGGAAACTCTTCTCGGGGCAGGCCCAGCAGCTTGAACCGGGATTTCCCGCACTCGATCGATACCCGCTGCTCCGAGGCACCCGTAAAGCGGATCGCGGCGGGGGGAAGCTCCCGGGCGATATCCACCAGTTTCTTGGCCGGGAGGGTAGCCGCCCCTTCGACATCCACGTCCGCTGAGACCGTCGTACTGACCGCGATGTCCAGGTCGGTCCCCGAAAGTCGTACACCCTGCTTGGTGGCCTCGACCAGGACGTTGGAGAGCACCGGCAGAGTGGTCTTGGCTGGAATCGCCGCCGCCACCGCCGTGAGGCCTTCCTGCAGCTGGTCCCGCGTGATCGTGAACTTCATTTATCCCCAGGAAAGAAGCTTTTACTTCTCTATATATAGAAACTAGTAGTAGTAGTAGAGACCGGGAAATGTGGATGGTCTCTCTAAGTCGCTGTGCGCGTCGAGATTCCCGAATTCACCTCTGTTGGTTCGTTGTTGGGGATGTTGGCTCGTTGTTCATGAAGCGTTCCACATCCCCACTCCCCAACATCCCCACATCCAGAATTTCTACAATGCGGATAATTCGGTCCGGGCGCTCTCGATCCGCTCTTTGAAGATCCGGTCCCGCATCATCTGCCGCTCGACCTTGTCCACGCTGTGGATGACGGTGGAGTGGTCCCGGCCGCCGAACGCCTGCCCGATCTCGACCAGCTGCATGCCCAACATGTCCCGCGCCAGGTACATGGCCACCTGGCGGGGGATGGTGAGCGTCTTGGTCCGGGCCTTGGACCGGAGCCCTTCGGGCGTCACGCCCCAGCGCCGGGCTACGACCTCCTGCACCCGGTCGATGCTCGGAGCGGCCTGGTTGCTGAACGCGCCGGCGTCGTCTCCCTGGCGGATCTTGTCGGACAGGGCTTCCCGGGCCAGATCGATGGAGACCTCCCGGTTCTTGAGGGAGGCGAAGAGGAGGAGCTTGATGATGCAGCCCTCGAGCTCCCGGACACTCGACCGCACGTGCTCGGCGATGAACCGGAGCACGTCGTCCGGGATGGTGAGCTCCAGGTGGTCCTGGTGGGCCTTTTTCCGGAGGATGGCGATCCGGTGCTCGAGATCGGGCTGGCCGATGTCCGCGACCATGCCCCACTCGAACCGGGACACCAGCCGGTCTTCCAGGCCGGGAATCTCCTTCGGGGGCCGGTCGGACGTGAGGACGATCTGCTTCCGGCCTTCGAACAGGGCGTTGAAGGTGTGGAAGAACTCGTCCTGCGTCATTTCCTTGCCCTCCAGGAAGTGGACGTCGTCCACCAACAGGAGGTCGATCTCGTTGCGGTAGCGGCGCCGGAACTCGGGCATGGTCCGGGCCTGGATGCTCTCGATCACGTCGTTGATGAACTGCTCGGCGCCCACATAGAGGAGCCGGGTCCCGGGATTCCGGGCGACGACGGCGTGCGCGATGGCCTGCATCAGGTGGGTCTTGCCCAACCCGGTGGCGCCATAGATGAAGAAGGGGTTGTACGTGAGGCCGGGGGCTTCGACGACCGCGTGCGCCGCGGCGGCGGCGAGCTCGTTCGACTTGCCGACGACGAAGCTCTCGAACGTGTACCGCTCGTTGAGGGGCTGGGTCGTGGCCGGTCGCTCGGCGACGGCAGTCTGGCCGTCCTTCGCGGCGACGAAGAAGTCCATTTGCGGGCGGTGCTGCCGCTCGTCCTGGACTTTGAACACCACGGTGGTGGGCTGACCGAGGACGCGTTCCGCGGCCCGGGCGAGCAACCCCGAGTGTTTCGACTCGTTCCATTCCACGGCGAACTGATCCGGAGCGCCCACAATGAGGCGCCCCTCGTCGAGCGCAATCGGCTCGGCAGGTTCGAGCCAGGTGCGGACGATCGAGTCGGGTAGTTCCCGTCGCGCCTCATCGAGGAGGCGCTTCCAAGCTTCTTTAGCTGACTGCTCCATCACGATTGAAAAAAATGGTAGGGGGTCTGCAAGGGCGGCCCGAAAGTACGGGCGCCATGTGGAAAAGTCAACCATTGCCCCCGCTCGCGCGTCCCGTGTAAATTTTGCGCCCTTACGAGAGGTCACAATGGGTCCGACATACCGGCCGCGAAATCGGCGGCGCATCAATAAGCATGGCTTCCGCACCCGCATGAAAGACAAGTGGGGTCGCGCAGTGCTTTCCCGTCGCCGCAAAAAGGGGCGGAAGCGCCTCACCATCCGTCTCGCTTCCAAGCACCGGAGTCGGTAACGAGCGAGCGGCATCCGCGCCGCGCCCGACTGGGGCGCGGTCCGGATCTTCAGTCCTGCTGGAACACAGGCAAACGCCTTCGGTTGCCGCACCTCGAGCTTGCGTGGCTTCCCCGTACCCTGCAGGTGAGTTCCCGCTCCGGCATCATCGTTCCCCTGTACCAGCGCACCGCCGTGCAGCGCAATCAGTTGCGACGTCGCATTCGTGAGATTCTCCGCCGCGAAACCCTACGACTCCTGCCCCCCGTAGACCTCGTGGTGCGGGCACGGCGCGAAGCGTATGGTGCGTCTTTCGCGGAGCTCCGAGACGAGCTGACGCAGGCAGCCGCGAAGATCAAGTGAATATTCTGCGGATTCCCCGGCTCATTGTGATGGGACTCATCCGGGTGTACCAGCTCACGCTGTCGCATCTGGTGTTCACGCAGTGTCGCTTCACGCCGTCCTGCTCCCGTTACACTTATGAGGCTGTGGAGCGATACGGCGCACTGAAGGGCTCCTGGCTGGGGATCCGCCGCGTGGCGCGGTGTCATCCCTTTCATCCCGGTGGGTACGACCCGGTGCCGTAAGGCGCCCTGGTCGAAGGGAATCTCGTGGACCGACGCGTTTTTCTGGCCCTGGTGTTGTTTGCGCTGGTCATCATCATCCCCAGCCTCATCTGGCCGGCCAAGCCCATCCCGCATCCCACGGCGGCGGACAGCGCGGCGGTCGCGGAGTCGGTCCGCGCGGACACCGTGCCGCCGAAGCCCCAGACGTCCCGTCTTCCCGTCTTACCGTCTCACCGTCTCCCGGCCGATACCGTATGGGTGACGACCCCCCTCCTCCGCGTGGGCGTCAGCACGCGCGGTGGGACGCTCGTGTCGGCGCGGCTGAGCCAGTACAAGTCGTTCGCCGCGGGGGACTCGGGACGCCAGGTCGAGCTCATTCCCAACGGGAGACCAATCCTGGGCCGGCGGATCGCGGTTGGATCCGATACGCTCGACCTGACGGATCTCTCCTTCACCCCGTCTACCCGCGTCATGAGTGTCGCCGGTGACCCCGCGACCCTCACCCTCACGGCCAGTCGCGGCCAGTCCACCATCACCCTCGCCTATACGTTCCGTCCCGACGAGTACCGCATCGGCGTCAAAGGCCAGGTGACGGGTCTGGGGCCGTCGGGTGCCCAGATGCTCGTGAGCCTGGGCGATGGCCTGCGCAACTCCGAAGCCGACTCGAGCGGCTCATTCCGCGACTATGCACTCGTCACCAAGTCCACGAAGACCGAGAAGCACGCGTTCTCGTCCCTGAACGAGGGCGATCGGATGGTGTTCGACGGCCCCTTCGAGTGGGCCGGGATCAAGTCGAAGTACTTCCTGGTCGGTGCCCTCGCGACCGAGCCGGGCGATGCGCAGTTCGCCGGGGCAGTGGCGGTGGGGGGCGCGCGGCCCGACAGCGCGAAGGGATTCTTCGGTGGGAAGTCAGGGATCGCGACGGAGATGAACGTCGCACTCACGTTGCCGGTGCCTCCCGCGGGCGACTTCCGGTACGATGTGTATGCAGGTCCCCTCGAGCACCGGCGCCTCGCGGCGATCGGGCACGACCTGGATGACGCGAATCCCTACGGGTGGGCGCTTTTCCGGCCGATTATCCGCTGGGTTTCGATCGTCGTCACCAACGTGCTCTTGTGGACCCACGAGCACCTCGGCACACCCTACGGGTGGCTCCTGATCGGATTCGGCATCCTGATCCGTCTCCTGCTCTGGCCGCTGAACCAGCGGGCCATGGGGTCGCAGATGCGGATGCAGGCGGTGGCGCCTCTCCTCAAGGAGGTCCAGACCAAGTACAAGAACGATCCCGAGCGCCAGCAGAAAGAGACGCTCAAGATCTACCGCGAGCACAACGTCAATCCGCTCGGCGGCTGTCTGCCGATGCTGATTCCGTATCCGATGCTGCTCGCCCTGTACTTCGTGTTCCAATACATGATCGAGCTGCGCGGATCCTCGTTCCTGTGGCTCCCCGATCTCTCCCGCTACGACCCCTACTTCATCCTGCCGATCGTGATGGGGCTGTCGATGTTCGCGCTGTCCAAGATCGGGCAGCGGGGCATGCCGCCCAATCCGCAGACCGCGACGATGCTGTACATGATGCCGGCGATGATGACCTTCATCTTCCTGCGGCTCTCGTCGGGCCTGAATCTCTATTACCTGGTGTCGAACCTCTTCAGCCTGCCTCAGCAGTGGCTGCTGTCGCAGAAACGGCTGAAGGACCAGGGAAAACGCGCCGCGAGCCCCTGACGATCGCCTGATGCTTTCCGATCCGATCGTCGCGCTGGCTACCCCGCCGGGACGATCGGCGGTGGCCCTCCTCCGGCTCTCGGGCCGGGGCGCGTTCGCGATTGCCGGGAAGTGCCTCTCTCCCTGGCGTGCCGACTCTCCCAGAACCGTGTTCCGGGCTCGCCTGACCGACGTCGACGACGTCCTCGCGGTCTGCTTTCCAGGACCCAACTCCTACACCGGCGAAGACCTGGTCGAGATTTCGACCCATGGCGGCTTGCTGGCGCCGGCCGAGGCCCTGGCGGCGCTGGTGGCGGCGGGGGCGCGGCCAGCCGAGGCGGGGGAGTTCACCCGGAGGGCGGTGCTCAACGGGAAGATGGATCTCCTGCAAGCAGAGGCGACCGCGGATCTGATCGACGCGAGTGCGCCGGCGCAGAGAAGGAGAGCACTTTCCCAGCTCGATCAGGGACTCTCCCGGAGGCTCGAGTCGCTGCGGTCGGAGATCCTCGAGCTCGAGGGGCTCACGGCCTACGAGATCGATTTTCCGGAAGAAGATGACGGGCCGGTCGCTCCGGAGCGCGTCGTCAACGCGTGGGAGAGCGTGCGCGCACGGGTGGCGGACCTGCTGGGGACCGCGGCAGAGGGGGAGCGGCTGCGGGAGGGGGCGATGCTGGTGATCGCCGGGCCACCGAACGCCGGGAAGTCGACGCTGTTTAACGCATTGCTTGGGTCTGAACGAGCGATTGTCACCGACATCCCCGGGACCACTCGCGATGCGATCGAGGCACCCGCCGTGATTGCCGGATTCCCGTTTCGGCTGGTCGACACCGCTGGGCTACGCGATAGCCAGGACCGAATCGAGCGGCTGGGGATTGAAGTGAGTCAGAAATACATCGATGCGGCAGACGTGGTCCTGTATTGCAGTGAAGGAGCGCTGAGACGCCAGGACGGTATGTCGGTAAGTGATTCAGTTCCGGTCATCGAGGTTCGAACCAAGTGTGACCTACCTACCGACCTGCCGACCTACCGACTTAGCGTCTCTGCTCTGACCGGAGCTGGCATGCAGGACCTGAAGCAGGAGTTGGCCAGCGTCGCCTTCGGCAAGCTCATCGCGCTCGGAGACGTCGAACCCGTCGTGACGAGGGCCAGGCACCGCCAGGCCCTCGAGACCGCTCTGAAGGAGCTCTCTCTGTTCCAGGAAGCGAGAGCGGGCGGAGTCGAGGCCATCGCGGCAGCGACCCACCTCAGAGCGGCAACTGGCGCGCTGGACTCGCTGATCGGCGCAGTGACGGCCGACGACGTCCTGGAGCGGGTATTCTCGAGCTTCTGCGTGGGGAAGTAAGACCGTCACCCAGGGGGTTCGACCATGAAACAGGGGATCGTTGGGATCAGCTTCACCGTGCTGCTGCCCGTATCACTGTTGGCCCAGCAGGCTGCGAATCCGTATCCCACCATGGCGCCGATCGAACAGTACCGCATGGACCGCGCCGCGGAGATCGCGTTGGCGAAGACCGCGGCACCGGCCTCCATCTCTGGTGACGCCGAAATCCTGGTGATGGGCCCGGCGGGCTATGAGACGGCGCAGGCGGGGAAGAACGGCTTCGTGTGCGTGGTCCAGCGCGCGTGGGCGAACGACTTCAGCAACCAGGTGGAGTTCTGGAACCCCAAGGTGCGCGCGCCTCTCTGCTTCAACGCGGCCGCGGCCCATTCGGTCCTTCCGGACTATCTCGCGCGGACTAAGCTGGCGCTCAGCGGATCGACGAAAGCGAAAATGGAAGCGGCGAGCGTGCACGTGAAGCCGGAAAGTGGCGCGATGTGCTACATGCTGTCGAAGGAAGGGTACCTGGGAGACAACGTCAACGGTCCCTGGCACCCCCACCTGATGTTCTTCTACCCCCGGACACCGGATGCCGCCTGGGGCGCGAACGCCGACCACTCACCCGTGGTTGAGTACGATGCCCCGCAGGCGCCGTTCACTACGTTCCTCGTTCCCGTCGGGCACTGGTCGGACGGGAGCGCCGACTCAGCCTCCTGACACGAACTTCTTCGGCGTCCCCCGGAAGGCGCTGCCGGCCGGGGGACGCCAGAGGGCGCACTGCTCGAACAGGCGGGCCAGCTCAAAGTCCTTGTCGGTGATCCCACCCGCCGAATGCGTATTCAGCGCCACTTCCACGCTCCCCCAATGCACACCCAGATCCGGATGATGATCCGCCGACTCGGCGTAAAACCCGATCGCGTTCACCAGCATGAGCGTCGTGGGCCAGCCGTCGGTCTGGTACCGCCGCCTGATGGCGCCGGCCTCGTACTTCCATCCCGGCAGCGCCTTCAGGTGGTCCGCGATTTGGGCGTCGGTGAGTGCGGTTTCCTTGGCCATCGGTCCTCCTAGACGGTCATCCGGTACGTCGCCGACTGCCCGAAGTTCTCTTCGACCTCGAGCTCCAGCGCCGTGATGGTCTTCGCCCCCGCCTCGACAAGCTCTTTGGCGAACTTGCCCGCGAGCAAGGTCGCGAGCATTTCGACGGTGGTATTGGGAATGGGCAGCAGCGCGCAGTCCTTCTCGGGGAACACGTACCGCGGCTTGTTCTCGTACGACACGTGCACCGAGCCATCCTTGGGCGTCACCTGCAACCGCGGATTCTCGAGGGGCAGAAGCACCTTGTGATCGAGATCCGCAGTCAGCCGTCGCATGATCTTCTTCACCGCCGAGAAATCGACGACGTACCAGCTCTCCTGGTCGATTTTTCCGTCGAGTAAGACGGCGGCCCGGTAGTTATGGCCGTGCAGGGTCTCGCAGCGGTGTCCCGCGAACGTAATGAAGTGGGCGGCCGCGAAGTTGAGATCTTCTTTGGCGACCGTGATGCGGTAGGTCCCGGCTTGGCTCATGCTTAATTATGCGTCGGGCGATGTCTCCTGTCCTGTGGCTACCCGCCACACTTCGTCGGCCAGCCACTCCAACCGCTGTTGGGCGTAATCGAGCTCCTCGGGCTTCATCTCCCTGGCCCGGCGGGAAATGTCCCGCGTATGGGTGATGAGCTCGTCCAGGACCTCGCGGAGAGGCCTGTTGGAGCGGCGCTCCTGAGTAACCCGCTTGGCGCTCACGCCGTTTGTGCCCCCATCGCCCGGTCCCCGGCCACCCGGAACTCGCCGGCCGCCGCCCGTACCGCTGACGCGATCCCCGCCTCCCCAACGTACGCCTCGACCATCCTGGCCCCCAGGTAATAGCCCGAGCGCTCCGGCAGCACCTTGCCACTCACGAGCCGGGCCGTCGGACTCACGCCCCCCGAGAGATACCGGAGCCGGAGACCCAGCCCCGACTGATCGAGCTCCGGGCCCGACGCGCGCCGGAGAAAGGCATCGAGCTCGCGGAGCCGGCGGTACTGGCGTCTCGTGTAGCCGAAATACTGCCAGGGCTCGAAGCCGGGCGTCACCGCCTGCGACGCGGCCACCGCCATCCCTTCATTGATCAGATGCTCGTACAGTGTGGCTCGCGAGCCGGTATCCCAATAGTCGTAGTTGCCGCCCATTTCGGCGACCAGGCGCCTCATGGCGGCCCTGCTGGACGGGGACGTATACCGGATCGCATGGGCGACCTCATGGGCGATCCAGAGGGGCAGGAGATGCGGTGCCAGCCCCAGGCCAGCCGTCTGGGGATTCGCCCTGCCGGTGAAGTGCTCCAGACAGACGAAAGCGATGCCCCGGCCTCCCACCACCAGCTCGCCCGCGTTGGCAGCGCCCACGCCGACCGTGAGGTAGAGATCCACGGGACAATCGGCCTCGAGCGTCTCCAGTGTCCGGTGCAGGGCATCCTCGGCGATCTGGATGACGTCGACGTCCTGCATGAGCCGGAGGAGGTCCGCGCGATCCGCGCGCAGGACGTTCAGGATGACGTCGTCAGCCGCCCGGGAATCGGGATCCAGGACGTAGTTGGTCCAGTAGCTGCGAAGGATGGGACGATGGCGTTCGAGGTACTCGTGGTACGCGCCCCGAGGATCGGGCGCAGCGACGGCGGCGAGGAATTCCGGGACGAGGTTTACGAGCATGTAGGGGCGCGCGCTGAGCCGCCCCAATTTGGGAAGCCCCTTTCAGGGAAACAAGAGAGACCTAACGGACGGTGACCGAGAGGGCGACGGTCTGCGACTTGACATTCCGCAAGATGTCGGTCACCGCCAGTGTCACGCGGTAGCGTCCGGGCGCGAGCAGACCGGGCGCGATCACCAGACGCTCCGGCGTCACCACGTTCGCGGCGACGGAGCGGGTGAATTCGAAAACCACCGGCTTGTCCTTGCCGAGGGCCCGCGCCGCCAACCCGCGCTCGGGCGCGAACGTGTATCGCGCGGTGTACTGGCTCAAACCGCTCCTGTCCCGCGCCAGCCCATAGACCTCGGTGTAGGCCGCCAGCGCGCGCACGCCCGAGTAGGTGAGATCGGCGGGCATCCCGGCGAGCATCGCCTCGCGACCGGGGACTGAGTCTCCCGGCGTGAGCAGGAGACTCGAGAGGCCGAGCTGAACCTGCGAGTAGGCCGGAATGGTGATCGGCGCGCGGCTCCGGCCCAGGACGCCGGCCGAGTCGACGTCGAAGCCCTGGGTATACCCGCCCGGCGGGACCGTCAGCTGCATCAGTCCGGGTCCCGCCGCGCGGGCGACGCGATCGCCGTCTTTCCCCCAGATCGCCACCGCCGCTGTCTCGGGCGCGGCGCGGAAGTACACGTCCGTCAGTCCGAAGTCACCGGCCTTGAAGAACGCCGTCCACCCGCCCGCCACCAGCGGGGCCGGGATGGACGTGTTGTCGGTGGCGAGCAACGAGCGAGCGCTCTCGAATTGCCGGCTGCTCACCGGGTACAGGACGACGCCTCCGCCACGGAAGTCGCGCAGTCCGATGGTGAGAATCCCGTCGGGCGTATCGTATTCCCAGGATGAGAATTCCAGCGGGGAGCCAATCCGGGATTGCCGGGGATCCAGCATGCCGCCGGCCCAAATGTCAGGTGGACCATGGCGGATCCACAGGATGCCGCGGGCGTCGAGCTGGGTCTTGAGGTAGATCGTCTCGCTCCCCACGGTGTCCCCGACTGACTCCCGAGCCGGACCCATGCCGGTCGCCAGGAACACGCTGTCCATCGACCCGGGTGGAGCGAGGCCCGGGACCGCCTGGATCAGCCGCATCAGGGAATCGCGCTGATCATTGTCGATGATGGTGCGCCACGTCGCGGACCGGTGGTAATAGCTGTAGGGGTGCAGAATGTGAAAGACGCGGCGCACGTAGACGAGCCGGCGGAAATGCTCCGCGATGCGCTCGTTGACCGGCGTGACCAGGTTCGGGTCCCGCTTGTCCCAGAACCAGCTGAAGAAGCGCTGCCGCTCTCCGGGGGGTGTCGAGTCGTGCCGCGCCGCTTCCTCCGGACTCGCGATCATCCAGACTTCGTCCCACATCGCACCGGTCGAGTCGATATCCGCATGCGCCACCGCGGAGTCATACCAGACGTATCCCGCGCTGTCCCAGCCTTCCCCAAAGTCGGCCTCGGCGCGCAACAAATAGGCGGGGACATAGGGGCGACGCCGCCCGAGCACGGCCCCGGCCAGTGAGTCGGCCAGGGCGAAATCGTCGCGCGCGATCGCGATACCCGCGCGATGCTCGACGGCGAGGGGATCGTTCGGATGAAGGGCCAGTGCCTGGTCCGCGCGTCGCCAAATCCCCTCATCGTGATAGACCACGGAAAACAGGTCCCAGGCGTCGCGGTATTCGGGGTCGATAGCCAGGATGCGGAGCACGGCCTCGCGCACCATGACCTCCCCTTCATCATCTCCCAGCCGGAGACCAACCCGCGTCTGCCAGTACCAGGGTGCCGGATCATCCGGAGTCAGGCGTTCGGCCGCCCGGAACTCCTCGAGCGCCCGGTACCGCCCATACACGGGCCACTCGAGCCACACCCGGCCGAGCAGCAGGTGAACGGAGGCGTCGTCCGGATACCGCTGCACCAGGGTCTCCGCCGCCTTCCGCGCTCCGGCGAGCTCATGGCGCGCCAGGAGCGACTCCGCCCTGGCGACGAGGGGATCCTGAAGACTGAGGAGAAGAAAGGGGAGGAGGGTCACACGAGAGAGACGCTCATGCCGGCCTGCGGTGCACTCAGTCCTGGGGGTGGCGCATCTTCTTGCTCATCTCCGCCAGGAACCGCTTCTCCGCCGGCGTCAGCGATGCGAGACCATTCGCCGAGATCTTGTCCAACACCCGGTCGATCTCCGCGTGCGACCGTTCCGGGGGCCGACCGCGGGTGCCCGGCTTCTGCGCCTCGCCTCCCCGACGGGCTGACAGTGCCGCTGGATGGACCAGCACACCCCGTTCGGGCGCTCCACGCAGCCGGCGCTCCGCTCGCGAGAGGCGCCAGGCGTCGAGCCTGAGCCAGAGGAACGCGGTCGCGAATCCGCCCAGGTGCGCGACGTGCGCCACGCCCGGATCAAGACCGGGGATGAGTGTGATGGTCAAAGACAGCAGGACAAAAAAGATGACGAGCCACTTCGCCTGCACCGGCTCCGGGAGCGGGAAGACGTAGATCGGCTCGTCAGGCCAGTACCACGCGAACGCGAGCATCACGCCAAAGATCGCCGCCGAGGCACCCAGGATCGGGGCGGACTGCGCCACCATGACCAGCGCGTAGGAAAGCAGCGCTCCGCCCAGACCGCTCGTGAGATAGAAACCGATGAACGCGCGAGACCCGAGCCGCTCTTCGACCGGCGGGCCGAAGATGTAGAGCGCGAGCAGATTGAACGCGAGGTGCAGGACGCCCGTGTGCAGGAACATGTACGTCAGGACGGTCCACGGACGTGACAACACGTGCATGGGGTCGAACGCGAGGAGCGGAGCTGCTTTCCACAGCACCGTCTCCTGCAGCAGGAACACCAGGAGGTTGGCGACCAGGAGTCGCCGCACCCACGGCGTCATCCCGAACATCCGTTGCGGACCCATACCCTCTACTACCCCTTCCGGGACCCCCGGGTGTCGCGCGCCAAGGTGCAGATTCGCTCGCACATCTCGGCGTAGCCGATTCCGGCGGCCTTCGCGCCCTGCGGGAAGAGGCTCGTCCCCGTCAGTCCCGGCAGATTGTTGGCTTCCAGGCAAAAGATGTCGCCCGAGCTGGTCAGGCGGAAGTCGATGCGGGAGTATCCCCGAAGCTTGAGGGCACGATGCGCCTGCAGGGCGGCTGCCTGAAGCTTGGCGGCGATCGGGGCCGGCAGCTCCGCCGGAAACGTCTCTTCGGACATGCCCGGCGTGTACTTGCACTCGTAGTCGAAGAGCTCGTGCTTGGGCACGATCTCCCCGACCGGCAGCGGCACGTCGCCGAGCACGCCTACGGTCACCTCCCGTCCCGGGATGAATTGCTCGATCATCACTTCATCGTCGTACGCCCGGGCGATGCGGATCGCGTCGTCCAGGCCCTTGGCGTTCCGCACCAGGGAAAGCCCGATGGTCGATCCCCCATTGGACGGCTTCACGACCACCGGCCAACCCAGCGTCTTGTCGATGTCCTCCGCCTGCGCGGGCGCGAGGAACCACTCGGGAACGGGAACGCCCGCGGCACGGAAGAGTTTCTTCGAGAGGTCCTTGTCCACTGCGAGCGCGCTGCCCAGGGCGCCGGAACCCGTGTAGGAGACGCCGATCAGGTCCAGGATCGCCTGAAGCTGGCCCCCTTCCCCCATCCCGCCATGGACGACGAGGAACAGCACGTCCGCTCCCTGGACCACCGGGAGGGCGGCCAGTCCCTCTGCGAGAAAGTGCCGCTCGGCATCGACCAGCGGGGCGAGGTCGCCTGGGGGCGCAGTGCCCACTTCGGCCTTGAGGAGCCTGGCTTCGCCGGCATCATCGAGCAGACCGGCGGTCGTATCCACCACGTACACCGAGTGCCCCCGTCCGCGGAGCGCGGCGACCACCTGCGTCGCTCCCGCGAACGCGACCGCGCGCTCGCCGGTTGCACCACCTGTGAGAACGGTGACGCGCATCAGTGGATGCCGGCCAATTGATGCAGGAGATCGTAGCGGGTCACGATCCCCGTGATCCTGCCATTCCGGCGGACCAGCGCGGCCGGCGTTTCGCGGGACAGGAGTGACGTGAGACGCGCGACGGGCCAGTCGCCATCCACCACGGGGAAGGGCGCGTCCATCACTTCACGCACCGGACGGTCGAGTGCCGTGGCGTCATTCAGGGCGGCGGCCATGAGCGCCTGCTCGGAGACCGCGCCGACCCCGTCGGCCCCATCCAGCACCGGGAGCTGGGACACGTTGTAGGTGCTCATGAGATTCAGCGCCTGGCGGACGGTGGCCTGCGGAGCAACCTGGATCACTTCGGGGCCCTTGCCGTCTTTGGCCGAGAGCACGCTGGCGACGGTCGCCCGCTCGGAGTCGAGGATCTGATTCTCGCGCAGCCACTCGTCGTTGTAGACCTTCGAGAGGTAGCGCTCGCCGGTGTCGCAGAGCACGGTGACGACGCAGGCCTTGGGATCATCGAGCTTCCGCGCGACCTCGAGGGCCGTGTAGACGTTCACGCCGGTCGAGCCTCCGCAGAACAGTCCTTCTTCCCTGGCCATGCGGCGGACCAGGAGAATGGCGTCCTTGTCTGACACGGTGACCCACTCGTCCACCGCTTGAAAGTCGAGCGCCGTCGGAATCTTGTCGCCACCGATCCCTTCGACCTTATAGGGCGCGCCATCACCCTTCTTGTGGGTCTCGCCGTACTCCCGGTAAATGGAGCCGACGGGGTCGCCGGCGATCACTTTCACGTTCGGATTTTTCTCTTTGAGGTACTTCGCCACGCCGCTCACGGTACCACCCGTGCCCGGCGAGCAAACGAAGTGCGTGATCTTGCCCTCGGTCTGGGTCCAGATCTCGGGTCCGGTGGTGCGGTAGTGTGCTTCGGGATTGACGGCGTTGTAGTGCTGATCGGCGAAGATGGAGTTGGGGTGCGCGGCCGCGATCGCGCGCCCCTTCATGATGTAGTTGTCCGGATGGTCGGGTGCCACTGCCGTCGGCGTGATGATCACCTCGGCGCCCAGCGCCCGCAGCAACCGCGCTTTCTCCTGCGACATCTTGTCGGGCATGGTGAAGATGCACCGATAGCCCTTCACTGCGGCGGCGAGGGCGAGCCCCACGCCGGTGTTTCCCGACGTCGCCTCCACGACGAGGCCACCCGGTTTCAGCCGCCCTTCTTTCTCCGCGGCCTCGATCATCGCGACCCCGATGCGGTCTTTGACCGAGCCCCCGGGATTGAAGAACTCGGCCTTGGCGAACACGGGCGTCCGGATCCCTTGCGTCAACCGGCGGAGCCTGATCATCGGCGTCCAACCGATAGTCTGCAGGACGTCGTCGTAGGGCTTGGTGTGCGCGGTCATTGACTGTCCGGGCGGACGGGTTTGGGTCCGGAGTCGGGCTTGGGAGGGGGCGCCGGCTTGGTCGAGTCGGGCTTCGGCTTCGTCGTGTCGACTTTCGCCTTCGTCGTATCGACTTTCGCCTTCGTCGTATCGCGCGGCGTCGAGTCGACCTTTGTCGTATCGGCGGGCCGGGGACGCGGGCGCTGCGATTGTGGCCGAGGCTTCGTGACCGGCATCGCCGACGTAGAGCCCGCAGGTGATCCCGGCGTCGAAAGCGTCACGGGTGGTGGGAGGGGTTTGGTCTCGCCGACGTCCGACGGCGCGACGGGCGCGCTCGACGGATGCCGGAATTCCACCGACTGCTGAAAGGCGGTCGCGATCGGGAGTCCGTGGCGCCGGCCCGGCGCGAACTTCAGCTTCCCGGCGCCGGCGAGCGCCGCCGAGTCCATCGCCGGGTAGCCCGAGGACTCGAGGATCTTGGTGGATTCGGGGACCAGTTTGCCCGTGGAGTCCGCGAAGAGCCGCAACTTCACCTCACCGTCGACGCCCTTATCGAAGAGCGTGGCCGGATAGGCGATCGGGACCTCGGGGTTGATGGCGACCGGGGCCTCCTCCGCCGGTGGCGGTGAACCGGCGGTCTCCGAGCCATTCGAGTGGTTGCAGGCGGCGACCACGAGCAGCAGGCCCGCACGACGAAAGTGCTTCATGGGCGCTCCCCCTCCTTCCGGCGGCGCTGCCACTCCGCGAGGCGGTTCAAGGCCTCCAGGGGAGACAGCGCATTGACGTCCAGGGTATCGAGCTCCGCGAGCAGGGGATCGGGCCGCTCCGGCGGGGCGAACAGTCCCAACTGGGAGGCGTCGGGGGGCCGGGGCGCCGCCTGATGGGCCACGTGGTGGCCGGCCTCGAGGAGCTTCAGCACTTCCCAGGCGCGCGCGACCACCGGCGCGGGCAGTCCCGCCAGCCGGCCGACATGAATGCCGTAGGAGCGGTCGGCGCCGCCCGGCTCCAGCCGGTGCAGGAACACCACGTCATCCCCCGATTCCTTCACCGCGACGTTGAAGTTCCGCGCGTGTGCCAGCTCCTCAGTGAGCTGGGTCAGCTCGTGGTAGTGCGTGGCGAAGATGGTTTTGCAGCCGATGCGGTTGTGCAGGCACTCGGTCACGGCCCAGGCGATGGCGACGCCGTCATACGTCGACGTGCCGCGGCCGATCTCGTCGAGCAGTACCAGGCTTCGCGCGGTGGCGCCGTGCAGGATCGCGCTGGTTTCGCTCATCTCGACCATGAACGTCGACTGGCCGCGCGCCAGATTGTCGGACGCTCCCACGCGCGTGAAGATGCGGTCCGCCACACCGACCTTGGCGCTCTTGGCCGGGACGAATGACCCGACCTGCGCCATGAGCACGGCGAGCCCCACCTGTCGCAGCAGGGTGGACTTACCGGCCATGTTGGGGCCCGTGAGCAGGATGATGCGGCCGGCGTCGTCGAGCAGCACGTCATTCGGGATGAACGCCTCCCGCGGCATCATGCGCTCCACGACCGGATGGCGTGACCCTTCGAGCCGGAGGGTGAAATCTCCGGTGACCTCGGGCCGCACGTAGTGCTCCCGCTGAGCGACATCCGCGAGCGCGCACCAGACGTCGAGCGTCGCAAGGCTCACCGCCGTGTCCTGCACACGGGTGATCTCCGCACCCACCCGACGGCGCAGCGCATCGATCACCGCCGCCTCCCGCGTGGCGATCCGCTCTTCGGCGCCCAGAACCTTCGCTTCGTGTTCCTTCAGCTCGGGCGTGACATACCGCTCGGCGCCCGTGAGGGTCTGGCGGCGTTCGTAGTCCGGCGGGATCCGGTCGCGGTGCGTGTGGGTGATTTCGAGATAGTAGCCGAACACCTTGTTGAACCCGACCTTCAGCGACGCGATGCCGGTTCGCTCCCGTTCACGCGCCTGAAGCCCCGCGATGTAGGTCTTGCCGCCATCCCGCGCGTCCTTCAGCTCATCCAGGTCGGCGTCATATCCCGTGCGAATCGAGTCCCCTTCGGACAGCTGTGCGGGGGGACGATCGACGAGCGCACGCGCCAGCTCGTCGCCCAAATCGGTGAGGAGATCGAACCGTTCCGCGACGCCCTCGAGGAGTGCGGACTGGTCTCGCGCCTCGAGCCCGTCGAGGGCGGCCCGCACGTCGGGGAGCTTCCGGATGGAGTCGCGCAGGGCACCCAGCTCGCGGGGGGTAGCCCGTCCGACCGCGGCGCGCCCCGCGAGGCGTTCCAGGTCCCGGACGCCATCGAGTGCTTCGCGGAGGCGGTCGCGGCCCCTCGGGTCCGTTACCAGCACCTGCACGGCGTCGAGACGCTCGTTGGCGGCACGCGCATCCACGAGCGGCGCCAGCAACCAGCGGCGCAGGAGGCGCGCTCCCATCGGCGTCAGCGTCCGGTCGAGAACCTCGAGGAGCGTCGTGCCCGTCGCGCCGGGGCGCAGGGGCTCGACCAGCTCGAGGTTTCGCCGCGTCATCTCGTCGAGCGGGAGCACGGCGCCGCGCCGGACGAGCCGGGGGCGCGCCAGGTGGGGGAGACCCCCGGGCTTCAGCTCCCGCGCGTAGCGGAGGAGCGCGCCGGCGGCGCCGAGCGCGGCGCGGTCGGTACTCTCTACACCCAGGCCGTCGAGTGAAGCGAGACCAAAGGCGCGCTGCAGATCCTCACGAGCCAAGTCCGGATCGAACTCCCACGCCTCGCGCTCGGTGCGCGTGCCGGCGAGTTCAGGGGGCGCCGCGGCACCGGCGGGCAGCACCAGCTCCGACGGCTCATACCGGGCTAGGCCCGCGGCGACGTCCTCGGGGACCAACGTTTCCCACACGAACTCACCCGTGGTGAGATCGAGGGCCGCGAGGCCGACGACCGAATCCTGGGGCAGAAGCGCGGCGAGGAAGTTGTTCCTGCCGGTCGCGATCCAGTCTTCCGCAAGGACGGACCCGGGCGTGATGGTCTCGATGACTTCGCGCCGCACGAGGCCCTTCGCGAGCTTCGGGTCCTCGACCTGTTCGCATACGGCCACGCGGTGGCCCGCGGCGACCAGCTTGCGGAGGTATTCGGTGGCGGCCTTCACGGGGACGCCCGCGAGCGGGACCTCGGACGCGCCACCGTTGTTGCGGGAAGTAAGGGTGAGACCGAGGACACGCGCGCCCAGCTTGGCGTCGTCCTCGAACATCTCGTAGAAGTCGCCCATCCGGAAAAACAGGATGGTATCGGGGTGCCGCGCCTTGATCTCGCGGTACTGCAGCATGAGCGGTGTGTCGGCAGGTGCCGACGCCACCCGGGAGCTCAAGGCTCGGTCACCACGAACGGCTGGCCACCGAGGCGAGCCTTGAGCTGAGTCACGGCCTTGAGGGCCTCAGGACGCGTGGCGTAGTGGCCCACACGCACCTTGATCAGGCCGGTGGAGTCGCGCGGCACGACGTGACCCTCGTACCCCATGACCTTGAGGCGGGTCAGGAGCGCGTCGACATCGGCGGCACTCTTCACCGCGAGGACCTGCACGGCATAGGCGGTCTTGCCCGGAACCGCGGGCGCGGTGTCCTTCGTGGGAGTCGCCGGTGCGGACGGCGTGGTGACGGGGGCCGGGCTCGGGGCCGCCGAGGTCGTCGCAGGCGCGGGGGCGGGAGTCGCACCGCAGCGCGCCGCGTAGAAGGACACCTGGTTCTTGAACTCGACGTCCGTGCCTGCGCCGGCGAGCGCTTCGCGGATGAGCTGGCACCCTTCGGTTTCGTTCCGAAGATCGAAGTCGGCCTTGGCGCCCCAGAAATCGGCGCGCGCCTTCACTGGGGAATCGGGATAGTCCCGGCGCAAGCGTTGCACGGATTGAATGGCAGAGGCCGGGTCACCCTGAGTGTAGGCGAGCTGCGCCAGGCGCATCAGCGCGTCGGCGGCCCAGGGGGACCAGCTGTACTCGACCACGACGCGCTGGAGATTTGCCGTGACGGTCGGTGCATCCGCCGCCAGCATGCCCTGAGTAAAGAGCGCTTGCGGATATGCGGAATCCCGCGGCGACATGGTGGCGAGGAGCTTCCGGACGATCGCGCGGGCGGAGTCGACTTGCCCCGACTGGGCGAGGTCGACCGCTGACTTGAGCCGGGGGTCGGACTGGGCCGTTAGTCGGTTAATCGGATAGGCGGTTAGTAACACCGCCGCCACGGAACCACGGACCGACCAACCGACCAACCGACTAAGAACTCTCATGCTGCCTCCCGTGAAACGCGTGCCAGGCCAAGAATGAGGTCGAGCACGATGCCGTACTCGTCGGTGAGCTGTGTTCCCTTGAGAGCGCGGTCTGCCGCGAGCGCGCGCCGGATGGCCCGCGAGAGCTCGACGGCGGTCCAACCGCGCACCCATCTGGCCCAGCGGGCGGCCACTTCCTTGTACCCGGCGCCCAGACCGGCAGGCCGGGCCGAGAGCAGGCGCTGGAAGATTGCGGGCTCCAACCGTCCGGGCGCGGTGCCCCGATCGAGATCGGCGCGCGCGGCGGCGAGTCCCACCAGCCCGGTGCCCAGCGTACTCACCAGCTTCACGCCGCTCATCCCTGACTGGGCGAGGACGGGCCCGAGGGTCTTGGCCGCGTCGCCGACCCGCCGCTCGAGGGCGGCGGTGATGAGATCGTCGAGCGTTTCGCCGTGCCGGACGCCAACGGCGGCGGTGACGTCGGCTTCGGTGACAGCCCGCCCTCCGGCGATGGCGCCCAGCTTGTCGAGCTCCTGGGAAATCGCGGCCAGGTCATGAGCCGTCGCCTGGCCGAGCAATTCCGCGGCGCGGGTGTCGATCGTAATGCCGATCTGCCCGGCGCGGTGCGCGATCCATTTCGTCACGCGATCGGGTGGAAGCCGGTCTACCGTGACGGTGGTCGTGTGGGCGGTGAGTCCCGCGTCAGGCGCTTCATCCCCTCCCTGGACCAGAATCAGCGTCGTGCTTGGGTTGGGATGGGCGAGGTAGCGGACCAGCTCGTCCCGGGTCTTCGATTTCGCGCGGAACCCCTCGATGGATCGCAGGATCACCACTCGGCGGTCGGCCATCATCGGCGGCGTATCGACCAGGGCGCGCAGGGCAGCGGGGTCCAGGTCGGGCGCGGAACGCACGTCGACGTTGAAGTCCCTCAAGGACGGATCGACGGCGCGGTCGAGCAGCAGACGCACCGCCTCCTCCTTCAGGATCTCTTCCTCGCCGTGGAGATAGTAGACCGGGTCGAGCTTCCCCGACTTACCGGTGCCGAGGAGCGCGTTGAAGCTCAACGTCGCCATCGGGCGGAAAATACCGCCCGCGTCTGGCGGATGAAAGCCTAGTGGTGGGCGCTGACCGGCTCGACGAGCGCCGAGCCGTAGGGGACGGGGTTACCGGCGGAGGTCATGGCGCGCGGGTCCTGAAACGTGACGAATGGCACGCCCGCCTGGGCCACGGGTTTCGGGAACGGCACGGGCGGGAGGGCGTGCGCCACGAGGGGCGCTGGACGGTGTGCGAGCTGCAGGGCCACGAGCGTGATGCCGATGGCCGCGAGGAGCGCGGCGGCCGCGCCGATGCGCGGAGAGATCCGCGGACCCGCCTGCGTGAGCGCTTCCCGGCGGAGTCTCGCGTCCAGGCGGGCCCGGAACTGCTCCGAGGGGGTCAGCGTCTCCACCCCCTGAAGTGCGAGCACCCCGCGACGAACCGCAGTGTCGTACGAGCGGCACGTCTCGCAATGGGCGAGATGACGCTCGAACCGCCGGCGGTCGCGCGGGGTGGTCACCACTCCGTCGCGGTAATCCGTATAGCGATCGAGAAACTCAGGACACTCCATCGTCGGCACTATACCTCCCGCGCCGGCGAGTGGTTCCGCCTTTCGTCGCTCAATCGAGCTGCGGGCCGATCAGATGCGCAAACGTGTTCCGGGCCCGGTTCAGGCGGCTCTTCACGGTGCCCAGATTGCAGCCCGTGATTTCGGCAATTTCCTGATAACTCCGCCCCTCGAGCTCCCGCAGGACGAACACGGCCCGATGGTGCTCGGGCAGCTCCTTCACGCACGCGTCGACGGCGTCCTTCAGGTACCGCTTGCGGTACAGATCGTCGGGGCGCGCGGTGGTGTCTTCGAACTGCAACGGCCGGTGATCGGCGTCCCAGTTCTTCTTGATGGTCTGGAACAAGACCAGCGGATTCCGGCTCCGGTTGCGGAGCTCGTTCTTCGCCAGGTTCGAGGCGATGGTGTAGATCCAGGTCGAAAACTTCTTGGTCTGGTCGAAACGATGAATGTGCCGGAACACCCGGATGAACACTTCCTGCACCAGGTCTTCCGCCCGCTCGCGATCGCCGATGGTCCGGTTCACGAAATTCAGCAGCCGGACCTGATACCGGTCGACCAGGGTACCGAACGCCTGTGGGTCGCCGGTGAGGTGCCGGGACACGACGTGCCCGTCATCGAGCTCGTGCAGCTTCTCCCGCTCGATGGCGCGGTCCGTGGCGACCGGTGTCGTCTTCCGCTTGAGGATTGCCCGCATCGTGAACTCCCAGGTTTCAGACGGAAAATTAGGGAACGCTGGCCTGGATCCTCCTCTCAAGCTCAGGGCAGGAAGTGTACCACCGGTGTGACTTCATTAACATTTGATTAAGGAAGACGTTACAGACCCGCTACAGCCGCACGTCCTCCCCGGGGGACAACAGAAAGACTACAGCCCGAACACGAACCCGGCTACCAGTAAGATGGCGGTTACCGTCTTGGCGTCGCAGATCTCCCCATCTCGAATAGCGGCCAGCACTTGCGAGAGGGGCCGCGGAGCCAGCTCGATGAATTCATCGGCCTCCCGCGCCATTTCCCCGGGAGTCAGATCCCGCGCCCAGAAGAGATGAATGCGCTCATCCGTGAATCCCGGCGTAGTCCAGATCGGAATGAGGGGTTCGATCCCACCCGCATGCATGCCGGTCTCCTCCAGCAGCTCACGGCGGGCGCAGTCGACCGGTGATTCACCCTTGCCCAGCCGTCCGGCGGGAATCTCCCAGAGCACGCCGCCCGTGGCGTAGCGGTACTGCTTGATCAGCAGGATGGTCGGGTCCGGCCCATCGGGATCGGACAGCACCGGCACAACGGCCGACGCCCCCGGGTGCCGGATCATCTCCAACTCCCCGGTCGATCCATCGGGATAGGTGACGGTGTCGACGTCCAGGTTGATCACGCGTCCGGTGTGGATCCGTCGCGTGCTCATCGATAGAAGAGCCACGCCACCGGGACTTTCCATCCCTCGGCGGCGACGTAGCCGGCATTGGTGTGGAGACTGGCGCTGATCGGGGACGCCTTGGTCGGCGACGTGAAGGGCACCAGGCCCTGACGGTCGGCGAGAATGCGCAGGCGCAGGAGATGAAAGCCGTCACTGACCAGCACCACGCGCTTGCTCGGTCGGTCCTTGAACCAGGTGCCGAGCTGCGCGACGGACGAGACCGTCGTCGCGGATGCCGGGAGGGCGATCACCGAGTCCCCCGGCAATCCCAGCCGCGTGAGATACCGCCGTCCCACCTCGGCTTCACTCACGGTGTCCCGGTTGCCGATCCCCCCGGTTACCAGGATCACGGGTGCCTTGCCCGAGCGGTACAGCCAGGCGGCCTTCTCGAGCCTGGCCTTGAACACCGGGGACGGCTTCCCGTTGTATTGCGCGGCGCCGAGCACGGCGATGGCGTCCGCGGGTGCCGCGCCCTCACGGGTGCCGGTGATCAGCACATCGATGACGACGGCGGCCCAGACACCGGCGATGAGAAGAGCGAGGAGCAGGGAAATCTTGAAGACACGGCGGTTGGAGGGCATGGAAAGACAATATACAAGTGCGGAGTGCGGAATTCGGAGTGCGGAGTCGACGCCGGGGCAGCCGATTCCGCACTTGCCACTCCGCATTCCGCACTGGGTCTAGAGGCTCATCCAATAATTCAGTTTGACGAGCAACACGTTGGTCGGCGGATCCCGGAATAGCTGGTGGTCGAAGTCCCGGCTGATGTCGAACGTCGGATCCGCGAAACTGTTGGCACGGCGCTGAGTCCAGACGACGAAGAGGGTCGACCCCGGCCGGTACTCCCACCGCAACACGGCATTGATGTTCAGCGACCGGGTGCGGAAGTCCGGGTTGGCGAGGGTGAAGGCATCGGTCGAATCGGCTGCGTTGGGATGGACCGTGTACGTCGCCGCCGAGGGGTCGTAGCTGATTGTGGTGCCGTTCGCCCCATAGTGATTGAAATTGAAGCTCGAGGGCTGGGCCAGCTCCTTGAACCCGCCGTAGGAGCCGGTGAACGAGAAGGGCTGCGCGAAGACTTCGAGGGACAGATTCGGCGACACCGTCGCGTTGACACGCAGCGTCACGTCGAACTCGTGTTGAAAGAGCTGGGCAAAGACGTACCGGGAGCCGAAGGTGCCGCCCGCGGACGAGTCGGGTACCGCCTGGACGTACTGCGCCGCGGTGGGCCCCACGGCGAAGTTCGGGGTCACCGAGAAGTTGAGGGCGCTGGTGGGGCGGAATCCAATCTGCGGCGAAACCTGGAACTGCCAGCTCTTCTCGTTGTCCTTGAAATACGATGTCGTCAGCATCCCGGTGAAGGCCTTCCGGGAGTCGGTCATCAACATGGCATTCCCGTTGAAGAACCCGGGCGCGACCGCGAGCGGGCCGCCGCGCGTCAGCCGGTCATCGATCGCGCGGGCCCCGTAGCTCCCCGTGAGCTGGAAGAACCAGAAGTTGGTGAGGTTTCCGAAGTACGACCCCGTTACCGCCTTCTGAATCGGATTGCCGTCGTAGTTCCACGAGGGGCCCACCGTCAGCACGGCCCACGTCTCCCGGAAAATCGACCCCGGTGTGGTCGCGTGACGGGCCAGGTAGCCGTATGCGGAGATCCGATCCACGCGCGGCTGGAAGCCGAGGTCATTCACCTCGAAGCCGGGCGACGAGGTCGAGAACGCGGTCCCCCAGAGCCACGTGCCGGCCAGCTTGTCGAAATAGACGTTGCCGTTGAAGCCGGCGAGAGACGTGCGGGTCGGATCATAGTGGAAAGCACGGGCATCGGGCCGCTGGTAATACCGACCCGAGGAGACCTGCGCGTTCTGGATCGCCGTCGTGTCGCCGGTGATGTAGGAGCCACCGCCGTCAGCGGCGAGCGCGTACGTGTTCTGCGACCAGAGCTGTTTCGTATCGAGTCCGAAGGTATACGCCCCCGATTTGAGGCCGCGGAGTGACGGGACCGAGAGGTCCCGGTTCACCGCTGTGACCAGTGCCCCGTAACTCGACCCACCCCCGTTCATCGTCCGCCGCACTCGCCCAACCATGAAGTTGGAGAGGGGCTCGACCAGGTCATGAGAGGTCAGACGGCTGGCCGTGTCGAACACCGAGGCGTTTTCTTCGGAGGTCACGGCATCCAACAGCCCCACCGACCACCCCGAAGGCGTCTTTCCGGTCAGTTTCGCGGCGCCGAGAATCGAGGTGTTGGCGGGATAGTCGCTGAAGTCGCCGGGGGAGTACGTGGAGCCCTGCGGGGGCCGCCCGATACGACGGGAATAGAAAAAGCGCGGGGTGGACCCGAATCCCGCGAGCCCTCCTGAGCCGCCGCCGAAGTTGAAGATGTCGGCGCCTTCTACAAAGAAGGGACGGTGCTCGGGCAGGAACTGCTCGAATGCCGTGAGGTTCACGAACGCCGGGTCGAGCTCCACCTGCCCGAAGTCCGGGTTGATGGTCGCATCCAGCGTCAGGAACGAGCTGACGCCGTACTTGAGGTCGAGGCCGGCATTGCCTGAGTACGCGCTGGTCTTCGAGAACGGATCGGCGGATGGTCCGCGGGGCTGAAAGGTCCCGGTGCCCGACGTGTAGGGGAGCAGCTCGAGGCGGCGAGGGGCGGGGATGTTGTGGAGCCCGCCCAGGTGCGCGAAGCGGGACACGAAGCCGTTCTCGGTCTTCCCCACGAACGGGAAGAGGTCGAACTCATTCTTCCGGAGAATCGTCCGGACGAACCGGATGCCCCAGATCTGATCGGTCGCGCGGGAGAAGCGAAGCTGCGAGAACGGGATTTTTTCCTCCGCCGTCCATCCGAGTGAGTCGATCGACGTGACGGCCGTCCACACGGGATCCCAGGACTGGTCGGTGAAGTTGCCGTCGTCGCCGAACTGGATATCGCCCTTCACGCCGGTGGGCGTGATATCGAACCGGAAAGCGGTGCGGTGGTCATGGTAGCTGTCGATCAGGACGCGGAAGTCGTCGCTCTGGGTGAACGTGTCCCGGCGGCCGAGGTGGTGCGCGATCTTTGAAGCGGAGTCGTCCCACGCGCGGATGCCGATGTAGAGCGCGTCGTCGGTGTAGAGCACCCGGACCTCGGTGCGTTCCGACGCCGGCTGCCCCTCATGCGGATCCACCTGCCGGAAGTCGGTGACCGGGGTCGCCGTGGCCCAGGCGGGATCATCGAGTTTCCCGTCCATCGCGGGCGCCTGGTCGACGCGGACCGCGGTGGCCATCGGGGGAATGATCCCGTTGGAGTGGCGGAGCAGCGTGGAGTCGGATGGCGCGCCTTGCAGCAGCAGGAGGAGTGCGAGCATACGAGTTCGGACGTCCAGCCCCGTGACTTGGTTGCACGCGGAGGTCAGGGACCGGTGAGCGGAAGCATTGCCGGGGACGAACCGCCACCGCCGTGAGGCGAACGGTCCGTCCCCTGCGCCAGGCGGACAGCCCTACTTCTTCGTGAGCAGCTCCTCGAAAAGCGCGAGGGCTCTGGGATCATCGGACTGCCCGAGCCAGAAGATTGCCTTCTTCCGGATGTCGGGGTCCTTGTTGGTCTTCGCGATGTTGATCAGCGCCGGGACGCCGACGTCGTTCCGCTGCTGCGAGAGCGCAAAGACCGCGGACTCCCGCACCTCCCGATCCACGTCGTTCCCTTCGGCGAGCGAGTCGAGTCCCCTGGTCACCGCGTCGCCGGCCGCCTGGCCGATCCAGAACACGGCGGACTTCTTGGTTTGTGTGGGGATGTCCGGACTCCGCGCGATCTTGAAGAGATCGGGCCATACGGTCACGGAGTCGGCGAGGGTGGCGGGGAAGATGGCCTCGTCGCCGACGTGGCCGGCGGACGTGCGGGCGAGCTCGAGCAGATACGCCACTGCCTCCTTGTCTCCGACCACTCCCAGATCGGTGGTGCCGGCCTCCGCGGGCTTCCATTCGCCGCCGACGTACGCGCGAATACGCGTGACCTTGCCACCCGAGACGTGCAGCACGACGCGGACCGGCCCTTCCTCACAGGGACACGTCGTCACGTCCCCATCGCGGTCGTCACGCGAATAGGTGTTGTGGTGCCCGCAGTCGCCGTCGTCACAATCCATGGAGATGTTGTTGGAGCCGTTCCCGCAGACGCCGGGGCGGGACGCGAACGTCATCCGCACTTTGCCATCCGGGGCAGTGCTCACCCGGCGGCCGATGCCCTGAGCGGAGACGGCGCTCCCGATCAGGAGCGCCGTTCCGAGGGCCATGATGGCCCGGATCATTGACTGATGACCTCCTGCAGGTACTGGGCGGCTTTGGGATCATGGGACTGGCCGATCCAGAAAATCGCTTTCTTGCGGAGCTCGGGATCGGTGTCGTGCTTCGCGATATCGATCAGCTTGTCGAGCGCCTGCCCTTCATGTCGCTGGGAGTAGACGAAGATCATCTGCTCCTTCATGTCGCGATCCGTCATGCGGTCGTAGAGCCCGGTCAGCCGTTCGAGCGAGACATCGTTCGACTGGCCGGCCCAGAAGAGCGCCTTCTTCCGCATGTCGATGTCTTCTTTGCTGTTCGCGGCGAGGTCCATCAACCAGTTCAGGTTTTCGGCGCCCCCGATCTGCGAGATCGAGAAGATGTCCTTGTCCTTCAGGTCGTCGTTGTCGAGCTGGGCGTAGAGCGTCCGGAGATACGCGGCATTCTCCCCGCGCCCCTGCTGCCCGAGCCAGAAGATCGCGTCGGCGCGCGCTTCGACCGGCGCGCTCGCCTTCTGGGCGTAGTCCTTCAGCATCCGCGATGCGTCGGGCGAGTTGATCTGCGACAGCGCGAACACCGCCTTCTTCTGCAGATCGGGATTCGACGAGTTCAGCAGAATCGAGTCCAGGGCGCTCGTGGCCTTGGCGCTCCCCACCTGCGAGAGCCAGAACACGGCCTGCTCGCGCACGTCTTCGTCCGGATCGTTGCGCGCGGCGCCAAGGAGGATGTCCTCGGTCTCGGGCGTTTGCTGTTGCGAGATGATGAACACCGCCTTGCGGCGCAGGGACACCGAGCAGGCGTCGCGGCGCTCGAGGACCTTCTTCAGCACGGGCACAGCGCGGTCGGCGTCCATCTGGAGCAGGGCGTTGAGCGCGGCGATACGAGGATCGTCGTCATCGTCGCCGTTGGCGCAGCTGCCGACCGTCCCCACGCGCGCAGTGTCGACGCTGTTTGCGTGCAGGCTGATCCAGTGCGCCGCGTCGGGATCACCCTGCTTGGCCAGGGCGCCCTGCACCTGCGCATAGAGCGCCTCGGCATCGCCGTGGGTCGAAGCGTCCGCGTAGTGCTGCTTCTGATAGTCGAGCACCGCGCGGGCCTGCTTGAGCTTCGACGCGTCTCCGGTCTTGTAGAGGGAGAACGCCTGCCAGTAGTACGAGTCCGGGGTGTACTCAGACTTCGGGTAGCGCTTCGCCAGATCGGCGAACGCCGCCGCGGCCTGGTCATACCGGCCCCGGTTCAACAGCGACCGGGCGGCGCGATAGAGCGAGTCACCCGGATCGTCCGAGTACTCGCCCGCCGGAGCGTGGGTCGCCCAGCGGATCCCCCGAGCCGTGCGGGCCAGGCTGCGCGCGTCTTCGAGCGCCGAGAGGCCCGGCAGAGATGACAGGCTGCTGAGCCCCGAGAGGTGGGCTCTCGCGAGCTCGAGCGCGGCCTCCGCCTGAGCGGTCGCGGGCGCGACCATGGCCAGCGCCGGCGCCACCGCGGGGACGGGGGGGATCGCCGGCGTCTGCGCGAACGTGGCGACGGCCGTGAGCAGGAGATGCAGGGAAGCCATTAGAGTGCTCCTCGTGGAGTAGTGCCCGGCGTCGGCCCGATGGCCCGGAGCCGGAGCATCACGCTTCGTTGATCGAGTCCTTGATTGATCAGATCGACATCATTCCGGTCGTTGCCGGCCGGGAGCTGGGCGATTTGCACCAGCATCGTCTCGAGATCCTGCAGGAGACTCGCGAGACGGGGATCCCTGGCGGCAGGGGAGTTCAGCATCAGGCGCGTCGTGACGAGCAGATCCTGCGCCTGCAACGCGAAATCCTTATCCACTTTTCCGGTCTTCGACTCGGCGCGGAAGCTGGTCAGCAGCGCTTCCGTGCGCGTGAGGTACGGCGCCGCGGCCAGGCGATACGCGATATCGGAGTCGGTCTTCGCGGGCGGCTCGACCGGGGTCTTGACGCTCAAGCGGCCGATCCCGATGCCCAGCACGAGGACCGCGGCTGCCGCGAGGCTCCACCGCATCCACGGGCGGAGCGACACGACCTTCTTCACGTCCCGGCGGCGGGCGCGCTCCGCCTGAATCCGCGACCACATCTCGTCGCGGGGCGTGTCGGGCGGACGGTGGTAGTCCTGAGCCATGCGCTTCAGCTCCTGTTCAAACTTTTCGTCGTTCATCCGATCCATTCTCCCGCAAAGTCGGCCAGCGCAATTCGCAGCTTCGCCCGGGCGCGTGACAACTGGGCCTTCGAGGTGCCGGACTCGATGGCGAGTGCGGCGCCGATTTCTTCGTGCGTGTACCCTTCCACGTCGTGCAGCAGAAACACGGTCCGGTATCCTTCCGGCAGCGCATCGATCGCCTGCGCCAGCCGTTTCTTCAGATCCGGTTCCGCGTGCGTCCGGCTCGTGGTGACGCCGTCAGCTTCCCCGATGTCCGTCTCGCGCTTCCGGAACCGCTTCAGCTTCCGGAGGCCGTTCAGGGCCACCGTCGTCGCGATGCTGTGGAGCCAGGTCGAGAACGCCGACTCCCCGCGGAACGTGTCCAGCCGCTCGAAGGCGCGGATGAACGTCTCCTGCGTGAAGTCCCGCGCGAGGTCGTCGTCGCCGGCCATGCGATACGACAGCCGGTAGACGCGGTCCACGTGCGCGTCGTACAGCGCCCGCTCCGCCGCCGGGTCTCCGGCGCGGACTCTGGCGATCAGTTCACGGTCGTCCACGGGGCTCCGGAGAGACGGGGGCTCCTTGCTATCACTGCATCTGACACAGATGGGAACAAAAGGGTTACGCGGGACGGGGGGTTACCGGGTGCCGAACAGTCTGTCTCCGGCATCCCCCAGACCGGGCAGGATATAGCCCTTGTCATTGAGCTGGCGGTCCAGCGAGGCGGTGAAAACAGGGACATCCGGGTGGGCATCCAGCATGGCCTTGACGCCCGGGGGAGCCGAGACCAGACACAGGAAGCGGATGCGCGTGGCGCCCGCCTTCTTCAGGGCCTGCACCGCGGCGACGGCCGAGCCGCCGGTCGCGAGCATGGGGTCGAGCACAAAGAAATCCCGGGACTGCTCGCCCGCGGGGATCTTGAAGTAGTAGTCGACGGGCTGGAGGGTGTCGTGATCCCGGTAGAGCCCGATGTGCCCGACGCGGGCAGATGGAATCAACTGGGCGATCCCTTCGACCATGCCGAGGCCGGCGCGGAGGATGGGGACGAGGGTGAGCTTCTTGCCCGCCACCTGGACGCCCCTGGTCTTTTCGAGGGGCGTTTCGATCTCGATGGGCTCGAGCGGCAGATCCTTCGTCACTTCATACGCCATCAGCATCGCGATTTCGCTCGCGAGGAGCTTGAAGTCACGGGTGGACGTCCGCTGGTCCCGCAACAGCGTGAGCTTGTGCTGGATGAGCGGGTGCTGGAGCACCGTGAGGTTCGGAAATGCCTGAGGCATGGGGACAACCTACGGCGACGGGATTCGGTTGCAAGCGGGGCGGGTCCTGATATTTTTGCCTCGCGTTTGGAGGTCCCCCCCAACAGGAGATACATCGCCGTGAATCGTGCCCTGAAGCTCGCCCTCTTCATGGGTCTGGCCGCGTCGCCGCTGGCCGCGCAGAAGAAAAAGATCGCGGTGATGGACTTCGACTACTCACAAGTCCGTTCATCGGTGTCGGACGTGTTCGGGTCCGACGTGGACGTCGGCAAGGCGATCGCCGACCTGGTGTACGCCGCGCTCCAGAAGAACGGGAGCTACGACCTGGCTCCCCGCCAGCCGACGCCGGCCGCGAACCGCCAGAACCCCGGTGCCGCGCAGACGCTGGCCCAGCAAACCGGCGCCGACGTGGTGGTGATGGGGACGGTGGCGGCCTACGGCAAGCAGACTGGCCAGACCGCCGGCATTTCGATCGGCGGCTTCGGCCTCGGCAAGAAGACGACGATCGCGTTCGTTCAGCTCTCCACGCAGCTGATCACTGCGGCGGCCCCCACGCCGGCAGCGATGGCCGCGGGGCAGGGTGACGCAAAGGGCTCCGGTACGTCGCTCCTCGGCAACGTGAACGTCGCCGGGCTCGCCGCGAACGGCGAAGTCAAGATGTCGGGTGGGGACTACCAGAAGACGATCATCGGCCAGGCCACACAGAAGGCGGTAGATGATCTGACCGCGTCGGTCGTCTCCAACGCGGGCTCCATCACGCCGGCCAAGCCGGCTCCCACGATGCCGTCGATGCCCTCGATGCCGTCCGCGGCCGCACCGGCGACGTCATCCGTTCCGTCCGGCCCGCTCCCCGCGGCGTACACCACGCCGGTCTCCGGACCCTTCATGTGGGTCCCGTACAATTTCCAGGGCACCGAGCATTTCAAGTACACGGTGAGCATGGTCGAGAACCGCGTGCCGACCCCGGGCATCTACACGCTCGACGCGTCCAAGAATGGCAGCAACGTCCAGGTCAACGTGGTCTGGTCGCTGGGCGCGGATCACGGGACGGGCACGCTGATCTTCCAGCCCGGCATGGCGATGATCTCTCCCATGCAGCTCATGAGCCTCGGACCCGCGGGCGCGCTGCTCTTCAACCCGGCGCTGGGCTTCATGTTCGCCGGACAGCAATGGGTGCCGGGGTCGGGCTGGAGCCAGACGCACAACGGGGAGACCGTGGAGTTCAAGGTCGAGGGGAATTGCTCGGGTGCCGGTGTGCAGGGGTCGCACGGCGTGGTCAGAAAGAATGGGAATGTCGTGTGGGACATGTGCGTCGCGCCGAACGTGGGACTACCGCTGGCGGAGACGTTCAACAACGACAACGGCAGCGCCAACTTCACCATGACCGCCGTCGAGTTTCACCCGTAAGCAAGGCTCGCATGAGAAACGGGGGCCCGCTGACGGGCCCCCGTTTTTGTTACCGGCGCTTCTTGGTCTTCTTCGCTGCCTTCTTCTTTGCCGGCTTCTTCTTGGCTTTGACCTTCTTCACCGGCGCTTTCTTCTTCTTGGCGGCCTTCTTCTTGGGCTTCGCCATGGCTTTCGCGGGCTTCATGGCTTTGGGCGGCTGGAAGGTCGCGAACCCCGCGCCCTGCGGGTCCAGGCCATTGATGATGTGGCCGCCACCCGGCACCTCCATGGGGCCCATCATCACCTTGCCGCCATTCTGGGTGGTATAGTCCCCGGATTGCCTGGCGTCCGCGACGGTGATGTAGCACAGCCAATGCGGGGGTGCGGGCATGTCCTTCGGCTTGGTGTACATGCCGCCCAGGTCACGGATGCCGCCGGCATTCCGGAACATCTGATAGACACCCAGCCCGGGGCCCATGTCCATCGCCTCGCCCTTCTCCCAGCCGAAGAGCGAGTGATAGAAGTTCCAGGCGGAATCGAGGTTCCCGGCGATCATCTCATGCCAGGAGAACTCGCCGAGGCCGGGCTCGGTGTCGGGGGAGATGCCGTTCGAACCGCGGTACACCGCAAAGGTCGAGCCCTGGTTGTCGGCCAGAATCGCGAAGCGGCCCATGTTTGGAATGTCGTTGGGGGAGACGTACGTGCGGCCTCCCATCGCGGTCGCCTTCCGCACCGTGTCATCGACGTCAGTCACTTCGATGTAGGGGACCCAGTGCGACGGGCTCCCCATCTGACGCGCCTGCTGCGGCAACTCCATCACTCCGCCGATCCGTACTTTGTTGCGGGTCACCAGCACCTGATAGGTCGGATCTCCGGGATGCGCCTCGGCGTTCCAGCCGGCCATCTTGCCGTAAAACTTGATTGCACCGGCGGGATCGGTGGTCATCAGTTCGTGCCAGCAGAATCGGCCGGCGGTGGGCATGGGGGTCATGGGCCTCTCGGTTCAGGGAGTGGGGGGCGGGGCGAAAAAGTTATTTCGGTCCGGTTCTCGTCGGAAGTCATCGCTCGGTGAGAAAGCGCTGCGCCGAGGCCACAGCTGGAATTCGGAACATGGTCACGGGTCCTCTGGTATGGGGACTGACCAGTCTGAAGTGCTGTCGACAGTCACAGGAGGTGCTTATGCACGCGATCCACCTGAAGCTCGCGCTTGTCAGCGGGCTCTTGATAGCGATTCCCGCCGCTGCTCAGACCTACGGCGATTCCACGAAACCCCAATCAAAACCCCAGACCTTCTCCGCGATGCTCGCGGGCACGCACGAGGTGCCGGCGGTCAACACGGTGGGCACCGGGATGGCCAAGTTCACCGTGAAGAACGACTCGGTGATCATGTTCGAGATGTCGCTCAAGGGCGTGCCCGACGTCACAGGAGCCCACATCCACCTCGGCGCCGATGGCGCGTCCGGTGCGCCGGTGGCGACCCTGATGAAGGGCGCCGATCCGGGGGGCAAGGTGAGCGGCATGATCACGCCCAAGGATCTTCAGGACGGGACCACGATGGCCCAGCTGATCGCCGCCATGAAGTCCGGTGGCGCGTACGTGAACGTGCACACCAAGACCCATCCTGATGGTGAAGTGCGCGGGGAGATTCAGCCCGGCGCCTCTTCGACGATGAGTGAGGCGACGCACTAACCGCAGAGAGAGTGAAGGGGGAGGAGTCGCAGTCGAGCTCCCCCCCTTTTTCTTGCCTACGAAGTACCCGTTTTCAGGCCCGCCACTCCCCGCATCACCGACTGCAGGATCCAGCCGACCGCATTCCCATGGTGCTCGATCAGGCGGTGAGCCTGGGCGGCGTCGATCCACACGCCGTGACAGTGAGGGCACTGATCCAGGATGAAGCGCTCCCAGGCTCCGCGGATCAGATCGTAGCCGCAGGAGGGGCACTTCATGAAATGGGTCCGCCGTTCGGCGGCGAGGCGCTCGTTGCGGGCGGCTTCCCGTTGCTGGCGGATGAGGTCGGCTTCTCGGCGGGCGAAATACTCGTCTTCGTTGCGATGCAAACTGCCTCGGTGCGACATGGTCCCCTTCTCGGAAGGCTTTCTTCATATATACGGATGAGGGCCGTTTCAAAGGACCAGGTCGTTTCCGGTTGGGACTTCGGCCTCCCACCTCCGTTCCCGCAACTGCCACCCGTCGCCCCTGATGGCGACCGCCCCGATGTATCCGGGAGCCGGTCTAACCGTGAAGAGCGACCACGCGGCCTCCGGACCCGACCCGAAGATCGGCTCCGGCATCGCCAATCCCTCGCCGCGCCCCTTCGCCCAGGCTTCCTTCCGAGTCCACAGGTCGAAGAAGGCCTGCCTCCGCACCCCCTTTGGCATTCTCTGCAGCTCGAGCGCCTCGGCTGCCGAGAACCAGTGGTGGGCGACCTCGAGGCAATCCATTCCGACGCGGACGTTCTCGACATCCACGCCGATGTCGGCATTCCCGGCGACGCCGATCAGCGCGAGGCCCTCCGAATGCGAGAGGTTGAACGTGAGACCCGTGCCGACCTCAGGACTGATGGCGGGTTTGCCGAAGGGGCTGGTTACGAACCGGACCTGGGTTGGGGGGATGCCCAGGTACTGCCCCAACAGATCCCGCAGCGCTCCATGCGCAACGATGTAGCGTCGTCGGTCGCGCTCGAACTTGAAGCGCGTGAGACGGTGCCGTTCGTCGTCCGAGAGCAGCCCGTAGAGTGCACCGGTCACCTCGAGCGGCAGATCCAGCTCCACGGTCCAGGCGCATACTTCTCGATCGTCCATCTAGACCCTCACGCGCATCGGCTGGAGCCGCCAATAGGTGAGAGATCTCCACAGCCATTCGATGGGGCCGAACTGGAATCGCCGCAACCACCACACGCTCAGCGGGACCTGGACGAGAAAGATGCCGAAGGTCAGCAGGAGTCCGGAGAAGGGGCCGACTCGACCATACAGGGCGAGTCCGGCCCCGTAGAAGATCACGGTGCAGAATACTGACTGCATCAGATAGTTGCTGAGGGCTGTGCGTCCCACCGCTGCCAGCGGTTTGAGCCACCGATGCCACCGGGTGCGCTGGGACAGAAGCGCAATGGCCGCCGCGTAGCTGAAGCTCAGCGCGGGTGCGGCGATCACGAGGCACAAGCGTCCGACGTTCTCCATGACCTTGCCGGGTGTCGGATCGTAGGCGCCTCCGATCGCGAACACCACGTTCCCGGCGATCCCGAGACCCAACCCCCAGCCCAGTACCCGACGGAAAAGGAAGCGGTTCGCGCTCACGTCATGGAAGAGCTTGCGGCGTCCGGCATAGAGTCCGAGCAGGAACATGGCGAACACGAAGGCGTCGTCCGTGTCGGGAAGGAGGTCACCGGGGAACTCCTGCGCCCTGGTTTTCACCATGTCCGCGTACGTCCCCTGCGAGTAGAGCCGCGTCGTCTCGGCGGCCCCGCCCGGATTGTCGGTCCCGATTTCGTACGCGGCCCAGGTCGCCAGCGGCTGACTGACGCGGCCGGTGATGGCGGACGCGGTCGTGAGGCTGTACAGCAGCGCGGGAATGGCGAGCGCCACGCCCGCCCAGATCAGCAAGGTGTCGAGCGACCGGTGGCGAAAGAGCAGGAGGACACATCCGAGCAGCGCGTAGTCGTGCAGGATGTCTCCATCCCACAGGAACACGAAATGCATGGCACCGATCAGGAAGAGGACGCCCAGGCGCCGTGCGTAGAGCGGAACGAACCCTACTCCGCGGGCTTCCGCGCGCATCATCTGCACCGCGAGCCCGAGACCAAAGAGCAGCGAGAACAGCGTCTTGAACTTTTCCTGGGCGGTGAAGAGGATCAGGCGCTGGGCTCCTTCATCCGCGAGACTGGACCACGACCGGTGCCCGATCACTTCCGGCATGCTGAAGAGGCCCATGTTGACGATGAGGATGCCGAGGATCGCCACACCGCGCAGGATATCGATTGCTTCGATCCGGTCCTGGCTCCGAACGGGGCCGAGGGGGCGGACCGGTGCGACGTGGACAACCTCCATCATGGCGCCGCGGTCACGCTGACTGCGTTGGCCAGGGCGACCACCATCTCGCGTTCGCCCTCGAATGGATCCCGCCCATGCGCGGTGCGGATGTTGTCGACGATCATCAGGTCGCCGGTGTGCCAGGGCTCCCGCGTGGCGTTGGCTTCGAAGGCTTCGTTGATCACGCGCACCTGATCGGCGCCGATCGGCTCTCCGTCGCCGAAGCAGGTGTCGAACGGGAGAGCGTCCTTCCCGTACACGTCCACCAGGTACTCCCGCACCTCAGGGTCCATCGTCCAGGCGTTCAGGAAGGCGGCCTGGTTGAACCAGCAGCGGCCGCCCGTGACCGGGTGGCGTACGATGGCACTCCGCCGCTGCCAGGTGCGCAAGGCACCGCCGGGCCCCCACTCGAACCTGATGTCGTTGTCCCGGCAGTAGCGCTCGACCGCGTTCCGGTCATCGGTCCCGAAGGCCTCCGACACCGTCGTGCCGACGTCCTCGCGGTAATTGCGAATCAGGAGCCAGCCCGCGCGCTCGAAGTGTTCGACCAGGTCCCTGGGGAGCGACGCGAGCACTGGCTGCGAATCGGCGAGGGGCGTAGCGCCCCCGATGTAGGGCGCGACCAGGCAAGCGAACAGCAGGAGCTCAGGGACCTGCAGGGAATAGCTGAGCTCGTGATGCAGACACATCGCCTGGTTCGGCGGCCACTTTGACGACGAGTACACGCCGTCGGCGTACCGCCGCCGGGCGGCAAACCCCTCCCGCTCCACCATCAGCGTCCCCAGCTGGTGGAAAACCGCCTCGGCACCGGCCGCATCGCACAGCTCGAGACCGCGCACCAGCACGGCCCCATGGTTCCTCACGAGCGATCGCAATTCCTCGCGATGTTCGGCGGCCCACCGCGCCGGGTCGTCGGGTGTCTCGATACCGAGAATTGGCGGCCGTGGGGCCTCGAGTTCTGCGTGGTGGCGAGCCGCCGGAGTGCGCAGCCTCATGACGACACCAACCGGCCGGCACCATCGAGCAGCGACGCCTGGTCGGCCAGGACGGGATGAGCGGCGACCTCCTTGAAGGGCACACCGCCCAGGGCGGCGGCGAGCTTGAGAGCGGACAGGGAGGTACCACCGAGATCGAAGAAATGGTCCCGCCGGCCGATCTTGTCGGCCGGGATGCCCAGCGCCTCGGCCCAAATCGCGACGAGACGGCGTTCGGTGGGAGTCTTCGGCGCCTCGTGCTTCTGTGTGATCGCGACCGTTCCCGTCAGGGCGGTCAACGCCTTCCGGTCGATCTTGCCGTTGCCCGTGAGCGGCATGGTCTCCAGCCAATGGAAGGCGGACGGGACCATGTACGCCGGAAGGAGAGCGCCGAGCCGTTCTCTGATCGCGGCCGGGTCGGGCCGGTGGGTGCCGGTGTAGAACGCCACTAACTGTCTGCGGTTCAGCCCTTCAGCGACGACCACCGCGCTCTCGCGAATACCGGGCATCTCCAACAGTTGATTCTCGATCTCTCCGATTTCGATCCGGAAGCCGGAAATCTTCACCTGAGAATCACGTCGACCCTGAAACTCCAACGATCCGTCCGGCAGCCAGCGACCGTAGTCCCCGCTCTTGTAGAGCCGCCGGCCGGGGGCGTGCGGGTCCGCGAGGAACGCGATCTGTGTCCGCTCGGCATCGTTGATGTATCCCCGGCCCACACACACCCCCGAAAACACGATTTCACCGGCCTCTCCCGGGGGCACCGGCTGGACCTCCTCGTCCACCACGTACACGTGGACATTGTTGACCGGCCGGCCGAGCGGAACACTTGCCCGTCCCGGCACCTCGGTCATGATCTCGTGGTTCGTATCGTCCGAGGTCTCGGTCAGTCCGTAAGCGTTGATCAGCCGGACACCCGGCTGAACCTCGAACCACCGGCGGACGAGCTCGCGCTTCAAGGCCTCTCCCGTTGCCAGCACGCCGCGGAGGTGAGGAAGAGCGCGTGGCTCGGATTCGAGGCACGACACGAGGACTTCGAGATACGACGGCACCACCTGGGCGACACTCACCCGCGCGTCGGCCAGCGCATCGAGAAACCGGCTGGCGTCGAGGATGACGCCCTGCTCGACGATGACGGTTTGCCCGCCGACGAGGAGCGCGGCGAGCAGCTGCCACAACGAGATGTCGAAGCACTGGGGAGCGGACTGGGCGACGACATCGGCGGCTCCCAGCCCGAGATCGTCGATTTTCGCGAACAGGTGGTTGAGCAAACCGGCATGCTCACACATCGCGCCCTTGGGCTCTCCGGTGGAGCCGGACGTGAAGAAGATGTACGCGAGCTGATCGGCGGATACGGCGACGTCGAGGTTCCCGTCGAGATGATGTTCGCCAATCGCGGGGTCGATGAAAAGTTTCCGGGCCTGCGGCACCGAAGGGAGCGCCTGGTCCAAGGTGCTGGTACTGCCCGGCTCGGTCAGGATGAGACGGCAACCGGCACGGGCCAGCATTTGCGCGACGCGCTCCGCAGGGAACTGGGGATCGATGGGCAGGTAGGCGCCCCCCGCTTTGAAAATCGCGAGCACGGCCGTCAGCCAATCCAGGTTGCGCTCAGTCACCACGCCCACCACACCCTCCCGGGGCAGGTGCTGCGCCAGGATGGCGCGCGCGAGCCGGTTGGCTCGGGCGTTCAGCTCGCGGTAGGTGAGCCGGGAGGTGCCGAGCACCACTGCTACAGCATTGGGCTGGGTCCGGGCGCGCTCCTCGAAGATCTGGTGGACTCTGGAGTCGGGCAGTGTCCGGTCGGGGCCCGCGTATCCAAGGAACCGGCCGTCGGCTGTCAGCAGCATGGTGCTCACAGGAGCCTCGCCGGGTTGCCACCCCACTGCGCGCGGGGCGGGACGTATTCCCCCTTCATAAGGAAGGAGTCCGGCGCGAGGACTGAGCCGTCATCCATGGTGGCGTCGTATAGAACGAACGCCCCTACACCGAGCGTGCAGCGGGCGCCGATGACGGTCGGCCCCGACTTGTAGGTGCCATCCTCCTGCGACTCGCACTGGATGACACTCTGATGATTGAGCGCGGCATGATCACCGATGGTCGTCAGGGTCGGCTCGGAGATGTAGACCCCATCGTCGTACACGCACTTGCCGATGCGAACGCCGATGAGTCTCCAAAGCAGGTTCTTGAAGGGCGTCCCGTCGAAGAGGCCGAGGAAATGGATCGGATGGAGTTTCCAGCCGCGCTCGACCCGCCAGAACGCCGGGTCGTAGATCGAGCAGATCGTCGGGGGCCGGGGAGTGAACCGCTCGAAGCAACCTTCCACGGCGGCGTAGTACACGGCGGCGACCGTCGCGCTGAGCGCGAACATCGACGCCATGACCGCGTGCCCGAGTTGGTCCTGGTAGAAGTCGACGGCCGCCAGGTCGATGAGTGCGATCCAGAAGACTCCCACCCACCGCGTCACCAGAAAGAGTCCGATCGTGCGGAGATTGAAGCGGTTCTTCGCCGCGAGCGCTTTGGCGAAGGCATCGCCCGAGCGCAGGTGGTCATAGCGGCTGTCGCGTTCGACGGAGCGGGGAATCTCGAATGGCGGCGATCCGAGGAGACCGACACCCTCACGCATGTCGCCATCCAGAGGGACCATTACCTTGGTTGCGAACAGGCAATTGTCACCCGTTCGCGCACCGGCGGGGAAGTTGACGTAGTTGCCGAGGAAGTTGCGGCGGCCGATGCGCGTGGCGGAGACGCGGAACGACGTGCTCGAGATCTCGTCCGTGACGATGTTCAGGCCGTCGGCGGCCATCGTCCCATCCCCGATCGACGTCAGGAACGGGTTCGACGTCGTGACTTCGGTGCCGAAATTCGATCCCGTCTGCGTGACCGGGGACAGGCGGTAGCCGACCCAACGCAGGAACGGAACGATGTAGGAGCTGTCCCCGAAGAGGAGCGGGAGGAGCTTCATCCGGGAGAGGCCTGAGGTCACCCGGTGCACGGCGTGGTGGAATCCGTACAGCGGATAGACCGTGCCTGGTTTCAGGAATCGCCTGAGCAGGCGCGGGATGGTCCCGACGGCCAGAAGGCTCGCCAGGATCGCGCCAAAGAACAAAATGCAGGAGAGCACCAGCGCCTCGATGCCGAGGCCGCGGAACGTTGCGCTCCCACTCGCTCCGAGCAGCAACCCGACCCCTAACTCCATCAACGGCGCGTAGACCAGGAGAATGCCCGCCAGGATGAGCGCGCCATGCACGGTGCGCCGCCGGGTGCTGTTCGGGGCCGGAGGGACTCGCAGGTAGTTGGTGTCCGTCGGCCGCGCTGGTGATCCGTGCCAGCGTTCGCGCGCCGGAATCGCCTGACCGCAGTGCAGCGAGGAGCTGTGGCCGAGCTGCGCGTCATCGCCCATTGCCGTGTTGATGTCGAGCACCGACATCTCGCCGACGAACCCGTCCCGACCGATGGTCAAAGGACCGATTTCGATTCGGCCCGCCCGCGCCCGGTACCCCTGAAAGTTCACTTCCCTCCGGATCACCGTCCCGGCGCCGATGGTCAGGAGGTCGGTGCACACCGGGATCTGCCGGGAGAGAATCACCGCGCCGCGCCCCACCTTGGCGCCCAACGCGCGCAGGTAGAGCCCGTAAAGTGGTGATCCGACGAACAGGTACACGCCGGGATTCGACCGGATCAGAGTCTTCACGACCCAGAATCGGAGATATGCGGGGCCCCAGATGCGGAAGGACTGCGGCCTCCAACGGCCGATGAGCAGCCACTTCGCCGCGACGGGCACGGCGCAGACGATGATGAACCCTGCGGCGCTGTAGACGACCAGCCGCAGGTACTCCGAGAACCCCTGGGATCCGGCAACGATCAGCCGGTATCCCTCGACAGCGGCGAGCACGCTGAGATAGGAGAACCCGAGGTAGAACAGGGCCTGGAGGGCGCCGCAGATCGCGTATTCCCACGCGGTCGCTACAGTGGTCCCCTCGAGCACGCGGGTGCTCGCCGGCTCAACCCGCGCCGCTACGGCCACGTCCATTGCGGCAGCCAGCTCGCGAACGGTCGGATGCAGGTACACATCCCGCATCGACACGGGCGGCAGGTCACCGCGCTTGCGCACGCGGGCGCAGAACTGCGCCATGACCAGGGAGTCGGCGCCCAGTTCGTCGAAGAAGTTCCGGTCGACGGACAGGTGGGAGACTTGCAGGACACTCGCGAGCAACCCAGCGAAGGCCGTCTCGAGGGGTGAGGTGGTGACGCGAGGAGCGGTGGTCGTCATCGCGCGAGATCGAAGAAGAAGTCAGCCAGGCGCGCGTCCTTGCCCGCCTCGACCGCCTGGTCGTAGACCCATTTGCCGACCGCGACATCGAGAATGCCCAGGCCGAACGGCGAGAAAACGATCGGGCGGCTCCGATCCACCGCGCAGGTCCCCCCCATCACCTCGGCCAGCGTGCCCGCCACGAAGCTCCGATTGCCGGTCCGCTGCTCGACGAGATGCGGGGAGGTATTCGCGTGCATGACGTGCTCGACATCGTCCACCACGTTCCAGGATTGCAGGAGGACCTCCGGCGCGAGGTCCCGCAGCGAGAGGTGGAGCACCAGCGGGTTGTGCGCGAACAGGGTGGGGTCCATGACGTGAGGCTCGGCCGCGACCGTCGTGAAGACGATGACGTCGCAGGCGCGAATGAGGTCGTTGACGTCGGCAGCTACGGTGACGGCGTGATGGCGTTCCGGGTGGCACGCCACCCCCAGGAACTTCTCGCTCTCCGAGAGCGACTTGTCGAAGAGCTGGACCTCTTCGATCTCCCACCCGGCGTCGAGCAGGAAATCGTAGACGTACCGAGCGACGAATCCCGTACCGACGATGCCCAGCGCCCGCGCCTTGAGAACCTTCCCGTTCAGCCAGTTCGCGGCGAGAGCGGCCGACGCCGCGGTGCGCGCAGCCGAGATGATGGAGCTCTCGAGGATGGCGTAGGGGTAGCCGGTCTCGCAGTCGTTGAGCACCAGGACCGCCGAGGCGCGGGGGAACCCGCGCCGGACGTTGCCTGGGAAGCTCGCGATCCACTTCAGTCCGGCCGCCTGGAAGCCGTCCGCGATGAAGGCGGGGAGCGCGATGATCCGGCAATCGGGTTTTTCCGGGAACCGCAGGAAGTTGCTGTCCGGATTCACGGCCTGACCGCGGCCATGCGCGATGTAGGCGTGCCGCACGACATTGATGCAGCCGGCCCGATTGGCACGAATGATGTCGTAGACCGTTTCGCCTTTGATGATGGACAAGTCGAAGTTCATGGTGCTTCGAGCCTCTTGGGCCAGTCGGGATCGAACACGGTGTCCAGGTAGGGCGTGCCGCGGTCTGCACACAGGAAGAGCACCTTCGGACGGCGAATCCGGGTCATCCTGGCCCGGTACTTCATCACGGCCGCGTAGGCAGTGCCACTCGACCCGCCGACGAACAGCCCGTGGGCGGCGAGCAGCTCCCGGCACCCCGCCACGGACTCGTGCTCCGTGATGAGGACCACGTCGTCGATCTGCGCCTGGGCGAGGAGCGGGGGGACGATGCTCGAGCCGATGCCGGGAATGCGTCGTTCGCGGGGCCGGTCGCCAAAGATCACGGAGCCCCGCGTGTCGACCGCGATGATCCGGACCCCCGGAAAGTGCTCCTTCAGCCGGCGCGACATGCCGGCAATGGTCCCGGCGGTGCTGACACCGATGAAGGCGTAGTCCAGCGAATCCAAGGCGGTGCAGACTTCCCCGGCCGTGAGCGTGTAGTGCGCTGCGACCGCATCGGGATTGCCGTACTGATTCGGCCACCAGGCGTGCGGGATGGTGCCGCACAGCTCTTCCACCATTCGCAGCCGTGCTTTCAGGAATCCGCCGGTGTCGTCGCGCCGCTCGACCTTGACCACGCGGGGACAGAGGCGCCGGAGCATCGATTCGTAGGTGCCGGAGATGTTCGGGTCGATGACGGGGACGAACGCGAGTCCAAGGAGTCGCGTGAAGGCGGCGAGGGCGGCGGCGAAGTTCCCGGATGACGACTCGACCACCGTCGTTTCTTCGCCGATCTCGCCGCGTTCCGCGGCCCGCTTGAGGATCCAGAACGCCGAGCGGTCCTTGATGCTGCCGATGGGATTCAGGAACTCGAGCTTGGCGAACAGGTCGATTCCCTCCACGGCGAGACGCACGTGGGGGGTGGGTCGGAGCATCTTGCCGAGTGGTTCCAGGCGTGCGACGAGTGACGGCGTGCGGGGCGCCGGCAGCGGCATCGACGGGGCGGCGGTGGACCAGGCCATCTATGGCGCGACGCCCGCGGCGATGGTCAGGGGGCGGTCCATGCCCCCCCTACGGTCAACATTCGTGCCCGAAATCCAGTCTGCTGCGCCGGAGCGACGTGGCTTCTAAGCGTTTGGGGCGAGGAATGCTCCGAATTCGCGTGAGCGCAGTCACACCCAGGAAATCGCCCCATCCTGGGGCGAATCCTTACTCCGGGGGCACCTGATTGGGGCGCGCGTGGTACTTGAGGACACCTCCACAGGACTGCCGCAGGCGCCGACATCCGAACACTGGCCGACGGGATCCTCGGCGACGTGCGGCCGGTACTCCAGCTCCTTGGTGTGGCGGTGGGACTGCTGCTCCTGCTCGCCTGCTTGAACGTGGGGATGCTCCAACTGCTTCGCGTCACGAGCCGGGAACTGAAAAGCGACTGAGGCCGCTCTAGAGGCGCATCAGGGCTCGCATCGCGACGCCACCGAGCACCGCGATCAGGAGTGACGCGAGCGTCCCGATGAGGAAGTACTCGGCGAAGTCCCGGTCTTCGAGTGCCTTGAAGCGCGCGAGCGACTTCGCGGCGACCACGAGGCCGAGGGCGCCGTACTGGCTGAGCAGGACGAGGGTGAGCGCGATGGCGCGCTCCAGCACGCCGATGGCGCGGCCGCGCGTGACTTCGACACCACCAACGGCGCGATCGTCTTCACGGGGCATCAGGAGATCGGGGAGATCGAGCACCGCGCGCACCAGGGCCATACCGCGGCCGCAGACGTAGAGGTAGCCGGTGGCGAGCAGCATCACGGCTCCCCAACGCCAGCCGTCGGAGCTGGGCGTGGCGAGTCGGGAGAGGAGCCAGCCGGCGACGCAGAACACAGCGATGGCCACCGCTTCGAGGCCGAGCAGGGCGGCGCCGCGGCGGCGCGCCGAGACCTGCCCCGGCCACAGCACCGCGGCGACGGTATAGGCGAGGAACGGAAGGACAAGCAGCGGATTCACGTAGCAGCTCCCAGCAGGTCTCGCAGCATCCTATCGCCTTCGGCCACGAGGGGCCAGGCCATGCGCCGCCGCAGGTGGGAGCGCGCGCTCGGATCGGCGCCCCGGCGAGGGCTCACGCCGGCACGCCATTCGATCGCGGAGCGCCGCTGCTTGGGCGTCCAGCTCCAGTGCAGCGCCGAGTGATAGGCGGCGAGGGCGTTGAGCACGGGCGGGAATCCACCGAAGGCGAGGAGGCGGCGATCCTCCTTGGCCGACTCGAGGGCGGCGCGGGCCGCGTGGAAGCACGGGCCGTCGACTTCCGGCGCGATGCGGGCGAGTGGGGTCGAGATGGGGCCTCGTCCGCACGCGACGACCCAGTCGACCTGGGGAGCGGTGTGGCGGATGGCGTTGCTGATGTCCCAGACGGCGGCGGGCGAGGTGAGGAGGGCCTGCACCTCGTCGCCGAGGGTGAGGGCGAAGCGGGCGGCGAGGTTGGCGCGCCAGCGGCGGTTCCACGCGGGGAGGGCGGCGGTGAGGGCGCGTTGGACCCGGGCGCGTTCGGGCGTCGGGAGCGTGCGGGAGGCGGTGGCGTCCGCGATGAGGGCGAAGTAGGTGGTTGTCATTTTACGTCACTTTCAGAGTAATTGACGAATTACGTCAAATACTATCAATGTGACGTTATTTGTCAACCCGTGGAGCGCCCGGGCGCCTTGGGGATGCCGGCGCCTTCCAGGACTCCCACTGCGCCACCGGGCCCGCTAAGTTCCTCTCCCGCTTGGTCTCGGGCCAGGTAGCTCAGATGGTAGAGCAGCGGACTGAAAATCCGCGTGTCGGCGGTTCGATTCCGTCCCTGGCCATTCCGGAGGAACGAAGGGGCGGAGCGCCGATTCGCGCTTCGCCCCTCGTTCATCCGGTGCGTCGGCCGGCTACTTCGACCCGGCCGTTGCCACACGCCCCGCCGTGCCGTTGACGCCCGACGTCGCATCGATGAACGACGCGATGTTTTCCTTGAGCTTGGCCAAGGACGGCTCGTACACGTACATCATGTGGCCGGCGTCGTACTCGGCGAATTGCACGTGGCCGCGCAGGTTCTTGGGCAGATCCATCTGGTCCATGGTCCACTCGGCCGCATAGTACGGCGTCGCGAGGTCGAACAACCCGGAGTTGAGCAGCACGTGCAGGTGCGGGTTGAGCTGCAGCGCTTCGGCGAGATCCACGGCGACGTTCGTGTGGCCGGGCCATCCGCCGCGCTGTCCGTGCGACCAATTCCACGGATTCACGCGACCGCTCACCATGTACTGCTTGTCACGCGGGAAGTTGAGCTCCGTGTGCAGGTACGTCTCCCACGTGGA
>DASQIZ010000092.1:0-29200 GCA_035631315.1 Gemmatimonadales bacterium
CCGCGGACGCGACAGAGGCGTTCCGGAACGGCGCGTCGCGCCCGTACCTGCGTTCGGTGTCGGACGCGTCGGGGGGCGGCCACTACTACTGCGACATTTCGCCGCGGTTCCGGTGGCGGGAAGAATGGGATGGCGCCACCCTGCGCACTATATTGGCGCGAAGCATTCCAGATCTGCAGAAGATCGTGAACATCGAAGTATCGAAGACGTCGCCGTCGGGGCGTGTCGCGGAGCTGCGGATCGTGTTCCCGCACGGCCAGGCCCTGATTCCGGAACCCGATATCCGCGGGGTGCTGCGTCCCGCGCCGGACCGGTTGTTACAGAGCGCCGCGTTCCAGTTGTTCGTCACCACCGACTCCGGCGCGGTCACCCGCCTCGTGGCGGCGGGCGCCGGGTCCGGACACGGCGTGGGGTTCTGCCAGTGGGGCGCCATCGGTCGTGCCCGCGCGGGGCAGGGGTATCAGCAGATCATCACCACGTACTATCCGGGGACCGACATTGAAAAACTCTACTGAAAAACAGACGGTTAGACGGTTGGACGGTATGTCGGTAAGTGCGCTGCTGCTCGTGGCGATTGGACTTACCGCCTTACCGGCCTACCGACTTCGCGCCCAGTCTTTCTTGGAGCAATTCTCCTACGACAATCTTCAGCCCACGGGCCTCCGGCTCGAGTTCGGCGCGCTGGGCGCCAGCCGGCTGCGGGGCACCATGGTCGGGGCCGTCCGGTTCGACGCCGGAAACATTGCTCCGCGGGTGCGAGTGCTCCTCGGTCTCTCCTATTTCCGGTCCAACTTCAGCCAGAGCTCGCTCAACGACTTCGCCAACAAGATCCGGGCGCTGGTGAGCGACCCGGACTCGAACTTCACCGTCAATGTGGGTCAGATCCGGTGGTCGGACCTGACGGGGGACCTGGATCTCCAATACGCCTTCCCTCAAAGCCAGACCCTCACCACGTTTCTAGGGGCCGGCGTCGGCGTCCATCTGCGCCACGGCTCCGGTTCGGCCATCAACGGCACGTTCGTGCAGGACGCACTCGATGGCCTCTTTCCAGCAGCCAACGTGACGGTCGGCGTCGAAGCCCGGCTCACCTCGCAGGTGGCGCTGTCGGCCGAAGGGAGAGGGGTCGTGTCGCAGGGCCTGTCGACCGCAGCACTGTCGGTCGGTGTCATGTACCGCTTTCACGGAGCAGGAGCCCAGCGTTGAACGATCCGATCCGGGTTGCCGTCATCGGTGCGGGCGGCATCGCGCAGGTGGCCCACCTGCCGGTGCTGCGCAAGCTGCCCGGCGTCGAGATCGCGGCCATCTGCGACAACGATCTCTCCAAGGCCCAGGCGCTCGCCTCCCGGTTCGACGTCAAGAACACGTACGACGACATCGAAGAGGTCCTGAAGTACGCCGAGGCCGACGCGGTGGTGCTGTGCACGCCGAACCATCTGCACGAGATTCACGCCGTCGCCGCATTGTCCGCCGGGGTCCACGTGCTGTGCGAGCGGCCGCTGGCGCTCAAGGCCGAGGGCGTGGAAGTCGTGCTCCAGGCGGCTGAACGGTACGGCAAGCGGATCATGGTGGGGATGAACCACCGGTTCCGGACCGACGTACAGGCGGTGCGGAACTTCGTGAATGGGGGCGAGCTCGGAACCGTCGACGCCATCCGCGGCGGCTGGTACACCTTCCAGCCCTCCCGGCAGCAGCTCGGATGGCGGCTCCACCGCCCGGAAGCGGGAGGGGGGGCGATCCTCGACCTCGGCATGCCCTTGATCGACCTCGGACTCTGGCTCACCGGATGGCCTCTGCCGAAGCGGGTCTCCGCCAACGTGCTCGGCCGTTCCGCCGGCGGCGTCGAGGACCTGGGCTCCGCGCTGATCGTATGCGAGAATGGCACCGCCATTTCGGTGGACGTCAGCTGGCGGCATATGGGCGCGGGTGAGCGATTCTGGTTCGATGTGGTGGGGAAGAAGGGCGCGGCGTCGATTCAGCCACTCCGGGTGTTCAAGGACGTACATGGCACGCCCACCGACGTAACCCCGACGGGCGCGAGCTCGCGCGAGACCGTCTTTCAGCAGTCATACCGCGCGGAGTGGACGTATTTCCTGGCGGTGCTTCGCGGCGACGTGAACGCGCCTCCTCCCAAGGACCAGCTGGCGCTGCAGCGCGTCATGGACGCCCTCTACCGGTCCGCCGAAGAGGGACGCGACGTGCTCCTGTGAGCCGGGCGCGCGTGGCCCTCCTGGTGGGCCTGGGCGCCATCCTCCTGCTGTTCGCCTATCCTCCGTTCCGCATCCCGGTTCTCTCGTTCGTCGTGCTGGCACCCGCCGTCCTGCTGCTGCGCGAGCTGGAATCGCGTAGTGATCTGCGCCTCGCGTTCAAGTGGGGATGGTGGTACGGGTTCGTGAGCCAGGGTGTGGTGCTCTACTGGCTGGTGGTGGCACTCTGGCACTTCACGCCGCTCTCCGGCCTGGGGTACCTCGTGACCATCGTCATGATGGGCGTCTTCACGGGCGGCGTGTTCTGGCTCCTTACGAAGCTCCGGTTGAAGGCGCCGATGCTCCCCCTCTGGGTCACCCTGCCGATCGTCTGGACCACCCTGGAATGGGCTGTCGGGCATGCGGGGGACGTGGCGTTTCCATGGCTCGGCATCGGCACGTCACTGACCGATGCGCCGGTGCTCGTGCAATGGGCGGATCTGGCCGGGGCGCGCGGAGTCGGTGTGTGGCTGATGTGGTGCTCGGTGCTGGTGGTCGAGGCGGCACTCTTCGCTCGCGGGCACGTGCGGTCCGCGGCATGGCGCGCGGCGGCGGTGATCGCGACCGTCGCCGCGTCCTGGGCATACGGCGCGAACCGGATGTCCACACTCCGCCTCCGCCCCGCGGGCGTGGTCGGACTGATCCAGCCCAACATCGGTTTCCATGACAAGTGGGATCCCGCCGAATTCCAGAGCGAAGTCGACCGCTTGATGAATCTTTCGCGCCGGGTTCGGGCCCAGTCGCGCGCCGACGTGATCGCATGGCCCGAAGCCGCGTTGCCCGGATTCCTGCAGCAGGAGCCGGCGTGGGACTCCACCATATCCCGCTTCGCCCGGGAGAGTCACACCGCCATGATCATCGGCGGGCTGTATCTGACGGGCGTCGCCAGCCCCGACCCGACCTCGTATCAGATGTACAATGCCGCGTTCTACATGGACACGACGGGCCACTGGGGGCTCTATCCTGTCTACGAGAAGCGGTACCTCGTCCCGGTGGTGGAGCGCACGCCTTTCGTTCCGGTCAGCTGGTTCAAGGCGATTCCCGGCATCGGCAACTGGTCGGGGCGTTTCCATCCCGGCACCAAACTCCCCCTTTATCCCACACCGGTGGGGAAGGCGGGCGTCATCGTCTGTTACGAGTCGGCGTTCGAGGACCTGACCCGGCGCTACCGGGCCGAGGGTGCGGATGTGGTGTTCAACATCACCAACGACGCCTGGTACGGACGGACGACGGCCCCATACCAGCACGCCGCACACCTGATCATGCGCGCGATCGAAACGCGCGTGGGGATCGCCCGAGCGGCGAATGACGGGGTGTCGGAGTTCGTCGATCCCCTGGGAAGGGTCTCGGACGCGACGGTGCTCGGGACTGAGGACGCCATCGCCGGACGGCTCGTGACCAGCGACGTGATACCGCTCTATGTGAGATGGGGAGACTGGGTGGGGACGGGAGCGGCGTTGGCCACTCTGGGGCTCATCGCCCTCGCGGTTTTCGGGGTCACCAAGCCCCGCTGAAGGCCGGCGCGCGTGAACGCGCGGCTCGGCACGAGCCCGTAAACGGGCCTAGATCCTTCCGAACAGACTCGCCAGCAGAATCAGCAGCACCACGAGTGTGATGACCTGATACTTCCTATCTCGCTCCATCAGGAACCCCACCAGCGACAACGCCACCCGTGCGACCGGTGTGGCGATCAGCAACACCAACCCCAGCTGCGTGAGTGCCCGCGCGTCGAGGTGCAGGGCTCCGCGCAGAATCCCCACCAGAGACGAGAGCTCGGCGGGCTCGCCGCGGAAGACGGCATAGTTGACGGAGTCTCCTCCATGCCGGAACAGGAATAGCACTCCTCCCGACGCAGCGACGAACGCCGCCAACAGCACGCCGAACCGGAGCACAGAGCCAACCGCGTTCTGGACCTGATGGTCATCCCAGCGGGCCACTAGATGGTCCCCTGGATGGCGCGGTACAACATCTCGATGGCGAGTGCCACGATCACGAGGCTGAACACCAGGCGCAGGTGCTTGGGATGAGTCTTCGTGAGGATCCGGGCGCCGAGCAACGCGCCGGCGAGGACGCCGAGCATCACCGGGAATGAGAGCACGGGATCGATGTAGCCACGCCGGAGGTATACGCCGGCGCTGGCCGCCGCGGTCACGCCGATCATGAAGTTCGATGTGGTCGTCGAGACCTTGAATGGCAAGCGCATCGCGTTGTCCATTGCCAGCACCTTCACGGCGCCCGATCCAATGCCCAGCAGGCCCGACAGGATGCCGGCGACGAGCATGAGCGAGAACCCGGTGGCCACGCGCTGCACGCCATAGGGCTGCAGGCCGTCCGGCGTGGGATAGGTGCCGTTCAGGTGGAGGGCGTGCGCCAGCGGGTCCGACAGGTCCTGGGTGATGTGCTCGACGCGGGGACGCACGGACAGCCAGGCAGAGTAGAGGAGGACGGCGGCGAAGACGATCGCGATGGTGCTGGTGGAAATCAGCCCGGCGATGAAGGCGCCGCCGAGGGCCCCCACGGTGGTGGCGATCTCCAGGAACATCCCGATCCGGATGTTGGTGTAGCCTTCACGGACGTACGCGGCAGCGGCGCCCGAGCTGGTGGCGATCACGCTGATGAGGGAGGCGCCGATGGCGTACTGAAGATTGACGCCGAAGCCGATGGCGAGGAGGGGGACGATCACCATCCCGCCCCCCAACCCCGTCAACGAACCCAGCAACCCTGCGAGAAAGGAGCCGCCGAACACCAGGGCGGCGAACAGCGTGGCGTTCACCCGTCGCCGCGTGCCGCAGCCGGCTCGAACACTTTGCCTTCGACGAAGAGCCGGTAGAGCTCGCCGTCCAGCTGTCCCTGGGTCACTTCGTGCTTCATGATGTCCAGAGCGCGATCCGCCGGGACGGCCCGCTTGTAGGGGCGGTCCTGGGCGGTGAGCGCGTCGAAGATGTCCGAGATGGTCATCATGCGCGTCTGAATCGGGATGGCCTCACCCTGGATCTTCCGCGGGTAGCCCTTGCCGTCGAGCTTCTCGTGGTGGCCGTAGGCGATGTCGGGGATCCGCTTCAGCTCGCGGGTCCACGGGATTTCCTTCAGAAAGTTGAACGTGTGCGTGACGTGACTCTCGATCTCCAGCCGTTCCGCCTCGTCCAGTGACCCTTTGGGAATGGTCAGGTACCGCACTTCGTCGGGCGTGAGGAGTGGCTGCGCCGCGCCTCCAAGATCGGCGTACGTCCTGCGTGCGAACTCCGACAGGTCGTGCTTGCTCTGTTCGGCCAGGAGTGAGGGCTCGTTCGATTGCAGCACGACCTCCAGGAACCGGTCGAGGTCGGCCAGCGCCTTGCGCTGCTCTTCGTCGAGCTTCGCCTGGAAGGAGTCGTATCCCTTCTTCCCGTGCTCTTCGAGAAACTCCGCGCGGCGCTTCCAGAAATCCCGTTCGAGGGACCGGCGGACGAACGCGTGCCGCTGGCGGATCAAGTCGAGGTCGGGGGGATAGAGCTTCTTGGCTTTGACCAGTACCTGCTCCCGGACCCCGACCTTGCCGAAGTCATGCAGCAGGCCGGCGTACCGGATTTCCCGGATCTGCTCGCGCGTGAACCGGATGCTTTTGTAGGGCCCGTCCCCCGCGCGGTCGACGACCGACGCCAGGCTGACCGTATAGTCGGCCACCCGTCCGGAATGGCCGAAGGTGGTGGGGTCCCGCTGCTCGATGGCCTGGACCGAGGCCCGGACAAAGCCTTCGAACAGCCGCTCGATCTCCTGATACAAGCGGCTGTTCTCGATGGCGACCGCCGCCTGGGCCGCCAGTGCCGTCACGAGCTCGACGGTCCGGCGCGAATAGGGAACGACCTCGCGCTCGACATCCGACGCCGTCCCCAGCACCGCGTCGAAGTCTCGCTTCCGGTTGATCAGCTGCAGCACGCCGATGCGCTGGTCCCGGTGGTCCTTCATGGGGATCACCAGCATCGACTTGGAGCGATAGCCGTAGCGCTCGTCGAAGGAGCGGTTGATCGAGTACTCGACGTCGGGGGGCAGGTAGTAGGCGTCGTCGATCACGAGCGGATCTCCGGTCACCGCGGTGTAGCCGGCCAGGCTCGAGCGGTCCATCGGGATGGTGAACTCGACGAAGGGCGCTTCGGGCTTCGAGAACGTCTGGGCGAGCGAGAAGCGAAGCTTCGGGGAGCCCGTATCGGCGGCCTCGACCAGGTAGAGCGATCCGGCGTCCGACTGGGTGATGCGCCGCGCCTGCGTGAGGATCAATTCGAGCAGGCTCTTGAGGTCCCGCTCCGTGCCGAGCGCGGCGCCGATCCGGGTAAGCTCACCGATTTCCTGAGACCGCTGCTCCGCCTGCGCCATGGCGCGCGCGGTCTCGCCGCGGGCGGCTGCCTCGCGCAGTCCGCTGCGCACCGCAATCAGCAGCTGGCGGGGACCGATGGGGTGGCGGACGAAAGCGGCGAGGAGCTCGGTGGCGAAGGGTTCGGGCACGTCCATTTCGCCGTCGCGGCCCAGAGCGATGATCGCGCCGCCGGCGTCCACGAATCCCCGCTGCGCGTCCAACGGGAAAATCGACCGCGACCCGGCATCGAGCAGGAACACTGTCGGCCGGTCATCGACCTCGAGTCCCAGCGGTCCCGAGATGGCACACGCTTCGATCTGGGCGCCCGCGAGCGCGTCCAGCACAATCGCCGGCGACCACCCGGTCGGATGCAGGAGGACGTAGCGGGCGTTCATGGCTTGACCGAATCCTTGTGGGGCGGCGGCGGATCGGCTTTGCCGGTGTCGGGGGGCAGGGGCGTCACGCCCGTGAGGAACCGGTAGGGGCGCCGGGACACCGCGTCCGCGAAGTGATTCAGCTGACGGGACAGCTCGGCGAGGTTCGTGGCGGTCTGGTGCAGGTCGCCACGGTTCTCGGTCGCCATGGCCTGGGCGCTCTGGACCACCGAATCGAGATGAACCAGCAGCCGGTTCGACGACGCCAGGGTTGCCGTGATGGAGTCCGCGAGGCCGGGCGGAATCCGGCGGGTGATCGAGTCGATGCGAGCCATGCTGGACGACACGCTCGTGACGGCTGCATTCAGATTCGGCGTCATGCCCTGGATCGCGCCATTCGCGGAGGCCAGGGTGCGCTGCACCCCCACGAGGGCGTCCTTCGCCCTGAGGAGCACGTCGTGCACATCACTCGACAGGTTGGTCACCACCACCTTGAGCGAGTCGAGGGCGGAGGCGGGGCGATCGGAGTTGATGGTATCGCCGGCACCGAGCATGCGGGGTGCCCCGTGCGTGGAGTCGGGGAGGATGAGTACGATTTCGGACGCTGATGAGATCTGCGACACCGGTGCAATCGAGGCCTTGGTGCCGAGGGGCAGGAGGAGCTTGGCCCCGTTCTCGAACTCCTGAGCGAGCGAGAGCCTCGCGATGAACGACACCCGGCGGCTGGTTGCGTCGACGCGCGGCACGATGGACGCGACCCGCCCGATTTCCAGCCCCTCCACCATGACCCGTGTGTCGGCGCTGATGCCTTCGGCATTGGCGACGCGCATAAAGACCGCGTACCGGCGCTGGCCCCACCCGCTGGTCGCAAGGAGGGCACCGATCACCAGCCCGACGGCGATCACGATCAACAGCCCGACGATGAAATCCTGACGGTTGGTTTCCACGGCTCCTCGAAGTTCGCTACGCGGGCTCGAGCTCGAGCGCGCCCTGCCGGGCCAGCCGGTAGATCCGCTCCACCCGGTTGTGCAGCACCGGCGGCAGCTCCTGGCAGGTGATCAGCACCGATCGCCGCGCGCCGGACGCCTCTTCGCCACCCCGCGCCAGGGTCAGGAGCTCCCCGGCGACCCGGGACGACAGGCCGTCGAAGGGCTGCTCCAGAATCAGCAGGGAGGGGTCGAACGCGAGGGACCGGACCATGGCGGTCCGCCGCCGCTCCTCCTCGCTCGCCTGGGCAGGCCGGAGTCCGCCGATTTTCCCGATGCGGCCCGCGGCCATCATCACCTCCACGCGTCCCTCGATCTCCTTCGAAGCCGCCGTGCTGCCGAACCGCAGCGGCAGGGCCACGTTATCCCGGAGTGAGAGATTTTGCAGCAGACCGTCGCCGGCCGGAAGGTAGCCCACCCGGCGGCGGAAGGCCAAACGCTCGGTCCCCGACAGATCCGAGAGGTCCGTGCCCAGCAGGAGGCAGTGTCCCGCCCGCGGCAACTCGAGCGCCAGCGCCAGCTGCCCCAGCATGCCGAGCCCGTCCTCGTCTCCGATGACCACCACGGTCTCGCCGCGCTGTACCGTCAGGGAAAAGGGGTGCGCGGCGCGAGGGGAGAGCAGAATCTGGTCGAAAACCAGCGGGGGACCCTCGTACAGGGACGGTCGTTCAGCCATGGATCAGCCGAACAGCGCGGCGCCGAGGAAGATGCCGACGATCGACGACACGGTCGCCCGGCTGGCCGCGATCGGGATTTCGGTGGGCCCACGGCGCACGGCCAGACCATAGAAGCTGGGTACCAGCCCGACGACGATTCCGAAAGCGAAGGCCTTGGCCACGGTGAGCCAGACGTCGCGGAGCGTGAGCGCCTGGAGCACCACGTCCATGTAGCGTCCCGGGGTCATGCCGCTGAAGCTCGCCGCCAGGAGACCTCCCGCGACGGCCACGACGTCGAAGAGGATCATCAGAATGAATACGCTGATGAGCCCGCCGACGAAGCGAGGCACGACGAGGTACTGCCGGGGGTCAATGCCCATGCCTTCCAGCGCGCGCACTTCGCCCATCACCTGATTCGTCGCGAGCTCCGCCGCGATGGCGGTGCCCGACCGTCCCGCGACGGCGAGGGCGGTCACGAGGGGGCCGAGCTCGCGCACGATCACGACCACCATCAGGGTGCCCAGCCACTCGGTCTTCCCGATGGAGCCGAGCTCGTGCGCCGCCTGCGAGATGACGAGGAAACTGAGAATGCTGGAGAGCAGAACGATGAGCGCGACGGCGTGGACGGCGGTGAACCGGATCTGATTCATCGTGACCCGGAAGGCGACGGCCCGTCCCGCCACCGGCAGGGTGACGAGGGCGCGGCAGGCGCCAAAGCCGAAGCGCGCCAGCGCCCCCAATTGGGAGAGCCGGCGCGCCACGATGCTGCCCAGACGGCCGATGAAATTCACCGGCGGATCAGCCCTGCTGCTCCTTCTTCAGGCCTTCCTGCGCCGGAACGTAATCCGGGAATACGTTCAGCGCGGCCTTGTACATCTCGACGGCCTTCTCCTTGTTGCCGCGGTCATGATAGAGCAGCGCGCGGGAGTAGAAGGTCAGCGCCTCGGTCGGGACCGGCTTGCTCATGCGCTGCGTGGCCACGTCCTTGGGCAGGGGCGGCAGGCTGGCGTCCTTCATCAGGCGCTGCGCCACGTCCGTGACGATGCCGAACAGCTTGTCCTGAGACGCGGTGGCCGACTCCGTCTTCATGATCTCGGTCGTTTCGACGTTGATCAGGCGGATGTCGACGCGCCAATTGGTGCCGTTGGCGATGAAGGTACCGGTGACGGCGTACTTGGCGCCGACGATCTTGCCGATCTTGGCCGCGGTCTGCGCATCCACGCGACCCGACGCATCCAGGTTCTGTTCGTCGGTGAGCTTCTGGATCTCCTCGCGCTCCACCACGCGCCACCCGTCATTGGCCTTCAGCTCGTTGATCATCATCCCCGCGAAGCCGCGCTGCAGGGCAGGCATATCCGCCGGGTCCTTCATCCCGATGGATCCACCATTCTCGAAGGCGAAGACGGCGACGCCGGGACGGGTGTCCGTCGTCGTGGCCTGCTGCGCGATCGCCGGCACCGCGAAACCGGTCAGGGCGAGCAGTGCCAGCATCGAACGCGAACGCATAGAGTGCTCCTCGGGTCCAGGACCCCTGTGGGTACTCACAACGTCAGCTGCAAGCCTTCTTGGGCGGCCAGGACTTCCCGCAGGCCCCCGAGCTTCTTCGCTTCCTTCCGCGCGGCGGCGAGGACGTCATCCATCGCGCCGTCCGAGTGCTCAGGCTCGTGATGGAAGAGCACGAGCCGCTGCACGCCCGCTTCCGCCGCGAGGGCTACGGCCTCGGTGTAGCTCGAGTGCCCCCAGCCGGCGTGTGCCTTCAATTCGTCGGGCGTGTACATCGCGTCGTGAATCAGCACGTCCACGCCGTTCAGGAACGCCACCAGCTCTTTCCGCCATCCGGGTCCGGTCTCATACCTGCCACCGGGTCCCAGCTCGTTATCGGTCACGTACGCGAGGCTCGGGCCGCCCGCCGTGGGGGTCAGTCGATACCCCAGGGTGGTGCCCGGGTGCCGCAGGCGCATGGACCGCACCTTGAACTCCCCCACCGGGAACTCGCCGGACCCGACATGCTCCACCGTCAGACGCGCCGACAGCGCGTCCAGCGGCACCGGAAACACCGACGGGTGCATCTGCTGCCGGAGAATGTCCTCGAGGGACACTTCGCCTTGCTGCGATCCCCAGATCCGGATCTGATTGCCCGGGGAAAAAAATGGCTTGAAGTAGGGAAGGCCCTGGATGTGATCCCAGTGCGCGTGCGACAGCAGAATCTCCGCTGTCACCGCGCCATTCTGCCGTTCCGCCAACTTCCCGCCGAGCGCCCGGATCCCGGTGCCCGCATCGAGGATGACGAGTTTGCCCCCAGCCCCCTCAACGGCGACGCACGGCGTATTGCCGCCGTAGCGCGCGGTGTGGGCGCCGGGGGTCGGGATGGAACCCCGCGTCCCCCAAAACGTCACCGAGTACTTGCGATCTGCCACCGTAATCCTAGGGCTAAGTTACGGAAAATCTGCAAAGTACAACAAGCCGACACCTCACGGCCCGGTCGTGACTTGCCTCACCCCCGACCGGCCGCTTCCGCCAGGGCAGGGCGATTTTTGACCAGGATTTCCTTGCGTCCCACCTCGATCATCCCCTTGTCGACCAGCTCGCGCATCGTGCGCGACACGGTCTCCCGCGAGGACCCGATCATCTGGGCGATGGTGTGGTGCGTGAGCCGCCGCGTGATGCGCTCGCCGCCATTCTCGTCCGCCATGTCGAGCAGCAGACGGGCGACGCGGCCGTTCACGTCGAGCAGGACGAGCGACCCGACTTTTTCATCCACGCGGCGGAGCCGCCGGGAGAGCTCCCGCAGCAGGGCGATGGCGATGGCGGGGGTGGTCGAGAGGATCGGGGCGAAATCCTCGCGGCGAAGCACGACGAGCGTCGAATCTTCCATCGCGATCACGTGCGCGGACCGCGGCTCATCGTCGATCAGCGCCATCTCGCCGAAGAACTCGCCTTCGCCGAGCACCGAGAGAATCACCTCCCGGCCATCTTCGCCGATCAGTACCACCTTCACCTGACCCCCACACACGACGTACAGCGCGTCCCCCGGATCGTCCTCGAAGAGGATCACGGAGTTCTTGGGGTGCGTGCGCTCCCGGGCGACATCCAGCACCCGCTGGAAATCGGCCTGGGAGAGCTCGCTGAACAGCGGAACCTTGCGCAGGACGTCGGACGCCAGCACGCGTATCCTTTGAAAAAATCGGGACTTGGGTGTCGGGCAAGCTTACGGTAGCAGCGTCCGGGTGTCAATTCGGCGTGCTTGTCGGCAACTGTATGCCCCGTTTATATTTCCGCCCTCCAAAGCCGCAACCTTTATCAGGACGGGCATTCGTGAAACCGGGCATTCATCCGAACTACCAGCGGGCCGTAGTGACCTGCGCGTGCGGGAACACCTTTATCACGCGGTCGACGACCCCTGCGATCAACGTCGAAATCTGTGGCAAGTGCCATCCGTACTTCACCGGCAAGCAGAAGCTGATCGATACGGCCGGCCGGGTGGAGCGTTTCCGCCAGAAGTACGGGACGGGCAAGGCCGCGAGCTGACCGATGGAGGCCCGCCTCCGCCAGGCGCTCGCGCGGGCGGAGGAGGTCGCCCGGCTTCTGGCCGACCCCAACACGGCCCGGAATCCGTCAGCCCTGAAGCAATTGGGGCGCGAGCACGCTCGCCTCGACGTCATCCGCCAGACCAACCAACGCCTCGAACGCCTCACCGGGGACCTCGCGCAGGCCCGGGAGGTTCTCCAGGACAAGGACCCCGAGCTGGCCCAGCTGGCCAGGACGGACGTCGAGCGTCTGCGTCCGGAGGTCGCCCGGCTTGAAGCCGAGCTCGCGGAGCTCCTGGTGCCGGCCGATCCGCTGGATGACCGCGACGCGATCGTCGAAATCCGCGCCGGCACCGGTGGGGACGAGGCCGCCCTCTTCGCCGCCGATCTCTACCGGATGTACACGCGCTTCTGCGAACGCAAACGGTGGAAGATCGAAGTCACGGAGCTCTCCGACGCCACCCTCGGCGGTCTCAAGGAAGTGATCTTCGCGGTCCGTGGGCCGAAGGCGTACGGCACGCTCCGGTACGAATCGGGTGTGCATCGGGTCCAGCGCGTTCCCGAAACGGAAGCGCAGGGTCGCATTCACACCTCCGCCGCCACGGTGGCCGTGCTGCCCGAGGCCGAGGAGGTCGACGTCAACATCGAAGAGAAGGATCTTCGCATCGACGTCTTCCGCTCGTCGGGGCCGGGCGGGCAGAGCGTGAACACGACGGACAGTGCGGTGCGGGTGACGCACTTGCCCACCGGTCTCGTTGTGCAATGCCAGGACCAGAAATCCCAGCTGCAGAACAAGATCAAGGCGCTCGAGATTCTCCGGTCCCGCCTCCTCGATCGCATGGTGGCCGAGCAGGAGGCGGCGCGCGCGCGCGATCGCCGCGCCATGGTGGGCACCGGCGACCGGTCGGCCAAGATCCGCACCTACAACTTCCCGCAGAACCGGCTGACCGATCACCGGATCCATTTCACGACGCACAACCTCACGGACGTCATGAACGGCGATCTCGACGCGGTCATCACGGCCCTACGGTCGGAGGGCGAGAAGGAGCGCATGAGTGCCTGACGACGGCCGTCCTCGCCCCTCCGGTTCCGTCGGTGAGGTACTGGGCAAGGCGACGGAACGGCTACAGCAGGCAGGCGTGTTGAATCCCAAACGCGAATCAACGGCGCTCTGGGCGGCAGTGGTCGGCAGCACGCCGGGGGACGTCTGGGTGAATCGCGAAGGCATCGCGGCGCCGGAGGAGGCCGACCGGTTCTGGAAGGCGGTTGGACGCCGGGCCGGTGGTGCGCCCTTTCCGTACGCGGTAGGGCATGCCGGATTCCGGAATCTCGATCTGCTCGTGGACGCAAGAGCGCTGATTCCGCGTCCCGAAACCGAGGGCCTGGTGGGACTGGTGCTCGAGTGGGCCGGCAACCGGCGCGACGGGCATGGCCTCGCGGCGGATGTCGGGACCGGCAGCGGGTGCATCGCCCTCGCACTGGCGCAGGAGGGGGAGTTTGCGGGTGTCGTGGCTACGGAACGTTCACCCCAGGCTGCGGCGTTGGCACGGGAGAACGTGGCGCGGGTAGCTCCCAGAGTGCCCGTAGAAGTACGGGAAGGAGACCTGCTGGGACCCCTTGCGGGGTCCCGGTACCGCGTGATCGTCTCCAATCCTCCGTACCTCACCGAAGAGGAGTACGGAGCGCTCGATCCCTCGGTGCGGGCCTACGAGCCGCGCGAGGCGCTGGTGAGTGGGGTCGACGGACTCGATGCCACGCGAGTGCTGCTCTCGGGTGCGGCGGCACTGCTCGAGCCGGGAGGCTTGCTGGCGCTCGAAATCGATGAGGGCCGCGGGGCGGAGGTCAGTGCCCTGGCGCACGAGCATGGGTGGCGCCGCATCGGCATTCATGACGACTTGTTCGGCCGGCCGCGGTTTGCGCTGGCGTTCCCTGGGGAGGGCATGTGATCGACGATAAGGCGGTGGAGCTCGGACGGCTGCTGGGCCAGACCGACGAATACAAGGCGCTGAAGCGCGCCAACGACCGCATGCGCGAGGATCAGGATGTCCTGAAACAGCTCGCGGAGGTCGAACGGCTGGCGGTCGAGATCGAGCGGGGCGCCCAGGCCGGTATCGAACCTGCGAAGGAGCAGGTCGAGGCGTATGACCGGGCGCTCCACGCCGTCCAGGGGCATGCGGTGTACCAGCAGGTGGTCGCCGCTCAGGCGAACTTCGAGAAGCTCATGGCCAAGGTCAACGAGCGTATCTTCGAAGGGATCAAGAAGGGCTCGGCCAGCCCCATCATCACCCTGGGCTGACATGTTCATCGTGGTGGAGGGGCCGGAGGGGGCGGGGAAGTCCACGCTGGTGCGTGGTATCAACGCGCGTCTCCTGGCCGAGGGGCGGCAGGTCCTGATGGTGCGGGAGCCAGGCGGGACACCGGTGGCCGAGGCGGCGCGGAAGATCGTGCTCAAGTCCCGCCACGAGCTGAATCCGGCGTCCGAGCTCTTTCTGTATCTCGCGGCCCGTGCGGACCTGGTCGAGAAGCAGATCCGGCCCGCCCTCGCCGCCGGACAGGTGGTGCTGGCCGACCGGTTCGATCTGTCGACGCGCGCCTACCAGGTGGCGGGCCGGGGACTGCCGGCCGATGCCGTGCAGGCCGCGATCCAGGTCGCGACGGGCGGGCTCGCGCCTGATCTCACCCTGGTGCTCGATGTGCCGGTGGAAGTCGGGCGGGAGCGGCAGCGAAAGGCCCGGAAGGAGCAGGACCGCATCGAGCGCCAGAGCGACGCATTTCACGGTCGGGTGCTCGAGGCATACCGGAAGGCGGCCGGTCCCGGCGTCGTGCACCTCGACGCCACGCAGGCGAAGTCCGCCGTGTTGGAGGCCGCGTGGAAGGAAGTCGCCGCGGCGTCCGCGCTTTCACTTCGAGGAATCTCATGAAGGGGAAAACCATCGCCATCATCGCTGGGCTGACCAGCGCCGCGCTCGTCACGGGCGGCTGGTTGCTGCAGCGCGATACCGTGCCGAGCGGTTCCGTCTATCAGCAGGCCCGGCTGTTCGACGACGTGCTGGCCCACGTGGCCGACTACTATGTCGACTCGATCGATGAAGCCAGGCTGTATGGCATGGCCATCGACGGTCTGGTGGACCAGCTCCACGATCCCTACTCCGTGTACCTGAAGCCCCAGGATTTCAAGGAGCTCACCGAGCAAATCTCGGGAGACTACGGCGGTCTCGGATTCCAGTTCGAGGTCCGGGACAATGCCGTGGCCGTCGTGGCGCCCCTCCCCGATACGCCCGCCGAGCGGGCGGGCCTCCTGGGTGGGGACATGATCACGGCCGTCGACGGGCAAGCCACCGCGGGCTGGAAGCAGGACGATGTCTTCAGGAAGATGCGGGGCCCCGCCGGGACCGCCGTGACGCTCACGGTGAAGCGACCCGGCGTCGACCAGCCGATGGAATTCAAGATCACCCGCGCCAAGATCCATGTCCGTTCCGTGGGCCTGGCGATGATGCTCGACGATCATGTCGGCTACATCGCCATGAGCCCGGTGAGTGACTCGTCGGCGCATGAGATGGAGCTTGCCGTAGACTCGCTCTCCAAGGCGGGCATGCGCGCCCTCATCTACGATCTGCGCGGCAACCCCGGCGGTTCGCTGCAACAGGGCGTCGGCGTCACGGACCTGTTCCTCAATCCGGGCCAGGAGGTCGTCGCCACGAAGGGGCGGGCGCCGCACTCCAACGCCGTCTACCGCGACGACGAACCCCAGCAGTGGCCCAACCTGCCGATCGTGGTCCTGGTGAACGGCTTCACGGCAAGCGCCGCGGAGATCATCTCCGGCGCGCTGCAGGACCATGACCGTGCGCTGGTGGTCGGCACACCCACCTGGGGGAAGGGGCTGGTGCAACAGGTCTGGCAGCTCACCCCTGAAACCGCGCTGAAGCTGACGACCGCACGCTGGTATACGCCGAGTGGGCGCACCATTCAGCGGACGATGAAGAGTGAAGAAGATCAGGTCGCCCTGGTGCTGGCGGCCGAGCATGGTCAGGACACCTCGAAGATCGATACGACCCACGTGTTCAAGACCGACGCCGGGCGTGTCGAGTACGGCGGCGGAGGCATCCGGCCCGACCTCTTCGTCGCGGTAGACACGTTCACCGCCGGCGAGCAAGCCTTCAACAAGTCCCTCGGGGCCAAGGCACCGGTGTTCGCCGATGTCCTGTCGGGGTACGCGGTGGACGCCAAGCTGCACCACCTCGTGACCAACCCGGATTTCCCGGTGACGGACGCGATGCTGAACGATGTGCTCCAACGGCTCAAGTCTCGTGGCGTGACCTTCACGCCGTCGATCCTCGAGGGCGGGAGAACGCTCCTGAAGCAGGAGATCGGGTACGAGGTCGCGCGGTACAGCTTCGGCCGGATCGGCGAATTCCACCGCCGCATCTCGGATGACCAGCAGGTGGTGCGGGCCCTCGACCTGGCCCGGAAGGCGAGAACCCCGCAGGAGCTGCTCTCCCTGGCGGCGAAGCCCGCGCCGCACCCAGGCCGCTAGCCCCCGTGGGGGGAGTGGTCGGGATCATCGGCGCGGGGCGGGTGGGAGCCGGTCTCGGACTGGCTCTCACCCGCGCCGGCCGCGAAGTCCGCCTGATCAGCCGCCGGCCCGTCCGCGTTCCCGCTCCATTGACGTTGAAGGTGGCTCCCGAAGGTCCCGACGTCGAATGGGTGTCGGGCCTCGAGGTCCTGTTCCTCGCCGTTCCCGACGACCGCATCCATCCGGTCGCGCAGCAGCTCTGGTCCATCAAGGGCGTCGTCGCCACGCAGGCCGTCCTGCACTGCTCGGGCGTTCTCGGTCAGGAAGCGCTCTCCCCCCTGGTGCCCACCCGCGCTGCCCTCGGCTCGCTACACCCGTTGCAGACCATCAGCGACCCCGAAGTCGCGCCGGAACGGTTCAAGGGCGCATGGGCGGCGGTGGAGGGAAGTCCCACCGCGATGGACGCCGCGGAGGAGATCGCACGAGCGCTCGGCATGAAGCCGTTCCGCATCACCGCCAAACAGAAAATCCTGTATCACGCGGGCGCGGTCTTTGCTTCCAATTATCTCGTGGTGGTCGAAGCGATCGCGCAGCGGCTCCTGCGGCATGCCGGTCTCTCGGACGACGAATCGTGGGCCGCGCTCTCCCCACTGGTGCGGGGTACCATCACCAACCTGCTCGCGGGGGATCCCCGCAGTGCGTTGACGGGGCCGGTGATGCGGGGAGATACCGACACGATTCTCCGGCACCTGAGCGCGTTGACGCTCGACGACGCCCGGCTGTATCAGATGCTGGGGCGTGCCGCGTTGGAGCTCGCGCGGAAGGGCGGGATGGACGACGGGACCGCCAAACGGGTGTCACAGGCCCTGGCGACGGACCTGCCACAGGTGCTACCGGACATCAGCAAGTAGTTCGAGGGCGTATGTCGGCAATCCAGGTGGTTGGGCAGTCCGCCTTGTACTCCCTCATCGTGGGACTTCTCGCCGTCGGGATTCCGTACCTGGCATTAGCGGCGCTGTTGCGGCGATTGCTGGGCGCGTTCGGGCTCGCCCTACTGGCGTTGGTCGTCGCGGGCGTATTCGTCTGGGTCATCCTCACCGATCACTCGGTTCCGCACGGGGCGACGTTCTGGATGGCCATCGGTACGGTCGCGGTGGTGACCCTCTCGCCGTTGGCCACCATCGACGCCATGGGACGCTCGGATGCCCCACCACCCCTGTGGGCCAGAATGGGATTGGGGTTTGTGACCATGGTAGCCACCGGGGTTGTGGCGGCCGTCATTGCCGTCCTGATGCTGGCGGTGGGAGTTCGCTAGACCCTTACTGATCTACGACGCGCACGCCGGCTGCCGGAGTGAAGCGGAAGGCTCCGCCGGAAGTCGCGACGTTCAGCTGGTACTTCGAGAAGATCAGCACTCGCTTCTGTCCCGACGTCTCCGTGATATCCAACCGCGTGACCAACCCAGACCGGCTGATCGTCATGTCCGCGGCTGTGTAGGGCCGATCAGCCGCGATTGGCTCAAGATGGATGACGTCGGCGACGCCGGCCGCACTCGAGTCGGTGCGGACGAAGCGGGTATGAAACCGCTGCTCTGGGTGATCCATGAATTGCCCGATGAGATCGGGCCCGTTGCCGCGGCTGGACGCCAGCGCGGTGCGAATCACCTGACCGGGCGTCGTGCTGGGCGTGTACACCCACAGATACTTCCCGTCCGCGAGAATCCGGTCACCCTTGGGATGGGTGAAGTTCATGGTGAAGCGGGATGGAGGCGCCTGATACAGCACACCGCGTGTGGTGTCGGGCGCGCCGACCATCGGGTTGTCGACGATCTGCACGAAGTCGGCGCGAAGGGTGTGGATCGTGTCGAACGCTGCGCGCGCGCGGGCCAGGATGGCGAAGGGGTCTTGGGCTGCGAGTGGGGTGCTCAGAACGGCGAGGAACAGACCACTCCCCACTCCCCACGCCTTTTTCTGCTTCAAGCTCCCACCGACGCCGGCTCCGCCATCCGGCGGCCCGTGACCTCGGCGATGACCCGGACCTCTTTCATCAGTTGCGCGAACTGCTTGGGGAAGAGCGATTGCGCCCCGTCGGACAGCGCCTGGTCGGGCGCGGGATGGACTTCGACGATGATGCCGTCTGCTCCCGCCGCCACGGCGGCACGGGCCATCGGCAGCACCTGATCGCGCAGGCCGGTGCCATGCGACGGGTCGGCGATGATCGGCAAGTGCGAGAGTTTGTGGACCACCGGGATCGCCGTCAGATCGAAAAGATTCCGGGTGATCGGATCGAATCCCCGCACGCCGCGCTCGCAGAGCATCACATCCGCATTCCCCTCCGCCAGGAGATACTCGGCGGACAGGAGCAGCTCCGTGATGGTGGCGGCCATCCCGCGCTTCAGGAGCACCGGCTTGCCACACTTGCCGGCGGCCTTGAGCAGAGAGTAGTTCTGCATGTTCCGGGCGCCGATCTGCACGATGTCGGCCACTTCGGACACCCAGCCGACGCCGTCGTTGTCCATCGCCTCGGTGCAGATGAGCATGCCCGTCTCGGCGCGCGCCCGGTCGAGGAAGCGCAAAGCCGGACGGCCGAGTCCCTGAAACGAATAGGGTGAGCTGCGGGGCTTGAAGGCACCGCCGCGGAGAATCGTGGCACCCGCCTCCTTGACCTGCTTGGCGGTCTCGATGATCTGGCGTTCGGACTCGACGGAACAGGGCCCCGCGATGGCGACGACGTCGTTCCCGCCAACGGTGACGCCATTGTGGAAATGGACCACCGTCGACTCGCTCTTCCACTCCCGGCTCACCTGCTTGTACGGCTTGGAGACGTGAATGACTTCGGTGACGCCCGGCAGGCCCTCGAGCCGGGACGCATCCACCCGGCCATCGTTGCCGATGAGGCCGACAGCCGTGCGCTGTGCCCCCGGCATCGCCTGGGCCTGGTACCCCATCTCCTGAATCACGGCGACCACGCGCTGAACTTCGGCGTCCGTGGCCCCATGTCGCATGACGATCAGCAAAAGTCTCTCCGGAACTGGTCCCGAATACTCCCTAGGAAATGGGAAGGGCGTCAAGACAAGGGTCTGTCAGTGCCGCCGTCCCATGAACACCACCCGCCTATAGAGCAGGGTTTGTCCGCTTCTGAGTCTCAGGATGTATACCCCCGGAGGAACGAAGCGCCCGTCGTCCGCGCGGCCGTCCCACGTGATCAGCGGGTCGCACGTGGTACCGCCCAGCGGTCCCCGGCCGTAACGCCCCGGGGGGAGAACCCCCACGAGGGATTGGTTGGGGATGATCCGGCGGACCGTCCCGCCGCGCAGGTCGAGGATCTGCAGCTCGGTCTGCCCGGGGGTCGAGACGTCGAACCAGATGCAGGTCGAATCATGGCCCACGGCCGGGAAGGGATTAGGAAAATTCTGGTACAGCAGGGTCGCCTGAGGGACCGAGTCGTCGAGAATCAGGAAGATGCCCGCCGACGCGACGAACGTGGTGTCGGCTCCGGCGTGCACCACGAGGGTCCAGTCGTACGCGGTGTTCGTCTCGAGGGCGATCGGCACGCGGAATGCCGTGTCCGTCAGGCCTGCCGCGCCGTACACGGACGGTCCCTGATTCAACTTGAAGATCTGGAGGTCGTATCGGAACGGTCCCGGAGGAGCTGCAATGCCCGGCACCCTCCAGATGAAAGTCGGCTGAACCGAATCCGTGTTGATGCCCGCCGAGTCATTGAACGTGACGAGCGTGGCCCAGGCGGGGACCGTGATCGGTCCGACGGTCCCAGTGGTTGCCGTCACGCCTGTGGCGCTGGCGTCGACACGCCAGAAGAGCGGGGCACCAGGCTTGAAGGCCCGGCCCGGGAGGTACTGCGTCGCGCTGCCCATCAGCGTATCCAGCATCGGTTTGGCGAAGAGCGAGTCCCGTCCGATCCGGAGCCGGTAGGTGACGGGTCCGGCAAGGCCGGGGGTCGTTCCGACCGTCCAGCTGAACTGCGGAGTGACCGAGGCAAGCTTGGGAGGCAGGGGCGAAAGCGCTGTGACGCCATTCGGGAAGATGGCCGAAGCCGTAACGTCCGGTCTCCCCCAGCCGCTCGTGGAATCCGGGTGGAGGGTGTTGGCGGCGTGCCGCCGGAGTGCCGCCCGCAGTGCCAGAGGGCCGAGGGACGGCTGCTCTTCCTTCACGAGCGCGGCCGATGCGGCGAGAATCGGGGTCGCGAACGATGTTCCGCTCAGACGCCCCATCGTGCCGGTGCCGGTGACCACGCAGACCGAGACCCCGGGGGCCGTCAGGTCCGGCTTCAGCCGGCCATCGGCGGTCGGGCCGCGCGAAGAGAACGAGGCGATAGTGCCCGCCGAGTCTTCGGCACCGGCCGTGATGACCGACTCCGCGTCGCCGGGCGTGACGAGCGTACGGAAGCCCGGTCCGCCATTCCCCGCGGCCGTGACGACCAGGATGCCGTGCGCCGAGGCGCTCTCGGCGGCGACGGAGGTCACCGCGACGTCGCCGTTCAGCTGGCTCGGCGTGTACCTGAACCCGTTGTCGAACGCGAGGTACCCCAGGCTCGAAGACGCGATGTCGACCCCGATCGAATCCGCCCACTCGAGCGCAGCGACATAGTTGTCCTCTTCGACGCGGGTCTCCGAGCGGACGTCTTCGGTCTTCGCGAGCAGGTACGAGGCGCCGCGGGCGATGCCGACGAGTCGTCCGGGGATGCTTCCGGCGAAGAGCGACCAGACAGCCGTGCCGTGGAACTGGGGATCGAGCAGCAGCGAATCGTTGGGCTGGTTGCGGACCACGGAGTCCCCGAAGACGAAGTCGTACTGTGCGGTGACGGTGACGCCCGCGAACGCCGGGTTGAGCGTGTTGAACCCGGCGTCGAGGATGACGATGCGTACTCCCGTGCCATCCACGCCCTGGTCGGAGAGGCCGCGGAGGTTGAGTTGACGATACGGCATCTCCGACGGTCCGTAGGTCGGGTCGCCGGCGGCTCCGCAGGTGTCGGGCCCAAGGACGACGGCAGCGCGGCGTGGGGCGGTCGGATCAGGACCTGGGCGAAGGCGCCAGCGGCCGAGGGGCTGGATCCGCCGGAACGAGGCGTCCTGCGAGAGGAGGCGCAAGGCGCTGGTAGAGCCGCTGGCGCTGACCGCATGGAGCCAGCGGCTGGCGCGGCGGACCTGCACGCCCGCCGCGGTGATCCGGTCGACCGCCTGGCTGAGCGTGATTCCGGGCCGGACGAAGAGCCAGACGGTGAACGTGGAATCGCGCGACCACGCGCGGCCCAGCGGGGCCGAGACGGCCGGACGCTGGGCAGAGGCCGCGCCGCCCGCCAGGAGGGTTCCGAGGAAAATCCCCCGGATGACGGCGGCGCGGGGGCTCAGGCGGTGCGCTCGAGCTGTCCCAGCCGGACGCCCACGATGGTGGAGACGCCCGGTTCCTGCATGGTCACGCCGTAGACCGCATCGGCGGCCTGCATGGTGCGGGGGTTGTGCGTAATGACGATGAACTGCGTCGAGCTCTTGAACTCGGAAAGGAGCCGGACGTATCGGCCCACGTTGGCATCATCCAGGGGCGCGTCCACCTCGTCCAGGAGGCAGAAGGGGCTCGGGCGGGTGAGGAAGATCGAGAAGAGCAGGGACACCGCCACCAGCGTCCGCTCGCCGGACGAGAGCAAATGGATCCGCTGGGTCCGCTTGCCGCGGGGGGCCGCGTGGATCTCGATCTCGGACTCGAGGGGCTCGTCCTCATTGGCCAGGCGCACGTCGCACTCGCCACCACCGAAGAGCGTCTGGAACACGCTCCGGAAGTTCTCGCGCACCTTGCCGAATGACTCGAGAAACAGCGTCTTGGCGGTCTGGTCGATTTCCCGCGCCGCCTGCTGGAGTGACGACCGGGCCGCGACCAGGTCATCCCGCTGGGTCATCAGGAACTCGAGTCGCTTGACCTCCTCCGCGTGCTCCTCGACGGCCAGCGCATTGACGGGGCCCACCTGCTCGATGGCGCTCTTCAGGCGCTCGTTTTCCGAGCGCAGCCACTCGAGATCGCCTTCCACTTCAGGCGCGTCGGACAGGAGCTGATCGAGCGGCTTCTTCCACTCGACCTCGACGCGCTCCGCCAGGCCCCTCTTGCGGCCCTCGACCTCCGTCCGCTCGACCTCGAGCCGGTGGGCCTCATCTCCCAACGCATCGAGAGCGGTGCGGGCCCCGTTCAGGGCGTTCTCCGCCGTCGCCACGCCGGCTTCGGCCTCCGTCACTGCGGCTCCCGCCCCCTGCGTCGCGCCCTCGAGCTCCGCGAGCGCGATCCGCCGCTCCTGCAGGCTGTCTTCCCAGCTGCCGCGTTCGGTAGTGAGTGCGGCCGTGTCGCGGTCGATCGCTTCGATCTCGGTCGCCAACGACACCGCGTGCTGACGCAGGGACTCGGCGTCCTGGGCTGCACGTTCGGTGCGGTCGCGGGCGGCCGAAAGCCGGGCTTCGACCTGCGCGGCATCGACCTGCCAGTGCACGCGCTGCTCGCGGGCCGCCTCCTGTTCCGCTTCGAGCCCGGCGAGTGTCGCACGCTCGGCCGACAGCCGCTCGTCGGCGCGCATCCGTTCGATCTCGAGGGCCTGGAGGTCTGCGGTCAGCGTCCCGAGTCGGGCGTCGACGTCCTCCAACCGGCGCGTCAGGCGCTCAGCCTGCGCCACCGCCTCACCCGCATCCCGGCGCGCATGAACTGCCGCACGTTCGGCTTCACCCTTCTGGGCGCCCGTTTCGAGCTCGAGGTGGCGCTCCCGCTCCGCCGACTCGCCCGCTTCCGTCACCGCTGCTTCAGCCGCGGCGACATCGCGGCCGGCCGCGTCCAGATCGGACTCCGCGCGCACACTCGCCTTGGTGGCCTCCGTGATCTCCTGCTCGAGCAGCTCCAGCTCGGCCCGGCGCTGCAGCGGACCGGCGGAACCGGCGGAATCGAGGAAGACGGCGCCATTCGCCCGCTTCAACGCGCGGGCGCCGGTCATGACTTCATGACCCGCGAGCAAGGCGCGGACCCACGCCACCGCAGGACCGTCGACGCGAAGGTCATCCTTCAACGGATGCCCATCAGCTCCCTGGCGGGGACCCGGGTAGCACGGGAGAAGCACGAGGGGCCCTGGCTGGTCGCTCTCATGCCAGCGCTGGATCTCGGCGATGGCGGACTCGTCGCGGACGAGCACGCCGTGCAACCACTCGCCCAGCAGACGTTCAGCGAGCTCCGCGTCGCGCCGGCTGGTGCGCACGAAGTCGGAGAGGGGACCGACGACCGCGTCCCCGAACTGTGACTTCACCTTGAGGAGGGCCTGCGCCGCGGGTGCGAGGCCGACGCGCTCGCGGTCGAGCTCGGTGAGCGCCTCGCGCCGGGCCGTCAGCTGCGCCAGGGCTTCTTCCGCACGGCGCCGTGTGGTCCGGGCCGCCACTTCCGTTTCCTGAAGGCTCGCCAATTTTTGGCGGGCCGCCTGCAGGCCCTCGACCGCCCGCACTGCCGCCTGGGCCTGCGCGGCCGCGCGCTGGGTCTGTGACTGTGCCGCCGACTGCGCGGCCGCGGCCGCCTGCTCGCGGTTGACGCGCTCCGCCGACGCCTTCGCCGCCTGCTCGCGCAGCTCGCCGCGCTCGCGCTCCAGCAGGGTTCGCTCCGCGTCGGCGGCGTGGGCGCGTTCGGCGTGCTTGCGCAGCTCTTCGTCTTGGGCGCGGACGGCATCCCGGGCGCGCACCAGGCGCTCGCGGACCTCCGCTTCGAGCACGGTCCGGCTTTCGAGCTCAGTGCGAACGGCCGCGAGGTCAGTCTCGGCCGAGGTGCACTCGGCCTGCGCCGCGTCACGCTCCCGCTCGGCCTGGGCCGCGCGCTGCTCGTCTTGCGCGCGTTCCTCTCCGGCGCGGCCGCGGCGTTCCGATGCATTCGCGAGCCGCTCCGCCGCGAGCTTCAAATCGCCCTCGAGCCGGCCGACCGCAATCCGCGCGTCCGCCAGGCGCCGCTCGACTTCGGTCCGGGCCGCTTCCGCGGTGTGTCGACCTTGCACCTGTGCCTCACGTGCGCGCTCGGCGTCCGCCAGGCGCTGACGGGCGGCGGGCATGTTCTCGTCCAGCTCGCGCGTGCGTACCCCCAGCGCGCCGAGCGCGAGATCCAGATCTTCCATCTCGCGACGGACGAGCGTCATGGCCACACCGAACCGCTCGTCGATCATCTTCACATAGCGCTCCGCTTTGCCGCGCTGGCGGGCGAGCGAGCGAACCTGGGTCTGCACTTCCGAGATCAGGTCCTCGAGGCGTGCCAGGTCGGCGGCGGTCTCTTCGAGTCGACGCTCCGTGCTGCGCTTCCGGTCCCGGTACAGTCCGATCCCGGCCGCTTCTTCGAACAGCCCGCGACGCTCCTCGGCTTTTTCCGAGAGCAGGGCGTCGATCATCTTCGCTTCCATCACCACGGCCGCGTCGGCGCCCAGACCGGTGCCGCGCAGAAGGTCCTGGATGTCGCGGAGGCGGACGGGAGACCGGTTGAGCAGGTAGTCGCTCTGGCCCGACCGCGAGAGGCGGCGCGTGACCACGACTTCCTGATAGGCGATCGGGAGCACGCCGTCGGAGTTGTCGAACACGAGAGAGACTTCGACCACATTGACGGGCCGCCGTCCCGTGGAGCCCTGGAAGATCACGTCCTCCATCTTGCCGCCGCGGAGGAGCCGTGGAGACTGCTCGCCAAGTACCCAGCGGACGGCATCCGAAATGTTGGACTTGCCGCACCCGTTCGGGCCGACGATGGCCGTGACGCCGAGGTCGAAGGGCAGTTCGACGGTACCGGCGAAGGACTTGAACCCGGACAACTCCAACCGCGTCAGTCTCATGGCGTGGTCCCCATACGGGTAATGAGCGTGGTCGTGACGCCGGCGCCGCCGAGAGCGGCGGCCGCGACACTGGCCTGTTCGGGTGTTTCAAAGGCTCCGACGAGCTGCATTCCAGTACTACCCCAACGCACCGGGGGGACGCCCAGGTGGCGCAGGGAATCGAGCGACGACTTCAGGCCGGCGTTGAGCTGCAACGAGAAGGGTGCGTGCAGGAGCTCTCCCTGGCCGGCGGGCGCCAGGCCGCGTCTCCACAGGTCGGCGCGGGCCGCGGCAGCCCCCTGACGGGTTGCGTACGCACCAACAAGGACGCGGTACCACAGCGCGCCCGAGGCATCGAGCGCGAGCGGGGTGACGAACGTGCCGACTCCTTCTTCACTCAAACGGTCGGCGGCCGCGACGGCCTTTTCCGGTGCACCATATGCTGCCAGCTGGACCGTCCACGGAAGAGAATCGGCGCGGGGAGCGGCGATGATCGGCGCTGGATGCGGCGTGCGTTCTGCCCCGCGGCCCAGGATCGTCCATCCGGCGGCTCCCAGGAGCACCAACGCGAGCCCCACGGCCATGGGCCCCAAACGCCGCCGGCGCGGGTTGTACCGGGCGACCGACGTGAACGACAGATGGGGGACCGGCGCGGACCGGCTGACACAGGGTGCCGCTTCAGGTCCGCTCACCACCGCGAGGATTTCGACGTCCCGCGCGGGGGGCACGAATCCGGCGGCCGTGGCGCCGACCGGCGTCAACAGCACCAGTCCATCGGGGGCGGAGCCGAGCTGGTCGACCGTCGATGCGCTGCAGAAGACGAGGAGCAGCGCATTCTCGGACCGGAAACCGGAATGGAGCGCGCGCCAGCGCGGATGGGCCAGGACGGCATCCGGATCGGGCGCGTCGCTGCCGGTGCCGATGAAGTTCACACGATCGATTTCACGCGCCACCAGGTCCCAGGACTGGTCATACTCGAGCGCATCCACCACGCCTTCACCCGGCGTGAGGTCCGCGGCGCGATGCAGGGTTGGATCGGCGAGACGGAGATCGATCAGTGCGACGCGTCGGCTCACCGCGCACCCGCGCGCGATGTCCCATGCGGCGCGCCCGGCCCAGTCGAGATCCGGACCCAGGGGCACGAGCGCGATCAGCGTCTTCCCCGTGAAGAGGGGCGGGACGGTGTGGAGCGCGTCACCGCGCGAGAGCGTACGCGTGGTCACTGCGTCGGTTGGTAGATCCAGTAGGGACGCCCGAGCTTCCGGCCGATGTCCTCGGCCTGCTCACGGGTGGCGTACGGTCCCAGGACGACGCGGAAGCCGTCATCCGCCGTCGTCGGGGGCAGAACCTTGGCCTGCAGTCCGGCGCGCTGCAGCTGCTGCGCCATGCCGTCGGACCATTCCTTGTTCTGCGAGATGGAGACCTGGACGTAGAGCGCGCCCGCGGCGGTATCGCCCGCCGCCGCCGCAGGAGCCGGCGCATCGGCGAGCGCGGCCGTACGGGATGAGCCGCTCGGGATCCACCCCGTAGCGACCCAGAGATCGCCAGCGGCGCCACTCAGCTTGCCGGCCTGATGCCCCGAGTCCGGGTGGATCGCCACCAGGTCGTTCCCCTGGCGCACCAGCACGGTGCCGTCCGGCGAGACCACCGGGAGATCCGTGCTCCACGCACCGGGCACCGTCGCCGTCAGCGTCTTGGTCGGCAGATCCACGATCCACACCGAATCGCCGATGCCTGACTGCGCCAGGAGCCAACGGCCGAGCGGATCGAGCCGCAGGTCGCGCGCCATGGCCGGCAGGGCGACGCCATCCATCTCGTCCCGTGAGAACCGGTCGACCACGGCGAGCCCGAGTCCCGTCTTGCGGCTCACGTAGAGCCGGTGCCCGGCGGGAGAGAACGCGACGTCGGTCGGATGGTCGGGGAGCGGAACGAAGGCGGGGGCGCGGCGGCCCAGCGGCTCGATGAGCACAAGTCCGGAATCCGTCGCCGATGCGACTTCATCACCGAATCGAGCCGCATCGACCACGCCCGAGCCGGGGTAAGGCCGCATCACCGCGGGTTGATCGACCGCTTCCGCGACGAGCCTGGGCTTCTTCTCCGCCGTGATGGCGATGAGCCGCTGATCCGCGCCGCCAAAGATCGCCGACGGGGTCGCCGCGAGGGGCTGTGGCCACACCGTCCGCGAGCGATGGGCGTAACTGACCACGCGCTTCTTCGCGTCGATGGTGAACAGCGTGCCGTCGGGTCCGAGAGCGGCCATCGTCACGCCGGTGGCGACGGTATCGACGCGGCCGCTCTGAAGGTCATAGGCGATCGCGTCCCCCTTCGCCGTGTGCAGGAAGAGCAATCCGTCTGCGTCGTCGGTCCCGATGACCCGGTCCACCGCGGGGAGCCGGCCGCGCAGAGTGCCAGGAAGCTCCGCGAGGGTGGGAAGGCGATAGAGCCTGGGGGCGCCGCCCTTGGCGGCCAGGCGGACGAGTACGGCGGCCGAGCGGCCCTCGGTTCGGGCTGCTGGTTTAACCTGCTGTCCCTGCTTGGTTTGCGAGGATGCGGGTGCCGGTGTCCGGGAGTGGCAACTCCCCAACACCACGGTCGCCAGGATGAGACACGCGGGGCGGGTAAACAAATGGCCTCGCCGACAAAATAGGAAGTCGGCGAGGCCGGGGCAAGTGGTTCAGCCGAACGGAGTTAGAAGGTCGGGCCGAGGGACAGGGTCCAGTAGGCGTGGCTGTTGTTCGGCCGGTTGAGCGGTTTGGTGTAGTCGATCCGCATGATCACGATGCCGAACAGGTTGGCGCGAATTCCGAAGCCATAACTCCGCAGTGGAATGCGAACGTCGTCAGGACTCTCGCTCGCGGTCCGCGTCCACTTCAGCTGCGAGAAGTTGTCGAACGCGACGCCGGCGTCGTAGAAGAACGCGCCCTCGAGCGGCGGGAAGCCGACGGGCAGCACGCCCAGGACCAGTGCACGTGTGAGCGGGAACCGGAGTTCGACGTTGGCGACGGCGACCTGCGATCCGATCAGCTGATCGAGCTCGGCGCACCCCGTCTGCGATTTCGACGTGACCGCTGCCACGCATTCGTTCTGCTGGAACGAGCCGGCGGTGTAGCCGGTCATGAGGGCCGTCGAGCCCAGGAAGGTGGGAAACCGCCCGGCATCCCGGCCGGTGCGGCCGAAGTAGAGTCCGCGGACAGCCAGAGAAAACGGGCGGAAGAGGAAGTAGTGGCGCCAGTCGGCGGTCACGGACGTGAACTTCCAGCTGCCCAGGGTCGGGGCGACTTCGAAGCGCCACCGGCTGCCGGCGAGCGGGCCGACCCAGCCGAACAGTGCGTTGTCGTGCACCAGGGCCGCGCTCGGCTGGGCGTAGGCGTTCGTCACGCCGCCGAGGGTGTTCACGTTTTCGCCGACGAGGCCATAGCCGCACCCGACGCAGCCCGGCGCCGTGGCATAGATGTCCTGGATCTGGAGCGTCGCGTCCGAAATCGCGACCGCGTGCAGCGAGAACTCCACGCGCGAGAACTGGCTGAACGGATACGCGGCCGTCCCGAACATGTCGCGGATCACGAAGCGCCGGATGTTGGTGTTCAGCGCATACGTGTTCGATGTCGCATCGTACGCACTCGACGACGGCTCATAGAAGTAGTACGGCTCCTGCGTGAATCCGACAATCCAATTGGTCCGATGAACCTGATTGATGTATGCGGCGAGCACCTCGGCCTCGGCCAGCCGGCCATTCACCGCGGCCGAAAAGATCATGGTG
>DASQIZ010000093.1:0-2920 GCA_035631315.1 Gemmatimonadales bacterium
AGCCGCCGTGGCGGGGCGAAAATTCATTCCCAGCCGGCTTCCCCCTTTAAGGGGGGGAAACGAATTGGCGACCTGGTTATGAGCCGGATCGGGAGATGTGATGCGATGCCGATCGCTCTCGTTGGAGGCACCCTTCAGGACGGACGGGAGCAGGTCACGATTGACGGACTCGGTGTGCGGCGCTAAATTGTCCATATCCAAGTGTCCTTCCCCCGGTCGGCGTGCCCGCGCCGCCGGGGCGTTCTGTCACAGCTTGGCCGCGCCTCATGGCACGGCCGCCCGCTCGTTCCTCCGCACGAGGTCGTCCACCACGTCGCGCCGGATCAAGACCCGTCGCCCGAGCTTCACGGTCGGGAAACGCCGCTCGAACACCCACCGCCGGATCGTCGCCGGCCGCAGCCCCAGGTATTGCGCGGTCTCATCAACGCTCAGCAGCATGAAGATGTCCTCCTCATGATCGATCGAACCATGGCTTGTGCTGTTGATTGCTCTACCGAGCGTGGGCCACTCCCACGGATGCGTCAATGATTTTGCGCCGCTCTTCGAGGGCCCTCCAGACTCGCATTAGTGCATGGGCCCCGGGCGTACGGTGCTCACGAAATCGGCTGGAGTCGTCCTCGCCATGGGCGCGTGAACATACCGATCACCGGAGGTTCCAAATCTCCACGTGGTGGGACTTCCCCCGGTCTCTCAGAGGGCTCCTACGAGGGCTCGCGGGACCTACTTGTTGGTGGGCATGCGATCGTGGGCATGAGCCCTCGACCCTCTGATTAAAAGTTCCGGCATTGAACAACCTAAGCAGGCCCAGGACCGATCCAAACCCGTGTGGTTCGAGTAATCACGAGTAGCGGCTCTTCGGCTAGGGTCGTCACGGTGTCGCCCGGAGTGATAGCAGCATGGTTGTACGTGCTCTCCTGCCGCTTGCCGGTGGTTCGCCGCGTGTTCAAAGTGGCTCGACGTGCGCCCTCACACGCCGGGCGATCTCGGCGCGGAACTCGACGCTCTCCTCCCACCCGAACTTCCCGAACGGCACCAGGCCGCCGTCAACGCAGAAGTCCTGCCCGGTGATGAACGACGACGCGTCGCTGGCGAGAAAGACCGCGGCCCGGGCGATGTCATCGGTAGCCCCTGCCCGGGCAACGGCCTGCGCGGTGGCGAACATGTCCGAGATGGCACCGAGCACTCGGTCGGCCTTCGCTCCGTCGAGTCCGGCGGTCTTGGCAAAAATCCCGGTCACGATGCCGCCAGGCGAGATCGTGTTGACGCGGACGCCCTTTCTGCTGACCTCCGACGCCACGCTTCGGGACAGTTGGATCGCCGCCGCCTTCGATGCGCTGTAGATGTGTCCGGAAATTCCCGCGCGAAGCCCCGCTACGCTGGCGATCGTGATGATACTTCCGGATCCCTGGGCGATCATGACAGGCGCGGCGTGCTTCATGCCGAACATGACGCCACGCACGTTGGTCTCGAAGACAGACGTGAAGTGCTCGGCGGTCAACTGGGCGACGCCGACCATCGGCGACCCGCTGCCAGCGTTGTTGACTAGGCAGTCGAGTCTTCCGAATTGCGTCACGGCATGATCGATCATCGCCTTGACGCTGGCTTCGTCGATCACATCGGTCTGAATGAAACTCAGCGCCGAGCCGCATCGTCCCTGGAGGGCCTGCCCCTCAGCCTTGCGTCTCCCGGCGCCGACCACACGCGCCCCTTCGGCAACGAACACCTCGGCGATGCGCTCTCCGATGCCGCTGGTCGCGCCGGTCACGATCGCTACCTTCCCGTCCAGTTGTCCCATGCGATGTCTCCTTTGTAAGCCGTTGCTTCATCCGGCGACGCCGTCCTAGTCATCGACCTCCGCCCCGCCTCTCCCGATGGACCCGGATGACGTGAGGCCGCACCTGATTCTCCTACGCGTCCTACCGACGCGCCGCGATAGTGCCGGGAATCTCAACCTGCCCGCATGATAGATGCTACGCACCACGATCCACTGATTTCTTATCAGGTCGGCATTGGCCAACGGAACAAACTGTCTCTACTGCCCCACAGTCGTATTCAATAGGTGCGCGAGACGGAACCGGCCCGCTTGAGCCGATCGCGGACGAACGGGACATGCTGTTCCAGATACGGCGCGTTGACCACCACCACCTTCTCCTCCTCACTCTCCGAGAAGGTCACGCTCCCCCTGCTGATAGACACATTCCGACCCGACGCGAATGCAGTACCCGACCGACTTGCGGCGCGTGACCTGAAAGGACTCATTCGCCCAGCCCTCGACCGGGATGGCGACCCATGCGGCCTTGTCGCCATCAGTGATGCTCTCCATGAGGTCACGGGCCACGCCTGGGGGTCCGTGCCGAGCTTCTTCTCGATGATGCAGATGTCCCCGACTGTGTGGAGACTGTTGACGCACGGGCCACTCCCCCGGATGAAGTTGCCTCCCCGATCGTCCGCGAGGACACGTGGAGCGGCTGATGAATGTCCCCGATCCAGTGCCCGAAGTACTTGAACGAGGCGAGCAGAGAGTCGGCTCTGGTCCTGCTCTTCCAGCCTCGTGGCGAGCGGGCAGATTAGGTTGCGCAGGATTGACGGCTGGCGGAAGATCGCCACCGTGCTGAGGCAGCACACGCCGGTGGCGGCCTGACGGAACTCCTATCCGATTACGAGGAGCGACAGAATGAAACGGCGTACATTTCTTTGCAGTGCCGTGAGCGCGGCCGCCTTCGGAGAGCATCAGAGGCAAACAGCCAGCGCGGCCGAGGAGAAGGTCGTGGAGCACGCACCGCCTGGACCACTGGTATGGCCGGTCGTCACGAAGCTCCAGCCGGGCATTCGATCGTTCGCCGGTCACACGGACACCGTCCCTGACATCGTTGGCCGGATCGGAACGCCACCGAGCTTGGTGATTTTTACCGAAGGCAAT
>DASQIZ010000094.1:0-3628 GCA_035631315.1 Gemmatimonadales bacterium
GATTGCTATCGAGAATGTCCGCCTGTTCACGGAGTTGCAGGAGAAGAATCGGGCATTGACCCAGGCTCACACACAGGTAAGCGAGGCGCTGGATCAGCAGACGGCGACCAGCGAGATCCTGAGGGTCATCTCAATCTCTCCGACGGATGCGCAGCCGGTCTTCGACACCATCATCCAGAATGCGGTTCGGCTACTGGGCGGGTTTTCTGGACTCGTCACCCGCCTTATTGGTGATCAGATCCACCTGGCGGCACTTACCAGCACGAACCCGTCTGGGGACGCGGCGCAGAAGGCGCGGTGGCCGATACCCCTGAAAGACAGCTGGTATCACGGCAATGTGATCAGCACCCGTCAGCCGCGTTTCATCATTGATGTCGACGCTGATCCGTCAGTCCCGCGGGAGGAGGCAGTCATCGCCCGTGCACGCGGCTATCGAAGTATGGTCGCCGTCCCTCTCGTTCGAGATGCACACGCAATTGGGTCGATGTCCGTCACTCGTCGCGACCCCGGATCGTTCTCGGATAACGAGATCGCCCTTCTCCAGACGTTCGCCGACCAGGCTGTCATCGCCATCGAGAATGTGCGGCTGTTCAAGGAACTGGAGGCGCGGAATCGGGAACTAACGGCGACTAGCCAGATTCTCCAGGTGATCTCGACATCCCCCACGGCCGTGCAACCGGTGTTCGATGCCATCGCACGCAACGCGGCCCAGGTGTGTGGGGCAACGTTTGCCGCCGTCCATCTGCTCACTGACGAATGGCGCGACGACGTTGCCCGGTATAACTATCCTCCGAATGCGCCGCCACTGCGGACTCACGTTAGCGAGATTCCACACCATACGCGCGTCATCCGGGAAGGTAGCATCTTTCACATCTCAGATCCAGAGAGCGATCCTCGTGTCACGCCAGCAGCGTTGCAGCGATTGCGAGTACTCGGCATTCGCGCATATCTCGCTGTCCCCATGAAACGCGGCGCGACGCCAATCGGAAGCATTTCCGTGAGCCGCCGCGAGCCAGTCGCGTTTTCGGAGCAACACATCGAGCTTCTGAAGACCTTCGCCGATCAGGCCGTCATCGCGATCGAGAATGTGCGGCTGTTCAACGAGACGAAGGAGGCTCTGGAGCAGCAGACGGCGACAGCGGAAATCCTTCGGGTCATTAGCAGTTCACCTACCGACGTCCAGCCCGTGTTCGACACGGTCATCACGAGCGCGATCAGCCTGGTTCGTGGAGACTATGGGGGCATCTCGCTTCTGCAGGATGACGTGTTCCATCTCGCAGCCGCGCAAGGACCCGCCGACGGCCTAGCCACCCTCCGGCGCGTCTATCCGATACGCCTTGATCAGTCCGGACTCATGAACGCCGCGGTGACTACGCGCGCTCCCGTGTTCACGGCGAACGTCTTCGATGATCCGCACGTTGGCCTACACGCGCAGAAGATGGCTTCGGCAGCCGGGTACAGCGCGTTCATCCACGTTCCGCTCGTGCGCCACGACGCGGTCATTGGGCTGATTACGGTTAGCAAGCGTGAGGCCGGTCCGTTCGCCCCGAACCAGATCGCCCTCCTCCAGACCTTCGCCGACCAAGCTGTGATCGCCATCGAGAACGTGCGACTGTTCACCGAACTCCAAGAGAAGAATCGCGCGCTCACCGACGCCCATGCCCAGGTTTCAGAGTCTCTCGAACAGCAGACGGCGACGGCTGAGGTATTACGCGTGATCAGCCAGTCCCCAACTGATGTGCAGCCAGTATTCGACGCAATCGTCGACAGTGCAGTACGTCTCTGTGACGCTGCATGGGCTGACGCATACCGGTTTGATGGCGAGCGTCAGCACCTTGTCGCGTGCAGCAACCTCCCCCCAGAGGGTCGCGCACTTCTGCAAACGCTCTATCCGCGGGCTCCCGATCCAGAGGCGGTCACCGGTCGAGCTATCCTCGACCGCGCCGTGATCCATATCCCCGATGCGCATCATGATCCCCGGTTTGCGATAACGCGTCACGTTTCAAGCACCGTGGGCGGGGCGAGCCGGTCGGTGCTAGCAGTTCCCATGCTTCATCAGGGGGAAGCGGTCGGCGTGGTCCTCGTCCATCGTGGCGAGCAGCCGCTGCCGTTCTCATCCGCCGAAATTGATCTCCTCAAGACCTTCGCCGACCAAGCCGTCATCGCTATCGAGAACGTCCGGTTGTTCACGGAACTTCAGAAGAGCAATCACGAGCTGACTACCGCGCTCGACCAGCAGACGGCCACGAGCGAGATCTTACGCGTCATCAGTAGGTCGCAGACCGACCTTCAGCCCGTGTTCGACACGATCGTGACCAGCGCCGTCCACTTGCTCGGGGGGTATTCGGGTGCGATTACCCGGCTCGCTGGCGAGCGGATCGAGCTTGTTGCGTTCACGAGCACGGATACTGCTGCCGACGCCTCCCTGAGGGCGCACTACCCACTCTCGCTCCAGTCGGAAACGCCGACGGCCCAGGCCATTCGTGCGCGGGCCCCAATCAATATTTCTGACTACTCAACGGATTCCCGATGGCCCGATGCCTCGCGCGCCTCCGCTCAGATTCGGGGCTACCGTAGCGCCTGTTTGGTGCCGCTGCTCCGTCGTGACGAGGCGATTGGGACGATCGCCGTGTCCCGCCGGGAGCCAGGCGGCTTCACCGACGACGAGATCGCGCTGCTCCAGACCTTCGCCGATCAGGCGGTCATCGCCGTTGAGAATGCTCGGCTGCTGAATGAATTGCAAGCACGGACCGAAGAGCTGACGCGCTCAGTCGACCAACTCACGGCCCTTGGCGAGGTGGGGCGCGCCGTCAGCTCCACGCTCGATCTCGAGACGGTGCTGACCACCATCGTTTTGCGGGCAGTCCAGCTGTCAGGGTTGGACGGCGGCGTGGTCTTCGAGTACGACGAGGTCACCGGGGAGTTCGTCCAACGGGTCGCAACCGAGACGGTGGGCCCCCTCGCCGAGGCCCGACGCAGCGTGCGAATCCAGAAGGGAGAGGGCGTCGTCGGGCGCACCGCGCTCACGCTGGAACCGGTCCAGGTGCCCGATATCACGGTGCCGGGCGCCCACGGCGGGCGGCTACGAGACACCCTGATCGAATCCGGCGTCCGAGCTGTCCTCGCGGTACCGATGGTCTACGAGCGGCGGCTGATCGGGTCGCTCGGCGTGACGCGCAACCTCCCCGGCGAGTTCCCTGCCGAGACGATCGAGCTGTTGCGGACCTTCGCCAGCCAGTCGGCTCTGGCGATCCAGAATGCCCGGCTCTTCCACGAGATCGAGGACAAGAGCCGGCAGTTGGAAGCGGCCAGTCAGCACAAGTCCGAGTTCCTGGCTAATATGTCCCACGAGCTCCGCACGCCGCTGAACGCGATCATCGGGTTCTCGGAAGTACTGAACGAGCGCATGTTTGGTGAGCTGAACGAGAAGCAAGAGGAATACCTCAAGGACATCTATTCCTCCGGCCAGCACCTGCTGTCCCTGATCAACGACATTCTCGATCTGTCCAAGATCGAAGCCGGGCGCATGGAGCTGGAGGTGGCGGAGTTCAGCCTGCCCGTGGCGATCGACAACGCCCTGATCCTTGTGCGGGAGCGGGCGAGCCGGCGCGGGATCAGGCTGGGCAGT
>DASQIZ010000095.1:0-132691 GCA_035631315.1 Gemmatimonadales bacterium
CCGGAAGCCGCAGGTCGAGTGGAAGAACGCGTCGATCAAACCGCCGTGGTACATCACGACCCGTCCCACCGTCCGCCGCACCGCCCCCCAAGCCTGCTGTGTCTCGGCCGCCACGCCCCCGTACACCTGGTCCCGGGTGTCGTCTGTGACGTCGAACCCCTGGGCCTCCCAACGGCCCCGGTTCTTGAGGGCGAAGGTGCGGGAGACGATGGCCTGGGCATCGAGCGCGGCGATCTCATCGGCACGGCGGGGTCCCAGCTCCGGGCCGATGACGGCGGCCACGTAGCTCTCGATCCCCACCCGGTTGATGAGCTGCAGTCCCCCGCCGGTGCGGATGATGTTGACCCGGCCGCGGTACCGTTTGCCGTCGGCGGCCACGAAGTGGCCGGCGGTGGTACTGATGGCGGAGATGCCGAGATGATGGCCGGTCCGGGTACCGTCGGGCCCCACCAGGACGAGGGCCCCCGAGTCCGGAATGACGGTCCAGATGGCGCCCGCAGCTATCCCGGCGACGGTGGACCCGTTCGCGTCGTCGGTGACGAGGACCTGGGCGTCACCACCCAGGGTGATTCGCTTCAGGCCGTCGGCAATGCCGATGCGGAGCTCGGGTTCGACCCCCGGAACTGGGAGCGGAGGTTGCGGATGGCAGGCGACGGCGCCGAGGAGCGCCGCGGTGACGGGGACGAGGCGCCGGGCGGGGAGGCCCCTCACGCCAGCGCGACCGCCCGGAAATCGTAGTCTTCGCTCTCGGTGACGCGCGCCCGGACCATCTTGCCGGGCTGGGCCCATCCGCCCGCAGTGACGTAGGTGACCCCATCCACGTCATCGGCTTGCCAGGGCACGCGCCCGACGTGCGTCGCTCCCCCATCCATCGGATCGGCCACGCGGTCGATCAGGACATCCACTTCCCTGCCGACGAAACGGGCCAGCCGGTCGCCGGAGACGGCGCGCTGGACTTCCATCAGCTCTTCCAGCCGCTCGCGCTTCACCTCGTCGGGCACGTCGTCGAGATACTGCATCGCCCGGGTGCCCTCCTGCGGCGAGTACGTGAACGCGCCCATGCGGTCGAACTGCGCCTCTTCGATGAACTCGACCAGCTCGCGGAACTGCTCGTCGGTCTCCCCAGGGAATCCCACGAGGCACGTCGTCCGCACCGCGAGATCGGGCACCGCGGCCCTGAGCCATGCGAGCTTCTCGACGATGGTCCGCTTCCGCTCGGGCCGGCGCATTTTCTCCAGCATCTGGTCGTTCGCGTGTTGGATCGGCATGTCGATGTAGGGGACGATGCGCGGGTTGTCGGCAATGACGCGCACCAGCCGTTCGGACAGGCCCGCCGAATAGACGTACAGGAGGCGGTACCAGGGCACCGACGTTTCCTTGAGCAGCGCCTCGAGCAGATCGGGGAGCTTGGGACCCCCGAGCCCCAGGTCGCGGCCGAAGTGCCCCAGGTCCTGTGCGACGAGGTTGATCTCGACGGCCCCCTGCGCTTCGAGCGCCTGCGCCTCACGCACCAGCCGCTCCACCGGCTCGGAACGATGCTTCCCGCGCATGAGGGGGATGGCGCAGAAGGCACACGTGTGATCGCAGCCTTCGGAGATCTTGAGGTAGCGGACGTGTGCCTGATCCCCGAGGAACTGCCGCACACCGGGATGCTCGGTCACGGGATCGGCGATCAGACCGCGCTTGGCGAGCTCGGGCACGAGGTGATGGAGATCCGAGAACCCGAGAAAAAGATCAACCTCGGGCATCTCGGCGGCGAGCTCCGCCTTGTAGCGCTGCACCAGACACCCCACCGCGACCACCGCCTTGACGTCCCCTTCCTGCTTCAGGCGGGCGGCGCCGAGGATGGCATTGATGGACTCCTGCTTCGCGGCGTCGATGAAACCGCAGGTGTTGACCAGGACGACGTCCGAGTGCGGCAAGTCGGGCGTGACCACCGCCCCATGTCCCACGAGGTCTCCCACCAGGCGCTCGGAGTCCACGGTCGCCTTGTCGCAGCCGAGGGAGATAACGCCCAGCTTCATCCGCGGTAGTTCCCGTACTTCAGCTCGATGCCGAAGTCCTGCGTCCGAAGAAAGGACATGACCTCCTGCAGCTCGTCCTTGGAGGGAGATTGGACCCGGATTTCCTCTCCCTGGATGGACGCCTGGGCCTTCTTGAACTTCTTGTCCTTGATGGCCTTCACGATGGCTTTGGCCTTGTCCTGCGGAATGCCCTGCGTGAGGGTGATCTCGCGGCGTACGGTATCCCCAGTCGCCGGGATGATTTCCCCCAGCTGCAGGTTTTTCACCGGCACGCCGCGCTTGATCATCTTGCCCTGCAGGATATCGAAAAGGGCCTTCATCTTGAAATCGTCGTCCGCCACGAGGGTCAGGAGCCCCTTGGCGCGGTCAAAGGCAATCGAGGCTTTCGACCCTTTGAAGTCGTACCGCTGGGCGACCTCTTTCGTCGCCTGATTCACGGCGTTGTCGACCTCCTGGAGGTCGGCGCCGGTCGAAACATCGAAAGAAGCCTGGGATGCCATGGGCGAAAACTAATAAAGGCGTGGGGATGTGGGGTGGTGGGATCCTCCTAGAACAAAGGGACTCCCCGCTTCACGGAGAGTCCCACATCCCCACTTCCCGCGCCTTTTCTAGAACAGGAACGAATCGAGTGCCCTGGCCCTCGAAACGTGGCGAAGCCTGGCCAGCGCCTTTTCCTTGATCTGTCTCACCCGCTCACGGGTGATGCCCAGCCGGGCGCCGATTTCTTCAAGCGTGAGGGGCTCGGGAGTCTCGAGGCCGAAATAGAGCCGGAGAATCAGGGCCTCGCGGTCCTTGAGGGTGCCAAGGACCTTCTCGACCGATTCGGTGAGGGCGTGCTCGAAAATCTCGTCGTCGGGACCGGGATTCTGGGTGTCGGGCAGGTAATCGAGGAGCTTGTTGTCTTCGCCGGGCGTGAGGGGCGCATCGAGCGAGAGGTGCGCCTGCGAGATCGACATCGTCTTCGCGACTTCCTCTTCCGAGATGTCCATACCCTCGGCGATTTCCTCGACGGTCGGCTCGCGGCCCAGCTCCTGAAGGAGTGCCGACGAGCGCTTGCCGATCCGGTGCAGCGTCCCGGCCCGGTTGAGCGGGACCCGGACGATGCGGGACTGTTCCGCGAGCGCCTGGAGAATGGCCTGGCGGATCCACCAGACCGCGTAGGAGATGAACTTGATGCCCTTCGTCTCGTCGAACTTATGCGCCGCGCGGATCAGACCGAGGTTGCCCTCGTTGATCAGGTCCGCGAGCGAGACCCCCTGGTTCTGGTACTTCTTGGCCACCGATACGACGAACCGGAGGTTCGACCGCACCAGCTTGTCGAGCGCTTCCTCGTCGGCCTGCTTGATCTTTTGCGCGAGGAGCACCTCCTCTTCCCGGGTGATCAGCGGATACTGACTGATCTCCCGGAGATACTGGTCCAGAGAGCCTTCGTCGAACGAAGCGCGCTTCGCCGTGTTCAGTTGCATGGGGTCCCTCTTCCTCCGTGCATGAACGAAGACTTCAGTGAATCAGCGAACCCAATCGCGACCACCGGATGTCGTTAAGCCACGGAAAATGATCGTGCGCGTCCCGGTCGACGCTCCAGTACACAATGAGGGGCCGGCCGCGGATCGCACTCTCGTCCACGAATCCCCAATAGCGGGAATCGAGCGAAATGTCGCGGTTGTCCCCCATGACAAAGAACTTGTGGGGCGGCACTACCAGCGGACCCCAATCGTCGCGGCACGGACGATACCCGGCCCGCGCGGCCAACGACGTGTCCGCCAGATACGCCACCTGCCAATCAAAGACGGGATCGCATTCGTTGCGCAGCGAATCCGTGCGCTCGACGTACGGCTCGGAGCTCCGGACGCCGTTCACGATCATCCGGCCGTCTTTCATCTGGAGCGTGTCCCCCGCGACGCCGACGATGCGTTTGACGAACGTCGTGTCGGGGTGCCGGGGATACGGAAAGACCACCACATCACCACGATGCGGGGTCGCGAATCCGGGAAGACGCGTCTTGGTGCCGGGAATCACCGCACCATAGATCGCCTTGTTCACGAAGAGGAAGTCACCGATGAGCAGTGTATGCTCCATACTGCCGCTCGGAATCTGGAACGCTTCAAGAACGAAGGTGTGCAGGAGGAGGAACAACACGAACGCCATACCCAACGTGCGCATCCACGCATCGAACCATCGGGCGACAAACGAGCGGCGTTTTTCGAGGGGATGCGAGGACTCACGCGGGAGAGGCGCGCTGGGCGAACTCTGGGGAGCCCCCAAGTCGTGCATGTATCGTACGTTAGCGGAGGGGGCTGCACGGCGCAACAGTCACCGTCCACCCCCTGGCACCCCCCCACCCCCGGATCCGGACCCCCAACTCGGTCACCGACTCGAGGTGACGGATGCGCGCGGCGAGACAGGCGACCGATCCTTCCCGCTCGACTCTGACCCACACTGGTGACACTCCGTCGAATTCGCCGAGCGCGTCATCGGTGAGCGGTGAGCCGCCCGCACTCAAAATGATGACGAGGGATTCACCGACGGTGTGCGCCACGACACACAATGCGGCGTGTGCTCGGGATCACCTGCACCCGAATCGTGCGGCACGGTTCTGAAAAATGCTAGTTGGTGTTGGAGAGGAAGGTCCGCATTTCCCGGACCACGTCGTTCCGGTTGGAATAGAAGACGTAATGATTGGCGCCATGCAGCTCGACCACCTTGGCCTTCGGCATGGCTTTCTTGAAGATCGCCCGCTGGTCGGACCCCCACGCCGTGAGCCTGGCCGTGAAGCGCCGCCCCTGAGCCTTGGTCGAGTCGTCGAACTTGCTCCACCGCGGAAAGAGCTGCGGAGCCGAATCCACGATCGCGTCGATGGCCAGGGTGGGCGCGCGGATCTTGGAGTAGTCCGGATGCCCCGCGCCCGCGAGCATCAGCGAGTCCACGGTCCCCGGGGTCACGTCGGACCGGAGTGCCCCGCCCTCGTCGAACACCTCGGTCGCCCGAATCTGCGACTCCGGGATCAGCATCCCGAAGGTCGTCAGGAGGTAATGCTGGTAGGCCTTCGGGGAGGCGGAATCGGCCCGTAACGGGGGCTGGAAGGGGAACGATCCGATCAAGTCCCCCAGCACCGAATGGTCGTACGCCGCGTCGAAATAGACGAGCGCGACCACCCGGTCCGGATGGGCCCCGGCGAACCCCGTCAGCTCATCGCCCGCCATGGAGTGCCCCACCAGGATGGCCTTCCCGATGTTGAGGGAATCGAGCGCCGCGGTGAGGTCCTGAATCCTGGTGGCGAGGTCGTAGCCCGACGGGGTGCGGGTCGAAGCGCCGTACCCGCGACGGGTGATGGCGACGACATGGAACTGATCGCGGAACTGGGGCGCGAAATCGTCGAAGCCGTGCGCGACGTCATCCAGCCCGGAGAGAAAAACGAGATTCGGACCGGTCCCCCCCCAGTCGAGGACCTCCAGATGCACATCGGGCGCGACCGTCACGAAGGTGACGTTGTGCGGAGACGTGTCCGTCCACGCCGCGGGGGCCTGATGCCGACCGCACCCGCTCACGACCAGCGCCGCGAGCACCCACGACGCGCGGTTCATGCTTCGGTGTCGATCTGCGCGCGCTGCAGCTTCCCGGAGTAGTCGACGTAGCCCACCTTGATCTCCGAGTAGAAGTCGTAGACCGCCCAGCCGCCCTCGCGATGCCCGTTCCCTGTCTGCTTCACCCCACCGAACGGCAGGTGCGCCTCGGCGCCGATGGTCGGCGCGTTGACGTACGTGATGCCGTTGTCCAGCTCGTTGAGAGCCCGGAACGCCGCGTTCACGTCGCGCGAGTAGAGCGCGCTCGAGAGACCGTACGCGACGTCGTTGTTGACCCTGATCGCCTCATCGAGGTCCTGAACCTTGATCACCGACAGCGCGGGCCCGAAGATCTCCTCCTGCTCTACCCGCATGCCCGCCTTCACCCCGACGAACAGCGTGGGCAGATAGAACCAGCCGCGGTCGAGGCCCTTCCCCGTCGCCTTCGCCCCGCCGATGAGCACCGTGGCCCCCTGCTCCTTCGCAATGCCGACGTACTGCTCGACCTTGTTGCGTGACGCCTCGTGGATCAGTGGTCCCACCTCGGTCTGGGTGTCGAGCCCCGGTCCCAGGCGCAGCTTCTGCGCGCGATCCGCCACCATTTTCACGAAGCGGTCGTGAATGCCGGCCTGCAGGATCAGACGGCTCGTGGCCGTGCACCGCTGGCCCGTGGTACCGAAGGCACCCCAGAGCACGCCGTCGAGCGCGAGATCGGCATCCGCATCGTCCATCACGATCATCGCATTCTTGCCGCCCATTTCGAGCGACAACCGCTTGTGCATGCGCCCGCACGTCGCGCCGATCAGCGCACCCGTTTCGGTTGACCCCGTGAACGAGATCACCCCGACGTCGGGATGCTCGACGAGCGCCTTCCCCGCCGCGCCTCCGCCGTGGACGAGCTGGATCACTTCGGGCGGGAGTCCGGCTTCGAGGAGGAGCTCGACCAGGAGGTGGGCCGTGTGCGGGACATCTTCGGAGGGCTTCCAGATCACCGCGTTTCCGCAGAGCAGCGCTGGGAAGATTTTCCAGGTCGGCACCGCGAGCGGGAAGTTGAAGGGCGTGATGACGCCTACGGTTCCGATCGGACGGCGGAAGCTCATCGCCCACTTGTTCCGCAGCTCCGACGGCACCGTCTTTCCGTACAGCCGGCGCCCTTCCGTGTGCGCGTAGTAGGCGGTGTCGATTCCTTCCTGGACGTCGCCCCGCGTTTCGATGAGCACCTTCCCCATCTCGCGGGTCATCGCCTTGGCGAAGTCTTCCTTCCTCTTTACCAGGAGGTCCCCGATGCGCTGGAGGACCTGCCCCCGCACCGGCGCCGGCGTCCGGGACCAGACGGCGAACCCCTTCTTGGCCGAGGCGGCGGCGCGGGCGATATCCTCCGCGCCCGATTGCGGGAAGCGGCCGATCAGGTCCTGAGTATCGGCGGGATTGGTGTTGTCGAAGTACTCGCCGGTGACGGGGGCAACCCACGCGCCGGCGATGAAGTTCTTAAAGTCGGACATTGAGAGGTGTCAGGGCTCAGGGTCAGGGGTCAGAAGCCTAAGGGCACATCCAGGTGGCAATCTCTCTGGCATAGTGCACCCGCGGCAAGATCTCCCGCGCGGCGAGGGTCAGGCCCCAGATGACCAGTCCCTGGGAAAGGATGTGGGCCCAGGCCAGATGGCGGCGCCAGGAAGAGATCGAGCTCCAGACCCCCGCGGCGATCACCGCGGCGACGCCGAGGAGATAGAAGCCGAGCTTGAAACCGCAGCCATGGGTATACGGCCACTGCGTCATCCCGATGCCGATGAGGAGGCCCAGCCCCACCCGGATCCAGGTGCCGGCCCATTCGCGCGTGGAGAGCACCCGGGGCCCGTGCGCCGCATGCCCGGCGCCGGGAGGAGGATAGCCACCCGCCGGCTTGATGGGCGCGGGAGGCGGCAGGTGCCCGGGCATGTTGTTGAGGAGCTTGTCGACCTCGGCCAGCTCCCGGTCCCAGTCGCGGTCGCGCTCGTCCTTCCCCGGCACTCAACCCTCCCGTACGAGACCGTAGCGCTCGATTTTCTTGTAGAGGTTACTGCGTGGCATCTCCAATGTGCGCGCGGTTTCGGAGACATTCCAGTCGTGCTCCTGGAGCTTGGCGACCAGGAATGCTTTCTCCGCGGCCAGCTTGAATTCCTCGAAGGTGGCGGCCTGGAACAGCGCGCCGCCATTCCCTCCTTCGATACCGGGGAGCGACCCTGCTCCTCCACCCGGTCCGGTCGCGATCCGCTCCACGTCACCCGCCGTCACCGCCCGGCGCGGGGCGAGGATCAGCAGCCGCTCGACCGCGTTCTTCAGCTCCCGGATGTTGCCGGGCCAGTCATGCTGTGCCAGGCGCTCGAGCGCGGCCTCCTCGAAGCCGCGCGCCGGTAATCCGGTGGCGCGTCCGAGCTCCTCCACGAAGTGCCGGACGAGTTGGGGGATGTCGCCACGCCGCTCACGGAGCGGGGGCACGACGATCGGGACCACGTTGAGGCGATAGAGCAGATCCTCGCGGAAACGCCCGGCCGCGATCTCGGCGTCGAGCTTCTTGTTGGTCGCGGCGATCACCCGGACATCCACGGCCAGGGTCTTGCCCGATCCCACCCGGGAGATCACACCCTCCTGCAACGCGCGCAGCACCTTGGCCTGCGCCGACAGGCTCATGTCGCCGATTTCATCGAGGAAGAGCGTGCCGCCGTCCGCCAGCTCGAATTTTCCGGCGCGGTCTCCCACCGCCCCCGTGAACGAGCCCTTCACGTGGCCGAAGAGCTCGCTCTCGATCAGCTCGGTGGGAATGGCCGCGCAATTCACTTCGATGAACGGGTGCGCCGAGCGCGGAGACAGCTGATGGATGGCGCGGGCGACGAGCTCCTTGCCCGTCCCGTTCTCCCCGGTGATCAGGACGCGGGCAGGCGTGGGCGCCACCTTCTCGATGGTGTCGACCACCTGCTTGATCGCCTTGGACGATCCGACGATCTGATGCCGCGACTGCACCTCGGCTTTGAGGCGCACGTTTTCGTCCGCGAGCGCGCCATGCTGCAGCGCATTGCGGAGCGTCAGAAGCACGCGGTCCGTGTCGAGCGGTTTTTCCAGGAAGTCGTAGGCGCCGAGCTGGGTCGCCTCGACCGCGGTCTGCACGGTTCCATGGCCCGAGATCATGACGACCTGCGCGTGGGGATCGAGCTCCCGCAGCTTCCGCAGGGTCTCGAGCCCGTCCATCCCCTGCATCTTCACGTCGAGGAAGACCAAATGGGGACGGAACTCCGGGTACTTGAGCAGGAGGTCGCCCCCCGAGGAGCAGGCCAGCACTTCGAGGTCCTCGAACTCGAGCAGCTGAGTCAGGGCCTCGCGGATGCCTTTTTCATCGTCGGCCACCAGCACGCGCTGACTCACGACCTGGACCTCCGGTAGCACACCACGCCCGTGGGATTGATCGCGATCCGGCGGAGGGGCGTCGGGACGAGCACCGGCACACTCCCGTCGTCGGCACCCGCGACGAGCTTCGCGAGCCGGTTCACCGCGGGCGCGGGGAAGGGGAAGCCGTGCAGCGACAGCTCCTGGATTTTCCAATGCGCGATCCCGGGTTTACTGATGCTCACGGGACCAGCCATCCGTAAAGGCTCATACGTCGCGAGCACGTGCTCCGCTGGCCCCAGCGCGTCCCGCGGCAGAACGCGCGTATCCAGACGGGCATCCACCGCGATGGCGGAATCCATCAGCTCCACACGCAGTGAGTCGAATCCCTTCCGCACGGTCCAATCGATTCCTCCACCGATCAGTGACGCCATTTCGTTCGGCGTCAGGATCACCGAATCGGGGCCGCCCGGGACGCCGAGCGAGGCCAGCTTGGCGGCGGCCGCACGCACGGCGCCCGGCGTCGGTGCACCGACGGACGTGTCCGACACCGGTGGCAACCGGGTCGAATGCGGTCCCAGATACTTGGCGGCGGTGTGCATGATCGGCTCGCGGAACCAGTACGCCACCCCCACGGCGATGAGGATGGCGAGCAGGCAGCCGAGACGCCCGATGGCCTTAAGACAGCCTTCCATGCCGTACCTCCTCGTACACCACGCGGCCCTTGGCGGTGGTGCTTCTCATTAATTCGATGGAGGTCACTTCCGCGGTTTCACTCCAGACCAGGCGTTCCAGGGCTGGTTCGAAGTCCCGAAACGCCTCTCGCGGAGCATCCCGCCGGGTTCGGCCGAGGGTGACATGTGGCCGAAAAGGCCGCCCTTCCGGCGGGAACCCGAGAGGGCCAAACGCCCGCTCGACGCCGTGTTGGAGCAGTTCGAGCGCCGGATCGGTGACCACGCCGGCCCAAATCACGGACGGGCGAGTCACGTCCGGGAACGCCCCGAACCCTTCCACGGTCACCGGCATCGACCGGACGCCCGCCACGGCCTGATCGAGCGCGCCGCCGAGCTCGTCGAGTCTGGCCTCACCGGTTTCCCCGAGGAACTTGAGCGTGAGGTGCATCCCGGACGCGGCGACCCAGCGGACCGGGAGCTCCATCGCCCGCAATGGTATCGTGGCCTCCCATAGGCGCTCGCGAAGCGTGGCCGGGAAGTTCACGGCCACGAACAACCTCACCGCGCCGCGCGATCCAGCAGGAGACTCCCCCGGCGGTACCCTCGGCGATCGACCTCGACGGTGGTGAACCCCAGCTCCTGGAACCGCGCGCGGATGGCCTCCAGCCGGGCTTCAACCAGCGCGATCGCCGCAGGTTCGACTTCGATGCGCGCCAGGGTCCCGGTGTGTCGCACACGCAAGTCGCCGGATATGCCCTCGACTCGCAGGAACGCTTCGGCGGCTTCGACCTGCTGCAGGCGTGATGGCGTGATAGCGAGTCCGTACTGAATCCGGGACGACAAACACGGGGCGGCCGGCGCATCCCAGTTGGGTAGGCCCAGCGCCTTCGACGCCTGGCGGATATCGGCCTTGCTCAGTCCCGCTTCGGCGAGGGGAGAGCGGATGCCGGCGTGGATCCCGGCGGCCCGCCCGGGGCGATGCTCACCGAGGTCATCGGCGTTGGTGCCGTCACAGATCACGGCGATTCCCCGCTCGCGAGCCACCTCCGAAAGGCGGCCCCACAATTCTGTCTTACAGTAGAAGCAGCGATTGGTCGGGTTCGCGAGGTACCGGGGATCGTCGAGCTCGTGCGTACTGACTTCGAGGACCGGGACGTCGAACCGCGCGGCGATGTCGTACGCCACGCGCCACTGCTCTTCGGGATACGAATCACTTCGTCCGATACAGGCGAGCGTCCGGTCGCGTCCCAGCTCCTGGCGGAGCACGACGGCGAGCAACGCGGAGTCGACACCGCCCGAGTAGCCGAGGAGGGCGGAAGGATAGGTGCGCACGATATCGCGCAAACGATCTACCATCAGGTCCGTGCTCATGGCGGAATAGTAGTGAGGAGGCGGCGTCGCGACCTCCCCCGGATTCCACGACCGGAACCGGATATGACTTCCCGCTGCTACCGATTACTATGATGAAGCATGGGACGCGCCCAGTTCGCAATCCATTGACTCCCATAGACTTCGGTCACTGACATGGCAAGCCTCCGCGGCAAAGCTCTCGTGGCGTACCTGCTGGTGTGCGTGTTCTGGGGCTCGACGTATCTCGCGATCCGGATCGGCGTCGGGGTTTTCCCGCCCTTTCTGTTCGCCGGCGTCCGCTTCTTCATCGCCGGCGTGTTGCTGCTCACCGGTGCCCTGCTCTTCGGCGACAAGCTTCCGGCCACGCTGAGGGACTGGGTCGTCCTGTCGATCGTCGGGCTCTTTCTGCTGACCGGCGGCAACGCGATGGTTGTGTGGGCCGAGCAGTACACGCCGTCGGGAGTGGCGAGCATTTTCGTGGTGACGGTGGCGCTGTGGATGGCGTTCTTCGACGCGGTCGTCCCGGGTGGTTCGGGACGGATCTCCCTTCGCGTGATCGCCGGACTCCTGGTCGGCTTCGCCGGCACCATCCTGCTCGTCGGGGCGAGTCCATCCGCCATTCTCCACGCCGATCTCCGCGGGCCCATCGCCCTCACGGGTGCGAGTGCGTCGTGGGCTTTCGGCTCAGTCTTCTACAAGCGGAAGCACCCGGCGACGAGCCCATACATCGCGGCATCCATTCAGATGCTGGCGGGTGGTGCCGTCGTCAGTTTCCTGGGGCTCGCGCTGGGCGAGGGACCTCGAGTGCACGTCACCACGACGGGCCTCGAGGCGCTCTTCTACCTCGTGATCTTCGGCTCACTCGTTGGTTACAGCGCGTACGCCTATGCTCTGAAGCACGCGCCCGCGACCATCGTCGGGACGTACGCCTACGTGAATCCCGTGATCGCCGTCCTCCTGGGCTGGCTGCTCCTCGGCGAACCCGTCACCACACGGACCTTCGCCGCCATGGCTCTGATCCTCGGCGCCGTGGTCTGGATTCAGTTCTCCGACGCCCTCCTGGGGTTCAGGAAACCCGCCGCCCCAGCTTCCGACCCAGCCTGAAGGCTGGGCCCAACGAAGCAGCGCGCTTAAGCGCGACGGTCGTACCGGGCCCGCCTTTCAGGGCGGGTGGAGGAGGCTGGCAACACCCTCTCAGGGTGCGCTTCGTCACCGCAACGTTACCCCCCCTGACACTGCCCAAGTCGTTGTGGGGCGGTATATTATCTCTCCTTATGCCTCACCCCCAAACCACCCGGATCAGGTTGTGAGCGAGCCCGCCAACTGCGGGAAGTGCGGCACGCCTATAGCGCCAGGACAACGCTACTGCGCCGGGTGTGGCGCCGACGTGTCCGGGCAACAGGGCAACGTCGCGACGGCGTTCGTGCCGAAGCAGGACATGGTTCGCGCGACCATGAGCCAGACCGCATTGCACGACGTCGTCCGGCACGCGACCATCGGCGAATACGAGATCCTGGCCGAGCTGGGCCGGGGCGGCATGGCGACGGTGTACCTGGGCCACGATATCGCGCTCGACCGCAAAGTCGCGATCAAGGTGATGTCCCCCGCCCTCCTCACCGGCGAGGGAATGGTCGAGCGCTTCAAACGCGAGGCCCGCACCGCGGCGTCGCTCTCCCATCCGAACATCATCCCGATCTACGCCGTCAAGGAAGGCGATCAGATCGTCTATTTCGTGATGAAGTTCGTCGAAGGCCGGCCACTCGACTCCATCATCAAGGACACGGGCAAGCTCCCGATCCCGATGATCCAGCAGATCCTCCAGCAGGTCGGCTCCGGACTCGGCTACGCGCACAAGCGCGGGATCATTCACCGTGACGTGAAGCCCGCGAACGTCATGGTGGACACCGAGGGCTGGGCCGTCGTCACCGACTTCGGTATCGCGAAGGTGACCGAGACCAAGGGTCTCACCATGACGGGTGCCACCGTCGGCACGCCGTCGTACATGAGCCCCGAGCAGTGCGCCGCGAAGGAGCTCACGGGCGCGTCGGATCAGTATTCGCTGGGCGTGATGGCGTATGAGATGCTCGCCGGGAAGTTGCCGTTCAGCGCAGATTCCATCATGGCGATCATGTATTCGCACTTCAACGATCCGCCGCCGCCGCTGGCCACCGCGCGCCCCGACTGCCCGCCGGAGATCATGAGCGCGGTGGAACGGATGCTCTCGAAGGAACCCTCGGAACGCTTCCCCACCGTCGAAGACGCCATCTCGGCCATCGGCGCGCCCGCGCTGACGCCCGACGATCCGGTGCGCACGCAGCTGATGTCGCTCGCGGCGTCGAACAAGAACACCGAGATGCTGAAGCGGTTGACCACGCCGGTGTCGATGCCCGGGCGGACACAGGCCGGCAAGGCGACGGTCTCGACGACCGGTGGCACCGGCTTCGGCATCGTGCCGCAGCAGGTTTCGGTAGCCGCCGGTGGTGCGGTCCAGCTCACCGCCAAGCTCAAGGGCACGGGCGGCAAGACGCTCGTCGGCCCGCGCGTCACCTGGGCCTCGACGGCACCGGAAATCGCGACCATCACGCCGCAGGGCCTGGTGAACGCGGTGACCGAGGGCGAGGTGTTGATCACGTGCACGTGCGAGGGCGCGAGCGCCACCGCGACGATCACGGTCACACCCGCCGAGGGGCACAAGTCGAAGAAGGGGCTGTTCATCGGCGGCGGGGGGCTGGTCGCGGTGGGCATCGCGCTCGCGGTGCTGAAGCCCTGGGCGCCCAAGACCGGCATCGATCCGAACGCGACGCGGGCGGCTCAGCAGCAAGCCGCCCAGCCTCCGGTCACTCAGCCGAAGACCGATTCCACGCCGGTGAGCCAGGTGGCGCAGAACACGCCGCCAGCACCGACCAAGCAGACCAACACGCCCGGCAAGAATCGGCCGGCGCAGACGACCGGCCGTCCCGCGCAGCAGGTCGCCAAGGACACGCCGAAGACGATTCCAGTGCCGGTCCAGACCACTCCGACACAGCCGAACAATGCCACGCCGCCCAAGCCTGAGCCGCAGCCCGCGAACACGACCCCGGCCCCAATCCAGCCCGTGGTACTCCCGGTGGTGCCGGGCGATATCCAGGCGGTGATTGCGACCTACGAAGCCGCTTTTGAGGCAAAGAGTCTCGATCGAATGAAAGCCGTGTATCCCGCCCTGACACCGGACCAGGCGGAAAAATGGACGACCTTCTTCCAATTCGCGTCCAAGATCAAGTCCGAGTTCAAGGTTTCCAACATTCAGCCGGCAACCGGCGACGTGGCCTCCGCGACTGTCCAAGGGCAGCTGCACTTCGAGGTGCAGGGGAAGAATCAGGATCAACCCCATAACTACGTTGCCACATTCGCCCGGCGGAACGGGAAGTGGCAGATCGAATCCATCAAGTGACCACACCCGGCCGTCGCGCCCGCACGGGCATTCCGCTCCTGGTGGCACTCGCCACCGTCGTGATCTTTGCCTGCACCACTGACACCCTGATCGGCCCTAAGGACGTCGCCGTGCTCGTCATCGAGCCCGACACGGTCGTGATGCCGGTCGGTGACACGATCCTGCTCGAGGGCATCGCCACCGACAGCCGCGGCGTGAAGTACATCGGCGCGAAGATCACGTGGACCTCGAGCAACACGTCGGTCGTCGACATCACGACGGACGGGCACCTCATCTCCAAGAGCGTCGGCAGGGCGACGGTCACGGCCTCGGCGGGCGGCCAGTCGGCGAGCGCACAGGTGACCGTCACGCCGCCCCCGACGATCGCCACGTCGGCGGACAGCGTGGGGTTTGCCGCGGTCGCACGCGGACCCCTCCCGGCGTCTCAGAAGGTGGTCGTCACCAACGGCTCATCCGGCTTCCTGACCGGACTCGCCACCGGGTCACCGGTCTACACCGGCCCCGACACCGGGTGGCTGTATGTGACAAATCCGTCGAGTACCGCGCCCGACAGCATCGTGCTCTCCGTGTCCCTCGATACGTTCCCGGTCGGCACGTACACCGCCACCTTCCCGATCACCGGAACGAAGGCGACGAACAGCCCGCATGCGATCAAGGTCACCCTGACGCTGACGGCCGGCTCGCCCTCGGCCGTCCTGAAAACGGCGGGCGATTCGCAGACCGCGGTGGCGAAGACATCCGTGACGACGGCGCCCTCGGTTACGGTCAAGGACGCGTTCGGCACCGCCATCCCCAACGTCAGCGTGACGTTCTCGACCACGGCCGGCAATGGCTCCCTGACGGGCGCGAACGCCACGACGAACGCTTCAGGCGTCGCGACCCTCGGGTCGTGGACCCTCGACACGATCGCCAAGACGGACACCCTCACGGCGACTGTCGCGGCCCTGCCCGCCGTCACGTTCACGGCCGTCGCCACGCACGCACCCGCGAGTCAGATCATCAAGACCGCCGGTGATGCGCAGGCGGCACCGGTATCGACGGCGCTCTCGACGGCTCCATCCGTCACCGTGCGCGATCAGTTCGGCAACCCCGTCAGCGGCGTGACCGTGACGTTCGCCGCGACCGCCCCCAACGGTTCGGTGACCGGTCCCACACCGTCGACGAACGCACAGGGCGTGGCGACGGTGGGTTCGTGGACGCTGGGCACGCTCGCGAGGACGGACAGTCTCAGCGCCTCCGTGTCGGGAATCGGCGCTCCCGCGGTCTTCACCGCGACCGCCGCCGCCGGCACCGCCGCGGCCATCGTCAAGAGTGCCGGTGGTACGACGGGCACGGTCAATGCCAATGTCGCGCCGGCCCCTGCCGTGCTGGTCACCGATCAGTTCGGCAACCCCGTCGCCGGCGTGACGGTCACCTTCGCGGCCACCGCGGCAAACGGAACCGTGACGGGTGGATCGGTCGGGACGAACGCCGCGGGGCTCGCGACCGTCGGCAGCTTCAAGCTGGCGACGACGGCCCGCACCGACACATTGACGGCTTCGGCCGGCGCGCTGACGCCGGTGGTCTTCGTCGTTACCGCTGGCCCGGACGTTCCCAACAGCGCGACGAAGAATGGCGGTGACGGGCAGACCGCCGCGGCCGGAAGCACCCTCCCCACCAATCCTTCCGTGCTGGTGAAGGATCAGTTCGGAAACGCGGTCCCGGGATTCTCCGTCACCTTCGCCGTCACGACAGGTGGCGGCGCAGTCACCGGCGGCAACGCGACGACCAACGCCTCAGGCATCGCGACGGTCGGCAGCTGGCAACTCGGCAACAGTACCGGCTCCAACTCGCTCACGGCGACGGTCGGCGCCCTGCCCGTCCTCACGTTCACGGCCACGAGCGTCGCGGGCACGCCGAAGAACATCGCGCGCCTGTCCCCCGCCTCGCAGAGTGACACAATCGGCGCGACGGCCGGCACCGACTCAGTCCTGGTCACCGACCAGCTCGGCAATCCGGTCTCCGGCGTCACCGTCACCTGGGGTATCGGAGGCGCGGGAAGCCTGACGCCGTTCAGCGGAAGCACGAATGCGTCCGGTATCGCGAAGGCCACCCGAATTCTCGGCACCACACCGGGCACGGTGACCGATTCCGCGCTCGCGACGGGCCTCACCGGCTCGCCGGTCACGTTCACGGTCACGACGTCGGCCGGACACGGCGCGACCCTGGTGAAGGGCGCCGGTGACACGCAGACCGATACGGTCGGCGCCACCCTTCCGATCGCGTATTCGGACACCGTGAAGGACCGCGCCGGCAATCCCGTTTCGGGTGTGACGGTCACGTGGGGTGTCGCGGGCGGCGGGAGCATCACGCCTTCATCTCTGACGGGCGCGAACGGCGTCGCGACGGCCACGCGCATCCTCGGCACGGCGGCGGGCTCGCAGACTGCCACCGGCACGGTCGCCGGACTCGCGGGCTCACCGACGAACTTCTCGTCGACGGCGACCCACGGGAACGCCAAGAACATGGGAATCGTGGCCGGGACCAACAATCAGGCAGCGCCGATCAGCACAGCCGTCGCTCCCCCTCCGGCGGTCAAAGTCACGGATCAGTTCGGCAACGCGGTATCCGGAGTCGCAATCACGTTTGCGGTGGCCGCCGGCGGCGCCAACGGGAACATCACCGGCGCGACGCCCTCGTCCGATGTCACAGGCACCGCCACGCTCGGCAGCTGGACGCTGGGCACTACCGCTAAACCGGACACGGTCACGGCGACGGCCGCGGGCCTCACCGGGAGCCCGCTGACGTTCGTGGACTTCGCCAACGCCGGGACCGCGAAGACCATCGCACTGGCCGGGGGCAATGGTCAGACCGACACGGTCGGCGCGACCCTTCCCCATCTGGACTCGGTCCTCGTGACCGACGCCGGCACGAATCCCGTCTCTGGGGTGGCCGTCACCTGGGCGGTGACCAAGGGGGGGGGGAGTATCCCCCCGAGCTCCACGACCAACGCCAACGGGATTGCGACAGCATCCTGGACGCTCGGGGACACGGCTGAAGCCCAAACGGCGACCGCCTCCGTAAGCGGGCTCACCGGGTCGCCCGTGACGTTCTCGGCGACCGCCACGCACGGCAATGCGAAGGTCATCACGATCAATGGCGGCGACGGGCAGAGCGCTACGGTCAATACGGCGGTCCCCACGGCGCCCTCCGCCCTGGTGACGGACGCGCACGGGAACCCGGTGTCAGGTGTGAGCGTCACGTTCGCCGTGACGCTGGGTGGTGGCTCGCTGACCGGCACCAATCCGGCGACCACGAATGCCAGCGGCATCGCGAGCATCGGGTGGACTCTCGGCGCGACGGCCGGGACCAACAACATGACCGCGACGGCCGGCGGGCTGACCAATAGCCCGCTGACGTACACGGCCACGGGCACGGCCGGTACGCCGACGCAGATGACCATCAATGGCGGTAACGGCCAGACGGCGCAGATCAGTACCCTGCTCCCCACCGCGCCCTCGGTGCTGGTCCAGGATGCCTTCAACAACCCCGTGAGCGGCGCGACGGTGACCTTCGCCGCGAACGTCGGAAGTAACGGGTCGCTGACCGCTGCGTCGCCGGCGACGGACCTGTCCGGAATTGCGACTGTGGGTTCGTGGACCACGGGGTCCGTCGTGAAGACCGACACGGTGGTGGCGTCTTTCGGCGGCCTGAACGCGACCTTCACCGCCACGGTGACGCCGGGTTCCGCGTCGAGCCTGGCCATCAACGGCGGGAACGCGCAGACCGACACGATTGGCTCGACTCTGGGCGCCCTGTCGGTGATTGTGAAGGATGCGGGCAACAACCCGGTGCCGGGCGTGACGGTGAACTGGGCGGTGACGGCGGGAAGCGCGACCAGATCACCGGTTTCTTCGATTACCGACGCCAGCGGTATCGCGTCTGATACGGTGACGCTGGGCACGACGACGGGTGGGGTGACCGTCCAGGCCACGAGCGGCGTGCTGACGCCGGCCAACTTCACTGAGACGGTCGCCGCCGGGAACCCGACGACGATCGTTCAGAACGGCGGCAATGGTCAGTCGGCCACGGTGAACACCGCGGTCGCCACGGCGCCGTCGGTCAAGGTGACGGACCGGGCCGGCAACGCGGTCCCCGGTGTCGGGGTCACGTTCACGGTGGCGGCAACCAATGGGAGTGTGACGGGCGGCTCGACGAGCACGGCTTCGAACGGCGTGGCGACGGTCGGCAGCTGGATCCTCGACAGCATCGCGTCGCACGCCAACACGCTGACGGCGACGGCCGCGCCTGGCGGGATCGCCGGAAACCCCGTCACCTTCACTGCGACCGGCGTGGCGGGCTCCGTGAGTGCCGCCAAGTCGACGCTGACAGCGAGCAATTCGCCAATCACGGCCTGCTCAACCAGTTGCACCACGGGTGGCGGGACCGCATCGACGATCACGGTCACGGAGCTCGACCAGTTCGGCAACCCCGTGTCCGGCGGTTTCGTGCTCTTTGGCACGACCGTGGGAACGGTGAATACCTTCAGCCCGGCGAGTGGCTTCACGAACCCCAGCGGCGTCATCACCTCCACCTACAGCTCGACCAAGGCTGAGTTGAAGACGATCAACGCGAGCGGCGGGACGACCCAGACTGCGAACGTGACTGTGGTACACGCGGCGGTGAGCACCTCGACGTCGAACATCGTCGCCACGAGCCCGATCACGGCCAGCTCGGGCTCGAGCAAGTCGAACGTGACCATCACCCTGCTCGATGCCTTCTCGAACCCGATCTCGGGGCTCGCGGACACGATCTGGATCAGCAGCAACACGGGCGCGAACACGATCATCACCGAACCGGGTCTGACCAACGCGAATGGCCAGTCGTTTGGAGCGTTCTCGACGACCACGGCGGGCAGCCCGAGTGTGTTCGCGTACATCAATAGCATCAACGCCTTCACGAGCAGCGGCACGACGGTGACCGTCAGCCCGGCGGCGGCGAGCACGGTGACCGTCACCAACGCCGGCTTCAGCGCTCAGGTGGGCAGCGGCGTGGCCACCAGGCCGACGTACACGGTCAAGGACGCGTTCGGGAACGTGGTGCCCAACCAGTCGTTCACCATCTCGGTGGGTGGCGGCGGGACCTTCTCTCCCACTTCCGGCACCACGAACGGCAGCGGGCAGTTCACGGCGACGAGCTGGACAATGGGGAGCATCAACGCGGACGCCGCGAACGGCACGATGTCCAACACGGCCCAAATGACCGCGGGCTCGGCGGTCGGGACGGCGACGGACTTCGGGATTTACACCTGGTCCGGGTACGTCAGCGCGCTGATTTCGACCGGGAGCACATGCCAAGGCTGCCACGGCTGGACCTATGCCAACACGGTGGGCGTGAGTTCGGGATGCGGTTCCTTGCCCACGATCATTCTGGCGGGCAATGCGAACAGCAGCGACTTGTACAACAAGCTCGCGTCGGCCTCACCGACCTGCGGCGGGTCCCAGATGCCGCTGAGCGGCACGCCCTTCAACGCGACGCAGCTCAAGGAAGTCAGGGCGTGGATCAATAACGGAGCGTTGAACAACTAGGGGACAGACGCGTAGACGCACAGATGGGCTGCAGTGAGAAAGGGGCCAGGAGAGATTCTCCTGACCCCTTTTCGCTGTTCCCCATCTACGCGTCTGTGCGTCTAGCTTGCTTGTCCTGCAGACTCGCTCCTAGAACGTGTATTCCAACCCGCCGGACCACACCACACTCGGCTGCAATCCCGAATTTCTGAGCGGAAAGAGCGCATTCGTGACGATCACGATGCCGCGCTGCGTCGTGAACTTGAAGCCGACGGAAGCACTGGCAAAATCGTCCTTCTGATTCGGAATGTTGGAGACGGGCTGCACGTGCGGATACGGCGCCTGGTACTGCACCGGCGGCGGGATCACCAGCTTCGACGCGCCGAGCTGCCAGTCGGACAGCAGATCGAACCCCATCGTGATGTTCGACGCCACGAGCTGATCGAAGCCGAAGTTCGCGAGAATCGAATTGTTCTCGAGGTCCCCGTCCCGCAGGACGTACCCCACATTCGCGTGGGGTGACCACCTGTCGAACGTGGCCGACGCGATGAGCTCACCCCGGCCCGAAAACGCGCCCGAGCCGAGCAGGTTCTTGGCGTCGCCCGTCGGGAATCGGCCTTCGATCAAAATCGCCGTCCCGAACGACTTGGTCTGGGTGATGTTGATCTTGGCCCGCGCCGCGACGTCCCCGATTCCGGTCGCCGCCCCGCTGGTGGACGCCACCGCCGTCGTGATGGGGTTGGACGCCGTGCCTCCGAAGAAATGAGGAGAAAACCCCTCGCCCTCACCCAACGGCAAGATGGTCGCGACACTGTTTGCCTCGATCGACGTCCGCACCACCGGCACGGCTACGGAGAGGTCGATCCCATCTACCAGTCCATAGCTCGCGACGAGGGTGCTCACCAGGAGATTCACGTTCATCGCGACCTGGACCTGGATCACGTCGTTCTCGAACGCGGGGCTCCCCATGGTGTCCGTGGGGGCCACGTTCTGATGTGTAAAGTTGATGACGATGTCATTGACCGGAATGCCGCGGAGCCGCTCGAAGTGCATCTGGGTCACGTTGAACCCGAGGTAGAACTGCCCCCGCCCCAGGGTCTGCGCGCGCTCGCCAAAGATCGGACCCGAGCTGGTCGAGGTCTTCACCGGTGCGCCATTGATGAACTCGAAACTCGTGCCGGACGAGGCTGACGAAATCGGCGTGTTGTCGACCGAGGCTCCGATCGAGTTCCCAAGGAAGTTCAGGATGCTGGTCGATCCCGTCTGGTCGGCTGGAATGAAGTGCAACCCGTGACCGGAGCCGAGGGAGCCGGCGAGACAGAGGGGCTCGCCGCAGGTCCCGAAGGTAAAGAGCTGGGTGCGGATCCTGGTGCTCAGATCCTGAGCGGAAACGGCGTTCGCAGACAACGCGATGAGGCCGAGGGCGAGAACAAGGCGGCCAGGGCGGCTTGAACGCATCCGATCTCCAAATGGGGGTGGGGCCAGGCGACCACCTACGTTACGGGCCCCGACGCGCCCGCGCAACGCTCGTTACGCAGCCGCGGCCCGCCGATCGAGCGTCCGGTACTGAATCGCCTCGCTCACGTGAGCAGGCTCCAGCGCACCCTTCCCGTCCAGGTCGGCGATGGTGCGCGCGATTTTCAGCATCCGGTGGTAGGCGCGCGCCGACAGACCGAGTCGCGTGATGGCGGTCTTGAGAAGGGCGTCGGCGCCATCGGAGATCCGGCAATGGGCCCGCAAGTCCCGTGGCGCCATGTGCGCGTTGGCGTAGATGCCCGGCCGGTTCGCGAACCGCTCCCGCTGCAATCCCCTCGCCCGGTTCACCCGCGCCCGAATCGCCTCACTCGGCTCTCCCCCACCCTGATCCACCAGCGCCTGGTACTTCACCGCCGGCACCTCGAGATGGATGTCGATCCGGTCGAGGAGCGGACCCGAGACGCGCGCGAGGTACCCGTGGACCGCCTTGTGCTCGCACGAGCAGGCGTGGTGGGGATCGCCGAAATAGCCGCACGGACAGGGGTTCATCGCCGCGGCGAGCATGAACCGGGCCGGGTACGACAGGCTCATCGCCGCCCGGGCGATAGTCACCAGCCCGTCTTCCATCGGTTGGCGAAGCACTTCGAGCACGTTCTTCCGGAATTCCGGGAGCTCGTCGAGGAAGAGCACGCCACCGTGCGCGAGCGATACCTCGCCCGGGCGTGGGTAGGAGCCGCCCCCGATGAGTCCAGCGTCAGAAATTGTGTGATGCGGGGCTCGAAATGGCCTGCGCGCCACCAGCGACTCACCGAGGGGAAGCGAGCCGGCCACCGAGTGGATCTTGGTGGTCTCCAGGGCCTCGTCGAGGCTCATCTTGGGCAGGATGGTCGGGAGTCGGCGGGCTAGCATGGTCTTCCCCGAGCCGGGAGGCCCAACCATCAGGAGGTTGTGCGACCCCGCCGCCGCGACCTCGAGGGCTCGTTTGGCATGCTGCTGCCCTTTGACCTCGGCGAAGTCCACGTCGTCGCGCGCGCGCTCCTCGAAGAGTCGATCCACGTCGACCGACGATTTCGGTAACTCTTTGCGACCGTCCAAGTAGTCTGCGATTTCGGCCAGCGTGGACGCCCCCAGGACTTGCAAGCCGCTCACTACGCCAGCCTCCGGGAGGTTTTCGCGGGGGAGGATCAGGGCATCGAGCCCCGCCGCGCGCGACGCGAGAGCGACCGGGAGCGCGCCCCGAACCGGGCGGACGGCGCCCTCGAGGCCCAGCTCGCCGAGCACGGCGATCCTGGCGAGGCGTTCGGGGGAGATCTGTTCGGTGGCGGCGAGGATGCCGAGGGCGATCGGGAGATCGAACGCCGAGCCTGATTTCGGTAGATCGGCCGGAGCGAGGTTGATGGTGCAGCGCTTTACGGGAAACGTGTACCCCGTGTTGGCGATCGCCGAGTAGACCCGGTCCCTGCTCTCCCGGACGGCGCCCTGCGGCAAGCCGACGGTAACAAAGGTGGGGAGACCGTTGGCGATGTCGGTTTCGACGTCCACCACGTAAGCGTCGATCCCGAGGACCGCCGCGGAACGCACACGGGCCAGCATGGGAACAGGGTACGAACTGGAAGGAGAACGAACTAGCCAAATCGCCGCCCGCCGGTACCGAATTACGCGGAATCACCCCTCAGAATCGGTGAGGCGCTACGTGGACAGGGTGGGCTGATTACCGCGTCAACAACGGAAGGTACTTCACCCAGGGACCGGTCGCCGCCATGTACTGCTTCGCCATCACCCGATTGATCTGCGCGAGGTGCGTGAGATCGTGCACCGCCCACGTGGCGAGTAGCTGCGTCAGCGTCACCGTGCCCAGCTCCGGGTGCTCTCCCGTGAGCTTCAGCTGCTGCGGTGTCAGCTCGAGCTCCTTCACTATCGTGAGGTTCGACTTCCGGAGAGACGCGAACCGGTCGAGGCGCTGCGCCAATGACTCCACCGCCCCCTTGGACCGGAACCGGTCGAACGGAACGAAGCGCCGGTCACCCTGGGCCAGAATGATCTTGATCCGGGGGATCCAGTCCGTCTCCTCCCCGTCGATCAAATGGCCTACCACGTCGAAGGCGCTGAAGGTGTCAGGCCCCTCATTCGACGCCGTCCATCGCTCCGGCAGGTCATGCAGGAGGGCCCGCGCCACAGCCGGCGTGCGTTCCAGAATCGTGATGGTTTCTCGAAGATCGAAGTCCATGCTTAGCTCAATGCCTCCAGCAGCCGGTCCACATCATGGATGTCGTTATAGACTGACGGCGCGATCCGCATCCAGTAGGGCGCAACGCGGACCTCCACGTTCGCGCGCTGGAGCTTCTTCGTGATTCCGTCGGCATCGTGGTGCGCGAAGGTCACGATCGATGACGTGCTCCCCGCCGGCGTCTGCGGCGTGAACCCGAGGCGCGGCATCTCCTGCTGCAGCTTGTCGATCAACGGCTGCCGGTGGCGCTGGATGCTCTCGACGCCGAGTGACTGGATGTAAGGAATGGAGACGCCCAGGGCAGCGAGGGCCGTGTAGTCCATGGTGCCCAGCTGGAAGTACTCCGCCGCCGTGGTCCCGGGCGTGTAGGTCACCACCTGACCATGCTGGGGGTCGAACGGCGAGAGGTGATGATCGGAGTCGGGCGTCGAGTCGTAGCTCCAGTGCGTGCGCTGCACCACGCGACCGAGCAGATCCTCCCGGACATACAGGAACCCGATGCCGAAGTCCCCCATCAGCCACTTGTAGGAGGCGGTGGCGGCGAAATCCACGCCGGTCGCGCGAACGTCGACGGGAACTGCGCCGACCCCCTGAATAAGGTCCGCGTAGACGTACGCGCCGTGGGCGTGCGCGAGGTCGCAGACGGCCTTGAGATCGTGCTGGAAGCCATTGTACATCGAGACGAGCGACACCTCGATCAGCCGAGTCTTGTTGTCCACCACGCGCTCGAGGTCGGCCATTTCGATCTTTCCATCCTTGGGCATGACGACCCGCAGATCTACGCCCCGCTTCTTCAGCTCGTAGAGGTGGACCAACGATCCGTCGAAGTGCAGCGCGTCGGTCACGATGTTCCCGTCGGCGCCGGGAAAGCCGAGCGCCTCGACCACGAGGTTCTCCCCGGTACTGGTATTCGGAATGAGCGCGAGCTCCGTCGGCTTGGCATTGATCAGCGAGGCGAACGCGGCGCGCGGATTGGTCCTCGGCTGTGAGAACTGCGCCCCGGTGGGGGGGTTCAGGGTCCCCCGCCGCAGTGCCACCGCCCGGCTCGCTTCCGCCGCGGCCTTCGGCATCGGGTGGGTGTACGCGCCGTTCAGGTAGGTGAAGCCCTCGGCGATGTTGAAGTCATCCTTGCGCGGGAAGTCACCCGGAAGGTGCGGAAGGAAAACAGGTCCGACCGGTAACGACGCACCAATTGCCATTGAGCCGACCCCCTGGAGCCACTCACGCCGATTCAGATCCATGGTCCCTCCCGCATTGGATACGTCGCAATCTAGGCACACAGGCCGAAACTACTAGACGTACGGACAGAACTGCCAGACGCACCGACGCACAGATGGGATACAGGTAAAACGAGAGGGGTCAGGAGAGACTCTCCTGACCCCTTCCACTGCAACCCATCTACGCGTCTGTGCGTCCAGCCTTTCCGTCCACGCGTCTAGCATTCCCAACTACCCGTCTGATTCCTAGAAGGTAAGACTCACTCCCAGATGATACAACACGAGGTTGGCCGCTGACCGGATAGGTGTCACGGTGAACGTGCCGTCGCCGTTGGACTGGATGCTCGAATCGGTTAAGTACGTCGCCCGGCCATTGTCCTGAAACCGCGCGCCCAGATCGAGCGCGACCCGGCCGCGGCGACCCAGGTACATGAGCACGCCCCCACCGGCTTCCCAGGAGCCCGAGAAATCGTCGAGCAGCGTGTTGTCATAAGACCCGTAACAGCCGCAGCCGTAGTGATCGTTCACGTCGGTCGCGAAGTACGAGAACCCCGCGGTGGCGAATCCGTAAAGACGAGCGTTGCCCGTGCCCAACGTGATCTGCGGACCCGCGCGGAGCGTGCCGATATACGACGTCGTCTCGAGAGCGCAGCCGTTGTAACAATTCCCGCCATGGAAGAGCATCGAGCCCTCGAGCCGCACGCCGAGACCGCTCCGGGAGACCGGCACGGTGAGAAAGCCGCCGAAGCCGCCGACACTCTGGACGAACTGGTGGAATTCACCGGTCGGGACGCCGAAGTACAGATCGAGCCCTGCCTGCGGCCCGACAGACGGCTCGACTTCACGCAGGCCGCGGTACTGGGCCTGGCTCACGGACGCAAAGCCGCTCACGAGCAGGATGGTCCAGATCGCCGAACCAAAACGGGGTGCGCGGAACATCGATACCTCGAGGCTCAGGGACACCCTGTCAAAGGCAAGGGGTGTGCCAACCGCGAACCCCAGTGATTCCGGCTCCGGTCGGGCCTACGTGACCTCACGCGAGGACATAACTTCCACATTCAACTACGCCCGAGGGGCCGCGGTGGATCAGATCACGTGGGGAGACTTCGAGAAGGTGGAGATCCGGGTGGGACGTGTTATCGAAGCCGAAGACTTCCCCCAGGCACGGAAGCCCGCTTACCGGCTCAAGATCGATTTTGGAGAGCTCGGGGTGAAGCGATCGAGTGCCCAGATCACGAAGTACTACAAACGGGAAGAACTGGTGGGCCGTCAGGTACTGGCAGTCGTGAACTTCCCGCCGCGCCAGATCGCGAATTTCTTCTCGGAAGTATTGACGCTCGGGGTGGTGCAAGGCGAGGGGGACATCGTGTTGATCGGGCCCGATCGTGAGGTCCCCCTCGGCCGGCGAATTGCCTAACTGCCCTGCAGCTGCTTTCTCGGATACACGGCGGTCTTCGCGATCATGTCGTGGAATCCTTGCTTACCCGCCGCGAATATGAAGAAGAATCCGATGAAGACGGCCAGGCCGGCCAGCGACCCCACCATCTTGAAGACGGCGATGCCAGTGACCGCCGCCAGCACCGTGAGGATGGCGTTGCAGTTCTTGATCGCCCAACGCAGGAGCAACTTGTCGGTCGAAGCCGGCGTGCCGTCCTGATTCCCGATCTGGATCCCCAGGATCAACTTGCCAAGCGTCCAGCCCGTGAAGCCCTCCACCACGCTGTAGGCGATCGCGATCGCGAGGAAACCGAGCAATGCGCCAGTCATGAGCCCGGCGATCATGGTCGACGCCTCGTTGCTGGTCATCGGGGCGGACCCAGCCGTCGCCGGCGCTCCCGCGGACGCGCCCAGCACTGCCCCGATCGCCCCTCCAAAGACGCCCGCGAGGATGCCACACAGAATTCCATCGATGAGCGCAGCCAGAAACCGTTTGCCGAAGCCGATCCGGTTCTCCACGGAGACTCCCGGGTTGGAGGACAGCCCTAATGTGGGGTGAAGCGGGAAAACGGGCGAGTGTTAATGCGTCAGCAGCGCGTCCGGTGCGCCATACCGGGCGTCGACGTAGTCGTCGAGGATCTTCAGGAAGTCCGCGACGATCGTATCACCCTTCAGCGTGACCTTCAGCGCCCCGTCCACATAGACCGGCGCCTTGGGCTCCTCGAAGGTGCCGGGGAGCGAAATGCCGATGTGGGCGTGCTTGGACTCGCCCGGACCATTCACCACGCACCCCATCACGGCCACCCGGAGGTCTTCGGACCCCGGATACCGTGCCACCCACTTCGGCCGCTGCACCTTCAGGTACGTCTGGATCTGCTCCGCCATTTCCTGGAAGAACGTCGACGTCGTGCGGCCGCACCCCGGACATGCCGTGACTTGCGGCGTGAACGCCCGGATCCCCAACGACTGCAGGACTTGCTGCGCGACCTGGACCTCCTCGGTGCGGTCGCCGCCGGGTCGGGGGGTGAGGGAAACCCGGATGGTGTCGCCGATTCCTTCGGACAGCAGGATCGAGAGGCCCGCGGTGCTCGCGATGACGCCCTTGGTCCCCATCCCCGCCTCGGTCAGACCCACGTGGAGCGGATAGTCGCACTTGGCGGCGAGCCGCCGGTACACCGCGACGAGGTCCCCTACCCCGCTTACCTTCGCCGACACGATGATCCGGTCATGCGGCAACCCGCACGCCTCGGCCAGCTGGGCGGAGCGAATCGCGCTCTCGACCATCGCGGCCATCGTGACATCCTTCGCATCCTCAGGCTCCGGCGACTTGGCGTTCGCATCCATCATCTCGGTCAGGAGCTGCTGATCGAGACTGCCCCAGTTCACGCCGATGCGGACCGGTTTGCCGTTGGCGATGGCGACGTCGATGATGTCGCGGAAGTGGTCATCCCGGCGCTTGGCGCCGACGTTGCCGGGATTGATGCGGTACTTGGCAAGGGCGGCGGCACACTTCGGATACTTGGTCAACAGCAGGTGACCATTGTAGTGGAAGTCCCCGATGACCGGGACGTCCACCTGCGCCACGATCTCGGGCACCGCCTGTGCCGCGGCGTCATTGTTGACCGTGACGCGCACCAGCTCCGAGCCCGCCTGGTGGAGCGCACGGACCTGCGCCACCGTCGCGGTCACATCCGCGGTGTCGGTGTTGGTCATCGACTGCACGACGATCGGGTGGGAAGACCCCACCCGGACGCCGCCGACCACAGTGATGACCGTTTTCCGTCTGACCACGTCACTCATGCCGGAAATCTAACGCGGGGCGCTACTGGAGCGGCTTCTTGTTGTCGACCGCGTTGGCCGGCGCGTGCTGCCCCGGACGAGCCGGCGGGGTGGCCGGCTTGCGGCCGGTCACGGGCCTGGTGGCCGGCCTCGCGGTAGGCTTGGCGGCCGGGCCGGCCATGGGAGCGAGCCGGATCGTCCTCGGCGCGCTCAGGCCAAACGGTGGGGCTCCGAGGACCGCGCCTACGGGCTTGCCATAGAACTGTAGTACCGTCAGCGCGCTGAAGTGCGGGGCGTAGACCGTTCCCGTTCGGGGATCGGGCTGAGCGTCCTGAGGGTTGTCGGACGAGCCGCCCACGATCACTTGGTGGAAGAGCTCTGTCTTGCCGTCGATCTCGACGATGCTCTGATTGTTCGAGCTGGCATAATAGATCCGGTTGTGGAGCGGATCCACCCCGATCCCCAACGGGCTGTTCGCGGGAATGAGGTTGACCAGCGCCGCCGTGGTCGGGTTGATGACCCCGATCTGCTGGCCGGGCACATCGGTGACGTAGAGCGTATCGGTGATCGGATTCACCGCGATGTCGCTCAACGTGAACCCTGCCTGAACCATGATGGTGCCCACCTCAGAGCTCGTGCCGGTGCTCACCACCTTCACGTAGCCGGAGTCCATGGCCACATAGAGCTGCTGGTCCACCGGGTTGTACACCATGCCCTGCGGGAATCGGAGTGAGTCCGTATTCAGCTTCACAATGCCGCTGGTGATCACGCTGTCTCCGGCGACGTCGATCGGCATGATGGCTACTTCGGTCGTGCAGAGGCCCGGGGTACCTGGACAATAGCGGGTAGCCACGTAGACACGGCCGAGCGGGTCCGCCGCCGTGATTCCGTACGGCGCAGCGGCATTGGGCAGGGAAATCGTGGTGGACACCAGATCGGTCGTCGGGTCGATCACCGACACCGTGCCGCTGGTGTTGTTCGAGACGTAAACCTTGTCGAGCGCGCCCACGTGGCTGACGGTCAGCCACATCGGGTTGAATCCCACCGTAATTCCGGCCACGATGCCGTTGGTGGTGTTGTCATTCACGTACACCAGCTGGTTGCCCTGGCTGGTGAAGAACGTCTTGTTGGTGGCGGTGTCCACGGCGGCTCGCGACGAGAAGCCGGTGCTGATCCCCGAGCCGACGACGTTGTAGACCAGCGGGTTGAAGATGGTCCCTTGCCCGATCACGGTGTCACTAGCAGAACGCAGCACGAATGGATTCACCACCCCCAACCACTTGAATCGCCCAGATGTGTACAGCCCGCTGTCGAACCGGACCTGCAGGGAGTCGCCGGCGGAATCCAGCTTGACGAGTCCTGAATAGGCAGCAGGGATCTGCCACTGAATCGCCGGCAACGTGGCGAGCAGCGTGCCACCCGAATCAGCCACCAAGGCGCGGAGTGTTACCGTGTCGCCGATACCCGTTGACACGGTATCCGGCCCGATCTGCCCCGCTACTTGCTGCGCGATGACGGTCGCCGTAGCCGCGTTCGGGTTTAGCGTGGGCCCGGTAAGCTGCGTGATCGTTAGCGTGCCCGCCCCTGCCACCGTCGCAGTAACGTGAGCCGTCATGACGGATGGGCCACCTGAGCTGTCCAAGCTGAACCCGGTCCCGCCGGCAGCCCAGCTGAACGCGATCTGGCCGTTCGGGGGCAAGGCTCCGCCCGCCGAGTCGAAGAGCTGTGCCGTGATGGGACGCGAGCAGAACGCATTCGTCGGGCTCGCGACCGGGCAGATGGAATTGAAGACCGCCGTGTCCGGAACGATCCGTACACCCAGCGGAATGAACGAGCTCGACACGATCACCGAGTCGACCACCGTGGGGAATCCCGGCGGCGTGTAGACCCCGTGGAGCTGGAAGGGCGTCTGGGAGGTTGCCGTGTCCACGAAGTAGATCGTGTCCCCGGCGAGCTTGGTGACAATCGAGTAGTGGTGATCGAGCCCCGTTCCGGGGAGAGTATCCCAGTAGAGCTGGTTGGCCAACACCGGATTCCCGAAGGCGTCCTTCGCATTGGTGAGGACCGCGCCGACGTGGCCGGACGCCGTGAACCGGGCCGAGTCCAGGGTGCTCGACACGACGCCCTGGGTGAGGCCCGGCAGGTACTGCCAGTGTTCCGAGGCCAGCGGCCCCGGGAAGACGTTCACGAAGAAGCTGGCCGTATGACTCCCGACCTGCGCCAGCGCGGTGTCCAGCTTGGCAACCGGGGTCGGGGTCCAGAATGCCCCTACACGTCCACCGATATCCGTCGGCGAGCTTCCCAGGATCGAGCCCGAGCCCGGAGCGACAGCCCAGCCGACCGTCTGACCCCCGACACCGCGACCATTGGCGTCGATCGCGCGCACCCGGACCGAGTCCGGCAGCGCCATGCCCGCCGAGATGTTGCAGCAGAAGACATTCGAGTCTGCCACCGGAATCGCAGCGACCTGGGGACCCACGGGGAAGTAGGGCGCCGTCGCGAACGGCGCGTAGGCGATCCCGTTTGCGAGCGTGTCGATGAGTGTGCGACCCAACGAATCGGGGAGGCTGTTGGCGACCCGGCCCGGGCCCGCCACGTCCCCCCACCAATTGTTCCGGGCGAAGATGGTGTCCGCACTCCCATCGCTGGCGGCGATGACCGACGCGCCCGCCGGTGCGCGATACGCGTAAATGTCCGACGAGTCGATCGTCAGCGTCTTCCCAAGCGACGCGAGGAACACCGTCGGGAAATTGTTTCGGTAGAACTGAGAGTGGCTGACCACCACAACGCCCGGAGAGCTGGGCGCCTGGACCTGAATCGCGTAGAAGGCCGAGTTTCGGACCGTAATGCTGTCGAACACAAGGTTCGCGGTCGGGGTCCCGATGACGCGAATGGCGCCGATGTTCTGACCGGCACAGTCGATGAGCGGGCAGCGCAAGAAGTACCCCGCCCCGTCGACCGTGACGTTTCGAAGACTGGTGTCGCCGGGCGTGCCGATATAGGTGATCCCATGCCAGTACCCACCGCCGCCCGGCGTGGCCGCGAAGAGAATCGGGGCCGTATCGGGCGCGATGGCGGTGAGTGTCCCCGCCCCGCTGATCGTGTCCCCCACGAAGATCGCGGTCGCTGAGTCGAAGGCGACGGTGTCGCCCTTGGCAAACGTGAGCGTGCCACCCGCGACGGCGAGCGATCCGGTCGTCCGCCAGGCGACGCCAGGAATTCGGGGAACCGTGAAGGTCCCACCTGACACGGTTCCGCCCGTCAGAAGCACCGTGTCACGGACGTTCCCGGTCCAGGCGTTCGGCGCCGGGTAGAGGGCGGGCACGGCACCGAGGCCCATGACGGCGGGATAGGCTCCGCTCGACGAGAACCGACTGTTCGCTACTGAGTCGGCAGGCGACAGGAAGACAGCCGGCGGCAGGAAGATCCCTAACCCGGCGAGCGAGCTGCTCAGCGCGGTATCAGCCACCACCCGGACACCCGGTGTCGAATACGCGATACCGTACCCGGCGGTGTTGAGCACCACGGCGTCGTAGATGTGGACCCCGCCGCCAGACCCCGAGACCGCGATGCCTGCCGAGTTGGTGGGTGAAGTGGTACTGCCATTGTTGTTCAAACCGGCGCTCTGGATCACGAGCCCGTTCGCCGTCGGATTCCGGACCCAAATGCCCGCGCGCCGCGTGGTATACCCCGCGATCGAGTCGCCCGCGTACTGGATGTTGAGGCCCACCACGGTGTCGGGCGCGGACAGCCGGCCGAACTCGAGGCCCACCCAGTTGCCCGTCACCGGGGTGGTGGAGGTAAACACCGCCCCATTCGCCCGTCCGGTCGACAGCGTCTTGAGCAGGCCCTGCCGCGCGCCCGCCGAGTCGCCGATCACGAGCCCGGCCTGCGTCAGGAAGGCCACCACGACGTTGGAATCGAGCGTCATAGTCTGTCCGGTCGCGGACCCGATGGAGATCTGGCCGGTAACGGCGTAGCTCGCTGCCGGCTTCAACCGGAAGAGGGTGAAAGCCGCCACAGTCGAGTCCGGGTTCCCGCCGCCCACGACGACAAAGTCGGCCAAGTTCCCCGCGATCGAATCCTGGGGACCGAAGTGCGGCAAGGCGAACGCCGGGATTTGCATGGCGTCGCTCGAGCCCCCGATGAACTTGTTGCCCGCCGCGTTCGCGAGGAACGGACCGTTTGGCCCCGGATTGCCTATCACGAGCCCGAGCTGGCCAGCGTGACGAATGGCGGTGCTGTCGAGCGTAAGCGTACCGGCGTTGATGGCCTGGATGCCAACTCCAGCGACGGTGTCCACTTCGCTGCGGCGGACCGTGAGCGTGCCGCCCCAATGATTGATGCCGGCTCCCTGACAGTCGCGCACGTGCAGGCTGTCCACGGTGAGCGCGGCCCCGGTGTTGTTCACGTGCAGGAGACAGGCTTCCGCGGGCGAAATGAGCCGCGTGCCGCCGCCGCCCTCCATGAGGACGTGCGTCCAGCTCGTCGGCGCGAGCAGGCGCTGGACTTCCACGCCCGTCCAGAATCCCGGGCGCACGCCGTTCGAGTCCGTCGTCAGGGTGATGGGCTGGAGGGCCGTACCTGCGAGGGACAGACCGCCCGCCTGTGCCGCCGCCGTATCCCCGACCTGGAGACCGGAGGCTGTGTCGAACTTCACGACCGCGCCCGGCTGAATGGTCAGCGTCGCGCCGTTCGCGATCTTGAGATACCCGTGAACGATGTGTGGGCTCGCGATGGTCGTCCACGTCGAATCCGCGAGGATGTTCGCCGTGTGGACTGTCGTGTTCACGCGGAGGGTCGGCAGGGCCGACGTCACCGGCGTCCCGCCGATGGTCGCACCGACCGTTACCGCGGTGCCAGCATTCACGCCGGTGAAAATGGACCGATACTTCCCGTTCCCCAGGTCGGTGGCTCCACCGATGACGCCGGTGCTCGTCCCGCCCGAGATCCCGAACACCACCGTGAGTCCGCCCTTGGGCAGGAGGTTGCCCGCGGCGTCCTTGGTGGTGAGGAGGAGCGTGTCGACGCCGCCGGCCGCAATCACGCTGTCGGCGACGCTGATCAGGGACTTCGCAGCCGAGACCGGGCCAGCGTAGACGAACACCGTCGGCAACGCGCTCGACACCGGCGTGCCGTTCAGCGTCGCCTTGACCGTATCCGGGGTTCCGGCGAGGACGCCCTTCATGCTCGCCGCGTACGTCCCGTTCGCGTTGTCCACCGTCGTGCCGATGCTGTCGGTGCTCGTGCCCCCCGCCACGCTGAAGACCACGGTCGCGCCACCCGTGGTCAGCGAGTTCCCTGCGGCGTCCTTGGCCTGGAGCTGCAAGGTAAACGTCGCGCCGGATTGCAGGCTGTCGACAGGCACGCTGACGATCGAGGTCACCGGCGACGGGGCCCCCGCCGTGACACCCAGCGTCGGAAGCACGGACGTCACCGGGGTGCCGCCGATCGTGGCGTGGATGGTGTCCGCGGTCCCGGAGAGCACGGCCGTGAACAGCGCGGTATAGAGACCGTTGCCATGATCGGTCGTCGCGGACACGGTACCGGTGCTGGTGCCGCCGCTCGCCGTGAACACCACGGTCAGACCGCCCGCCGTCAGCGGATTCCCGTTGGCGTCCTTCGCCTGAAGCTTGAGTGAGTCGACCAGCCCGGAGGCGATCGACGCCGCGGAGACCGACACTGCCGACGTCGCGACCGACACGGCGCCCGGCACCACCGTCACCGTCGGCAACGCGCTCGTGATCGGCGTTCCGCCGATGGTGGCGCCGACGCTCGTCGCGGTTCCGGCCGCGAGTCCGGTGAAGGTCGCCGAGTACGTGCCGTTCCCGTTATCGGTCACGGCATTGAACGAGCCGGTGCTGGTGCCGCCCGAATGCGTAAACGCGACCGTCAGTCCGCCAGTCGTCAGGTTGTTCCCGTTCGCGTCCTTCGCCTGCAGCAGGACGCTGATCCCCTTCCCGGACGTGTCGGTCGCGGACCCCAGCGTCACGAACGACGTCGCGGCCGAGACAGTGCCTGGATTGACCAGGATGCTCGTGGTCGATGTAACCGCACTGCCGCCGATCGTGGCGCCGATCGTTACAGGCGTGCCCGCGGTGACGCCGACAAAGCTCGCGGTGTACGTGCCGTTCCCGTTATCGGCCACCGTACCGATGTTGCCGGTGCTCGTTCCACCCGACTGGTTGAACGCCACCGTCAATCCGCCGGCCGTCAGGTTGTTGCCGTTCGCGTCCTTGGCCTGGAGCTTCAGGGTCGCCGTGGCACCCGAGGCCAGCGTCGAGAGCGACGTGGTGACGAGCGACTGGGTGAGCGACGCGGCACCAGGCGTCACCGTCACCGTCGGGAGGGTGGACGAGACCGGCGAGCCGCCGATCGTCGCGCCCACCGTGGTGGCGGTTCCCGAGACCAACCCGGTGAACGTCGCGGTATAGGTGCCGTTCCCGTGATCGGTGGTCCCGGAGATCGTCCCGGTGCTGGTCCCGCCCGTGGCCGTGAAGACGACGGTCAGACCGCCCGTGGTCAGGTTGTTCCCCACCGAGTCCTTCGCCTGCAGGGTCAGCGAATCCACCGCGCCGGAGGTGACCGATCCTGCCTTCACGCTCACGATCGATTGCGCGGTCACCGCGTTGCCCGGCACCACCGTGAGGGGTACGGTCGCGGTGATCGCCGACCCGCCGATGCTCGCGTGCGCGGTGGTCGCCGTGCCGGCGACCGAGCCGGTGAACGTCGCGGTGTACGAGCCGTTGCCGTGGTCCGTGGTGGACGACACCACACCGGTGCTGGTCCCGCCCGCCACCGAGAAGACCACCGCAAGTCCGCCAGTCGTCAGGCTGTTCCCCGCGGCGTCCTTGGCCTGGAGCGTCAGGGTCGCGAGCGACCCCGACGCGATCGTCCCGCTCGTCGTGTTCAGCGTCGACGTCGCGAGCGATGCGGCCCCCGCCGCCACCGTGATCCCCGGCAGCGTCGACGTCACGGGCGAGCCGCCGATCGTGGCGCCGATCGTCACCTTGGTGCCGGCCAGCACGCTCGTGAAGACCGCGGCGTAGGTGCCGTTTCCGTGGTCCGTGGTGGCCGAGATGTTGCCGGTCGACGTGCCGCCGGATGCGGAGAACACGACCACCAGGCCGCCGGACGTCAGGTTGTTTCCGTTGGCGTCCTTCGCCTGCAGGTGCAGGACCGACGAGTCGCCCGAGGCCAGTCCGGAGCTGTCCGCCGTCACGATCGACGACGCGAGGGACGCGACGCCCGGGAGCACCTGGACCGTTGCCGAGGACGTCACCGCCGTGGCGCCGATCTTGGCGTTGATGGTCGTGGCCGTGCCGGCGACCACTGCCGTGAAGGTCGCCGTGTAGGTTCCGTTGCCGTTGTCCGTGACCGCGCCGATAGCGCCGGTGCTCGTGCCGCCCGCGGCCGTGAACGTGACCGTCAATCCACCAGTCGTGAGCGAGTTCCCCGCGGCATCCTTCGCCGTGAGGCGCAGAGCGCCGGCGTGACCAGACGCAAGAGACGCGGAATCGACAGTGACCACCGACGTCGCGGTCGAGGCGACACCGGCGAGCACCTGAATGACGGGCAGCGTCGTCGTGACGCTCGTGCCGCCGACCGTTGCCGTCACCGTCGTGGCCGTACCGGCGAGGACACCGGTGAAGGGCGCGACGTATACCCCCGCACCCGCATACGTCACCGCACCGATGTTTCCCGTGCTCGTGCCGCCACTCGTGCCAAACGTCACCGTCGCCGAATTCGTCGTGATCAGATTCCCGGCGGCGTCCACCGCCTGGAGGCGAATCGTGTCGACGATGCCCGACGCGACCGTCCCCGTCGCGACCGTCACCGTCGACCTGGCGGCCGAGGGCGCGCCGGGGACGACGGTGATGAGAGGCAACGTGTTCGTGACCGGATTGCCACTGATGCTCACATGGATCGTGGTCGCCGTACCAGCGAGGAGTCCGGTGAACGGCACGGTGTACGTGCCGGTGCCGCTGTCGACCACGGTGCCGAAGTTGCCCGTGCTCGCCCCACCCGACGTACTGAAGACGACCGTCAGACCGCCGCTCCCCAGACTGTTCCCCGCCCCGTCCCTGGCCAGCACGCGAACCTGGGTGACGTGTCCGCTCGCGAGACTCGTGCTGTCGACGGAGACCGTCGTGACCGCGAGCGAGAGCGCGCCCGGCTTCACGGTCAGCGCCGGAATCGTCGATGTCACGGGCAAGCCACCGATCGTCGCATGCAACGCGGTCGCCGTTCCGGCCACGATGCCGGTGAAGGTCGCGGTGTACGTCCCGTTGCCGTGATCCGTCACGCTGGAGAGCGAACCGGTGCTGGTACCTCCCGTTACGGAGAACGCGACCGTCGCGTCGCCCGTTGTGAGGTTGTTGGCGAACGAGTCCTTCGCCTGGAGCGTCAGTGTGATCAGCGTGCCCGAGGCCAGCGTGTCACTCGGTGAGACGGTCACGAGCGATTGGGCGAGGTTCACGGGACCAGGCACGGCGGTCGCCGTGAAGGTGTGACTCAGCGATCCCACCGTCGCGGACATCGTGTTCGCGCCGGTGACCGTCCCCAGCTTCCAGCTGCCGACGGCGGCGACACCGGATGCGTTCGTCGTGGCGCTCCCACCGATGACGCTGCCTCCCCCCGACACGACCGCGAACGTGACGCCGACGTTGGGAACGGGATTCGCGAACGTGTCCTTCACCACCACCGAGGGTGTGATGGTCAACGTCGCGCCCGCATTCGCGGACTGACCGTCGCCGGCATTCACGAGCACCTGCGTCGGGAGTCCGGCCTTCGCCGTCGCGGAGAACGAGACGGGCGTCAGGCCTGCCACCGCCGCCTGGTAGCTCACCGCACCGGCGAGGGTCCCGAAGGTGGGGGTGACGGAGGCGTACCCGCCGGTGTCGGTCACCACCGGCGACGAAGCGATGGATCCGCCACCCGTCAAAATCGAGAACTGGACCGGAATGCCCTTCACGCCAAGACCATCCGCGGCCGTGACGCGCACCTGGAGCGGACCCGGAAGGGGCCCGCCGACCGTGCCGGTTTGATTGTTACCGCTCTGCACCGCGAGCACGGTCGGAATGGGGATGAAGGTGACGGGCGTCGAATCCGCGGCACCCGAGGGCGTGCGGACAATGACGTACACCGATTTCCGGACGGCGGGCGCCTTCAGGATCCCGAAGGGATTGATCTTCGCCGCGAGGGAATCACTCGTGCGCCACGAGGTATAGAAGTTCGTGACGGGTGTCCCCGCCGAGTCGGCGGTGACGCGGAAGCGCAGGCTGTCGGAAAAGCGGATGACGGAGTCGAGCGGCGAGATGTGCAGCGCCGTCACGTGGGCGCCGGGCCCCGAATAATTCAGGGGGATCGAGATCGGCGAACTGCTCGACGACGATCCGACTGAGACCACCGCACTCTGCGTACCGGTGAAGACCGGCACGCCGCCGGCCGACAGGATCACGGAGACAGACAACGTCTCGGATGGCTGCGTCAGACTGACCGAGAGGTCGAGATGAACCTGGCTCGAGTCCGGATTGAAGTAGGTCGCGACGTTCTTGAGGGTGTCTGACGGCGGGTGCACCACGACGACCCGCAATGAATCGATGACCAGACCGAAGCTGGACAGGTCGATGTGCTGCTTGATGTATGGCCTGATGGCGAATGCCGCGGGCCCCCCGCCCCGGGGAGCCACGGGGTTGTCCCGACAGGTGATGCCCACGAGGGTAACGGCGAAAGCCGCCATCAGACGGATGGCGGTGAGGGTCCGGCGGGTGGGGACGAGCTGCCGAGGCCTCATCAGGGTCGGGTAATGTGGGGGAAGACGATTCGGCCAGCTAGGACGTGCGACCCCCGCCCGTGTGACGGGGGTCACACAGCTGTTACAGACCGCCTAGAAGACCTTGTCCTTGATGACCAGTCTGAGATGAAGGGCGGTGAGCTTCAACCGGCCATCCAGCGGCGTCGTGGTGTTGTTCGAGAGTACGGCCTGAACGCCGACGAAGACCTGCTTCTGCGAGAACAGGCTGTCCTGGGCGCTGGTGAGGGTCGCATTCAACGCCATGATGGTGGTGTCCGCGCCCGGCCCCGCGTTCCCCGACGTTGTGAGAATTGGCGTCGTCGAATACACGGTGTTCGAGTCGGCACCAAAGAAGATCTTGAACGAGAGAGAGCCTGTGCCGGTGTTGTTCTGAATCGCGGCAGCCCCCGTCACTTGCACCGTATCCACCACCGACGATCCGAGACCCGGGAGCAACGTGACCTTCAGCGGCGGATTGTTCAGCGGCGGCGTCGTGCCGACGACCCCCGGAGTCGTGTAATGCAGTGTATCTCCCCCGCTCCCGGCGATGAAGCTGTACACGTCCACATCAAAAATCGCATGCCCTTCGCCACACGCGACGGCAAGAACCGCCGCGGCGAGGACCGAGAAGCTCAGTCGCATCGTGCGCATGGTTCCTCCGCCTAGTAGATGGAAAGGGAAGTCGCCATCGTGACTCCCCGCTGATCGGACAAGGGTGTGCTGTGCGTGGCGAAGCCCACGTCCAGCGAGAGAAAGAGGAAGCGCACGCCCCCGCCCCACCCGAACTGCACCCGCTTCTGCTGGTCCCGCGCAATCCCGCCCCGGAGCGCCAGCGGGCCGAAGTGCTGCTCGACGCCCATGTGCACCTCGGTGCCCCGCGCGCCATGCAGAATCTCGCCACCCACCATCGTGCCCCCACCCATGTCGAGTGCCGCGTTGGCGACATAGGTGACCGGCAACTTGGTCGTGGTCTGCACGTGATTCTGCAGATTCCGCGATACGGTGCTGTTGACCGCCGCGGAGGAATCGAAATAGAGCGTGTCGATGCGTGTGTCGGGCCAGGTGATCTTCGCGCCCACGTCATTGATGCCGAAGCCCGCCTCGAGAGGGCCATTCACCCAGACGACGCCCATGTCGGCGCCGATGCCCGTCCCCATCTTGTGCCCGAGCTTCGAATACTGCGTCGTCATGCCGAGCGACGGCGTGACCGGGCTGGTCCCGCCGAAGAGCGTGTCGCCGGTGATGAATCCACCATCCGACGTCGCCTGCCCGTACGCGAGACCGAGGTAGTAGTGCCCGGTCACGCCGACGAACACTCCGTCCTGGTCCTTGCCGCTGATGCGCCCCGCCCACCCGAGCGACGGCGCGAACCCGCCGGCCGCGAGCGCGCTGCCGGTCGCGTCGTACAGCGTGTTGGTCTGCGCCGGCTGCCCATTGTGCAGGAAGTCAATGAGCCGCGGTCCGAGCTGGAAATCGACTTCGTCCTGGATCCACAGCATCGCGCTCGCGCGGAATCCCTTGATGCCGAACCCGAGGTCGATGGGACGGCTCGATCCGCCGAACCCGAATGGGTCCACCGGCACCGAGCTCTTCGCTTTCCCGAGATCGATGCTGAACGAGTCCTTGCCGATGCCGAACGCGATGTCGTTCGTGGGCGCCGGCACCTTCTTTACCTCGAGAAAGATCGGGAGGTCGAGGAGGTAGTTCGCCGCCTGCAGCGGATTGAAATACGGGCTGTCGGGATGCAGGACGGTGCTGTCCTTCAGCGCCTGGATGATCCCGAGAGGAATCGGAATGGTGAGCTTCGCGTGCCAGGGATCTTCTTTGTCGGGCACGGCCCGGTACGCCGCGTTGTATCGCGACAGGGCGCCGCCCCGGTGGAGATCCAGTCCCCCGAGTCCGACCTTCCTCGCATCGAGCGAGAGAAGTTGCGCCGGCGCTACGCATGGGAACGCGGCAAGCGAAACCACGATGCAAACACCAACCAGCGTGGGGCGCACAGGCACCTCGGCTCAGGGGCGTTGGGGTCCTACAAGGTGGGAAATGATGCCACTTTTCGCCACAACCGGGGGTGAGGCTGGTCACTCCCCCCCACGTGGGAAGGTCACCGTCAGGGTCGTCCCCACACCGGGGCGACTCTCCACGCCGATGGTCGCCCCCCACCCTTCCACTAGCCTCTTGGCGATCGCCAGTCCCAAGCCGGAACCGGATGAGGTTGTCGAAAACGTCGGTTCGAATACCCTCGGCAGGAGGTCCTCAGGGATTCCCCGACCATTGTCCCGAACCGAAAGACGCCTCCCCCCTTCCTCTATCAGCACCTGAATGCGGGTCGCCCCGGCGTCCCGTGCGTTCTCCAGCAGGTTGAGCAGAACCTCCCGGATTTCATCGCGACGGGCCTGCACCGGCTCCCCGTTGTCGCGCCCTTCCACGGTGACCGCTCCGGCCTGTTCGCCGAGCTCGTAGAGGGAGACCACATCCCGTGCCACCGCCAGCAAGTTCACCGACTCGAGGCCAATGGCCTCCGCCCCCGGCGCGCCGAAGCGGGCAAACCCGCGGGCGATGGCGTCGAGCCGGTCGATCTCCGACAGAATCCGTTTCGCCGTGTCCGCCAACGCCCGGTCGAACTGCTTCGGTTCGCTCTGCCACACGCGAAGCAGATGCTGGATGCCGAGCCGCACGGGAGTGAGAGGATTCTTGATTTCGTGAGCGACCTGACGCGCCATCTGTCCCCAGGCAAGCACCCGGGCGGCGCGGCTCAGCGCGGTCGTATCGTCGAGCGCGATGACGCACCCGTCCGGAGCGGGGCCCAGCAGCGCGATCTGCACCCGGACCCGGCGCATCCCCACGTCCACCTCACGTTCGGCGATCTGGTCCCGGCTCGCAGCCATGAAGTGACTGACGTCCTCCCACACTGCCCCCCATTCCGGCCCGGTCGCGGCGGGCAGCTCGTCGCCGGGCGCGACCGGCGTGCCGAGGAGCTCGACGGCGCGCGGATTCAACAGCGTCACTCGCAACGCGGCGTCCACCGCGATCACGCCGGTCGCCACCGTCGCGAGCACCTGTGCCGTGCGGCCGCGGGCCTCTTCAAGCGCCTCCTGCGAGCGTTTGACGTCGACGACCATGCGCGCGAACGCGGACATCACCGGCGCGAACTCAACGGGCGGCGCTTCCGGGAACGCCGGCGGCGTGCCGCCCCGCCCCACCGCAACCGCCGCCTCACGGAGGACCGCAACCGGACGCTCGAGACGTCGCGCGGCCAGGCCCGCGAGTCCCGCGGCGGCGGCGAGACCGGCGATGGTGGCAAGCGCCAGATCGAGCGCGAACTCGCGCTCCTCCATCCGGACCCGCGAGTCGTCGAGCAATTGGGGCGCGGCGAGCACCACCTGCCCCGTGGTGCCGCCATTGACGACCACGCGATAGCCGACGCGGACGGTGCGGCCCGCCGCCTGCCCCGTCGCGGTCGCCTCGATCTCGTCGCGGAGGGCGACGCGCTGGAAGACGCCGGGCGCCATCAGCGGGTCGACCAGCCCAAGGTCGGCGAGCACCGGTTCGCTTGTGCCGACGAGGGCGCCTCCGCGATAGGCCCAGAGACCCGCATCGAGACGAGTGCCGAGATCCTGAATCGCCTGCGGCGCATCGGGACGGCCGAACGGCACCTGCTCGGCCGACCGGGTGGCATCACGGAGTGTTTGCGTGATGAGGAGATCACCGGCGAATGCCGCGCTCTGAGTGAGATCCGCGAAGCTCCAGGCACCGAACGCGAGGACGGGGGTCACGAAAAACGTCACCAGCACAGCCGCGAGCCGGAGGCGGTAACTCCGGCGGAGTCGCGCGAGCGGTGAAGGGCCTTCCCGCGGGGGCCATGGAACGAACAGGCCACCCGCGGCCATCAAGGCGACGAGCAGCGCGAGATCGATCAGCACCACGAGGGAGCCCCGTACGAGCAACCCGCCCGCGCCGCCGAGCGCGACGACGGCGTGCACGTGTCGGACGCCGTCAGGGAAATCGAAGCGCTGCTCGCCCCGGACGACCCACCCTTCCCGCGAATTCCACGTGAAGCGCTCCGTCGCTCCCGACGTCGGACTCGGCGCCGAGATCGTGAGGGTGTACGGCGCAGCCACGCGACCCTCGCCCCGCAGGAATCGGGTGACGCGGTCCGACTCGGCCAAGAGGGTTCTGGGACCGACGCCGATCGTGATCCACTCCCCTGACATCAACGGAGCCACCAGGACCTCGTGAACCCCCGGGATGCGCGACAGCTCTTCCACCCGTGGGATCGCCGGCGCCCCGGGCCGGTGGACGAGCGCCGCAAGCAGTTGATCCGGGAGGTCGAGCGCGGCGAGCCTGAGCTCCGTCTCCAGCTGGCCGTTCTGAGTCCAGAGCGCCAGAACCGCGGGGTACCCCTGCGTCGCGAGACTCGTGGAGTGCCAGAGTGCGTAGAGCGCACCGGCGGATTGCGGGGGGTGGATGGTGTCGGTGACGGTAGCCAGGGAGTCAAGGGCGCGTGGGATCGCGGGGTCTCTCACGGCGCCGAGTCCGGCGACGTCCCGCTGGGCGAGCGAGAGACGCCCTTCGACGGAAGCCCCCCACGTCACGAGTGCGGCGGCGGTCCCGGCGACGGTCGCGACGGCGAACAATGCGGCCCGGCGACGCGCGGGCACGATGGAGCCCGCCAGCGCCGGGATCCAGAGGAACGTGTACCACTCGGGCCACGCGTTGTACGGCTGCCAGAGCCAGAGCCCCGCGACGGCCGCAGCGATCGCCCACAGGCATGCGGCGGCCAGGGTCCACGGGACGCGCCGCGGCTCCTCGGGGCCGCGCACCAGCGCCGCCGCCAGCATCACCAGGGCCATCGCGACGGCCGCGAGCGCGACCTGCCACGACAGCCAGAGTGGAATGCTCACGCCCGACGAGGGCGGCCTGATCCCTCGGCCGAAGTACCGGACCAGATAGGGGGCCGCGAGCAACAGGAAACCGGCGGGCAGGAGAGTGTACCAGCGGCGCGGGAGGCCACGACGCCAGAGCGCGGCTGCCGCGACGAGGACGGCGGCACTCACCACACCCAGTGCCACCGCCGATCCACTGATGAATCCCAGGAGGGGCTGCGCGAGGGTCGGCGGGGACGGTCCCGACTCCGTCAGCACCGGTACCACAGGAAACCGGGCGAGCGTCCCCGCGGCCACCGCCAGGGCGGCCCAGCGCCAGGGACCCACTGGCGCCTCCATAAGAAGGAAGAGGAGCAGGAGCAGAACGCCGATAGCGACGCCGCGCTGCCCCTGTCGGTGGAGGATCTCCAGCGCCTCGGCCTGCACCGGCGGCAGCGGTTTCACACTGAAGAGCGTGTCGCCGAGGTCGCAGCTCCTGGCGCAGAAGTCGAACACGTCGGGATCGTGCGGCGCGGTGCGCGGCGCGTAGAACTTGAGATCGACGCCGTATTCCCTCGCGAAGCGACGGGCCACTGCCCCGTCGCCATCCGGGACCGCCGGGCCGGCATCCAGCAAGACGGTCCCGACGGCCGCGGCACCCGCGCCCGTCTGGCGCCGGGCCTCGAGCGTCACGTAGAATGGGGAAATGCTCGCCCGCAATTCCGCCGTGTCTGGCACCGGGAGAAACCGGTGGCGGCCGGCCCACGCAATCGGAGTGCCGTCTGCCGCTACGAGCGCCACACCGCGCTCGACGCCGGCCGTGCCGTGTTTCATGGCAGTCGCGAGCCCGTCGAACGCCTCGTCGCGCGGGGACGCCGCGGCGCCCGCCGCGCGACGTGCGAGATCACGGGCGTCACTCACTGCCGCCCCGAGTGCCTGGCTCAGCTGTTGCGAGGCCCGGTCGAGCCGCTCCTCACGGGCGGTGCTCCAGCAGCATTCAAGCTTCGCCGTCCCGTTGACGGTGCGAAGCAGCGCGCCGATCACCAGCACCGCGGCACCGGCGAGTGCCGGGTCAGCCCACCGCCGCGCCCGTCGTCCGAGCGTCCACACCAGCATGAGCGTGGTGACACCGATGGTCCCGTATGCCCACCCCGCGCCACCTGCGCGGAGCCACTGGGCGCAGCCGATGGCGGCCAGCATCCCGGCGATCAGCCGGTGACGGGTGGCCAGCCCCTTCCATTGAAAGGTCTCCCGCCCGATCACGTGCGGGACATCCTCGAGCGCGATCCTCGACTCCTGGTTCCTGTGGGAACGTGCGAGCAGCATGGACCGCATCTGCCCTTCGGCACTGACACGATCATCGTGGAGCGGCTTGCCGACGATCTCTCGAGCCTATTCGGCATTCTGCGGGCGCCCACCGTAGAGTACGGCGTCAACGCGATCACCAAGAAGTCCATCGCGGGAAATGCGGGAGTACGGCGAAAGACGCTCCACCGGTTGATGAATGATCTCCTCACCGTGTGGGAAGAGGGCGGGGTCGAGACATTCGTCATCCTCACGGCGCACGGGCACGACCCGCACCAGGAGGCGCTGTCGACCCTGCGGACACGGGAGGCCCGCGTGTTTGCGGTGGATGTGTTCTCGCTCGACTTCACCGATCTCCTCGACGACCCCGAAGGCCCCGTCCACGGCGGTGAGCTCGACACTTCCCTGCTCCTGCACCTGGCGCCGGACCGGGTGCGGATGGAGCTGGCGCAAGATTTCTCCCTGGCACCCAAGGCCCTTGCGAAGTACCACCGGGGGAGCGCTTCGATCCCCAGGGGCGGGCCCGGCTCCGTCGGCCGCCCGACTCTCGCCACCGCGGAGAAGGGGGCCCGGGTGTATAAGATGATTCTGGACCGCATCGGCACGCGAGTTCTGGGAGGCTATACGCCGTGATGCCATTCCTGTTGGTGCTCGCCCTTCCCCAGGTCGCGGACTCCGGGGTGCTCGTCATTCGCCAGGACTCGACTCTGATCGCCCGGGAGTCGTTCCACACCAGCCCCGATCCGACCAGTGGCGGGTGGATCCTGGACGCGAACGTCCGTTACGACCGCAGCCGCCCGGTGATCCAGCTGTCGCCCATCGTCCAGGTGGGCTCCGACCTGTCAGCCGTGAAGGTCCAGTTCGACGCCGGCGATCCGGGTGCGCCGATGCACATTCTCGGTCAGGTCGGCCGTCGCCGGTTCACGCTACGCTACGTCTCCCGCAACGACGAGCGGGCGCGCGAGCTGCCCGATCCCGGTCGCGCCGTGGTGGTCGATGATTCCGTGTTCTCCCTGTTCACGCCCGTCGCCTGGCTGGTCCGCAGTGGCGAGGGGTCGGTGGCCGCCATCTTCCCGCGTCCGGGGGTCGCCGAGACGTGGACCGTCAAGGATGAGGGACTGGTCGCCGCCGGAGGCCCGGGAACCGACACGCGTCTCCGGCTGGTCACCGTGCAGAGCCCGCGGCTCGGAAGTATCAGAATATGGATGGATGCGGCCGGCCGCCTCGCCAAGGTCGACATCCCCCGCCTTCACTTGTCCGCAGAGCGCCAGGTCGGGCGTTAGCCCGTGTAAGGGCGGGCCTGCCCCGGAGGGGCCGAGTCGCTAGGTTGTAGAGACGCCACTTAGGCCGGACCGCCAGAATTGGCGGACGAAACCCCCTGCCAGTCCGGCGCGTAGGACTCGATGACTCAACGACCTGGATTCAAGGACCCCCTCATGCGTAAGACCCTGTTCGTCGTCGGGCTCGTCGTCTGCCCGGCGCTTGTTGACGCCCAGGCGTCGGTGCCCGCCTCGCTGTCGTTGTCGGACGCGATCGCCATCGCGCGCGACAACAACCCGGTGTACCGGCAGACCCTGGCTACTCGCAGCGCCTCGCTCTGGAACGCGCGGAGCGCGTGGGCCAATCTTTTCATTCCTCAGGCGACCGCCTCGGGATCGATCGGATACACCGGCCCGGGCTCGCAGAACTTCCTGGCGACGAGCTTTTCGCAGCCGGTCTCGACCGCGAGCTCCCAGTACAGCATCAACCTCAATTGGCAGCTGAGCGGGCAGACCCTGGCCGCCCCCGGCCAAGCGCATGCCAACGCCGACGCCGTGGACGCCGACATCATCGGTGCGCGCGCCACGCTGGTCAACAATGTGACGGCGCAGTACCTGACGGCTCTGCAGTCCCGCGACAACGCTACGGTGGACGAGAAGCAGCTCGAGAGCGCGGATCAGGCACTGAAGCTGGCGCAGGCGAAGTACTCGGTCGGCTCGGGCACCTTGCTCGATGTCCGGCAGGCGCAGGTCGCGCGTGGCCAAGCCGAGGTGGCGCTGCTGACGGCGCAGACGGATGTGCAGGTGCAGAAACTAAAGCTCTTCGAGCTGATGGGCGTGAACGCGCCCGGCGACATCAAGACGGTCACGCTCTCGGACACCTTCGCCGTCAGCGAGCCGCACTGGCAGCTCGACGAGCTACTGGCGACCGCGCAGGCGCAGAATCCCCAGCTGCAGGCCCTCGAGTCGCGCGCGAGCGCACAAAAATGGGCGGTGCGCGCGGCGACCGCGTCCTATGGTCCGTCGGTGAGTCTCTCGGCCGGATGGTCTGGGTTCACGCAGCGGTTCAACAACCTGGACCCGATCATCCTCAGCAACCAGGTGCAGTTCGCGGCTGCCCATGCTGCATGTGAAACCAACGATTCGATTCGCGCCGGCGCGGGGCTCAACAAGCTCAACAACTGCGACGCGCGGTACACCTGGGGCTCGGCGGACACCAAAGCGCTCTCGGACCAGAATTCGCAATACCCGTTCAGCTTTACGCGGCAGCCCTTCCAGGCGTCGATCCGCGTCAGCATCCCGCTCTGGACGAACTTCCAGCAGCCGATCTCGGTATCGAATGCGAAGTCGAACCAGGAGCAGGCCGATCAGGCGGCGCGAGCCCAGTCGCTGGCGCTCCGCACGCTGGTCCAGAACGGTTACTTGACGCTGCAGACCGCGTATCAGACCATCGCGATTCAGGACACGAGCCGGTCGGCCGCCAAGGAAGCGCTGCAGCTCGCCACCGACCGCTACCGGGTGGGCTCGGGCACGTTCCTCGATGTGGTGCAGGCCCAGGTCAACGACATCAAGGCGGAGACGGACTACGTCACCGCGGTCTACAACTATCACAAGGCTCGCGCCGCGCTCGAAGCCGCGGTCGGCAAGCCGCTGAACTAACTCAAGGATCGGAATTCGACATGTCGAAACGTGGCAAAATTTTCCTGGGTGCCGGCGGCGGCGTACTCCTGGTCGCGCTGATCGTCCTCTCGGCCAGTGCCAAGCGCGACAAGGGGGTCGACGTCCGCATCGAAACCGTGGGCCGCAAGGATCTGGTCGCGGCGGTGACGGCGAGCGGCAAGATCCAGCCCAAGAAAAAGGTCGACATCTCGGCCGACATCACCGGGCGGATCACCGAAATCGGCGTGAAGGAAGGCGATTGGGTGGAAAAGGGACAGTTCCTGCTGCAGATCGACCCGACCGTCTACGAAGCCGCAGTGCAGCAATTCCAGGCTGGGCTCGCGTCCGCGGAGGCGTTCGCCGTGCAGGCGCAGGCCAACCGCGATCAGGCGCAGCGGGCGCTGACGCGCACCAAGGAGCTGCGCACGTCGAGCCCCAACCTCGTCTCGGACGAGCAGCTCGAGCAGGCCCAGACGGCGTTCGACGTCGCGGACGCGAACTACAACTCCGCGAAGCACCAGGTCGACCAGTCCCGCGCCAATGTGCAACAGGCCCAGGACAATCTGCGGAAGACGCATCTCGTCGCGCCGATGGCGGGCCGGGTGACCCGGCTGGCCGTGGAGACGGGCGAAGTGGCCGTGCCGCAGAGCTTTTCGAAGGATGTCGGACTCCTGATGACGGTCTCGGATCTGTCCGTGATCCAGACGGTCGTGCAGGTGGACGAGACTGATGTGGTCCGGCTGCATCTGGGCGATTCAGTCGACGTGTCGATTGACGCATTTCCTGACTCGACTTTCTCGGGGCGGGTGACCAAGATTTCCGACAGCTCGGTGCTGCCGGCCGGGGCGAGTGCGCAGACCGGGCAGAACACCACGGCTGTGGATTACGACGTGGAGGTCACGCTGACCAAGCCCCCCGCCAACGTGCGCCCGGATCTCTCGGCCACGGCGCGGATCATCACCGACACGCGGAAGCAGGCGCTATCGATCCCGATCATCGCGCTCACCCAGCGGGACAACAAACCCGTGGTGACCGAGGGGCATACGCCGGACACCACGATGATGAGCAAGAAGAACGCCCAGACCGAAGGCGTCTTCGTCGTGACGAACGGCAAGGCGACCTTCCGCCCGGTGAAGGTGGGCATCGCGGGCGATCAGTACTTCGAAGTGCTGGACGGATTGAAGGGTGGCGAAACCATCGTCGCGGGACCCTACCAGGCCATCCGCGACCTCAAGGACGGAGCCGCCGTGCGCGGGACCAAGACGCCGGGCGATTCCGGAGCCGTACGGAGGGCTTCGTGACGCACCAGGAGTTCGTGACCGGGGATACCCCGCTTCCCGACATCGTCATTCTCACGCACAAGCTGGCGCGGGAGTACATCATGGGCACGGAGACGGTCCGCGCACTGCGGGGCGTCAGTCTCCAGATCCGCCGCAACGAGTACGTGGCGGTGATGGGTCCGTCGGGGTCGGGCAAGTCCACGTTCATGAACCTGATCGGCTGCCTCGATACGCCGAGCGCCGGGGAGTACTGGCTCAACGGCCAGAAGGTCTCGGACCTTGGGGATGACGATCTGGCGCGGATCCGGAACAAGGAAATCGGATTCGTCTTCCAGACGTTCAACCTCCTGCCCCGCGCCGACGCGCTCCACAACGTCGAGCTACCCCTCGTGTACGCCGGCATGCGTGCCGCAGAGCGCCGGAAGAAGGCGTCCGATGCGCTGGCCCGCGTGGGCCTGGCCGACCGCATGCATCACCGCCCCAACGAGCTCTCCGGCGGTCAGCGGCAGCGCGTCGCGATCGCGCGCGCGCTGGTGAACAGTCCCTCCATCCTGCTCGCGGATGAACCGACCGGTAACCTCGACTCGGCGACGTCCAACGAAATCATGGGTGTGTTCAAGGAGCTGCATAGGCAGGGGCAAACGGTGGTGATGGTCACGCACGAGCCCGACATCGCGGCGAATGCCGAGCGCGTCGTCACGCTGCGCGACGGCCTCATCCACACGGACCAGAAACAGGCCGCCTAGTGCCGTTTTACGAAGCGATCAGCCTCGCCCTGCAGACCATCCGGGCCCAGAAGCTCAAGAGCTTCTTCTCGGTGATCGGCGTGTTCATCGGCGTCACGTTCCTGATCGCGGCGGTGTCGATCGTGAACGGCATGAACCGCTACATGACCGACAAGTTCGCGGCCACCATCGTGGGCGTGAACACGTTCCAGCTGCGCCAGCGGCCCAACATCAATTTCAACATGACGGATTCCATCTGGCGCTCCTGGCGCCGCCGGCCTCGGATCACGTTCGCGGATGCCGACGCCGTGAGCCGCGGTGTGACCGTGCCCGTGACCCTGTCGTGGTACTCCGAAGATCAGGGCACCGTCGAGTACAACGGCAAGATCGCCCGGGGCATCAACCTCGAAGGGACGAGCGCCGACTACTTCGACATCAAGAACCTCAACATCACCGAGGGCCGGCCCTTCTCGCCGCAGGAAGCGAAGGCCGGGATCCCGGTGGCGGTGCTGGGCTGGGAGCTGGCCGACAAGCTGTTCATCGGGAACGATCCGATCGGCAAGACGATCAAGATCCAGGGGCTCCCCTACACGGTGATCGGCGTGGTCGAGAAGCAGGGCACCATGTTGGGGATGTCGCTCGACAAGTTCGTCGTGGCCCCCGCGACGTCGCCGATCCAGCGGGACGTCAACCCGCCGCACGTCGTGGACGCCTTGATGATCCAGGCCAACACGATCCCTGAGATGAACGCGGCGATGGACCAGGTGGAGGGGATCATGCGGTCCCGCCACCACCTCCGGCCCACGCAGGACGACAACTTCGCGCTCGAGACCTCGGCGGCCGTGCTCGACTGGTGGAGCGGCATCAGCCGCCTGATGTTCTACTTCGGCCCCGGCATCGTGATGATCTCGCTGGTCGTTGGCGGGATCGTGATCATGAACATCATGCTCATGGCCGTGGCCGAGCGCACCCGTGAGATCGGTGTGCGGAAGTCCCTGGGCGCCAAGCGGAAAGACATCATGCGGCAGTTCCTGGCCGAGGCGATCACGCTGTCGACGGTCGGAGCGGCGCTCGGTATCGCCACCGGCATCATCCTGTCCATCGTGATTCAGGCGTTCACGCCCCTCGCGGCCCAGGTTGCGCCCTGGTCGGTGGGGGTCGGCGTGCTCCTCGGATCCGTGGTGGGCGTGGTCTTCGGTACCTTGCCGGCGTCGCGCGCGTCGCGACTCGATCCCATCGCCGCGCTGCGGCAGGAGTAGGTCATGACTCCGATGCTCGAAGGTGTCGGCATTGCACTCGAGTCCATCAAGACTTCCAAGGCCCGGGCGGCGCTCACCATTCTCGGCGTCGCCATCGGCGTCATGGTCGTCATGGTCATCGGCGCCATCATCTCGGGCTTCAACAAGGGCGTCAGCGACCAGTTGGCGCGGACCGGCCCCACCACGTTCTTCGTGACGCGGTTCTTCCAGGCCGGCGTCGTGGTTTCGGACGGTTCGGACGAGATGAGCCCCTGGCGCCGGAACCCGCCCCTGTCCGTGGAAGACGCGCACACGATCGAGGCCATCCCATCGGTGGCGTGGGTCGCCGTGGACGAAGGATCCAACGCCGACGTCAGCTTCGGAAACAAGAAGCAGTCGAGCGTCCGCATCGACGGCCGGTCGTCCGCGTGGCCCAACGTGGCCGGCGGCGACATCGCGCCGGGCCGCTCGTTCACCGAGCTCGAGAATCAGTCGAATTCCACCGTCGCCGTGATCAATGCCAAGCTGGCCGATCTGCTGTTCGACCGGCTGGACCCGATTGGCCAGCGAATCCACATCCAGGGCGTGCCCTACACGGTGATCGGTGTCTGGAATCCCCCGCCCCAGCTGTTCGGCGGTGAGCCCTCCCCGGAGGCCGTCATCCCCCACGAGGCCTTCGCGAAGTACGTCCAGCACTGGAAGGGATGGATGGACTTCCTCGTGGGACCGAAGGAGGGCGTCTCGACGGCGCAGGCGATGGAAGACGTCACCGAGGCGATCCGGATCAAACGCGGTCTCCGGCCCGGACAGGACAACAATTTCGCGCTGGTCTCGCAGGACAAGATCCTCGAGAAGCTGGACGGCATTACCTTCGCGTTCCGGCTCGTGATGTTCGCGCTGTCGTCGGTGGGCCTGATGGTGGGCGGTGTCGGCGTGGTCGCGATCATGATGATCTCGGTCACCGAGCGCACCCGCGAGATCGGCGTCCGGAAGGCGCTCGGCGCCACCCGTCGCGAGATCCTGTGGCAGTTCCTGGTCGAAGCCTCGACGCTCACGCTGGTGGGCGGCGCGGTCGGCATGATCCTCGGCGGTCTCGGCGCGGGACTGCTCAAGCTGCTGACGCCGATTCCGGCCTACGTGCCGTTGGCGTCGGTGATCATCGCGCTCATCGCGGCCGCGCTGACCGGCGTACTCTTCGGCATCGTGCCGGCGAACAAAGCCTCCAGACTGGATCCCGTCGAAGCGCTGAGATACGAATAACGGACGTGGGGACGTGGGGAGGTTGGCCCACGTCCCCACACCCCTACATCCCCAGGCCCCGGTAGTTTTCTCTTCACCATGCACTTCCTCGAAGCCATAGCCCAAGCTCTCGAAGCGGCGTGGAGCCATAAGCTCCGCTCGTTTTTCACGCTGGTCGGCATCATCGTGTCGGTCGCCTTCCTCATCGCCGTCGTCGCCATCATCCAGGGCATGAACGCCTACGTCCGGGACAGCATCGGCGGGGCCATCGTAGGCGTCAACGCCTTCCAGGTACGCCGCACGCCGCTGGCCGGCGGTCTGATCGACGACGAAGAGTGGAAAGCGATCCAGCGCCGTCCCATCATCGCCCCCGAAGATGTGCCCGTCGTTGAACGCGCCATCCCCGACGCGTTCGCGGTCGGGCTGCAGTCCGGGTGGCCCACGCCGCAGGCGGATGTGGTCTGGGGAGACGAGACGGTGGGTGATGTCCAGGTCTTCGGCGTCAATGCGTCCTACCAGGTGGTGCAGGACTACGCCTTCGCGTCCGGCGATCCGCTCACAGACGTCGACGACCGTGAGCGCCGGCCTGTGATCGAGCTGGGCTGGGACATCTCCGACAAGCTCTTCGGGGACCCGGACCTCGCGGTGGGCAAGAAGCTACGGATCATGGGCCAGCAGTTCACCGTGAAGGGCGTGGTGGCGAAGAAGGGCACCGTCTTGGGCATCTCCCAGGACGGCTTCGTGATGATGCCCTACTCCACCTTCGAATCCCTCTACGGACGGCGGAAGACCACGGTGATTTCCGTGAAGATGTCGGATGCCGCGGCCGTTCAGCCGGCGATGCAGCGCGCGGAGGAGGCCATGCGGATCGCGCATCACCTGCGCCCCTCTCAGGCCGACGACTTCTCGGTCTCGACCTCGGACGCCTTCGTCACCTTCTGGGAAAACCTCACCCGCGTGCTCTTCACGGTGGTGCCCGTGGTGGTCGCCATCGGCATCGTGGTCGGCGGCATCGTCATCATGAACATCATGCTGATGAGCGTGAACGAACGGACGCGGGAGATCGGCATCCGGAAATCGATGGGTGCCACCCGCCGGGACATCCTCAATCAGTTCCTCGCCGAATCGGTCACCCTGGCGCTGCTCGGCGGCATGGCCGGACTGCTGGCCGGCGGCGGACTGGCACTTGTCGTCCAGCTCGCGACCCCCCTGCCCGCCCGGATCACGCTCTGGTCGGTGTTCCTCGCGCTGGGACTCGGCGCGGGGGTCGGTGTGGTCTTCGGCGTCTACCCGGCGTCCCGCGCGGCGCGGCTCGATCCCATCACCGCCCTCCGGGCCGAATGAGATTTCATTCGGTTTCGGAAGGGTGGCAGATCGCCCTCGACCAGCTCCGTGCCAACAAGTTGCGCTCGGGGCTGACGATCTTGGGCGTCGTGATCGGGGTCGCGACGGTCATGGGGATGGCGTCGATCGTGCAGGGCATCCGGGATCAGATCATCAACACCATCGAAGTCGCCGGCCCCACCACGTTCTACGTGATGCGTTTTTTCTCGCAGACACCCCTGAACCCGGACCAGTTGCCGAAAGAGGTCCGCATCCGCCCCGTGCTCAAGCCGTCCGAGGCGAAGCTCATCGCGGGGCTGACCGAGGTGCAGTACTCCGGAATGTGGGTGCAGCTCTTCGAGAAGATGGAGTTTCAGGGAGAGCACACGCAGCTGATGACGGCGTTCGGCGCCGACAGTCACTACATGGAGATTCAGGGCGGCGAGCTGCTCGATGGGCGGTTCTTCACGCCGTCCGAGGAAGCGAGCGGCGCCCCGGTGGTCGTGCTCGAGCGCGCACCCGCCGACAAGCTGTTCGGGCGGCTGCAGCCGATCGGGCGCTTCGTCCGCATCGGGGGGAATTCTCTCGAAGTGATCGGGATCTATCAGAACCCCGCGAACATCTTCCAGCCGCCGTCGCAGGAAATCGGCGCCATCATGCCCTTCGAGACGGCGCGACGATTCTTTCGCTACGACCAGACCAACGCCTTGTGGATCGTGGTGAAGCCGGTCCCGACTGCCACCGTCACGCAGACGGAAGATGCGGTGACCGTGGCGCTCCGGCGTTCCCGCGGCCTGACGCCGGGTCAGCCCAACAGCTTCGACATGATCACCCAGGACCAGATTCTCGACATCTTCAATGGCCTCACGAGCACGTTCTTCGGGATCATGGTCGCCCTGTCTAGCGTTGCGCTCATGGTGGGGGGCATCGGCGTCATGGCCATCATGATGGTCTCGGTAACCGACCGGACCCGGGAAATCGGCGTCCGGAAGGCCCTGGGTGCCACGCGACTCGAAATCCTGTGGCAATTTCTCATCGAAGCCTCGACGCTGACCCTGCTCGGGGGCTTGGTGGGCATCTTCATCGGCCTGATATTCGGACAAGTCATCAAGCTGATTCTGCACTTCGATTCGGGGGTTCCCGTGTGGAGCGCGTTCGTCGCCTGCCTGGTGTCGGTCCTGATCGGCCTAGTCTTCGGCGTGCTCCCCGCTCAGCGGGCGGCGCGGCTGGATCCGGTGGAGGCACTACGCTATGAGTGATGCTGTCGATCTCCTCGCCATCGCCGCACACCGCGACGACGTCGAGCTGACCTGTGGGGGCACTCTGGCCCAGACCGCGCGGAAGGCGCGAGTCGGCATCGTGGACCTGACACAGGGGGAAACGGGGACGCGAGGCGATGCGGCCACGCGCGCCGCCGAGGCGGAGCGGGCAGCTGCCGTACTGGGCGTGCACGTGCGGCTGAATGCCGGCCTCCCCGACGCGCACATCTACAACGACGACCCGTCGCGGAAGGTGGTGATCGAGCTGATCCGCCGCCTCCGGCCCCGAGTGGTCATCCTTCCCTTCCCCATCGGCCGCCATCCGGATCATCGCATCGCGTCGGAGCTGGCGCGCGACGCCTGCTACCTCGCGGGGCTCAAGAAGTACCCGGCATCGGGAGAAGCGCACCGACCGCACAAGATCCTGTATGCCCTCGCCTACCGCGAAGACACGGTGAAGCCGTCGTTCGTGGTCGACATCTCGGATGTCTTCGAAACCAAAATGAAAGCCATCCGGTGCTACGCCTCCCAATTCGACGGCGCGCAGGCCGCGGGCGAGATCTACCCTACCGGCCAGCACCTCTACGATCTCATTCAGATACAATCGGCGCATTACGGATCACTCATCCGGCGGCCATACGGCGAGCCGTACTTCACGCAGGAGACGGTTGCGGTGGACGACGTGCTCTCACTTGGCGTGCAGTCCCTCTAGTCGGTAGATTCCACCCATGACCGCTGCCAAGCGCTCCGTGTACCTCGACCACGCGGCCACCACGCCGGTGCGCCCCGAAGTCCTGGAAGCCATGCTCCCTTACCTCGGCGTCGAGGCCTTCGGCAATCCGTCCTCTGCGCATCGCGTGGGACGGGCCGCGCGCGCCGGTGTCGAAGAGGCCAAGCGCAGGGTGGCGGAGGCGCTGCACGTGGAGCCCAACCAGGTGATTTTCACCTCCGGGGGCACCGAGGCCGACAACCTCGCGATCATCGGCTCGGCGCTGGCCGCCAAGGACCACGGCAAGCCCTTCCGCGTGGCCGTCGCGGCAACGGAGCACAAGGCCATCCTGGCCGCGGCCCACGCCGTGAAACACCTGGGCGGCGACGAGATCATCCTGCCGGTGGACTCGGACGGGATCGTGGACGATGACGCGGTCGAAGACGCGCTCCGCCAGGGCGTGGCACTCGTCAGCGTCATGTGGGTGAACAACGAGGTCGGGACCGTCCAGCCCATCGCGAAGCTTGCCGCCCGATGTCGCGAGGCCGGTGTCGCGTTCCACTCGGATGCCGTTCAGGCGTTCGGCAAGATTCCGGTCAACCTCGCGGACGTCCCCGTCACTTTCCTTACTATCTCCGGCCACAAGATCGGCGCCCCCAAGGGGATCGGCGCGCTCATCGTGCGCGACCGCCATGCACTGGAAGCCATCATCCACGGCGGCGGTCAGCAGTTCGGCATCCGCCCCGGCACCGAGAACGTCCCCGGCATCGTCGCCCTCGGCCGCGCGGCGGAGCTGGCGGCCAAGGAACAGGCGACGACCGGTGCGCGTGTCGCGAAGCTGCGGGATGACCTCGAAGCACGCTTCCTCGCCGTGGTCCCCGATGCGGTGGTGAACGGCAGGAACGCGCCGCGCGCCCCGCAGACCGTTTCGTTCTCCATCCCCGGCGCCGACGGCGAAGCCCTGCTGATGCACCTGGATATGGCCGGCATCGCCTGCTCGGGGGGCTCGGCGTGCAGCACCGGGTCGGTCGATCCGTCCCACGTGCTGACCGCGATGGGCATCGCCAAGGACATGGGCAGTGCCGCGCTCCGCTTCTCCCTCGGGCGGGAGTCCACCTCCGAGGACGTCGACGCACTCATCGAAGCCATGCCGAAGGTGGTGGCGAAGGTTCGTGCCCTGACCGGGGCCCTCGGACGTGCCTGAACGTGTTCTGGTCGCGATGTCGGGGGGGGTCGACTCCTCGGTCGCGGCGGCGCTCCTGGTCGAGCAGGGCTACGAGGTCATCGGCGCCACGCTGAAGCTGTTCTGCTACGGCGATGAAGTCGCCGACCGCCCCTGCTGCTCGCTCGACTCCATCACCGATGCCAAGCTCGTCGCCAACAAGCTCGGCATTCCCCATTACGTCCTGAATCTCGAAGACCGCTTCGGGCGCGACGTGATCGGGAATTTCGTATCCGAGTACGCGGCGGGACGCACACCCATTCCCTGCGTGCGGTGCAACTCGTTCACCAAGTTCCGCGACCTGCTCCACCATGCCGACGCGCTCGACTGCCGCTACCTCGCGACCGGGCACTATGCCATGGCGCGCGCAGGCGAGCTGCACCGCGGCCGGGACCGCTCCAAGGACCAGACCTACTTCCTCTGGGGCATCGACCGGGCGGTCGTGGCGCGAATGCTGACGCCCGTGGGCGCACTCACCAAGGCAGAGACCCGCGCGCGCGCCCGCGAGCTCGGCCTCGTGACCGCTGAGAAGCCCGAGTCGGTCGAGATCTGCTTCGTACCCGATGACGATTACGTAAAGGTGCTCGAGCGCCGGCTCCCCGCGGACGCACCGGCCCTCTCCGCGGGCGATTTCGTGGCCAAGGACGGCACCGTCCTCGGACGGCATGCCGGATTCGCGCGGTACACCATTGGGCAGCGTCGCGGACTTCCGGGAGGATTTCCCGCTCCCATGTTCGTCACCGCGATCAGGCCCGAGACCCGCGAAGTCGTCATCGGGCCCGCCGACGAGCTGCTCGGCCACCAGGTGATCATCGAAGAGGTCAACTGGCTCGCGGAGCCACTTGACGCGGAGTCGCGTGTCTGGGTGCAGTGCCGCTACCGCGCGGCGGCCGTGCCTGCCGTGGTTCTGTCGAATGCCGGACACCGGCTGACGCTGGCCCTCGAAGAGCCTGTCCGCGCCATCACGCCCGGCCAATCCGGCGCACTCTACACGCAGGATGGCCGCCTCCTCGGAGGTGGCGTGATCGCGTTGCCCGCCGCCCAGTGCTCCACGTCACCGAGCCGCCGCCTCGCCGTCCTGAATAGTTGATGCTTCAGCATCAGGCATTACCTAAGCCTCGAGGATTGATCATGCTCACAGTCGACAAACGAATTGCCGGTGCCGCCCTGCTTCTGCTGGCGGCCGCGGCGTGCAGCAAGGACGCGACGGCACCCAAGCCTCTCGATCCCACGGCGGCGCTGAACTCGCTGAACGGGGTCGACAGCACGTTCCAGACACCCGCGGTCCGGAGCTTCCTGATCGTCACCGAAGCGTTCAGCGCGGGTGGTGCCCCGTCGGCGCCGTTCGGGCGGGTCGGGGTATTGCTGAAGGCGACCGCGCCGCGCGTCCCCGGAACGGCCGCAGGGCCTGAGATGGGCGCGGCGATCAGAACGTTGAAGAACGCCATGATGGGCACCGAGGCGATCCTGCCCGATTCCCTGCTCGGCAAGACGTTCATCTGGGACACGACGCAGGCGAAGTACGTGGAATCCGACAGCACGGGCGCGCCGGCGACCGGGATTCGCTTCGAGCTGTACGCGCTCGATTTGGACGGTCATATCGCGAAGCCGCTCGTCGAGGTCGGCCATCTCGACCTGATCGACAAGAGCACCGCGAGCGCCCAGAGCCTGGAAGTCGTGGTCGCGAGCGCCACCTTCACCTACATCGACTACACGGTGACCGGTTCCGGTACGCTTTCGGCCTTCACCCTCACCGCTTCGGGGTTCATCCGGAACCCGGCGCGTGAGCTCGACTTCTCGATCTCGTACGCGGTCAGTGGCGTCAGCTGCGCCATCACCGAGCAGTTCGACGATGCCGCCGACAACGCACACCTGAACTTCTCGTTCGGCATCACGACGACGTCCGACACGTCGCACACCGCGAGTCTCAACTTCGACTACCAGGTGGGCGGTCATTCCATCGCATTGAATGGCGGCGGTACGATCGACTCCCTGACCGAGAATCTGCAGGCGACCGTGAAGGTCGACGGCAACGTCTTCGCACTCATCAGCGTTTCGGGCCTGCGGGAGACGGCCATTCCGACGATCACGGACGGCAATGGGCAGCCCCTGTCCAATGAGAACCGGCTGCTGCTGTTCAAGATGTTCGTGATGGTCGGCCATTCCCTGGAATGGCTCAACCACTTCGTGGGGCCGTTCATCGCCCTGGCGGCCATTGGGGTCCTCCTGAGCCTCTAGCGACGCCCCGCGCACCACCGTGGGCCCCAAGAATCCCGTCCGGCTCTAGCCGGGCGGGATTTTTCGTTGTATTCCTGTCTGGTCTCTCACCTTGAGAATCGGCCGTGTCCTCACGTCGCGAATTCCTGCGCTATATGGGCGTCGCCTCCGCCACCATTCCTTCTCTTCGCAACGATGCCTTTCGCCACCTGCAGCGGGTCATGCCCCGAGTCGAAGGCCGCTCCGCCGCCGCGGTTGCCGAGGATGAGGATTTCTGGGTCACCATTCAGCAGGCGTTCGACGTGGACCGCTCGCTGGTGAACCTGAACAACGGCGGCGTCGCGCCCAGCCCGCGCGTGGTCCAGGATGCGTTGAAGCGGTACATCGACTTCTCGAACAACGCCCCGTCGATCGACATGTGGGCGGTGCTCGAACCGGAGATCGAGGCGGTGCGGAGCCGCCTCGCGGCGACGTTCGGATGTGATCCCGAGGAGATGGCGATCACGCGGAACGCCAGCGAAGCCCTCGAGAACGTGCAGATGGGCATGCCGCTGAATCGGGGAGACGAGGTTCTCACCACGACGCAGGACTACCCGCGGATGATCACGACCTGGCAGCAGCGGGTCCGCCGTGAGGGGATCGTCCTGAAGCAGATCACCTTCCCCGTACCGCCACCTTCGCCGGACGACCTGGTGGAGCGGTTCGCGGCAGGCATCACGCCCAAGACCAAGGTCGTTCACGTCTGCCACATCACGAACCTGACCGGCCAGATCTTCCCCATCAAGAAGATCATGGGCCTGGCGCGCCCGAAGGGCATCGAAGTCGTCGTCGACGGCGCCCACGCGTTCGCGCAGTTCCCGTTCACGCGGGACGAGCTCGACTGCGACTACTACGGCACCAGCCTCCACAAGTGGCTGACGGCCCCGATCGGCACCGGGTTCCTGTACGTCCGGAAAGAGAAGATCCCGAACATCTGGCCGCTGATGGCCGCGCCCCCGGAGATGAACGGCAACATCCGGAAGTTCGAGGAGATCGGCACCCATCCCGCCGCGAATCACAACGCGGTGTCCGAGGCGGTGACGTTCTACCAGCAGATCGGCGCCGACCGGAAAGCGGCCCGCCTGCGGTTCCTGCGAGACCGGTGGTTCCAGCGCCTGTCGCCCCTGCCGGGTGTGAAGATCCTGACCTCCACGGATCCGGCGCAGTCGTGCGGGCTCGCCTCGTTCACGCCGGGCTCGCTCGACGTCGGCAAGGTGGTGGGGTACCTGTGGGACAAACACCGGATCATCGTGACGCCCATCAATCACCCGGAGTTCCACTGCATCCGCGTCACGCCGAACGTCTACACGACGCTCGCCGAGGTCGACCGGTTCTGCGACGCGATGGAAACGGTGATGAAGAAGGGACTGCCCGCATGACCCGCGCATCGCTGCTGGTCCTGGTGCTCGTGGCGGCGGCGTGTGGCGGCGGCTCGAGCGCCAACGCCAAGGCACCCCGGGATACCCTCACCGAGCGCCAGCGCGACAGCGCGCTGGCGCGCTCCAGCATCCCCGGCCACCAGGCAGTCGGCGCGGCGATGCGGGCCGCCGATACCACCAGCACCCAGGTCCGCGGCGACACGACGCCGTGAAGTCCCGCAGTGCGGGCGCGCTGGTCGCCGGCCTGATGGCGGTCGTGGCCGGCACGGCCATCGGATGCGCGCCCGGCTCCCCGTGCCGCACCACTGACTTCAAGAACATCAGGCGATTTTCGGATCGCTACGTCGGACAATGGGTGGTCGCCCGCGGCGACTCGCTCACCCTCACCCAGATCGGCGACAAGTTCCACATCGCGTCGTTCGCACTCGACACCGACACCGTGATGTTCAACAAGGAGTGTCACCTGTCGGGCCGGATGATCTTCGCGGTGCCGCCCGAGACCCTCGCGGTGAGCTGGTTCGGGGTCCCTGAGCGCGCCACCATCTACGGTTGGCCCGACAACCTGGGCCCCTTTGCCGGCGCGTCGGTGACCTTCTGGGGACGGGATTCCCTGCACGGCACCATCCTCTTCGACCAGGCGACCGACATCCAGGTGACCCAGGGGACGACAGCCCAATTCTGGGCGGGGCGGCGGAAGCCCTGATTAGTATTCAGGGGTCTCTCCCACTCCCGCCCCCGGAGGGCCCGTGTCCCTGACCGCCGAGCAACGCACCGCCCTGATCGACCGCTACGAACGTGGTCCCGCGCTCCTCGCCGCCGCCTGGGCCAAGGTCCCCGTCGAGGCCCGGCAGTGGCGCCCCGGTCCCGGCCGCTGGTCCGCGCACGAGGTGGTGGTGCATTGCGGGGACTCGGAGAGCAACGCGATGCTCCGCATCCGGTTCCTCCTCACCGAAGACAGCACCAGAATCCAGGCCTATGACCAGGCGCACTGGGCGACGGTGCTCGACTACCACACCCTGCCGGTCGAGCCGGCGATGGCCGCCGTGGTCGCGGTGCGAGCCAACACGGTGCCCCTGCTCCGGCGCATGACGGAAAAGGACTGGCAGCGGTCGGGCGTCCATCCCGAGTCAGGAGCCTACGGCGCCGAGCGGTGGCTGCAGATCTACGCGGAGCATCTGGAGAAGCACACGGGCCAGATCGAACGCAACCTCGAGGCCTGGAGAAAGAAGTGAGAGGATTCATCACCCGGCTGCTGATCACGGCGCTGGGACTGTGGATCGCGGCGAACGTGGTGCACGGAATCTTCGTCGCAGGCTGGAAGAGCCTGCTGATCGCCGCGCTCGTGCTCGGCGTCGTCAACGCCATCGTGCGGCCGCTGCTGGTCATTCTTACCCTGCCCATCACCTTCTTCACCCTCGGGCTCTTTCTCCTGGTCGTGAACGGCCTCTCGTTCGCCCTGGCGGCCGCAATCGTACCCCGCTTCCATGTCGCGACGCTGAGCAGCGCCATCCTCGGTGCACTGGTGGTGAGCGTGACGGGGTGGTTCGCCAACTCCTTCGTCGGGTCGAGCGGGCGTTTCGAGCGGGTCCACCGGATCGAGATCACCGGACGTCGCCTGGATGAATAGCCCCCGGGCGATAGGAGTCCTGGGCGGTCTGTGCGGTGGGTTGGCGGTATTGGCGGGGGCGTTCGGAGCCCACGGACTGCGGGGGCGCCTGTCCCCGGACCTGCTCTCGGTCTTCGAGACGGCGGCGCGGTACCAGATGTACCACGCCCTCGCGCTCGTTGCCGTGGCGCTTCTGCTCGAGCGGCGGCCTTCGACGCCCCTGCGCGTCGCGGGCTGGTGCTTTGCCGGTGGCACCGTGGTCTTCTCGGGCAGCCTCTACCTGTTGGCCCTGACCGGGACAGGCTGGTGGGGAGCCGTGACCCCACTCGGCGGGCTCGCGCTCCTCGTCGGTTGGGGATTTCTCGCTTACGGGTTATGGCGGAACTAAGCGGCCCCGGCCCCCGCGGCCGGCGGATTCTCCTCGCCGCCATCCTGCTGTACGCCGTCGTCACCATTCCGCTCGCGGTCCATAAGGGCGAGGACATCGCGAGTGAGTTCGCGCAGAGCGACCTCCTGCTGCGCGGTCTCCCCGTGTATATGGCCCCGCAAAACCAGGGCGTCTGGTGGCCACCCTTCGCCCTCGCCGCGATCGCGCCCTTCGCCCTGATCGCGCGTCTGTCGATGCCGCTGGCGAAAGGCTGCTGGGCGGCATTCTCGATTCTCTGCCTCGCCTGGAGCCTGTGGCGGACGCGCCGGTTCGGCGGGTGGGCGATATTGTTCGCGTTGCTCGCCGTCGCCCTGCCGATTCAGTACAACTTCCAGCATCTGAACATCAACGCGCCCCTGCTAGCCCTCGCGATCGCCACGGCTGACGACTTCGAGCGGAATGAGCCTCGGGCCGGTGCCTGGACCGCGCTCGCGACCGCCCTAAAACTCTTCCCAGGCCTGCTCATTCTGTTGTTCGCGTTCCGCAGAAGGTGGAAGGCGTTCGGCGTATCAGCAGCTGGCGCCCTGCTCCTCACCTACGCGTCGATGTTGCCGTACGGCATCGTCGGAGCCGCTCAAGCCGTGGTCCGATGGGTGCGGCTCGATCTCCAGGCGACGTCCTATCAGGGTGCAGCCGTCGCGGCGCTCCAGATGCAGAAGCTCTCCCGACTGGTCTACGCGCTGGGCGGCAATTTGATTGCCGTGGCGCTGGCGCACATCGCGTTGCTTGGGTTGGTCTGGTGGATGCTCAGGCGAAGTGCGGATTTCGGAGTGCGGAGTGCCGATTCCACGCCGCAGCATTCCGCACTCCGCAGTTCGCACTCCGCACCTGACCACGCCTTCCGGGACGTCGGCATCGTGCTGGTCGCCGCCTGCTTGCTCTCCCCAATTGGTTGGCTCCACACGTTCACCCTGGCGTACCCGCTCTGGGTATTCGCCCTGGCCACGTCCGAACCGGGGAGACCCTGGTGGCGGACCGTGCTGTTCGTCGTCGCGGGCGTTCTGACGTCCGGCTATCTGGCGAAGATCCCGTGGCCGCACGCCATCGCCTGGATCGCGGGACACAACGACACGATCGGCTCGCTTCTCCTGTTGGCGCTGGTGGGCTCAGCGCCGAGGGCTGCTGAGTGAACCTGCGGCCGCTCAGTCCGCGCGAGCGCAACACGCTCCTGGGTCTCGCCCTGGTCTACGCCGCGGTGGTCATTCCGGTCGGGATCCATCGCGGCGGCGACCTCGTACAGGAAATCCTCCAGAGTGATCGGTTGTTGCGCGGCCTGCCCCTCTACGGCGCCAATCCCGAGAAGGGCGTCTACTGGCCCCCGTTCGCGCTCTTCGCCCTGACTCCCCTCGCCCTCGTGGCTCGATGGTCGATGGCCTTCGCGCAGGCGATCTGGGCGGTGTTCAACGTGTGGTGTGTGGTCTGGTGCCTGGCGTACGCGGGACGGCGCTGGAGCTGGGGGGTGGCGGTGATTTCCCTGCTCTGCGTCGCCAAGCCCCTCCAGGCCAACTTCGAGCATCAAAACGTCACCGTCGTGTTGCTCTACCTGGTGATGCTCTTGCACCGGGCGCTCGAGCGAGGGCGTGCCGGCACGGCTGGCGGGTGGGCCGGGATCGCCACGGCGCTGAAGGCGTTCCCGGGACTGCTCCTCGTCTACTTCCTGGTTCGTCGCCGGTGGAAGGCGCTCGTGTTCGGAGTGCTCATCGCCGGTGCCGCCACGATCCTCGCCATGATCCGGTATGGCCCGGTCGGCTCCGTGGACACCGTCTGGAGCTGGTTCACCACCAGCCGCACCGCCCCGATCATGGCGGGCTTCGGCACCCAGCCCCTGGGCAATCTCCTGCACGTGGGGTTCGGCCTCGGCACGCCGTGGGTGGTCGGCATCGAGATCGTGGTGGGATTGATTCTGCTCTGGTCCCTGCTCGAGACACCCGCGGGCCACGACTGGGTCGGCGACTTGGGACTCGTGAGCATCTTCGCCGCGCTGATCACGCCGATCGGATGGTTCTACTATCAAACCCTCGCATTCCCGGGCTGGATCGGCGTGCTGACGGTGACGCCACCGGCGCGGCATTGGGCCCGGACGACGGTGACCGCCATCGCCGGCGTCCTCTTGTCCGGGATCCTGACGTCCGATCACCTGTACCCTGAGTGGATGCAGGTCATCAAGCGGTTCAACTATGTCTGGGGCGCCCTGCTCCTGCTCTCGGTCCTCGCGTTCGACCGCTTCACCGCACGCCTAACCCCGGTATCCCACGAATGATCGAGACCCCTGCACTCCTCCTCCACCTCGACGTGGTCGAACGCAACCTCGCCACCATGGCGGGCCGGACTCGGGGGCTGGGCATCAGCCTGCGGCCGCACATCAAGACCCACAAATGCGTCGAGCTGGGCAGACGACAGCTCGCGCATGGCGCATTGGGCGTGACGGTGTCGACCCTGGATGAGGCCGAAGCCTTCGCGGACGCGGGGTTCGACGACATCCTGTGGGCATTCCCCATCGATGCGGGACACATCCCGCATGCCCGGCGCGTGGCAGAGCGAACCAGGCTGAGCGTGGTGGTGGACGACCTCGATACCGCGCACGACTTGGCAAAGTCCGGGCTCACCGCTTGGCTGAAGGTCGACTGCGGATATCACCGGGCGGGCGTGGATCCGGCGTCAGCCTACGCGATCGAGGTCGTGCGGGCGCTGACGGCACCTGGGGGCAGGTTCGGCGGCATCGTCAGCCACTCGGGACACGCGTACAAGACACGGGCGCGTCAGGAAGCGGCGGCCGTCGCCGAAGAAGAACGCCGGGTGATGGTCGCTTTCGCCGACCGCCTCCGCGGGATGGGGATCGAGGTTCCCGCCGTGAGCGTCGGGTCGACCCCCGCGATGATGGCGCTCGAGCGGGGTGATGGCCTGACCGAAGGACGGCCCGGCAACTACGTCTTTTTCGACCGCACCATGGTCGAGATCGGCGTTTGCGAACCGCGGGATGTGGGGGTGACGGTCCTCGCGACCGTCGTCTCCCATCAGCCGGGGAGCAAGCAATTCATCGTGGACGCCGGCGCACTCGCCCTCTCCAAAGACGTCGGACCCACGCACCTCGGCCTCTCGCCGGCGATGGGCGTGATCAAGGATCACCCCGAGTTGACCATCGTCTCGCTGTCGCAGGAGCATGGCGTGGTACACGCGAAAACGCCCGCCGACATCGACGGGCGCTTCAGGGTGGGTGAGACGGTAGAAATCGTGCCGAACCACTCGTGTCTCACGGTGGCGCATTTCGACCACTATCACGTGATGGAAGGCGGCAAGGAAAAAACGTCCTGGACCGTCGCCCGAGGCCGGGCGACCTAGTACTTCAGGCCCGTCTTTTCCGCGAACTCCTTCGCCGCCGCCGCCTGCTCTTCGGTGAGGTGCTCGGGGAGATCGAGGCGAACCTCCACGAACTGATCCCCTTTCCGTCCCCCTTTGGCGATTCCCTGGCCCGCGATCCGGAACTTCTGCCCCGGCTGCGTGCCGGGCGGCACCCGCAACACGACCCGCTTGCCGTCCAGTGTCTTGACCTTGATCCGTGTGCCCAGCAGGGCCTGCGCGACGTTAATGGGTACCACGCAGATCACGTCCAGCCCTTCGCGCCGGAAGAAGGGGTCGGCGTCGACGTGGAAGTTGACGATGAGGTCGCCCTTCCCCTTCGCGCCCTGCCCCTTAAGCCGCACGCGCGTGCCGTCCTCGGTGCCGGGCTCGACCGTGATGGTCACCGGCTTCTCCACCCGTACCTCGCCAGCCCCATGACAGGTGGGACAGGGTTGGGAGGGGATGCGCCCTTTGCCGCGACAGACCGGGCACGGGCGATTCACCGCGAAGCCACCCTGCCCGAACGAAATCGTCCCGCGACCCTTGCACTCCGCGCAGGTCACGATGGTCGACCCCGGTGCTCCACCTTTTCCGCCGCACGTCGGACAAACCTCGGCCATCGGCAGCGTCACGGGGATTTTGCCGCCAAGGGCCGCGACGCGGAACGGGATGTGGAGCGCGGTCTCGACCGTTTCGTCGCCCGCCTCACCCGCTCCGCCGGGTCGCCCACCGAAAATCGACGAGAAGAGATCCCCCAACCCGCCGAAGGAGCTGAGGTTGGAGAAATCCATCCCCTCGTCGGGCGTGGGGCCGGCGCCGCCAGGCCGTGGCCCGCGCGCGCCGCCGGCGAACGCTCCGTAGCGGCGCAGGGTGTCGTACTTCTTGCGCTTGTCCGCGTCTGAAAGCACGTCGTGCGCTTCGTTGATCTCCTTGAAGCGCTCCGCCGCCTGCGGATTATTGGGATTGCGGTCGGGGTGGTACTGCTTCGCCAGCCGCCGGAAGGCCTTCTTCACGTCCTCGGTGGCGGCGCTCTCCGGGACCCCCAGCACTTCGTAGTAATCGCGCTGGGCGGCCATCAGGACTGCTCACCCTTCCACGAGAGCACCATCACCCGCGCGGGCCGAATGAGCGCGTCGCCGAGCCGGTACCCGGCCTGCAACACCGACCCCACCGTGTGATCCTGCTCCGGCGCCGTGGCGGTGCCCATCGTGACCGCTTCATGAACCTTGGGATCGAACGGCACGCCCGTCTGGTCGATGCGGATCAGTCCCACGTTGTCGAGGGCCTTCCAGAACTTCTTCCTCACCAGCTCCACACCATCGTGGAGGGTCTTCGCATCCGTTGTGGCCTGGTCGACTTCGGCGAAGCGGTTCAGATCGTCGAGCCCGTCCACCAGACGCTCAATGAGCTCGCCCTGCGCCTTGGCCCAGACCTCGACACGCTCCTTGGCGGTCCGCTTCCGGAAATTCTCGAACTCGGCGGCGCTCCGAAGATATTTGTCCTTCAACGCCGACAGCTCCTCAGTCACCCGCTCTAGCGCGGCGTCCGGGAGCTCGACGGGAGGGGGCGCACTTCCCCCCTCCTGAGCAGCATTCTCGTTTTCTGGGCTTCCCTTGGGCTCGGTCATCAGGCCTCGGAGGAGCGAGGGGGGCAAACGGCGTGCCCTGCACCCCCGCCGAAATGGCACGTCTGGTGGCCGCAAAATAGCATTACGAAGGGGCTTTCGGGGCAGTTCCAGCCAAAAAGGTCAGTACGTCGGCCAGGACGCGGTCCCGCTGCTGGTCGTGCAGCGCTTCGTGATACATCTCGGGATACCACCGGACCTGCACGTCCCCATGCAATCCATCCGCGAACGCCCTCGCCATCTCGGCGTCGACGATCCGGTCCTCGCCGGTCAGCAGGAACTGGATGGGGCCTTCGATCCGGTGTGCATCGGCCGCCACGGCCCGCTGCGCCCACTGGATCTCCTTCCAGGCGCCGGCCGTCATGCGGCCGTGCACCATGGGATCGGCCCGGTACGCCGCGCAGACCGCGGGATCGCGACAGAGTGCCTCCGTGTCGATGCCGGTCGGCAACGATACCGTCGGCGCGAGATCGGCGAGCAGCCGCCCGGCGAGGAGCTTGAGCGGATTCACCCGGAACCCCAGCCCCAGGAAGGGCGACGCCACGATGTTCGCCATCACGGGCTCGAGCGGTTGCGTCTCGAGGTATCGCAGGACCACCAGCCCACCGAACGAATGTCCCAGCAGCACCTGGGGCGCGCCGGTCCGGACGCGGACGACGCGGCGAAAGGCGTGCAGGTCACCGAGGAGCTGGCTGAAGCGCGAGAGGTGCCCGCGACGTCCGCCCGAGCGGCCATGCCCGCGCAGGTCCAGCGCGTACGCCGAGTAGCCGGACTGGTGCAGCGCCTTGGCGGTTTCGGTCCAGCGCCCCGCGTGGTCCGACCACCCGTGCAGGACGAGGACGGCGGCCCGGGGGTGCGCGGCCTCGACGGCATCGAAGACCAATTGCAGTCCATCGGGCGCCGTGAACGTCGGCATCAGCGACTCGGGTGGCCGGGCAGAAACCTTCGCCGCAGGAGATCGAGCGCGGTCTGCGCGCTGCGAGCGCGGATTTCTTCCCTGCTCCCCGGGAAGGTCCGCTTCACCGCGGTCGTATTGCCGTCGACCAGCACCGCGAGCCAGACGGTGCCCACCGGCTTTTCCGGCGTCCCGCCTCCCGGTCCCGCCACGCCTGTCACGGCGATGGCACAGGACGTCTTGAAGACGCGCGCGGCACCCGCCGCCATCGCGCGCGCCGATTCTTCCGACACGGCGCCGTGCTGCTCGAGAACCTCGGACGGTACGCCGAGCTGTTCGCGCTTCACGTTGTCGTCGTATCCGACCACGCCGCCGACGAAGACGGCCGACGCGCCGGGAATGGCGGTCAACCGGGCGCCGACCATGCCGCCGGTGCACGACTCCGCGACCGCCACCGTTTTGCTCTTGCTCTTGAGGATGTCGATCACCGTCGCAGCGAGCAGCGTTTCTTCCTCGCCGTAGTAGTGGTCGCCGAGCTCCTTCTTGAGGCGGTCTCCACCGGAGGCCAAGAGACGATCTGCCTCCTCCGGAACCACCGACCAGGCCGTGAGCCGGAGATCGACGCCTTCGACGGACGGGAGGTAGGCGAGGGAAAGAGGAGCGAGGGCTTCCTCGAGGGGTCCCACGCGCTCCGCGAGAGCCGACTCCGACACGCCGGTGGTGCGCAGGGTCCGCGAACGCACCACGCGCGTGCCCCCGTCCTTCGCCTGGCGGGCGACGATCCGCGGCAGGACCTCTTCGATCAGGAGCCCGCGCATCTCCGACGGAACGCCGGGGAGCAGGATCACCACGCGCCCGGCGTCTTCGATCCAGAGACCCGGGGCGCTGCCGCGCGGATTCGGGAGCACGGTGGCCCCCTCCGGCACTTCGGCCTGGTTGCGGTTGATGGCCGGCATGGGACCGCGGCCGAGCCGCTTGAAGCGGGCTTCCAGGGCCTTGAGGAGACCCTCGTCCAGGTACAGCGCCTTCCCGAACAGGTCGGCGACGACCTTCTTGGTCATGTCGTCCTTGGTCGGACCCAGCCCCCCGGTCGCGAGGACGAATCCCGTCCGTTCCAGGGCGGCGCGCACGGCGTCGGCGATGGCCTTCGGGCGGTCCGGCACCGTCGTACGCCGCACGATCTCCACGCCCGCGGCCCCCAGGGCCCGCCCCAGCTCGGCCGCGTTCGTGTCGATGGTGTGGCCGAGGAGGAGCTCGGTGCCGATGGTCACCAGCTCGAGGTTCAGAGGGCGTCCTTGAGCAGCTGGCGGTACCGGTAGAGATAGACCACGAGCGAGTAGACCGTCAGGACGACCGCGATGGCGAGCGTGACCGTCACGAACCAGCCGTGGAACTCGTTCCAGGTATTCCGCCACCAGAAATTCCAGCCGAACTGCGCCAGGGCGTCCTTCCACGCGAACCAGGCGATGGTGGCGCCGATGAAGATGTTCTGGACGGTGGCCTTGAGCTTTCCCGGTCCCATCGCGGGAATGATGATCCCGCGCCGTTTGGCGAACCAGCGGAAGGCCGTGATCAGGAGCTCCCGGCCCACCAGGAGCAGCAGCACCCAGACGGGCATGCTGCCCCACCACGGGATGCGGTAGTCGACGGTGATGGTCGGATGCCGGGTCAGCCAGAAGATGGGGACCAGCATGGCGAAGAGGAGGAGCTTATCGGCGACCGGATCGAGGAGCTGGCCCAGCTCGGAGATCTGATTGTGCTTGCGGGCGTAGTAGCCGTCGACGACGTCGGAGACGGCGGCCGCGATGAAGATGAAAAAGCAGAAGACCTTGGGCCAGTACCCTTCGATGAATGGCAGCAGAGCGATGATGGGCGTGAGGCAGATCCGCGCGATGGTGAGGATGTTCGGCAGGGTCCATGTCCACTGCATGCCCGAACTCCTCAACTCAACGTCTTGAGGACCATCTTGCTCACGGCCTTGAGGGTGTCGAACACGCCGTCGCCGCGTACCGCCACCGCTTCCATGTACGGGGCCCGCCCCATCCACTCGGCGTCGACCTTCTCCACCAGGTTCTCGCCCGGGTGCGCGGGATCGGGAACGACCTTCTGCTGGGCCGCGTCTTCGATCATCCAGCCGGGATTGAGCGCCGACTGCAGGTCCTTGATCGGTGCGGCGTTCGGGAGGTCACGCTTGTTGTACTGGATCACGAACGGAATCTTGGTCAGATCGTAGCCGTACTCCTTCGTGTTGTCGTACAGATTCTGCATCGACTCCACGTTGGCTTCCATCCGCTCGATCTGGCTGTCCGCGACGAACACGATGCCGTCGACGCCCTTCAGGATGAGCTTCCGGCTTGCGTTGTAGTAGACCTGTCCCGGCACCGTGTAGAGGTGAAAGCGGGTCTTGAACCCGCGGATGGTGCCGAGATCGACGGGCAGAAAGTCGAAGAAGAGCGTCCGCTCGGTCTCGGTGGCGAGCGAGATCATTTTGCCGCGCGTGTTGGGCGCGACTTTCCCGTACACGTGTTCCAGGTTCGTCGTCTTGCCGCCGAGCCCGGGACCGTAGTACACGAGCTTGCAGTTGATCTCGCGGGAGGCGTAGTTGATCATCGACATGTGATCGCCCCCCGGTCAGCCGAACAGTTTGTCAATTTCGTCTTCCGCCCCTTCGAGGATGCCCTTCTGCGGGGCGGCACCCGACGCCACCCGGTTGAACATCGCCTCGAACACCTTGTTCAGATTGTCGACCGCGCCCTTGGCCTTGAGCTTCACGAGGCCCAGCGTGGCGCGCTGGTCGAAGAGCACCACCAGGATCACCCGGCGGGCCACGTCGGCCAGGAACATCGATTCTTTTTCGCCCTGGTGCACCAGCGACGCGAATTCGGCCTCGCCGATCATCTTGGCAAGCTGGTCGTTGGCGCTGAAATCGGCGGCCGTCAGTGACGCGAACGCGGTGGGATCGAACTGCGGCTGCTCCCCCACGGTGGCGACGAGCTGCCCGGTGCGGTCGACCAGGAGGGCGCACCGCGCGTTGGACTCGCGCAGGAACGCCTGCAAGTGCGTCTGGATCTGTTTGAAGTCGTTCTCGGAGAACGACCAGCTCGCCGCACCCGTCATCACACCCCTCGGGTCAGTCCGTCATCTCCCGCCGCGCCGACAGCGCCTGGGCAATCGTGACGCCGTCCGCGTACTCCAGATCACCACCCACCGGCAGTCCGCGCGCGATCCGCGTCACCCGCACGCCCGTGGGCGCCAGGAGCTGCTGCAGCCAGGTGGCGGTCACATCCCCTTCCATCGAGGGGTTGGTCGCCACGATCACTTCGCGGACGCCGTGGCCGTCATGCCCGTTGCTCACCCGGGCCAGTAACAAATCGCCGCTCAGGTCCTCAGGCCCCACGCCGTCGAGGGGTGACATCCGCCCCCCCAACACGTGGTAGCGGCCCCGGTACCGGCCCGCGCGCTCGATCGCGTTCGCGTCGGCCGCCTCTTCGACTACACAGAGCACGGTGTCGTCGCGTCGCGGATCCGCGCAGATGCCGCACGGATCCTGGTCCGAGAGCGTGCCGCAGGTGCTGCAGGCCCGCACCTGCTCCCGCACCCGCCGGATCGCGTCGGCCAGCCGGCCGGCGTCATCGGCAGGTTGCTTCAAAAGATGAAACGTGAGTCGCTGCGCGGTTTTTCGTCCAATCCCGGGGAGCTTGGACAGCTCCGTCACGAGATCATCAATAGCTGACACGGTGCCTTACGACGGCAGCTGGAACGGAAACGGCAACCCTGGAGCCAATTTCTTGACTTCGGCCTGTGCGAGCTCGGCCGCTCGTTTCTGCGCCTCCGATACCGCCGCGAGCACGAGATCTTCGAGCATCTCGACGTCGCCCTGCTTTACGGCTTCAGGGTCGATCCGGACCGCCCGAATCCGCCCCTGCCCGTCCGCGGTGACCTGCACGATCCCCCCACCCGCGGAAGCTGTTACCGTCTGCTGAGCGAGCTGAGTCTGTATCTCCGACAACCGGCCCTGCGCCTGCTGCGCGATCTGAAGCAGGCTGGATAAATCCGCCATACGTCGAAAGTTACCCCTCGTCTAATGGTGTTGCAAGCTATTCCAGTATCTCCAGATCCAGCGCGTCCACCGCCGCCGACAACGTCGGGTCCTTCGCCCGCAGCACTCGCAACCGCTCGGCGTTGGCCGTGGCCTCGGTCAAACGCGCGGGGCCCGTCGTCTGGTTCCCCACCGGGGCCGGCGCGGCGGCCGACACCAGATCAATACGCACCGGTCCGGAGAAGTGGGGCTCGAGCAACCGGGTGATCGACTCACGCTTCCGTTCGATCCCGTCGCGATGGGCAGCGGCAATACGAAGCACCACCACCCCCTCGCGCACCGCCGAGATCTCGCTGTCGGCGAGCAGGGTCGGCAGGAGGGGCGACGTGAAACGGCTCTGCTCCACGACGCCGGGCCACAGGTCGCGCACCCGTTCGAGTGTGAGTGCCCCGCGCTCCACCGCCGTTGACGACGCACGAGCGGGGACCGGCGCGGCGGGTGCAGCGGCAGGCGCAGAATCGCGCATCTCGGCCGGCCGGCCCGAGGGGGCGGGCGCGGGCGCCGGTCCGCGACGCGGCGGCGCAGCCGGCGCCCCGGGGTCGCCCAGGGCGCGAATCACCTCAGCCAACTGCACCGTCTGATCGAGCAACGCCCAACGGAGCAACAGCAGCTCGACCACCAGACGCTGGTTTCCGGAATGCCGGATCTGTCCCTCGGATTCAGCGAGCATGGCGAGGAGCCGTACCACGTCGCCCGTCGAGAACTGGGGTGCGTGCGACTTGAGGGTGGCGACCATGGTCTCGGTGAGCCCATCCGGCTCGCCGCCGACGCTGAGCAAAAGGACCGCGCGAAGCGCTTCCCCCGCCCCGGCCACGAACTCCTCGAGACTCGCGCCCGCTTCGAGCAGGCGGTCGACCAGCGCGAAGGCCCCCTTGGCATCGTGTTCCGCGATGATGCGCAGGAGCTCCCCATACCGCTCATCGGGAATGAGTCCCAGGACGTCGCGCACGCGCGCGGCCGTGACGGCGCCGGAGCCGAACGACAGCACCTGGTCGAGGAGCGACAGCGCATCCCGCATCCCGCCGTCGGCACTGCGGGCGATGAGATGCAGGGCGTCGTCGTCGGCCTTCAACTTCTCCTGCGACAGGACATGCTTGAGACGGTCCACGATGGCGTGTGGACCGATGCGGCGGAAATCGAAGCGCTGCACCCGGGACAGTACCGGGGCCGCCGCCTGGGCGATTTTCTGGGGATCAGTGGTGGCGAAAACGAAGACGACCCCCGCGGGCGGCTCTTCGAGGACTTTGAGGAGCGCGTTCCAGGCCTCGCGGGTGAGCATATGCGCTTCGTCGACGATGTAGACCTTGCGCCGGTTATCCGCGGACGCCGCGTACATCGCGCGCTCACGGAGGTCACGAGCGTCGTCGACGCCGCGGTTCGACGCGGCATCCAGCTCTACGACGTCGAGGTTGGCGGCGCCGGTCCAGATCCGGGAGCAGGACTCGCACTTGCCGCAGGGCTCGCCGTCCTTGGCGTTAGGGCAATTCAGGGCCATCGCGAGCACGCGGGCGGCGGTGGTCTTCCCCACGCCCCGGGGGCCCGTGAACAGATAGCCGTGCGCGGCACGCTCTGAGGCCACGGCTCCGCGCAGGGCGGCGGCGACGTGATCCTGAGCGACCAGATCCGCGAATTGAGTGGGACGGTATTTCCGGGCGAGCGCGATCATCTCTGCCGGGAATCTAACAGGGGTTGGGGCTCGAAGCTGCGACGGTCCATCCGGCCCCAGCGCCTCCTCCCGACCACGAATTCCCAGTACGCCTGCAGCTTGAACACCGCAAGGACCTGCCGGTACCCCGCGTTCTCCAGCAGACCAAAGAGCATGAGCTTGAGCAGGTCACTCCAGCCGGGATAGCGGCGGAAGCTGATCTCCTCCAGGAACACCGACGCGACGGACAGGAACACACCGACGAGCACCGCGACCAGGAAGAACTTCACGAAGAAGGCGCCGTTCAGGAGTCCGGTCACCGCGCCCACTATGACGGTGAGGTACCCGATGCCTTCGATCAACGGCCCGAGGGCCTCGAAGACCAGGTAGTACGGGAGCACCACCATGCCGATGATCCCGTAGCGCGGGTTCAGAAACATGCGGCGGTGCCGCACGATGCTCTGCAGCATTCCGCGGTGCCAGCGATTCCGCTGCCGGCGCAGGTCCCGCCACCGTTCCGGCACCTGCGTCCAGCACACCGGGTCGGGGACGAACACAATGCGGTATGGGAGGCCTTTGGCGCGCCGGTACTGGTGCATGGCGAGCACCAGCTCGAGGTCCTCGGTATCGGTGGTCCCGTCATAGCCGCCGACGTCGATCACCGCCGCCTTGCGATAGACGCCGAACGCGCCCGAGATGAGCGGCAACGCCTGCAGCGCGCTCCAGCCGAGCCGGCCACCGAGAAAGGCGCGGAGGTATTCGACGACCTGGAAGATCGGGAGGGGCCGCCGCGGGATCGCGATGCGGGTCACCCGCCCGTCCTTCACCGTACAGCCGTTCACGCAACGGACGATTCCGCCCACCGCGATGGTTTCGTCGGGGAATTCCATGAACGGCTTCACGGCCTTGAGCAGCGCGTCCTCTTCGATCACGGAGTCCGCATCCATGGAACAGAACAACGGATAGCGCGAGAGGTTGATGCCGATGTTCAGCGCGTCCGGTTTTCCCCCGCGCTCCTTGTCCACCACGGTGAGTCCCGGGACCAGCGGGGACGCGTACACGCCCCGCAGTGGCTTGGTGGGCAGACTCCGCTTGAACACGCGGTCCACCCGGCGCAGCTCGTAGGCGTCGAGCAGCCGTTCGAGGGTGTGATCCGTGGATCCGTCGTTGATGACGATGATCTCGAACTGCGGATAGTTGAGCATCCGCAGAGAGCGGATGGTGTCGACGATCGTGTTTTCTTCGTTGTGCGCCGGGACGAGGAGCGAGATCGGCAGCGTCAGGTCGGACCGGAGGATCTGCTGGTAGTCCGAGAAAAACGTCCGTTTGAGGAAGCGAACCACTTCGACCAATGAGATCAGGAAGAGAAGCAGGTACGACAGATTGAGGGCGAGGAAGTACACCAGGATGAAGTCCCCGAACCAGGCGATGGCATGCGCGATCCAGCCCAGGATCACGCGCTGACCACCTGCGCCTGGAGCAGCGTCCCCACCTCACGCCGGACCTCGGCATCCGGATGGCGGGCGGCGATGTCCTGGAGCAAATCCGTCCTTCCAAGTGTCACCAGCCGTCGCAACACCGTCCGCGCCTCGCGCCGGTCGTCCTCGTTCCCTTCTCCCAGACGCGCGAGCAGGGCGTCCAGCACACCCGCTTCCTGGAGCATCCAGGCCGCCTTGTGCGCGGCGAACGCGTCGTTGCCTTCCAGCGCGACCATCAGGGCCCGGCGTCCAGCCTCGCCTTTGCCCCGCAGAGACTCAGCGGCGTTGGCGCGTACCCACCACTCGGGATCCGACAGGGCACGGCGCAGCGGCTCGACGGAGTCGTCGCCGGCGATGCGTCCCAGTGCCTTGGCGGACATCGCCCGCACCGGCCACTCCGGGTCCGCGAGCGCCTCGATCAGCGCCTGCGTCACGGCCGGGTGCCCGATCAACCCGAGGGAGTTCGCGGCCCGGGCCCGGGCGTTCGCATCGGCGTCCGCCAGAAGACCGCGGAGGAGCGAGAGCGAGAGATGCGAGCGCAGGCGGCCGAGAATGTCGATTGCCGGCACGCGCGCGGCCTGCGGCAGCCGCGGGAACGCCTCGAGCAACGGTTCGACGGCAGAGGCGCCGAGCCCCGCGAGAATGTCGGCGATCCGGAGGGTCGCCCAGCGGTCGGTGGCCTTGAGAGCGGCGATGAGCGTTTCGACCGCCTCCAGTCCCCCGATGGCTCCCAGCGCCTTCGCCGCGCGGAGTCGCACTTCCGGCACCGGGTCGTCCATGAGCCGGACCAGATCATGCACCGCGGATCTCGCCAGCATCCGCCCCAGCTTCTCGGCGCCATCCACACGCACCCACCAGCGGCGATGCGTGAGCTGGCGATGCGCCTGGGCGACGAACCCCAGCTGCTCGAACGCCAGAGCCAGCCGCGCCTGGGCGTGCCCCTTGAGCGAGCGGATGTGATCGAGGAGCAGCCATTCGACGACGCGCCGTTCCCACCGCTTCAGCGGTGTGGGCACGAAGTCCGTGATCTGTCCTTCGGAGCCGTTGGCGTACGCGACGATGGACGGGAGGAGGAGGGCGCGGCGCCGGCGCTCATAGCCATCTCGAATCTCGCGCAGGGCCTTGGTGACCAGGACGACCGAAAAGACCAGAAGGAAAAGGCCGCTCAGAGCCCCCAGGAGAACACCGACGAACTCCTGCATCCGCTCAGGACCGCGCGACCTTGGTGCGCGTGAGAACCTTCCGCACCCGCGCCAGGAGCTCGCGGGCGTAGAACGGCTTGATCAGAAAATCCTCCGCCCCCTGATCGAGCGCGCGGACAATGTCGTCTTCCCCGCCCTGGGTCGACAGGACGAGCACCGGAATCTCGCGGGTGGACGGATCGTCCCGAAGGTGGTGGAGCACTTCGAATCCGGATGCATACGGCATGATGAGATCGAGGAGGATGACGTCGGGCAATTCCGCCTTGGCGGTGTTGACGCCGGCGGCACCATCGGCCGCCAGGAGCACCTCGTGCCCGTCAGCCTTGAGGACCGCGCTCAAGAACTGGCGGATAGCCGCGTCGTCGTCGATGGACAAAATGCGTCCGCCGCGACTGGGGGAGTCGGTGACTTCGGAGAGCAAGGGCGCCATTGAGTGAAAGTGCCCCAGGCACCCCGCAACGACATTCGGCCTCGTTCAGCGCTGCTCCCTGCGGGGGCCTGACGCGGTTCACGAGCGACTGCCCTGCGGACCTGGGGCGCGAGAAATCTATCCCCGCCCTCTATGCCGCGTCAGTGACCAACGACCACCGTGAGGTTCGAGAAGATTCCGGAGCCCTGAACGGCCAGCTGGGCGCTTCCCTGTCCGCGGGCCTTCACGGACAGCGTGCCGGCGACAGTGTCGCCACCCAGGCGCTCGACACGCACGATCCCCTCATCGCCAGAAAGGGATTGCAGGCCCACGAGCGCCACGGGGTTGCCGAACTCATCGGTAGCGACCACCCGCACCGTAGCGCTGGTATCCGGGGCGAGGTGCAGAGTATCCCCGATCGCGCTCGCCCCGAGGTGGAATTCCAGCCGCGATGGCGAGGCGGCGGTGGGATAGAGCGTCGCCGAGCGGAAAATCTGACCGATTGCGGCTCGGATCACACTTTTTCCGGCCGTATGGCCAAAGACGACATTGACGCGGATGTGCCCCGCCGCGTCGGTCGCCGGAGACTCAGGGCGCAACTGCGCGTTGTCCGCCGAGAAGATGACGCGGGCCTGCGGGATCGCCTTACCGTTGGCGTCCTTCACCTCGAATACGAGAGGAACGGCGGCCGGGATCCCCACTACGCCCCGCTGCCCGGTCCCCTCCACGAACCCCGTCTTGTCCGGCGAGGGGTCAGGCCCCGAAGCGGGCTGCGCGGGAGGCTGAGCGCTTGCAACGGGTGTTGGTGTGGGGGCCGCCGTACCACCGGAGTTGACCGGAGACGGTGAAGGGGAGGACGGAATCGGCGCGGGGGAAACCGGGGCCGTCGCGCGCCCGGAGGACTTCCGGACGCCGCGACGGACGCAGCGGTCGATGCGGGCCATGACCGCGGTGTCGGCACCGAGAGCCTGGAAATTCCGGCGGTCGCGCGTCGACGGCACGAACGTGAGGCAATCTCTGCCGATACGCGTCGCGACACTGCTCGGCGCGGTCCCGGAGGCGAGCAGCCGGATGATGTCGGTCGCACGCAGCGGCTGTGCGGCCGGCCCCTGGGCCGACACTGGCGCCGCGAGGAACACGAGGGCCAGGAGCACGCGGCTCATGGGCGGCCGCATCCGGAGCTCTCGAACGTGGCCTCGACGGAGTCCGCGCTCGATGACAGCTGCTGGTCGCGGGCGGCGCGCTGCGCGTCGAGCGTCACATTCTGCTGCCGCTGATTGTACGTGGTCCAGAAATCCTCCATCGAGACCAGTGCCGAGTCCATCGGCGCGCAGTCCGAGGCCAGGCCGCCGAAGCGCAGCGCGCGGTCCCCAAACCGTGAGATGGCCTGCGAGAGGGAATCACTGGCGACGTCGAGCCGCACCGTCGCCGAATCGACGGTCGCCGGCTTCGCAACCGGAGCCGGCGCGGGTGGCTTCGATGCGAACTGTCGCACCAGCGGACTCCACGGATACTCCCACCCCGGCGTCGGGCGCAGGAACAGATACCAGTAACCCGCTCCGCCGAGGAGCGCGAGAATCACGACCCCCAGGATGATCCGTCCCTTCCACGACGTCGATTCCTCGGCGTACAGCTTGCCGACCGTCGGACGGCGGGTGCTTGGCCGCACGGGCGTCGACGTGCGCTCCGGTTGACGCACCGGCTGGAGATTCGGCATCGACTGACCGCCCGACCGTCGGGGCGGCGGTGGCGCGGGAGACGCCGCCGGCGTCGGTGCGATCGACGACTCGAGCTCCAGTGCGTCCGCTGCCTTCCGTGACGGCGGCGCGATCGGCGGCGGCGCGAGTGGAGCCTCTTCCGGTTCTGGGGACGGAGGAGGAGGTGGCGGTGGCGGCGGTTTCGGCGCCGGTGGCGGCGGCTTCGGGGCCGGCGGTGGCGGTTTGGGTGCCGGCGGAGGCGGAGCCGGAGGTGCCGCGGCGGCAGGTGCCTGCGGCTTCGGCAGCGGTGCCTGCGGTGGCAACTTGGGCTGCGGCGGTGCCGGCGTCGCCGGCTTGGGCGGCGGTCCGATTCGCGTCGGCGTCGCCTTCGCGGGTGCACTCGCGCCCGCCCGGCTGGCCGTCGCCTCGTCGGTCCCGAAGTTCTTCCATGGCAAGATCGAACGTTTGCCGCGTGTCGAGATCGTCGCCTCGTCCAGCAGCTCGTAGAACGGCAGCGGCGTCGTGGTCCACCCGGGCGCACCGGAACGGCGGAAAAATCCCGCGACGTGGTCGGCGCCCTGCACGCCGAGTACCAGGGCCGTGTGCCACGGGGAGGTGAAGTAGCCCTCCTGCGCCTGCACGTCTTCCGGCGCGAGGGACAGCGGCAGACCGGGGTGACTGTGATACCAGCCGATGAGCTGGCCTTCGATTTTCTTCAGCTCACCCTGGATGCGGTCCCAGAGCCGCTGAACCACGATGGCCGTCTTGTCCCCATAGATCGGCTGATTCAGACGGATGGTGGAGTCGACGACCGCGTAGCGAACCTTGCTGGTCGGACATTCGAAGAGATCGCCCGCGAGGAATCCGAACACCGCCTGGTCGGGAGGGACGGCGGCGAAATGATCGGCGAGCGCGGTCAGTGCCTTCTGATCGATGAAGATGGGATACGCGCCGCCGGGCGTCCGCCGCACCGTCCCCTGGAGAATCGGATTCCAGAGGATCGCGCGCGCGGTCGGCAGCACCTGGGGGAGGTGCGGCACGCTCGGCGTGGGGCGTCCGGTCATGCGAGCACCCTGGCGACGATTCCCGCCGCACGCTCGACATCCGCACGCGAGACGTCGAGATGGGTGATGAAGCGGAGGCGTCGGGGGCCGAAGTCCGAGCAGAGCACGCCCGCGGACTCAAGCGCCGCGACCGCCCGGTCCGCGGCGTCCTGCTCCCGCACCAAGTCCACCATCACGATGTTGGAATCGGGAGGCACCGGCCGCAGGGCCTGATTCTCCGCGACGATTCCGGCGAACGCCTTCGCATTCGCGTGATCCTCGGCGAGGCGGGACAGATTGACATCGAGCGCATGGAGGCCCGCAGCCGCAAGAATCCCTGACTGCCGCATGCCGCCCCCCAGCCGCTTCCGGATCTCCCACGCTTCCGCGCGTCGTCCGGCGTCGAACGCGAGACACGATCCCACGGGGCACCCGAGGCCTTTGGAGAGGCTCACCATGACGGTCGCCACCCCTGCCGTGAGCGTCGACAACTTCTGATTCAGCGCCGCGGCCGCATTCCAGAGCCGGGCCCCATCGAGATGGACGGGCAAATGACGCTCCGCGGCGAGCGCCGTGATCGCCGTCAGCCGGTCGAGCGGCAGGACCCGCCCCCCGGCTGCGTTATGCGTGTTCTCGAGGGCGATCGCGCTGACGCGGGGAACGTGCGGTGACGGCGGCCGCAGGGCGCCCCGTACGAGCTCCGCGGACAGGAGGCCGTCCGGCGTGGCCACCGGACGGATCTGCACGCCGGCGAGGAGGGCCACACCAGCGACCTCGTAGTGCACGAGGTGCGCGTCGGCCTCGAGCACGAGCTCCGTTCCCGGCGTGGTGCACATCGCGATGCCGGTCATATTCGCCTGCGTGCCCGAGGGGAAAAAGAGCGCATCCCCCTTCCCGAGGAGCTCCGCGACGCGCTGCTCGAGGCGCCGCGTCGTCGGATCGCCGTCCAGCACGTCGTCGCCGACCTCAGCCTCGGCCATCGCCCGCCGCATCGCGGTCGACGGCTTGGTGACCGTGTCGGAACGGAGATCGATCCCGCTCATACCAGCCGCACCCGCTGGGCCCGCCGCATGCGCACCAGATCGTACGTCTCGGCCACTTCGCCCCCCAGCAGGAAGACGAACGCCGTGTAGTAGATCCACAGCAGGAAGAGGAAGAAGGCGATGATGTTCGCGTCCGTCGCCACGCGATCCAGCGTCACGAACCGCGTCAGGTACAGGGCGTAGGCCCGTTTGGCGACCTCGAAGGCCAGCGCGCAGAACGCGGCAGCAACCAGCGCGGTGCGCCAGTGAATGCGGCGGCTCGGCAAGACTTTGAAGACGAGGAAAAACAGGATGGTGCTGAATCCGAAGGCGGTCACTTCGACCCCGAAGCGCCAGGACCAGAGCAGCCAGAACGAGTCGATCATGGTTCCGGCGCTCCGGACCTCGTAAGCGGGCAGCAGGGCGTTGCCCACCACCAGGGCCGCGGTCGTCAGCATGATCGCCAGATCGGTGCCTTTCGCGACCGGCCAGGGGCGGACCTCCTCGGTGTCGAACACCTCGTTCAGCGCGATCCGCAGACCGGAGAAAAACCGGGCTGCAAACCAGATGAACAACGGCAATCCGTAGAGCGTGAGGCGGCCGCGTTGGGCTACGATGCCGCCCAGAGCCCGCTCGACCTGCTCGAAAATGTCCACGCCCCGTCCCGTCGGTCCGCCCGGGAGAAACCGCTGCAGGAGCTGATGCACCGTGACCTGATGCGCCGTGATCTGGTGCTGCACCAGATAGCCGACCACCGCGAGCGCGAGCGCCGCGAACGGGATGGCGGTGAGCAGCAGGTCGAACGACAGCCCGCTCGCCAGAAACGGCACGTTGTCTTCGAACGCCGCCTGAAAGGTGCGGCGCACCATGCCCACGAACGATTGGTGCCACCCACCTTCGACCTTCACGCGAGCGGCGTATCCGCTGTCCCCGATCCCGGCAGTGCCCGCGTCGACGCCGTCCGGCCGGCGCTCCTGGCCGCCCGCGCCGCGGTGAGACGCCGCCGGAGATTCTCCCGCGGAGACGCATCGGCTTCCTCCGCCGCCATCACCGTCCGCAGCTCGTCGACGATTTCTCCCAGGTCCTCACGGAGCTGGCCCGCGCGTTTGCCCACTTTCGCGCGGATCTTCGATCCCGACTCCGGCGCGAAGAGCGCGCCGAGGGCCGCGCCGATGGCGAGCCCGACGAGAAACGGGCCGACCGCCGAACGACCGTCCCGATCGTCCCGGCCGTCGCGGCCTTCTTCGTCGCTCACTCCCCCGCCTCGAGGTCGTCAGGGGCCGCGACTGCCGCCGTGCGCGGCGCCGTGTGAGTGTCGAGCGGCGGCTTCACGAACCGGTCCGTCGCCGCACGGGTGTTCCCCACCCGCAGCTGCTCGAAGAGGAAGGAGAACATCTTCTCGAGATCGGCGCCGATCGCCTGGCGCACGTCCGCCGGAAGATCCCAGAACTTTTTCTTGAAGGGACCGATCGCCTTCTTGCGGCTCTTGTAGATGAACTGCTCTTCGGTGTCCCCCTTCTTCCACTCGTCCTTGCACTCCGCCTTCACCCACGCGTTCACTTCGGCCTTGAGCGCGGCGGGAAGCCTGGGGTGATCGAACACCATCGTCTGGAAATTCGTGGCGAGGTGAATCTCCACGGCTTCACAGAGGGGGAAGTTGCCGAACGCGTCGGACGGCAACGTGGACGCGCCATGCTGCACGGCGCCGCCGAGGCCGTAGACCGAACGTGCTTCCTGGGAGAGCTCCTTCAGCGCCGCGAGATCGAGCTGCACCTTGGCGATCGTGCCGTCGGGGAGGACCACGCCGCCATGACTCGTGCCCGTCTGCACCGAGATCTTGCTGATCCCGTGCTTCACGCCGAGATGATGGCGCGTGCGTTCGTAGCCGCCCATGAACGCCTTGAGCTCGTGCACATCCGAATTCTTGCCGCCCACTTCCCCGATCTCGGCACCGACCGAGATGGTGACGCCCTTCGGCTCGCGGTGGCGGATGTACTGCGTCAGCTCCGCTGCCCGCTCGAAATTGACGCGCTGCTGTTCGTCGAGGGTTTTCTGCGAGAGGTCGACGAGCGTCGACGTGTCCACGTCGATGTTGTAGAACCCCGCGTGAATCTCTTCGTCGATCAGGGCCTGGATGGCCGAGATCTCGGTGGCGGGATCCGTCGCGTACTTTTTCGCGTTGACCTGGACGTGATCGCCCTGGATGAAGATCGGGTGGTCGAAACCCTCGCGGAGCGCGGCCGCGGTGATCACCGCGACATACTCTGCGGGACGCTGCTCGGTGTACCCGATCTCGCTCCGCGCGATCTCGCAGATCACGGCGCCGACGTCCATCCGCACCGCGGCGCGGAAGATCGCGCGGGCGGTGTCGTAGCCCATCATGCGGACGTTGATGGCGGGCGTGGTGAATGCCGAGACTTCCCCCCGCCCCCGAGCGAGGTACAGCTCGTGGATCGAAGCGGGGCGAGCCCCGGCCTGCTGCCCGATCTCCCAGATCAGCCAGCGCGCCTGCTCGCGGGTCCCCTGGTCCCCGAAGACCGCGTCCCGAACCAGTTTGTCCGTCGCATCGCTCCGCCGTACTGAGGGCGACGCGAAGCGGCGCAGGACGTCCTGAGCCTCGTCAGCCATCCGTAAACCTCCCGTATCCTTGAATTTAGGACTCGTCTACGTCGATGAAAAGACCGTCGTAGGCGGGGGCGATGCCTGCAGGCAGCGAAGCGGCCAACTCCGCGTGCGGGGTTTCGTGGGTGAGGTGTGTGAAGTAGGTGCGCCGGGCGCCGATCGCCTGGGCCGCCGCCACCGCCTCCGGGATCGAAAGGTGGAGCGGATGCGGACGCGACAGGAGCGCCGAGAGGACCAGCACGTCGAGACCCCGCAGACGCTGCCGCGCTTCCTCCGGGATTTCCTTCACGTCGGTCACATACGCCACGCGGCCGATGCGAAACCCGAGCACCTGCTGCCGGCCATGCGGGAACGCCAGCGGCTCGACGTCGAAACCGGCGATGCGGACTGGGACGCCCGGCGTGAACGGCCGCGCGACGAGCTCGGGCTTCGACGTCCCCACGGGCGCCTTCGACTCGAGATCGAAAATGTATGGGAACTTCGCACCGAGCTCCGCCAGGGTTTCGCGCGAGCCGTACGCCTCGAGGGGAGCCTGCTGCTTGACCGTGAACGCGCGCAGATCGTCGATGCCGTGCACGTGATCCGCATGCGCGTGCGTGAAGAGCACCGCGTCGAGGCGGTCGATGCCGGCGCCGACCAGCTGGAGCCGGAGCTCCGGTGGCGTGTCGATGAGAATCCGGCGCTCGCCGTCCGCGAGCAGTGCCGCGGTCCGGCCGCGGCGGTCCTTTGGATCAGTCGAGGTGCAGGTCCGGCAGTGACAACCGATCTGCGGGACCCCGAAGCTGGTCCCGGTACCGAGGAGAGTCAGCCGCACTCAGACTTCCTCGACCTTGATCAGGTTGGTCGAACCGGAGACTTCCCACGGAACTCCCGCGGTCATCACGATGCGGTCGCCGGGACGCGCGTACTCGCGCTTGAGGATGAGGTCGCGCACCACCGCCAGCATCGCGTCGTAGCCGGGGACGCGGTCCACGAGCACCGGCGTGACACCCCAGACCAGCGCCAGCTGCCGGTAGGTGTGCTTCACCGTCGTGACCGCGAGAATCGGCGGCGCGGGACGCATCGCGGCGACCTTGCGCGCCGTGAACCCACCGGACGTGAGCGTCACGATGAGCGGGGTGCGGAGAAGCCGTGCGACCGCCGACGTACCCTGCGCGATCGCGTCTTCGACGGTGACGTTCTCACGCGCGGAAAGCCGCTGCTCCTGACGGGGCGGCAAGTGCCGCTCCATCTCGCGGATGATGCGGTCCATCGCGCGGACGGCCTCCACCGGGTATTCCCCCGCGGCGGTTTCCGCCGAGAGCATCACCGCGTCGGTGCCGTCGAGAATCGCGTTGGCGACATCGGACGCCTCGGCGCGCGTCGGGCGCGGGGCATGCACCATCGACTCGAGCATCTGCGTCGCCGTGATCACCGGCTTCCCGACCGCATTCGCATCCCGGATCAGGCGCTTCTGGACGAGCGGCACTTCTTCGAACGGCAGCTCCACGCCCAGATCGCCGCGGGCGACCATCACCGCGTCGCAGGCGTTGAGGATGCGCGGCAGGTCGTCGAGCGCCGTGGCCTTTTCGATCTTCGCGACGAGCTTCATCTCGGACGGCACGAGGAGCCGCAACTCCGCCAGGTCGTCAGCGCGACGCACGAACGAGAGCGCGAGGAAGTCGGCGCCATGCTGCACCGCGTGGGCGACATCCTCGCGGTCCTTGTCGGTGAGCGCAGGCGCACTGACCTGGAGTCCGGGAAGGTTCATGCCCTTGTGACTCGTCAGCGTGCCGCCGTCGACGACGCGCGCATGCACGCGCGGCGCCGCCACCTTCGTGACTTCCACCGACAGCAGCCCGTCGTTCAGGAGGATGCGCGCGCCCACGCGCGCGTCGGTGGCCAGCTCGTCGTAGGTCGTCGGAATCTCTGAGCCCTTCGCGACGTCCTCGGGTGCGAAGACCACATCCGATCCGGGCACGAGCTCGATCGGCGCCTTCAGTTCGCCGACGCGGATGCGGGGACCCTGCAGGTCGACGAGAATCGCGATCGCCAGCCCACGCTGCTCGGCGATCTTGCGGACGGACTTCATCCACTGCCCCCGCACTTCCGGCGTGCCGTGCGAGGCGTTGACGCGCACGACGTTGACGCCGGCGTCGAGCAGCTGGCCGATCGATTCGTCCGACTGCGTGGCCGGACCCAGGGTGGCGACGATCTTGGTGCGTCGAATCACGGTTCCTCCCGGACGGGAAGATATCCCCCCTGAGGCCGGGAAGCCCCGCCGTTCGACCAGAGGGCCTACGCCCGCCATACCGTCTCCCCACCGACCACCGTCAGCTTCGCCTCGGCGGACCGGAACGCCCCCCCATCGCCGCCAACCCCCCGCAGCGCCGGCTCGGACCAGGCGACCAGATCCGCCACCTGACCGGGCGCGAGGGTGCCGCCCATTCCGCCTCGTCCCGCCGCCACCCAGGCGGCCGCCGTGTACGCGTGAAGGACTTCATCGAACGGGAGCTTCTCGGTCGGTCGCCAGCCACTCGCCGGCGCCCCATCCCGGCCGATGCGGTCAAGGGCCGCGTACACGCCGTCCCGCGGATCGATGGTCTCGACCGGCACATCGCTGCCGAACACCAACGCGGTCCCCGCCGACCGGAGAGAACGGAACGCATAGGCACCCACGCCGCGGTCTCCCCAGTGCCTGTCCACCAGAGGAATATCGGTAAGGAGGTGGGCCGGCTGCATCGAGGCGACGATCCCCGCGCGGGCGGCGCGTTGCAGATCGGCCGGATGCACCAGCTGGAAGTGCTCGATGCGGTGCGCGATCGCGACGCGCGGGAGAGCTTCGATGATGTCCAGGGCCCGGCGGACAGCCGCGTCCCCGATGGCGTGGACCGTCGCGGCGATGCCGCCCTGCGCCGCCCGGGTCAGGGCCTCGCGGGCGTCCAGCTCCGACATGAGCGCGATGCCACGATCATTCGACCCCTCGTATGGCTCGAGGAGCAGCGCCGTCTGGCTTCCGAGAGCACCGTCGAGAAACAACTTTACCCCGCCCGTTACCAGCCACTCGGACCCCCAGCCACTTCGCAGTCCCACACGGAGCGCCGAGTCGAGCCCGTCGGCCGGCAGGTGAGAAAGCACTCGAAGTCGGAGGGCCCCCTCCTGCTCGAGCCGCTGGAACGCAGTCAGCGCATCGGCCCCCTCGACGTTCTGGATTCCCGTCACCCCCAACTGATGGGTGGCCGCCTGAGCCGCCCGGACCGCCTCCACCACCCGGTCTCGCCCCACCTTGGGGAGGTGCCGGTGCACGAGCCGCACCGCGTGTTCGAGGAGCAGGCCCGTGGGCTCACCAGCGGCATCGCGAACGATCCGGCCCCCTTCGGGGTCCCGGGTGCTGCGATCGATGCCACACCGGGCCAAGGCGACCGAGTTGACCCAGAGCGAGTGGACGTCATGGGAGTCGAACGCAGCTGGCGTGTTCGGGAGAACCTGGTCGAGGGCCTCGCGGGTGGGAGGAGCCTCCCAGCCGTTGGGATCGAACCCCTGTCCCTGGATCCACTCGTCGGTGACTACCCCCTTGGCGGCCCTGGCAACAGCCTCGGCGCGCGTCCGGCACCCGTTCAGGCTCACCCGCTGACGCCCAATGGCCCACTCGACGAAGTGGGTGTGGCCGTCCACGAATCCGGGGGTGACCAGGCAGTCCGGAAGTTCTATGAGCGTGGGTGGTGGACCGCCGGCGACGGTGGCCGCGGCGCGAACGTCGGCGAACGTACCGGCCGCTTCGATTTTCCCCCCGCGCCACCACAGAGTATCGGCAGCGACCCCTGCCGACATGACCTTTTTTGCCCGGAGGAGGGTGGATGGAGGGGTCGGAGCTTGGGTTTTCAACATTCCTTCCAGATTGGCGAGGTGTGGATAAGTCAGAGTTTAGGTGCTGGTTTCCTGACCACCACGATCGGCCGACGGTGTGGCTGGTAAGTGATTATTTCAAAACAGTGTGTGGCGGCGGCGTTCACCTGGTTTCTCACGCCGCATGGCTCTGCATACGCCTGCATAAACATACGCACACGTGAATAGAGCTACCGCAGGACCTCGATGGTACGCCCTTCCAGCCTGCGGCGGTACTCCTGGAGCACGTGAATGGTCCGTTGGATGGCGGTGGCGGGCATGCCTTCGATGGTGCGGGCCGAAAGACGGCGCTCGAGCTGGCCCACCCGCAAGAGCACTTCGAGGCCATGGCGGGTGAGGGTCACCCGGACTCCCCTGTCGTCGTCCTGGTCCGGTGTGGTCTCCACAAGGCCCTTCGCCTCGAGTCGCTGAATGAACGTCGTCGCGGCCGCCCGCGTGATCCCCAGCGCCTCGGCGACCTCCCGGGGCCTGATCCCGTCCGGGCCACCCTGATCGACCGCGTAGAGGGCCGTGTGGGCCCGATGCGTGAGCCCGTAGGTGCGGAAGGCTCGGTCCCCTGCCCGCTCCACAGCCGACTGGGCCGCGGTCAGGGCGTCGGTGAGCTGCAACGCCAACTCAGAACGATCGCTCACGCGGCTCCCCCAGCACTGACCGACTCACCGACTTGGCGGTCTTCGCGCCCGGCTTAGCGACACCCGCCCTCACCGTTTGTTAACATGTTGACTGTTAATATATAAACGATCTGTAGACTCCCGCAAGTCCCCGCCCCGCCTAGATTGTCGAGGCCCATGCTCAAAGTCAGCGGTCTCACCCGCCTGTACGACCAGCTCGTCGCGGTCGAGGATTTGTCGTTTTCGGTAGCGCCCGGAGAGGTGCTGGGACTCGTCGGACCGAACGGCGCCGGGAAGACCACCACCCTGCGGTCCCTCTGCGGGGTCATCCAGCCGACGCGGGGGACCATCGAAATCGGAGGGGTGGATTTGGGGCGGGACCCGGTCCGGGCCAAGAACCAGATCGCCTTCATGCCGGACGAGCCCCACCTGTTCGACTACCTCACCGTCGAAGAGCACCTCCGATTCACCGCCCGGCTGTACAAGGCCACCGCTGCCGAGGACCGGATCCCTGCCCTGCTGACGGAGCTGGAGCTGTCCGAAAAGGCTTCCGCCCTCCCGACCGAGCTGTCCCGCGGGATGCGCCAGAAACTGGTGATCGCCTGCGGCCTGATCCATGACCCGAAGGCCCTGGTGTTCGACGAACCCCTGACCGGGTTGGACCCGGCAGGCATCCGGCGGATGAAGCAGACCATCGTGGACCGCGCCCGTCAGGGCGCGGCTGTCCTCCTGTCCTCCCACCTGCTCCACCTGGTCGAAGAGATCTGCACCCGGGTCCTGATCCTCCAACGGGGCCGGATGGTGGCCATCGGGACCATCACGGAGATCCTCGCCGGCCGCCCCGACCTCCAGGGGAAGAGCCTCGAGGACATCTTCCTCGCCCTCACCGGGACGACTTAGGGGACGGGGTGATTGCCGCGGCGCTGTACCTCAGCCGGCGGACCTGGGCCAACTCCCTCCGGGTGCGATTGAAGCGGCTCCGCCAGCCGAAATACATGGCCGGCTTTTCAGCGGGGCTGTTCTACCTGTGGTTCATGTTCCTCCGCCCCGGCGGGGCCGTCAGCGCGCTCAACCTGCTGGAGCGGGAGTCGCAAGAGACGGTCGCGATTCTCTTCCTTGGCGCCATCCTGGTCCTGAATTGGGCCATGCAGACCAGCGAAACCCCGTTTCCCTTCACCCTGGCCGAGACGCAGTTCCTGTTCGCGGCGCCCATGACGCGCCGGCAGGTCCTGCTCTTCAAGATCTTCCGCTCCCAGATGGGGCTCGTCATCTCGGCCGTGGTCACCGTGTTCCTGTTCCGTCGTGGTGCCTGGAGCCTCGCGACGGTGATCCACGCCGTGGGCCTCTGGCTCGGGTACGCCGTCCTGAACCTCAACGGCGCGGGCATGGGGCTGCTGCGCCTCTCTCTGGCGCAGTACGGGGTGGCGGGCGCGAAACGCCGCATCGGGACGCTCGCGGTGTTCGCGTGTGCCGCGGGAGCCATCTGGTGGGTCGGGCGACAGCAGGTCCCGGTGATATCGGCGGCGTTCGACACGGGATGGCGCGCGGGGTTCGCCGCGCTGACGCAGGTCCTGCACGCCGGTGGAGGCGCCATCCTGTCCTGGCCTCTGCGCGCGGTGGTTGACCCATTCCTGGCCCGCACCCCCGGCGAGCTGCTCTCGGCGCTACCCGCGGGGCTCCTGGTGCTCGGCATCCACGTGTGGTGGGTGGTGGGCTCGTCCATCGCCTTCGAGGAGGCGGCCACCGACCACGCCCAGCGCACCGCGAAGCGCATCGCGTCCATCCGCGCGGGCCGCGGGTGGACGGAGCCGCGGTCGAGCCGGAGCAAGCCCCTCACGTCCGCCGCGCTCGACCTCCGGGGGTCCGCCGCGGGCGCCATCGTCTGGAAGAACCGCCTCGGCATCAAGCGCGAGTTCACCATCCGCTCGCTGGTTCTCGTGGGCATCGCGACGGTCGCCGGGGTCATGTCCCTGCGGGGTGCGCGGCTCTCGTCCGCCGATCTCCTCGGTGCGTTTCTCCTCTTCGGCGCCGGGATGGTCACGCTCCTCGGTCCCCTCGCGCTGCGCTTCGACCTCCGCCGCGACCTGGAGATGCTAGAGGTGCTGAAGACCTATCCCGTGCGGGGACGCACCGTGGTGACGGGAGAGGTGGGTGCCCTCGTCCTGGTCCTGTCGCTCGTCGCCGGCGGGCTCACGACGGCCGCGTTCCTGCTCACGATCCCCAACGACTCATTGCCACCGCTCGTCGACCGGCTGGCCATCCTCGTCAGCGCGCTCTCCGGGATCCCGGCCGTGATCGCCGTCTTCGTCCTGGTGCAGAACACGTCGGTGCTGCTCTTCCCCGCGTGGGTGACGGTGGGTCCGCAGCGGGCCGTCGGCCTCGAGGCGACCGGTCAACGGCTTCTGCTGACCATCGGATCTCTCATCGCGCTGGTCGTGGCGCTGGTGCCCGCGGCGGCGCTGTTCGGCCTGGTGATGTGGTTGAGCGATTCGCTGGTCGGCGGGCCCTGGTCGGTGGCGCTGGGTGCGATCACTGGTGCGGCGACGGTGGGTGCGGAGTGCTGGCTGGCGGTGCAACTGCTGGGCGGCGTGTTCGACCGGATGGATCCCTCGTCAGCGGGAATCCCGACGGCCTAGCAAAGCTCCGTCCAGTCGACCTCGGACGTCGCATTGCAGCGGTCGCACTTGAGATCGTGCGGACGTCCCGTAAAATCCTGACGCTCGGAACACTTGGGGCACACGGCGTAGGTGGTCACGAGGTCACGCCCCTGCCCGCCCAGCGTGGGCCGCAGGACGCCGGTGCGCACCACGATGCTCCAGCGCTTGGGCTCTTCCTGACGCACGCGCACGTCGTGGAGCGAGAGTCTGATGCGGCGGTTTTGCACCGCCACCACCACGGACTCTTCTCCGACCGCTTCCACGATCGGGTACCACGCGCCGCGCCGGAGTGTGTCAGCAATCCGGTCGGTGCACCGGGCCCAGCCAAGTTGTGCCATTGAGTGCCCTCTCCCGTCGCAAGAAGATACTCCTTTCCACTAGATTCCGTTATGCGACCGATCGGCCGACTGATCCTCCTGCAAGTCCAGCGCACCACCCTCAAAACCGGCGTCAAACCGGACCGGACCTACGATCCGGCACCCCTGCTACACGTACCGCGCGCGGCGGTGAGTCCTGACGGCGTGATGGGCTGGAGTGACCGGGACGCCTGGGTGGTCGACATCCATCACCGCGCCCACCCCAGCACCAAGAACGGCGACGGCGTGCATGGCGTCTCGGTCGGATTCACGTCCCACTACGAGGCGATGCGGGACCGGTTCGGCGATATCATGACGGTGGGGTGCGCCGGCGAGAACATGATCGCCGAGACCGACACGATGATCACCTGGGAAGCAATCGCGCGCGGGCTCGTCATCACCGGCACCGATGGAACCGAGAAGGTCCGGCTGACGGCGTTGAAGGCCGCCGAGCCGTGCCGGCCCTTCACGGCGTGGGCGCAGGGGAGGCAGGTCGAGTCGAAAGTGCTCAAGGAGAATCTGCAGTTTCTCCAGGACGGGATGCGGGGCTTTTATCTGCAGGCGGAGAGCAGCGCCTTCGTCGAACCTGGAGACATCCTCAGCGCCATGTGAAAAAAAAGGGAGCTTCTCTCGAAGCTCCCTTTCGTTTCCTGAATCCTTTCCTGCTAGCTCAACTCATCCCAGGCTACCGCTGCGCGCTGATGGCAACGGTCGCACACCAAATCCGCGGGACGCATCTCAAAACCTTGGCGGTGCCGGCACGCGGGACAGACGCCGTAGGTGAGCGGGAAGTCCCGGTTGAGCCGGCGCATGGTGGCGGGCTCGCAGTGCACCACGCTCCAGCGCTCGGGTGGATGATATCGAAGCTCGAGGAAGCGACGATCGACCGGCACGTTCTGCCGGTTGACGTCCAGTACGACGATGCTCGAGGTGGACACTCTCACGACGGGGTACCAGGCACCCCGTCGAAGTGCGTACGCGCCGGAGGGACCGACGCGGGCCCAACCCTTCGGTTGGAGCCGGGTGGGGGCTATCGCTGTCATTCCCGAGATTTAACTGACGGTGCCGCCTGGCGTTGTGACAAACCTCACAATTTCTTGAGGCTCAGCCGCACTCACTGAAGCCGCAGACGTGGCATTTGGCGCACCCCTCGATGAACGCGAGCTGCGAGCCGCAATCCGGGCAGGCGCCGATGAAGTCCTGCGCCCCCTCTCCTTCCCGCTGTCCGAGGGTCCCCTCGGCGCCGGTGATCACTTCGCGCGCGGGGACGACGGCCGGGCCCGCCGAGCCGGCGAGCAGCTCCTGCTGAATGCCGTGCTTCTCGTTCATCCACTTCTCGATCGCGATGCCGATGGCATCCGGAACGGACAGGACCTTGTTCGGCCCGAGCCCCACCACGCGGTCCGACGAGATGCCGCGCAGCTGGCGGTGGATCTCCTTCATCGGAATGCCGGAACGGAGCGAGAGCGAAATGAGGCGGCCCATCGCTTCGACGTCGGCCATGATCGGCGCGCCGGCCTTGCCGAGTGACGCGAAGACCTCGAAGGCCTGACCCTTGTCGTCTTCGGTGATGGTGACGTACATGGTGCCCAGCGGCGTCTCGACCCGGCGCGTGGCGCCGCGGAGGAGATCGGGGCGCGAGCGCTTGGCGCGGCGCTGGAGGTTCTCGGCCTCGGCGTCGTGCAGCTGCGCGCGGGTCCGCTCGAGCTCAGCCTCGAGCTCCGCGATGCGGCCGGCGGTCTCGGCGACTTCGGCCCGCGAGGCTTCCACGGGAGCCGCCGAACCAGACTCGGTAGCATGCTCCTGTACCTTCTTGGCCGTCGTGCCCGTCGAGAGCACCTGGCCCTCGCGCGCGCCGTCGCGATACACGGTTACGCCCTTGCAGCCGAGCTTGAATGCGTCGCGGTAGATCTTCTCGACGTACTCCTCAGTGGCTTCATGCGAGAAATTGCAGGTCTTGGAGATCGCCGAATCGGTGAACTCCTGGAAAGCGGCCTGCATCTGGATGTGCCATTCCGGCGTTACGTCGTGCGCGGTCACGAAGGTCCGCTGCCACTTGGCCGGCACTTCGTCGAAGTGGATGTGCCCCGCCTCCGCGATCCTCTGCATCAGGTCTTCAGAGTACCAGCCTTCACGCTTGGCGACGGCGACGAACTGCTCGTTGACGTCGGGCATCAGCGCACCGGCCTGGTTCCGCAGGAACGCCACGGCGAAGAGCGGCTCGATCCCGGACGAGCACCCCGAAATGATCGAGATGGTGCCGGTCGGGGCAACGGTCGTCAGGTTGCAGTTCCGGAGCTTCCGCATCGGGCGGATCCGCTCGCCCTTGGAGCCGCGGGTGCAGGTCGCGTCCGGTCCCCAGATCGACTTGTCCCACTCCGCGAATGGGCCACGCTGCGTCGCGAGCTTCTCGGACGCCACGAGGGACTCTTCCTCGATGAACGCCATCATCTTCTTGCCGAGCGCGACACCCTCCTCGGAGTTATACGGGATCCCGAGCTCGACCAGGAGGTCGGCCCATCCCATCACGCCCAGCCCGACGCGCCGGATCCGCTTGGCGAGATCGTCGATCTCGGGCAGCGGGTACTTGTTCGCGTCGATGACGTTGTCGAGGAAGTGCGTGCAGAGGTGGACCACCGTGCGCAGGCGGTCCCAGTCCACGTCCCCGTTCTTGACGAAGAGGCCGAGGTTGATCGAGCCCAGGTTGCAGACGTCGTAGGGCAGGAGCGGCTGCTCGCCACACGGGTTGGTCGCCTCGTAGCTGCCGAGGTGCGGGACCGGGTTGTAGTAGTTGGCGCGGTCGATGAAGTACACACCCGGCTCACCGGTCTGCCACGCGCCGTGCACGATCTTGCGGAAGACTTCACGCGCGTCGAGCTGCCCGACGACCTTCTTCGACTTCGGGTGGATCAGGTCGTACTTGGAGCCCGCCTCCACCGCCTGCATGAACGCGTCGGTCACGGCGACCGAGATGTTGAAGTTGGTCACCTGTGTGAGGTCTTCCTTGCAGGTGATGAACTCCATGATGTCGGGATGGTCGACGCGCAGGATGCCCATATTGGCGCCCCGCCGCGTGCCGCCCTGCTTCACGACGTCGGTAGACGCGTCATACAGCTTCATGAACGAGACCGGCCCCGACGCGACACCCATGGTGGAGCGGACGACGTCGTTCTTGGGGCGGAGGCGTGAGAAGGAGAAGCCGGTGCCGCCACCGGACTGATGCACCAGCGCCATGGAGCGCAGGGTGTCGTAGATCCCGCTCTTCCCGTTCGAGAGGGCGTCCTCCACCGGGAGCACGAAGCAGGCGGACAGCTGGCCGAGGGGGCGCCCGGCGTTCATCAGGGTGGGCGAATTCGGCATCCAGACCCGCGTCGCCATCAGCTCGAAGAAGGTCTCCGCCACGGCGGCCACGGCCTTCTCCGAAGCGCCGTACTTGGCGTCGGGAGCGGCGATGGTACGGGCCACGCGCCAGAAAAGGTCTTCCGCCTTCTCTGTCGGCTTGCCGGCGTCGTCCTTGACGAGATACCGTTTCTCGAGAACGGTGAGGGCGTTGGCGCTCAGGTCGAGCGCACCTTTACGGGAATTGGAAGCAGTCATGCGGGCTCATCCCTCACGGTAAGAGCGTTACACAGAGCCTTGGGCGCTGAGAAGGTTGATGGCGGCGTGCGCTCGGTGGAATCAGAAGCGCGGAGGCCCAAGGTAGGTGGGTCCATCCGCCGGAGCAAGCTCTCACAACACCTTCGACGACATCGCGGGTCTTGACAATCAACATCACAAATCTGTCTTACGGATTTTTCAGAAGCGGAAATGCTCCGCTCCGATGACGTACCGCCTCCGCAACATAGTGTTCCCACGTGCCCTGAATGCGGGCAGTGAGTGTCTTGTCTACTTGCCTCACAACGCGGCCCGGCACCCCCATCACCAGTGAGCCGGGCGGGATCACCATCCCCTCGCGTACCACCGCACCCGCGGCGATCACACTCCCCGTCCCCACCACCACGTCGTTCAACAAAATGCTGCCCATGCCGATCAAACAGTCATCCTCAATGGTGCACCCGTGGACGATCGCGCGGTGCCCGATCCCCACGCGCGCTCCGATCCGGGCGGGCTTCCCTTCATCTACATGAACAATCGTACCGTCCTGGACGTTCGAGCACTCCCCGACCACGATCGGAGCCATGTCACCGCGCAAGACGCACCCGTACCAGACGCTGGACTTGGCTTCCAGCGTGACGTCCCCCAGCACGACCGCGCCGGGAGCGATGTACGAGGACGGGTGGAAGCTCAGTTCTGCCTTCTGGGGACGAATTGCTGCTGGATCCAGGCGTCCACGGTCGCACCCGACTTCATCGCGGGCGTCCACTGCATGCTCTTGGCCATCTCGACCGCGCGGCTGGTGATGCTGTCGACGTCCGAGGCCATCACGGTCCGGACCTCGAGCGTGGTCCCTTCCGGGGAGACGTGGACCGCCAGGATCACGCGCCGGGGCACCTCGGTGGCGTCGGCAGGAAGATTGATGAAAGGGGCCACGGTCGGTGACGGCGGCGTGTCGTAGCAAGCCTTCCCCCGGTTGTACTCGGGGCCCGGCTCGGCACAAATCACCGCCAGGGACTGGGTCGGGGTCGGCTTGGGTTTCGGTGCATCGGCGGTACCCGCCCCCGTTGTCCCTGGGGCATGCGTGGTATCGTGCTTCGTCGTGTCGGTGGCCGGGGCCGCTCCGGCCAACGCGGTGGAATCCCTGGCGTGCGAGGTATCCACCGGGATCACCGGGACCGCCTTCGACAGCAGGCGGCTGATGAGGCCCTGCTGGATCCCGAAGTACCACACCGCTCCCCCGAGCACGAGCAAGACTGTCACGAAGATCGCGAGCCCACCCACCGTCGACTTGGGTTTCTCGCTTTCGGCCGGGGTGGATGCGGGCTCCCGGCCGGTCAGGCCCGCGGTGACGCGCGGCGAGGCGATCGACGGCATGGCCCGGGTCGCGGCGGTCGAGATCCCCGTGGCTACATACCCCCCGGCGTCCACCGCCTCCACCATCTGCTCGGCCGTCTGGAACCGCTCCTCCGGCACCTTGGCCATCATCTTTTTGACGATTTCGAAGATGTGGCGGTGCTCGTCGGTCTTCAGGTCCGGCGTGGGCAAGGCCTCCATGATGTGCTTGTAGCCGATCGAGAAGCTGTCTTCCCCGTCGAACGGCACCGCCCCGGTGAGGCAGACGTAGGCGACCACGCCGAGGGAGTAGATGTCGGAGCGGCCATCCAGGGGCTGCGCGCGGGCCTGTTCGGGACTCATGTAGTGCGGGGTCCCGATGGCCATGCCGGTGCCGGTGAGCTTGCCGCCGCTCGCGGCCTTGGCGATGCCGAAGTCGGTCACCACCGCCTGCCCGAGATCGTCGAACATGATGTTGTCGGGCTTCACGTCGCGATGGACGATGTCGCTCTTGTGCGCGTAGCCCAGCGCGCGCCCGACCTCGGTCAGGATGCGGCGGATGTCGGCGGGCGGCAGGGCGCCCCGCTGGTTGAGCACGGTCGAGAGCGGCTTCCCGCGCAGGAACTTCATGACGAAGTAGATCACCCGCCCCGACTTGCCGACGCGGTAGATGGGGATGATCCCGGGGTGCTCAAGTTTGGCGGACGTGCGCGCTTCCCGCTGGAAGCGTTCGACGAACTCCTTGTCGAATGCGAGGGAGAACGGCAGCACCTTGATGGCCACGTCCCGTTCGAGCTGCTTTTCGCGGGCCTTGAAGACGATGGCCATGCCCCCGCGCCCCAGCTCGTCGAGGATTTCGTACTCCTCTTTCAGCTGGTCGCGGACCAGGTCGATTTCGGTGACTTCCTGCTGACCGGTATTGATGGCATGGACCGGAGTCGTGGCGGTGAGGTCCAGGCCGCAGGATTTACAGAACTTCGCGTTGTCTTCGTTCTGAGTGCCGCAGCGGGAGCAGTACATCCCATCTCCGCAAGGAGTGCCGGAAAATTAGGGCGCGGCGCGAGGGAGTGTCAATCAGTTGGCGGAAACCACCTCGAAATGTCGGACCCGCGTCAGCACCTTGCCGGTCGCGGGATCGGTGATGCGGAGGGTCAGATCGTAACTGCCGTTCGGGACATCGCGCAGCCCGACGGTGCGGTGCACGCGGGTGACGGGACCGGTGGCCGCCGCATCGAACTCGAGTTGCACGGGCGGGTGATTCCCGCCGAACAACCGCCGGATGGCACCGAAGATCGACCCGCCGCCCTTCCGCTCGACCTTCACCTGCGTGTGATACGAGGCACCCGCCGCCAGCCCATACACCTCGTAGTACAGCTGGGCTTCCCCACCGGCGGCGAACCGGTCGAGCGGATTCACGTACACGGTGTCACCCTGGTCCTCCCACGACAGCCCGCCGGTCTTCCCCAGCACCAGATCCGACAACGCGAAGGCGCGGCCATCGAGTGGCGCGACGGTGAGCGTGTCGGTGGCCACGGAGCCCGCGACGCCATCGCGCGACTCGATCAGCAGGCGGTAGCGATAGTCGCCCGCTGGAACGGGCAACTCGACCTGGCCCGTCAGGTACGACGGACTCCGGAGGGTCTGCGAAGCGCCGAAGATCCGGACCGTATCGACCTTCGCGATCAGGCTGTCCGAGAGGGTCGAGACATAGAGTCGGAACCGCAGCGGATACAGGACACCGGAGGCTGCGCCGACCGGCGTGAGATGGTCCGCGGGAATCGCGAACACCAGATGCAACGTCTGCCGCGCCGTGGAATCGGCGGAGCCTACGAGATACCCCTCGACTCCCGGATCCAGCGGGCGCTCGAACCGGAGATGGTTGTCGTCGGTGGTGGTCCCGATCCCGATCGAATACGTGCCCCGCTGGCGGTCTTCGGCGATCGCCGGCAGGAAGTTCGAGGTGGTCACCGTGTTCCCGATCCGCTCGTAGGTCGGGCCGAACGTGGACCGCGACGCGAACAGCGCCCGCACCAGGCCGCTCGTGTCCCCCGCCAACTGCAGCCGCTGGCGGTCCTGGAAACTGAGCGCATCGGTCAGACTCTCGACGAGCTTGAAGTCCTGCACGTCGCCGCGGGAGACGAAGTGGAAAATCAGATCGCCGTCGGGACGTCCGTAGAGCCAGCTCTCGTTCGGCTCCACACCGGAGGCCGCGGCACCCCCCGAGCCCGAGAACGCGCTGACCTTGTCGGGACGCCCCAGGCGCATGTAGATCACACCCCGGTCGTCCATCTGATCCTGCGGGCTGCGGTAGACTTCGGTGAAATCGTAATGGCGGTGGACGCTCACCAGCCCGAATGACCGCATCGCGTAGAACCACCGACGGTAATGTTCGGCGAGCCGGGCACCGGGCTGCTGCACATCGGCGACGTCCCGCTTGGCCCAGAACTCCTTCAGCCAGTTGGCGCGCGCCGCGCTGGTCCGCAGACTGTCGAACGCGGTGAGCTCCTGGGGCGTCGCGATCCAGCTGAAGTCGGTCCGGTACATCCGGATCGCGCTGACCGACCCCGCGGCCCGCGCGCCCGCGAAGTAATCGGCGTGGCCGATGCTGTCGCGGTGTGTGTAGTAGTCGGTCCGCGCCAGCTCGAGCAACCCGACGCCGGAGTCCCCGCCATCGGCGAGGTACGTCTCGAACGCGGCGCGCGCGGAATCCCCTTCTCCCACTTCCCGCTCGATCCGGCCCCGGGCCATCTGGAAGGCCGGGTTGCCATGCGCGGTGGCCGCCGCTTCGCGAGCCACCTTCAACGCGACGTCCGTCTCCGCGCGGACTCGTTGCCGCAGCGCGGTCTCTACGAGCTCGATCACCGGTTCGGCGAACGTGGGATCGGCGGCTGCGGCCTTCGAGTACGCGTTGATCGCTTTGGACAAGTGATCGAGGTGCAAGAACTGCTTGAGGTTTTCCGCCGCGATCGACGAGTGCGCGCCGATCGCCAGCTCCGAGCGGCCGATCCCGAACCAGGGATAGGGCCAATCCGGTTTCAGCTCGGAGGCCCACTCGAATTCGCCGGCCGCGTCGTCATAGTGATGACTCTCCTTCGCGAGCTCACCCAGCCGATAGGCGATGAAGCCGAGCCGGATATGAATGATGGGATCATCGCGATTGACCTTGGCGACCGCGATCGTGGACGCCTCGAGCTGCTTCAGCGCGGCGGAATCGGAGGTGGTCTCCAGTGAGTCACGGAGACGTTCAATCGCCGCGCGTTGGTCGGGAGACTGGGCGGCGGCGACGGTAGTCGCCGTGACGACGAGGACGACCGACAGGACCAGGAGTCTCATGCCTCCTTCTTTATACCCCGCGGCGCCCGGACGTTCTTGGCTCGGCGAATGGTCGCCGAAATCGGACCAGTAATTCTTCCGGCGCGCCGAATGGCGCCGCCTCAGAAGTTCGATCAGAAATCCGAGGAAAAGGCGACGTACACTTGCGCGCGGCGTTGAGCGCCCGCCGGCGGAGTCGTCATGGGCTCCGCCACGCCGAGTCGCAAGGCGAGCGGCACGTCATAGCTCACCGTCAGATTCGCGGCGAGCTCCGCACCCCCCGACCAGAGCCGCGTGAGTTGCGGTCGTCCACCCGGTCCCCAGGCATCCCCGGCGTCGGCAAAGGGACGCAAGCTGAGCTTGTCCGCTCCCACGGGCAGACGGCCGAGCGAACGACCCACCAACACCAGCGGAATCCGCAGCTCCGCCGTTGCTGTAGCAGCCCTGCGGTCCACTAATGCATCCCCGCTGTATCCCCGCACGGGGAAATCCCGGACGCCTCCCACCGACTGGCCGAACCCCAGATCGTACGTCCCCGACGAAACGCCTCCCACGCCCAGGGTGCGGAGCAGCGGGCCATTGGTCTCCCCGGCACCGAAGCGCAACACCAGCACGGGCGGCGCAAAGCCCGGTCCCGGCAGGGCCGCATAGAGGGCGACCACGCTCCGGTACTCGTCGGCGAAGAGCGGCGATCCCTGCTGGTTCCGGCGCCGGTAGGTGACCGCCCAGCTGAACCCATTCTGCGGCGAGACCGAGAGCGTCCCCGACGAGTTGTGCGCGATGGCGAGTGTGACCGATCCGCCGATCTGATCACGACTCTTGCAGCCGGTGCACACGGTCACGAGCGCCGTGTCGGGAGTCGCCACGTAATCGGCCCGCTCGAACTCCGCCGCGATCCGGAGATCGACGGCGGTACGCCAGCGCTCGTACCGGACCGTGGCGCCAAGGTCGGCATCCTGCGCCAGCTTCGAGACGACGGTACCCCCCGCGGTCACGCCGATATTGGACCACGCCGTCGAGACGTCCGCATCGAAGACCGGCTGCGGCAGGAGATCGGCGACCACCGCGAGCTCACCGCGGAATCGCACGGGCGAGACCGAGGCCATGCCGATCGCGGCGTACGACCAGCGGCCGAGCGCATCAGCGCCCGCGGTCACGGCTCCCCCGAAGCGCCCCGAAGGCCCTGCATCGAAGAAGACCGGGAGCCAGAAGTGCGGCGCGAGCGAAGGCCAGGCCGTGTATCCCGTCTCACGGATCGGAACGGGAGGCGCGCTGTCGAATGGCGCTGCCGGCGGCACGGCCCCGAGGTTCCCTCCGTTCTTGACCGGCGCGCTCACCAACGTCCATCCATCGGCGCGCAGCGACGTGTACGCGATTCGTCCTCCCGGCACCATCGCCGGTGACCGGGCGCCGAGGGGCTCGGCGGTTATGGCCGTGGCAGCGGTCGAGTCATTCCAGCGATAGACCTGCGGGAAGCCGGACGCGTCGGAAACGAAGAGCAGCGTATCACCCCACCACGCGAGACCCGATACGAGAGACGATCCTTCGCTGAGCACAGACACAGAGTCGGGCGCCGCCCAGGGCCAGCGCACCAGCTGCCAGTGTCCGTTGCGATGCCGGGTCGCCGCGACCCAGCGCCGGTCCACCGAGGGTACGACGTCACCCCATTCGGTACCCGCAGTGTCCCGGATCTCGGGGAGTGTCGGATGATTGCCGTCCGGAGACACCTGTATGGTGACGAGCGCGCCACCGCCCCCGCGCGGCTCGGTGATACGCGCGCCATGCGTGAGTCGGGTCCATGAGCCGTCGGGGTCCCAGCGATAGAGGTCGCTGCGAATCCGGTTGGGACCGGTGAGATCGAGCTGGGCCACCATGACCGTATCGCCGACCCAGTCATAGCTCACCCCCGCATTCACGTAGTGCCTTCGCGTTTCCTTCCAGGTCCGCGCGTCCGCCATGATGATCTGGCGCGGGCCGCGCCCGTCATCCCGCAGCCACACCACCCAGCGTCGATCAGGTGAGACGCGCGGGACCGGCTCACTGAACAGTCCGCGCTCGAGAATCGTGCCCGACGTTCCCGCCGGAGTGGCCGGCCGCGTATCGACACTCCACGCCGAGTCGAGATCCGCACCGGATGCCCCTCGGAGCGGACGTCCGACCCGATAGGGGATCCACTGCCCCGCCGATCGCTCGACGAAGCGCGGGATGACGGAGTCACCGAGGGCGTCCGCGATGGAACGGAAGAAGCGCGATCCGTAGGCGTAGGGGACGTAACCGTCCGCCCACCGCGTGAACAACAACGCATCGGCGCGAGGCCGCGACGCCGAGTCGCTCGCATCGGCGGCGAGCACTTCGGTGTGAAAGCTCCCTCGCACCCGGCCACCGGTCGTGAACTTCGACTCGTAGTAGACCGCCAACCCTTCCGTCACCCAGCTCGGCTGATACTCCTCCGGAAAAAGCCCCGGCGCCCGCCCGAAGACGGTCTGCATCACGCCCCACACGCCGCGGGTGCGGTCAAGGTGAAAGACGTGCGTCAGCTCGTGCTGGGAAACGAGCCGCAGCCAATCGTCGTATTGGGCGAGCGCGGGATCGGTGGCCGGTGGAGCCAGGAAGAGCGTGATCCGGTCGGTGGGAAAGACCGTGGTCAGGCCATTCGCCCCGTCGAAATCGTCGGAGAGGGTGATGTCCACGGTTTCGCGCGGGGGATGCAGCTCCGTGGTCAGGAGGCCGTACGCTCGTTCTGCCTCGCGGGCCTCCCGGAGTGCGACCTCCCGGTAGCTCGGTCGGAAGTGAATCCGGAAGTGCGGTGTGTGGAGGGTGCGCCAAATGCCCGAGGGCTCGACCTGGGCAACGCCAGATCGCGCGAGGACGAGTACCACAAGCGCGCAGAGCCCGGCGCTTCGCATAGACGCGCAAAGTACGCCGGGCGGTTTGGAGCCGCCACAATTTGCCGAATCCGTTGGGGCATCTTAACTTGAGCGTCCTGTGGAGCGCCCCCGGTGACCAGCTGCCCCTACTGCGGCCGCGCTAACGACGCGGCAGCGGCGTTTTGTATGGACTGTGGCAAGCCGCTCACCAAGGCGGCGGCCCAGGCGCGCGCGCGGACGTCTGCAGCAGCCGGAGTCTCACCTGCAGGCGGCACACCCAGCCCAGTCTCGCCCGCAACACCGCTCCCGCATCCTTCGATGGCTCCACTCGCCGCTACCCGCGCGTCAGACGCGGTGGCTCCGGACGCGCATGATGGCCCAGTCCAAACTGGCTGTCCGTTCTGTGGGAAGGCCGTCTCTGGAGGAACTCCGTTCTGCCCGCACTGCGGCCGCCGGCTGTCGGCTCCCGGCTCAGGGCCGGCGTGTGCCCGCTGCGGCTCACCGGTGGACCCCGGGGTCGCGTTCTGCGCCACGTGCGGGGCGCCGGTCTCGTCGACGCCGATCCTCCAGCGTCCGTCATCCCAGCCATCCGCCCGGACCGACTTCACGTTCTATCTGAATCTCCTGGATGAAGGCGGAAAGCCGATCCAGCGGTACGAGCGGCGGGCCATGGATACGGGCATCGGCCGCCAGGATGGCGACATCCGTTTCCCGGACGACCAGTTCCTCTCTCCGCTGCACGCGCGCATCACCTGGGAGCAGGACCAGCTCATGCTTCGCGACCTGGGGAGCCGGAATGGCACCTGGGTCTTTTTTGACGAGCCCCACAAGCTGGTCGACGGCGACCTGCTCCTCATCGGCTCGCAGATGATCCGCTTCCGCCGGCTCGGCTACCCGGGACCGCACCCGCCCGACGCCGATGCCACCAAGCGCATGGGCTCCCTTATTCCCTCGGCCGACATTGCGTCCCTCACGCAGCTCCGTTCCGACGGCAGCGCGCGCGACGTGATCCAGCTGTCGCCGGGCCGGGACGTGCGCATCGGGCGCGAAGAGGGTGACTGGGTGTTCCCGTACGACCCGTCGATGAGCGGCAAGCACGCGGTGGTTCGTTCCGAGGACGCCGACTTCATCGTGATCGACGACGGCAGCCGCAACGGCATCGCGCGCGCGGCGCGCGGGGCCGTTCCCCTCACCGGCGGATCGCGCATCCTGGTCGGCGACAAGCTCCTGCGGATCGAGCTCGCGTGAAAATCTGCCCCGTCTGCTCCACCGAATTCCCCAACGATCAGAAGTTCTGCCCCAACGACGGGAGCGTGCTGCGCGGCGCCGCCCCGACCTCCGACCTCGTCGGCCAGGTGATCGCGGAGCGCTATCACGTCGTGAAGAAGCTGGGTGAAGGCGGGATGGGCCAGGTGTATCTCGCCGAGCACGTGAAGATGGGCCGGCGGAGCGCCATCAAGGTGATGAATCCGTCGATGACGCACGACCCGGACGCGGTGGCACGGTTCAACCGCGAAGCCGCGAACGCGAGCCGCATCACGCATCCGAACGTCTGCGCCGTCTACGACTTCGGTGAAACGCCCGACGGGCTCATCTACCTCGCGATGGAGTTCATCCAGGGCGAGCCCCTGACCGACCTGATCGAGCGCGAAGGCGCGCTCAAGGTCGGACGCGCGGTGAAGATCTTCCAGCAGACCGCGGATGCCCTGCAGGCCGCGCACGATCTCGGCATCGTGCACCGCGACCTGAAGCCCGACAACATCATGCTCGCGAAGGGCCGCGATGGCGCCGACGTGGTGAAGGTGGTGGACTTCGGCATCGCGAAGGCCGTCGGCGGCGACGAGGCGGGCCAGAAGGTCACGAAGACCGGACTGGTGGTCGGCACCCCCGAATTCATGAGCCCCGAGCAGCTGTCCGGGGACAAGGTGGATGGCCGGAGCGATCTCTATTCGCTGGCCCTGGTGCTCTACCGGATGCTGACGGGCACCCTGCCCTTCCAGGCAACGTCGGTGCAGGAAACGATGATCAAGCGGCTCACCGACGAGCCCACCAAGTTGGCGGTCTCGCGCCCCGATCTCACGTTCCCGCCCAAGCTGCAGGGTGTCCTCGATCACGCCCTGACCCGGACTCCGAACGAGCGTTATCAGAGCGTGGCGGAGTTTTCGGCGGATGTGGTCAAGGCCGTCGGCGGCGGGACGGCAGCACTGGCGATGGATACCGAAGGCCGGACGCAGGTGATGGGCGCAGCGGCGGCCGACGACAAGACTCGGATCGCAGCGGCGGTGCCGGCGACGCGGGTGGCGGGGGCGACCAAAGAGAAGAAGAGCATGATGGTCCCGATGGCCATCGGCGTGGTGGTGATTGCGCTCGGCGGAGGGGCGTGGGCGGTATTCGGCCGCGGCCACAACACTCCCCCGCTCAACGCCCTGTCCCAGCACGACAGCGCCGTTCACCAGACCGCCGCCGTGCCCACGGGTCGCGATACCACCCACATGTCGCGCCCTGATACGACGAACAAGACGACGCCAAAGGATCCGAATCCGGGTGGTCACTCGACTCCGAATACCAGTCCGACGGCATCGGCCGTCAACCCGGCAAAGGCTTTCGACGCCCTCGATGACCTGTTCAATCACTTCCAGGACTCTTCGGTTTCCACGAAGGTGGCGGAGGATTCCGCCACGGACGTCTACAACGCGTCAACCGTGACACCGAAGGATCGTGCGTATGCCGCGTATATTCTGGCGAACGTGTACGCTCGAAATCACGACACTCGCGCTACCCAGTGGGCTCAGAAGGCGCAGCAGCTTGACCCTGCGAATAACGCCTACCGACAGCTGGTCCACGATCTCACGGCGGCGCAATAGACATGTTCGGACGCTCTCCGAAGCCCGTCAAAGTCCACCTCTTCGCCAAGACCGACTTGGGGAAGACGCGTGACCACAACGAGGACAACTACCTCGTCGCGGACCTGACGCGCCGGGTGCACGAGCTCACGCCCAGCCTCAAGAATCACGACGTCGGCGAGCGCGGCTCGCTCCTGATGATCGCGGACGGCATGGGCGGCGCGGCGGCGGGTGAAGTCGCGAGCGAGATGGCCGCCGACCAGGTCTACCACCACCTCGAGCACGCCTGGCTCGGCGACAAGGAAGTCACGGCGCAGCGCTTCGCGTTCCGCCTCAAAGAGGCCGTCGAGACCGCGAACACCAAGATCCACAACTACGCGAAGGAACACCCCGAAGTCCGCGGGATGGGCACCACGACCACCGCGGCCGGCGTGTTCGGGGATCACCTCTATCTCACGCAGATCGGCGACAGCCGGGCGTACCTCGTCCGCAACGGGACCGCGATTCAGATCACCAAGGATCAGTCGCTGATGCAGCGCCTCGTCGAGGCCGGCGAGCTCACGGAAGAGGAAGCCGCGCACTCCGAGCGCCGGAACATCATCCTCCAGGCCCTGGGCCCCGACGCGAAGATCAAGGTCGATCTCACCTACCAGGAGCTCCGCAAGGGCGACACCGTGGTACTCTGCTCCGACGGGTTGTCGGGCCAGGTGAAGAAGGAAGAGATTGCGGAGATCGCCGGAAGCGCGACCGATCTCTCGGCGGCCTGCGACCAGCTGATCGCGCTCGCCAACGAGCGCGGGGGCCCCGACAACATCACGGTCATCGTCGCCCGCTTCGAGGGCGACGGACTCCGCGCGACCGCGGATGGCGACGCCGTCGGCCACCAGGTGTACCCGCTCATCGACACGGAAACGAGCACCGAACCTGTGCCCGTCTACAAGGGAAGCCGTCCCCCCGTCCCCGCCCGGAAGGTGCGCTGGCGCATGGTGCTCGGTCTCGTGGCACTCGCCGCCCTCGTGCTCGCGGGGATCTACATCGCCTCCCGGAAGTGAAGGCACAGGTCAAGTTCCTGTCCGGCGGCCGCGCCGGGCAGGTGGAAACGATCGCCAAGTCCTACATCGGAATCGGCCGTCACCCTCTCTCCGATATCCGCTTCGACGCCGAACGGGACCTCGACGCCTCTTCCCGGCACGCGGCGATCATGGTGAAAGGCTCCGACTACATCCTGCAGGACCAGCAGAGCAAGAACGGCACGTTCGTCAACGGCAATCAGATCACTGGCGACGTCGTGCTGTCCGACGGTGACGTCATCAAGTGCGGAACGGACGGCCCGGCGTTTGAATTCCACATTCTGGAGCGCGACGGCAACCGGCCCACGCCCGCGGAGGCTGCCGCGGCTCGGGCATCCGCCGACCGGGTGTCGATTCCGGCACAGCGCGCCCGATCCAGCACCGCCGTCCGCGTGGCCATGGAAGTCGCGAAGCAGACGAAATCCCTTCGCAACACGACCAAGATCCTGTTCGCGCTGTTGATCCTGGTCGCCGCGGGGTTCGGTGGCTTGCAATGGTGGAGCGGTCACCAACGAGACCTGGAAGTGGCGACACTCATCGCCCGGGCCGACTCGCTTCAGGCCGAAGAGCAGCACTTCCAGACCCAGGTCAAAGGCTTGGAGGACGCCTACACGCAGGCCGTCGGCGAGTCGCGCCGCCTTCAACAGGACCTCGCCGACGCCCGGCAGAATGGCGACGCCGCCACCATCGCGCGCCTGCGCACCCAGCTCGACGCCGCGATCGACCGCCAGCACAGCCTCAACTTCGCCGCCAACGTCGACTACCGCGCCATCTCGAATCAGAACCAGGACGCGATTGCCATCCTCGTGGTCCAGTACGAGGACTCGACGCGGTTCTCCGGAACTGCCTTCGCGATCGACTCGCAGGGCACCTTGGTCACGAACCGGCACGTGATGCTGGGGGATGACGACACCCACCGTCCCACTCGCATCGCGGTCAAGTTCTCGGGATCGAAGCAGTGGTTCCAGGCGAAATACGTGGGCGCGGCGCCGGATGCCGACCTCGCGATCGTTCGCGCCGACATCAAGGGCGGCACGCCCAGGATTGCCGGGATCGTGCGGGACCGCGATCTGCAGCGCGGGGATCCGGTCGCCATCATCGGCTTCCCACTGGGGCTGGACCTGCCGATGGATGGGTCCGGTCTCAATGTCGTCGCGGCTCCGACACTGTCCGTCGGGACGGCGAGCAAGGTGATTTCGACTCTCGTGCAGATCGACGGTTACGGCGCGCCAGGATCGTCGGGAAGCCCGATCTTCAATCGTGAGGGGAAGCTCGTCGCCGTGCTCTACGGCGGTCAGGCGGAATCGGGCGGGCGGATCATCTACTCGGTGCCGGCGGCCACGCTGCTCACCTACCTTGCGGCCAACAACGTCAAGGCGCCTTAAGGTGGCGTGACGCGCCCCAGCACCCGCGGCCCTCGCGCCCCGGTCGCACCAGGCAGGTTCCCCGGCTTCCCGGCCAGCGTCAGCAGCCCCAGGTACGCGAACGCCACCGCCTCTTTCGCTTCTCCATCGAAGAACAACGAATCGAAGGGCACCACACGCCGGGGCATCACGAGTGCGGCCAGCCATTCCACGAGGGTCGGGTTTCGCGCGCCGCCCCCGGCGATCACGAGGTCCGCGTCCGGGCCGTCGGGCCCTGCCGGCGTCCACTTCGTGATGGCCCGTGCGATCGACTCGGCCGTGAGCGCGGTCGCCGTCGCCACCGCGTCGTTGTCCGACCCCCCCTCGCCTCGAACCTCCGCAATCAGACGCTCAGCGAAGGCGAGCCCGAAGCGCTCTCGCCCGGTGCTCTTCGGTGGCCGCATGCCGAAGTACTCGTCTGAGAGAAGCGCCTCCAGCACCTTGGACACCGGCCGGCCGCGGCGGGCGCGCTCGCCGTCCTGATCGAACGGCGCCTCGCCATCGAGGGTGCGGGTCACGGCGTCGATCACCGCCACCCCGGGGCCGGTGTCGAAGGCGAGGGCACCGGCAGTGATCCCGCGCTGCGGCACCCAGGTGACGTTCGCCATCCCGCCGATGTTGAGGAGCAGCCGGCCACGCGCGTCATCCCCGAAGAGCATCACGTCGGCCAGGGGCACCAGGGGCGCTCCCTGGCCCCCGGCGGCGACATCCCGGGCGCGGAAGTCGGAGACCACCCGTGCGCCCACGCGCTCTGCGATGATCGCCGGATCACCGAGCTGCAGCGTCGCGCGCCCCGGCTCGTGCCAGATGGTCTGCCCATGGCTCGCCACGAACGCGATGTCCTTGGGGGACGTTCTGGTCTCAGCCAGGAGGTGCAGTACCGCGCCGGAGAAACGCTCCCCCAGTGCGACATGCAGCACCGCGAGCTCCCGCGCGGACCCGCGGGCGATGGCGTCGATGATCTGCCCGCGCTCGGTGGCCGAGTAGGGTTCCTGCCGGAAGGCGACGAGGGTGGCGGAGGCAGGAGTCTCGCGGAGACGGACCAGCGCCGTCGACACACCGTCGAGCGACGTGCCCGACATCAAGCCGACGGCGAGTGTCCCGGCCGTCTCGGTCACGCGTTGCGGATCGAAGGAGGATCGCCGGCGGCGTTGCGCACCGAGCCCCCCGCAGCCGTCAGTCGGGCGCGCGCTTCCTCGGCGCCCACGCCCGCCCGCACCATCACTACGGCAACCTTCACGCTTCCGCCTGCGGCGTCGATGGCGGCTCGGGCTCGGGCGCGGTCGGGGGCGCCGCACTCCATCACGATGCGCTCGCCCCGGTCCACGAGCTTTTCGCTCCAGGCCATCAGGTCCACCATCAGGTTCCCGTAGACCTTGCCGAGCCGGATCATCGCGCCGGTGGAAATGGTGTTGAGGACGAGCTTGGTTGCCGTGCCGGCCTTCATGCGGGTCGAGCCGGTGAGCGCTTCGGGGCCGACGAGGGGAACGATCGCGACGTCACAGATGTCGCGGAGGGCCTTCGGAGGCTCGCTGCACGCGACGATGCCCGTCTTGGCCCCGCGCTCCCGGGCGTGGGTCAAGGCGGCGTGCACGTATGGCGTGGTCCCGCTGGCCGCGATGCCGATCACGACGTCCTTGGCGTCGACGCCGGCGGCGTCGACGGCGGCTTTCCCTGCCCCCATGTCGTCCTCGGCACCCTCGGCGCTCTTGGTCAGTGCGGGCGGTCCCCCGGCGATGATCCCGACCACTTGCGACGGAGACGACCCGAACGTGGGCGGGCACTCGGACGCATCGAGGACGCCCAGGCGCCCGGACGTCCCGGCGCCGACATAGAGGAGCCGGCCCCCGGACTGAAAGGCGGCGAGCACCAAATCGATGGCCCGGGCCAGGCTCATGCGCTGGCTGTGTACCGCCGCCGCGACGGTGGCATCCTCGGCATTCAGGAGATCGACGATTTCCTGACTCGACGCGACGTCGATCGACTGGGTGCGGGGATTGCGCTGCTCGGTGAGGCGGGGGTCGTGGAACGCAGGAGTGGTCATTGCGGTCCCAAGTTAGACGTTGACCGCGCGCACGGTCAACGTGCAGAATAGGGAATGCGCACACGTCCTCTCGTGGCACTCGCCCTCGTCGCCGCTTGCGGCGCCTTCGTCAAACATGCCGACCCCACCTGGGGCCTCGCCGGCAAAGCCGTTCCGGTGGAAGGCAGCCATGCGATGGTCGTGTCGGGCCACCCCCTCGCCTCGGACGTCGGCGTCCAGATCCTCAAGGCGGGTGGGAACGCGATCGACGCCGCGGTGGCGGTCGGGTTCGCCCTCGAAGCCGTCCACCCCGAAGCCGGCAACATCGGCGGCGGCGGCTTCATCGTCTTCCGCGATTCGGCCGGCAATGCTCACGCGCTCGACTACCGCGAGACCGCACCCGCCGCGGCGACGCACAACATGTACCTCGACTCGGCCGGGAATCCCACCGAGGCGAGCATCACCGGCTACCTGGCGTCCGGCGTGCCCGGCAGCGTGGCCGGCATGTACGAGGCGTGGAAGAAGTATGGGCACCTGCCCTGGGCGAAGCTCATCGCCCCCGCGATCGCACTGGCCGATGCGCACGTCATCGACGAACACCGCTCCCGCGCCATCGAGTACGATCGCGAGCGACTGGGGATGTTCCCCGCGAGCGCGGCGACATTCCTGGTGAATGGCCACGCCCCGGCCGCGGGGACGACGGTGCATAATGCCGAGCTGGCCAAGACACTCCGGTTGATCGCCGACTCGGGCCCCAGCGTCTTCTACAAGGGCCAGATCGCCGACCTGATCGTGGCGGAGATGAAGCGCGGGCACGGGATCATGACCAAGGCTGATCTCGCGGGCTATCAGGCCAAGTGGCGCACGCCGATCGAGGTCACCTACCGCGGATACCGGATCTACTCCATGCCACCCGCCAGCTCCGGCGGTGTGACGATGGCGGAGATTTTCAACATTCTGTCGGGCTACGACTCGCTCTCCGCGTTCGGCAGTACCCGGTACGTCCATCTCGAAGCGGAGGCGATGCGACGCGCTTTCATGGATCGCAACGAATGGCTCGGTGATCCCGACTTCGTGAAAATGCCGCTCGACCGGCTCCTTTCGGCCGCCTATGCCGGCCAGTTGCGGTCCCAGATCCTGCCGGACAAGGCCACGCCGACGCCGCCCTTCCAGGCCAAGGCACCGGAGAGCGGTCAAACCACGCACTACTCAGTAGTCGACGATCATGGCAACGCAGTGTCGGTTACGACGACCTTGAACAACAGCTTCGGCAGCGCCGTGACGGTGACCGGCGCCGGATTCCTGCTCAACGACGAGATGGATGATTTTGCGAGCGCCCCGGGTAAGCCCAACATGTACGGCCTGGTGCAAGGCGAGCAGAACGCGATCGTGCCCGGCAAGCGGATGCTCTCAGCGATGACCCCATCGGTCGTACTCGATCCCTCCGGGAAGCTGTTCATGGTGGTAGGTACGCCCGGTGGTCCGACCATCATCACCAGTGTGTACCAGGTGATCGCGGACGTGATCGACCAGCACATGACGCTCCCCGCCGCCGTCGAGGCACCGCGCATTCACCAACAGGCCCTCCCGGATGTGGTCTACTACGAGAAGGGTGGGCTGTCTCAGGCGGTAGTCGAGAGTCTCACGGCGATGGGCTACACGATGAAGGAGCGGCGAGGCTACTCGGGCGATATCGCGGCGATCGGGCGGACGAAGACTGGGTGGGTCGGCGTAGCCGATCCGCGGGCAGGCGGAGGCGCCGCAGGCTATTAGAAGCAAGAAGGGGAGCTCGTGAGAGCTCCCCTTCTCGTTTTCAGGACCGCTTATCTGGCCGGGACAGCCAGCGCGGCCGTCAGCGTCAGATTGATGTGCGCACCCTTGGGCAGCGCGACATAGTTGCCGTGCGTCTTGGCGGCCACACCAGTGCCGGCCGCCGCGCCCACGACACCGCCGATCACGGCGCCCTTCGTGTTCCCACCGATGACGCGTCCGAGCAACGCACCAGCCGCAGCGCCGATACCGACCTTCGCCACGTCATTGCCGCCGACGCCCTTGCTCTGCTTGACCGTTTCGAGCGAATCGATCTTGGCGGCGAGGCCGTAATCCTTGCCGCGGATAGTCACGCTGTTCACGGCGAGCGTGAGCTGGCCGGTCTGTACATCGGTCACCGTGCCATGGACCTGCGCACCCTGCGGAATCACCGTGGCGCCACGGCCGTCCGACACGTTGGCCACCACGGTCCCGGTAAACGCATCACCGACCTTGGCGGTCTTGGAGGAGATCGTGTCATTCGCCGCGACGTCGAGGAATGTCCCGGCGGCTGCCGTGTAGACCGACGGCGCCGCGGGCCGCGCAGGAGCGGTGGCGGCCGGCTTCGCGTTCGTGGGAAGGGGCTTGTCGTTCCCGGACATTGGCGCCGCCGGAGCGGCGGCCGCGGTCGTCGAAGAATCAGTGCTGGCCTGGTTCGCCTGATCACCCTTGGCGCAGGCGGCGATCATCGTGGCGCTCGAGAGCAGCGCGGCCAGGCGGAGGATCGAGACGTTCATACGCACCTCACGTTGGAATTGAAGCATCAGAGCCGGCTCCTCAAAAACTCCGGCGTCAGCCCTTGCAGATACCCCGCAAGGAGGGTGAAACGGTCCGTGACAAGGAGAATCCCCAGCAAAAGTAGCAGAACGCCCGACGTTCGCTCAACCCAGGGCAGGTACCGCCGGAAGTGCTGGAACCACTCCAGAAACCGTTCGAGTAACAGGGCCGTCACGAGAAAGGGGATCGCGAGCCCTGCCGCATAGACGGTCAGCAGGAGAGTCCCCTTCCCCGCGCTTCCCGCCGTCGCCGCCAGCGTGAGAATGGCGCCCAGAATCGGTCCGATGCAGGGGGTCCAGGCGGCGCCGAAGGTCACCCCTACGATGGCGGATCCCACAAGGCCGAGCGGCTTGTCGGTGAGCTGGAGCCTCCGCTCCCGCATCAGCCAGGCCGGGCGGATGACACCGAGCAGGTAGAGCGCGAGCAGGATGACGAGCACCCCACCGAGCCGGCCGAGCCAGACCTGTGAGTGAATGAGGAGGCCCCCCACGAGCGAGACCGACGCACCGAGGGCGACGAAGATGAAGCTGAAGCCGAGAACGAAGGACAGCGCATGGAGTACCACGAGCCGCCGCCGGCCGGTGGTCTGCTCGGCCGTCAGGCCCGTGATGAACCCGACGTAACTGGGGATGAGGGGCAGGACGCAGGGAGAGAGGAAGCTCAGGAGTCCCGCGAGTCCTGCGAGAAGAAGCGAGACCCCGCTACTTCCTTCCACGCTGATGGAACCCGATGAGCTTGTAGACGAGCTTCGCCACCAGGAAGTCGGGGGCGACGAACCCGGGGATCGGGGCGAGCTCCACGACGTCCGCGCCCACCACCCGCTTCTCCTTGAAGACGCGGTCCAGAAGCCGCAGCGTGGGATACCAGGAGCCGCCACCAGGCTCGGGCGTGCCGGTCGCCGGCACGTACGCAGGGTCGAAGTAGTCGACGTCGATGGTGATGTAGACGTCGGGCCCGAGACTCTCCAGCACGCGGTCGATCCACTGCTCCTCGGGGTCGAGCTCGTACCCGAACACCGTCGGAATCTTCTTCTTCCGCATCAGCGCGCGCTCTTCGGTCGTGATCGCCCGGATCCCCACCGGCACCAGATTCACGTCCTGGTGCACGCGATACATGACACACGCATGGGAAAACGGCGTCCCTTCGTACTCCGTCCGCAAATCGCCGTGCGCGTCGAGCTGCAGCACCGAGAGCTTCTTGCCCTTCACCTTCGCCACGTGCGCCTGAATCGGGGGCGCCGAGAGCGAGTGCTCGCCGCCAAGCATGATGACGAAACGGTTGGGGGCGATGAGCCCGTCGAAGGCTTCGCGCAGCTCCTCCAGTGCTTCCTCGGGGCCGGCGCCGGAAAGCATCAACTCCGGAAGCGTGTGCACACCGACGGTATACGGCTCGGAGTCCAGCTCGTGGTCGTACAGCTCGATGTAGCGGGAGGCCTCGATGATGCGCCGGGGTCCGAACCGGGTTCCGCCCATGTACGACACCGTCGCCTCGTAGGGCACGGGCAGAATGACGACGCCCGCCTTGGTGAGCGGGACTTCAGGCTCCGGCAATCCCAGGAAGCCCTGGGGGGCCCCCCAGGGCAGCTCGGCGCGCTTCTTATCCACAGAAAGCCACCGCGGACACCACGGTGGTCCAGCGACCATCCTCGCCGCATTCGGCGGTGGAAGTGACGTTCAGCGTCCGCACGATCTCGCCGGAGAGCAACCACTGCTCGCGCCGCGCGTCCCACGCCTGCTCAGGGTCGAACGGCACATCGAGGACGGTCGCGAGCATCGACGCGGCGAGATCCTCAGCGTAGTCACCGGCGGCGACCTCGTTCTGCCCGTACCCGTGGTGCTCGGAGATGTAGCCGTGGTGCGACGGGTCGGCGGGCATGGCGAGCCCGATCGACGCGGCCACGAGCCGGCTCGGCTCGTTGGTGGACGACTCCGCGATCACGGCGAACACCACCTGCCCCGGCCGGAGCAGACTCTGGCCCTCTTCCCGGTCCATCAGCTCGCAGTGCGGGGGAAAAATCGAGCTCACCCGCACCAGGTTGTAGGCGGCGAGGTGCGCGTCGCGGAGCGCCATCTCGAAGCTGGTGAGCTTGTGACGATGACGTCCCACACCCTTGGTAAGGAACGCTTTCGTCGGGAAGAACATCTTCTGGTCGATCAACTCCGTCACCTCGTCCGAGCGAAGGGGTTGGCCTGCTGACACGACCGGCACAGTCCGTACACTTCGAGGCGGTGGTGGTGGGGCCGGAACGCCACCTCCTCCGCCAGCAATCCGATCATCCGCTCCAGGCGGTCGTTCGCGAACTCCGAGACCCGCCCGCAGGAGGTACAGATGCAGTGCTCATGGCGCTCACCGGGGGCCGCGGGTTCGTACCGCTTGAACCCCTCCCCGAAATCGTGCTGCCGCGCGAGCCCGCTCTCGACCAGCAGATCGAGTGTGCGATAGACCGTCGCCGTGCCGACCGCCGTCCCGTCCGCGGCCACGCGCCGTGAGACTTCCTCCACCGACAGATGGTCACCGGCCTCGAAGACGGCCCGCGCCACCGCCAGCCGCTGGTTCGTCGCCGGGAGCGTGTGATCGCTCAAGTATCGGCGAAACGCTTCGGTCAGGCGCGCAGGGTCAACCTTCATACCATGCTTTCGGACCGAGCGCGACCGGCGGTTCCGCTTCGCCGGTGCGTTCCGCTGTGGTCTGCATGACCTGCTGCAGTACCTCGTCGGGGGACAACCCGACCTCCTCGACCACCACCTTGGACTGCCCCCGCTCTTTGCCGCGGACGATGAGCATGTATTTGACGGTGAAAACCTGCAAGCGCCCTTCCGGGTGCCGTCGGGTGATCACCGCGGTGCCCCACTCCCGTCCTTCCCGCTTGATGGGCCGGAAGACGTGAATCGTCTCGATCTCGGCGGGCGGCACCTGGGCCGCCACGGCCGCCGCCGCCTTGGCCCAGCCGGGACCCTGCCCCGGCTCCGGCGTCAGCGCGCCAGCGGGGCCGGTGTCCGGGCCTGTTCCCATCGCTCCACGTAAAACCGAAGTACGTGCATAAAGTCCTGGGCGTTTGTAACAACTCCGTACGCTTGATGCGTACCCCGGTCGCGCAGCTTGTTCACGACGAACTCGGTCTGGTCCACGCAGATGGTCGTGAGCGGCCTGACGCCGTCGGGCGTCGCCGCGTCCACGAACGCCGGGAGCATGTTGCCCACGGCGATGGCGTGCAGCGCGGTGGCGACTAAAATCGCGAACGTGGCCCTGCTCGTGACATCCCGCATCGCGTCCTGCGCCGCCAGCGTGTCGCTCAGCACTTCGGGGAGCGGGCCGTCGTCGCGGATCGAGCCCGCGAGCACGAATGGGACCTTGTGCGTGACGAGCGCGTGCATGATGCCACCCTTCACCTGCCCCGAACGCACGGCCGCTTCGATCGACCCGGCCGAGCGGATCGCGTTGATGGCGCGCATGTGGAGGGCATGTCCGCCTTCGACACCTTCGCCACTCGACGACATCCCCAGCGTGGTTCCGAAGATCGCCGCTTCGAGATCGTGCACCGCGACGGCATTGCCGCCCAGCAGCGCGCCGGCGTAGCCGTTCTCGATGAACCAGATCATGTCTTCGCGCGCGCGGGCGTGAACCAGCGCGGGGCCGATCACCCAGACGATGTTCCCGCCCCGGGCCTTCTCTTCTCCCAGGAGCTGGGCGAGCACCGAATAATCGACGGGGCGCTCGCGAGACACTTCCGTCTGCATGAAGCGGAATTCGTTGGCGCTGTGCCGGCCGCCGAGGAATCCTTCGGTGTGGACGAAGATCCCTTCGCTTCCATCTTCGGCCGATCCAACCGCCACGAGCGTCCCGCGCTTGATCTTGCGGGGCTCGGTGGTCACCAGATCCCCCGTCGGATGCTGGACGATGACGCAGTCCATCCGCGGCAGGCGCGGACGACGCCAGGCGCCACCGGTTTTCACGTAGGTGGGCAGGTTCGACGTCGAAAAAAAGCCGTCGGGGAGAACCCCGTCGGCGGGAGCGGGCTGAAAGCGCGCCTCAGGTGCCCCCGAGAGGGGCGGCGCGTCAAAGTTGGGCGGTCGGTACTGAAAGCGTGGTCGGCTCACAGGAGGGTCAAAATACCGGACTCGAAACACTCGACGCAACGGCCGCGCCGTCGATCCCAGGCTGAAAGCCTGGGCCCGATACGACACGGCGCTTGAAGCGCGACGCCGTGTCGGGCCCACCCTTGAGGGTGGGGTCGGTGTCTATAGCAATGAAAGCGGGTCACGGTCGACGGTGACGCCATTCCGCCCACGCCAGGCCCGGACGAGCCTCCCCAACGGCGCCGGAGCCTCACTCTTCACGAGCACATGCCAGCGCCAGCGGCCCTGGAGGCGCGGAATGGGGCAGGGCGCTGGGCCCAGGACGCGCAAAGCGCCTTCCAGGTGCTCCCCGTTCACCCGGTGCAGCCAGCCGGCCAGCTTTTCGGCCGACTCCTGGGCCCTGGTTTCGGTTCCCGCTCCGACGACGAACCGGGCCAAGCCGCAGTGCGGCGGATAGACGGGATTGGGAGACGCCCGCAGGGGAAGCTCGATGTGCGCGAAGGCCTCCACCGAGTGCCGGGCGGCGGCGCGAATCGCGTGGTGCTCGGGCGCACGGGTCTGCACCAGCACCCGGCCCCCCGCAGGCCCCCGCCCCGCCCGGCCCGCCACCTGGGCGATGAGCTGGAAGGTCCGCTCCGCGGCGCGGAAATCGGGCAGATGGAGGGCGGTGTCCGCGTCGACCACGCCGACCACCGTGACATCGGGGAAATCGAGCCCCTTCGCAATCATCTGCGTGCCGACCAGGATGTCGACTTCCTTCTTGGCTACGCGCTCGAGAATCCGGTGATGCGCCCACTTGGAGCTCGTGGTGTCCAGATCCATCCGGGCGATCCGGGCGGCGGGATACCGCGTGGCCAGGAAACGCTCGACCTGCTGCGTGCCCAGCCCCTTCGTCCTCACGGACTCTCCCCCGCACTTCGCGCAGGCCGCCGGAATCCCTTCTGAATGATCGCAGTAATGACACTTGAGTCCGGCCGGCGTCTTGTGGACGGTCAGCGCGATGGAGCAGTTCGGACATTCGGGCACGTGTCCGCAATTCGGACACTGGAGATAGGTGGCGAATCCTCGCCGATTGAGCAGGAGGATCACCTGCTCTTTCCGCGCCAGTGCCCGGCGGACACTGTCATCCAGCACTTCACTCCACGGAACCCCGCCCGAATCATGAATACGTGGAGCCGTTCGGAGGTCGACGACCTCGACGGGCGGTAGTGGCCGGTCACCGATGCGCTGCGGCAGAGAGTGGGTCGCAATCTTTCCCGTTTCCGCCAGGTGCAGCGTCTCGAGCGACGGCGTGGCACTCCCGAGAATCAGCCGAGCGCCTTCGAGGCGGGCGCGCACCGCCGCCACATCGCGCGCGTGATACCTGGGCGCCGACCCCTGCTTGTAGCTCCCCTCATGCTCCTCGTCGATGACGATGGCACCGAGTTGCTGGACCGGGGCGAAGACAGCCGACCTCGGGCCCACGGCGACCCGTCGCTCCCCACGGTGGAGCGCCCGCCACGCGTCGGCGCGTTCTCCTTCGGAGAGTCCCGAGTGCAACACCGCCACCTGGTCACCGAACACGCCGCGGACTCTCGCGACCGTCTGCGGCGTGAGCGCGATCTCGGGCACGAGGACGATGGCTCCGCGCCCGTGGGCGACGACATGACGCAGAACCTCGAGGTAGACGAGCGTCTTTCCAGACCCGGTGACGCCGTGAATGAGTGATGGCTTCCCGGCTGCTCCCCTCACGATCGCGTCGACCACGCGCCGTTGATCCGTGGTGAGCTCCGGAGGCGGGGCGACGGTGAGTCCGGCGAACGGATCTCGCGTTTCTTTCACCCGGTCGATTCGTGCCCAGCCACCCTTCACCAACCCGTCGATGGCGGACTTGGAGAAGCCCATCTGCTCGACCAGGTGCTTCACCGGCGCAGAGCCGCCGAGGCCCTCGACGGCTTCGTAAACGACGCGTCTCTTGGCCGCTCGCGCAAATGCCTGTTCGCGCTCGAGGAGGCTGGGTAGACGGCGCTCGAGACGCAGCACGGCCACCGACGCTTCCGCGGGACCAGCGGGTCGCCCGGCGGTCCAGAGAGCCCCGGGGAGCATGGCCCGCACGGTGAGTCCGAGGGGTGCGCCGTAGTGCCGGGAGATCCATTGCGCGAGCTCGAGCATCGCCCCCGACAGCACCGGCGCCTGGTCCGCGACCTGGGTGATCGGCTTCGCGGCAGCTTCAGGTGGAGGAACGTCGACGGCGGTCACGAGTCCGATCGCTCTGCGATTGCGGACCGGCACGACTACGCGGACTCCAGGAATGACCCCGGAAGCCAGGGCCTCTGGGACGGCGTAGGTGTAAGGAGTGGCGACTGGGAGTGGAAGGACGACCTGCGCGAACCGGGGGAGGCTCACCGCCGGGTGACGCCCAGTCCAGGTCCGTCGGGGATCTTGATCGCGGCGCCGCTGATCTCCGCACCGCAGTACGGATCGTTGACGGTGAGCGCGGCGCCATCGAGGTCGGCGGCATCCACGAGAGGCGTGAAGTGCGCAGCCGCGGTGATCCCGATCGACGTCTCGACCATGCACCCGACCATCACCAGCATCTTGTGGGCGCGCGCCGTCGCGATCATGCGGAGCGCTTCGCGGAGCGAGCCGCACTTCGCGAGCTTGATGTTGATGCCGTCGGCCGCCTGCGCGACGCGCGGGATGTCGGTCGCGACGATGCAGCTCTCGTCGACCACTACCGGCAGAATCCCGGCTTTGCGGACGGCAGCGATCCCCTCGAGATCCTCAGGCGGCAGGGGCTGCTCGACGAATTCGACGCCGTACTCCTTCAGGATCGGGAGCATCTCCAGCGCCCGTTCTTTGCTCCACCCGGCATTCGCGTCCACGCGCAGCGGCTTGTCGGTGACGTCACGGATGGTCTTGAGAATCTCCTCGTCCCGATCAGTGCCGAGCTTGATCTTGAGAATCGAGTACCCGGCCGCCTCCTTCACCTTGGCCCGGGTCTTTTCCGGTGTGTCGATGCCGATGGTAAAGGAAGAGACGGGCGCTTTCTTCGGATCGAGCCCCCAGAGCTTGTAGAGGGGCACCCCCAGCCGCTTGCCGACCAGATCGTGCAGAGCTCCGGAGAGGGCGGCACGCGCCGCACCATTCTTCGGCACCACCTGCGCGAACTTTACCTCGGCCGCATCAAGATCGAAGGGGTCCTTCGGGAGGTAGGGCTCGAGAATCTTCAACTTCTCGAGAACCGTCTCCGCAGTCTCGCCGTAATAAGAGGAAGGAGAAGCCTCCCCCAACCCTTCCAGGCCGCCCCCATCCGTCAAACGGACACAGACCACGCGGTAATCCGACTGGCCACCGCGCGCGATGATGAACGGATGCCTGGTGGTGAGCGTGACGACTTCGGCAGTGAGCTTGAGGGTCATGCGTGAAAGCTAAGCGAGAGCGGCCACGACGGCCTGCACACCGGCCGCGAGCAAATCGATGCGGTACCCACCTTCCAGGACGGCCACCACGGGAGCCTTGCCCGCCTGCTCCCGGAATGCCGTTGTCCACCCCGCCATATCCTCCGGCTCGAGCGTGAAGCCACCGAGGGGGTCGCCATCCAGCGAGTCGAATCCGGCGGAGATGAGCCAGAGATCGGGCGCCCAACCGTCGGTCGCCTGATCCACCGCGCTGAGCAAATCGCGCACATAGGTGGCACGCGGGAGCCCGGGATCGCGGGGAACATTGAAAACGTTCCCGACGCCCCGCTCGCGTGCCGCACCCGTTCCCGGATACCAGGGATACTGATGCATCGAGACATACCTGATACTCGGATCCCGTTCGACGATGGCTTGTGTGCCATTCCCGTGATGGACATCCCAATCGATGATCAGCACCTGCTTCTTTCCCAGCGATTGCGCATGCCGGGCCGCCACGACGACGTTGTTCACGAAGCAGAATCCCATCGCGCGGTCGGCGAGCGCGTGATGCCCCGGTGGCCTCGTCGCCCCGAAGGCGGCCCCCGTTTCCAATCCGCGCGTGACCGCAGCGAGTGCAACCCCGGCCGAGGCCAGTACCGACTCCCAGCTTCGAGGGGCCAGGAAGGTGTCGGTATCGATCGGCCCGCCGCCCCGGGCATCAAGAGAGATCAAGCGGTCGACGTGCTCCGGCGTGTGCACGGCGAGCAACTGCTCCGCCGTGGCGGGCGTCGCCTGCTTGGCGTCGATCTTCGCAGCGAGCGTGGGGTCGCGCAGCGCGTCCAGCACCGCGACGATGCGGTCCGGGCGCTCGGGATGACCGGCACCGGGATTGTGAAGACGGGTGGCCGGGTGAAAGCTGACGGGGAGTTTGGACACGCGACCTACGACGGGTGCCGGCGGATCAGCTCGCGCAGCTCCTCCACTTCATGACGCATTTCGTTTCGGGCGACCGTCAGCTCGGCGAGAATCCGGCGGTAGCGCAGCCACGCCATGAAGACCGCGACGGCCAGCAGGAAACAGAGAGCGCCGCCGATCCCGAGCGAAACCCGGTGGAATGCGATGGCGCCGTAGAAGAGCAGATAGGCGTCGAGGAGCAGGAATCCGACCGCCGCAAACGTCGCGATCCCGCCCCACCGCCCCGAACGGGTCATCGCACGGGCTGGCGCCGAGCTGGGAGGACGATGAACGGCGCGTTCGCGCCGGCACCCAGCGCGCCCATTGTCTGGGACTCATCGAGTACCTCGGCCCCGCGGTACTTCACGACGTAGTCCGGCAGGGCGATGTCCCGCTTGCCCGTCGCCTCGGCCAGGGCGCGCTTCTTGACCTCGCCCACGCTCGTCCCCTGCTCCGCCGGCACCGACACCTGGTCCCACACCGGCGTCACCATCACCCGCACCGAGAACATGACGCCGCTCATGCGACCACCACCGGACCCGAAAGCGGGAGCGTCGAGAGGAAGCGATCCAGGGCTTGATCGAAGAACAGGGTCGACGCGCGAACGGCCGAGCCACCATCGGCGGCAGCGGCGCGAATGACGATCTCCTCACCGCCCTGCCCGCGGAGCACGACGTATCCGGGCCCCTCTTTTTCCAGGAAGGCCGAGGAAGCAGGCACGCGGTCCGCGAAGAACCGCTTGGCACGCGTGAGGATGTCTTCAGGTTGGAGGGCGACAGTCGTCGAGTGGACCATGGGCTCAAAGATACCCGGAGAGCGTCGTTCTGGCAGCGACCCCCCGTCAACTTGATCAGGCCGTTGCCAAAACGGCAATTCGCTCACCGCAGCAAGGCGGCACGGCGGTTGCCTTCCCTCCCTGCCGGAAGAATCCAACACAAACAAAGACAGGAGCAAACGATGGTCACTTCCAATTATCTCGTGCTTTCGAACCGGCTCAACCGCCTGTTCAACGACGTCTGGGGCGATGCTTCGCTATCCGACAACGGCAACTCCGCCTGGTTCCCCGCGGTGAGCGTCACCGAGGAGAATGGTGACACCCGCATTTCCGCCGAGATTCCTGGCGTCAAGCCGGGAGACGTGAAGGTCTCCGTGGAGAGCTCGGTGCTGTCGATCGAGGGCCAGAAGGCGGGCGCCGCGTTCAAGCGGTCGTTCACGCTGTCGCCGACGGTGGACGCCGAAGGCATCAAGGCGAGCTACGAACATGGCGTGCTGACGGTGACGCTGCCCAAGGCCGAAAAGGCCAAGGCGCGGCAGATCCCGGTTACGGCGTAAGCAGCGCTCGCAAGCGCAGTTCGACCTGGGAGTTGGGGACCGCTTCGGCCCCCAGCTCCCGGGCTTGTCTCAGCAATTCCGCTTGAACATGTGAGGTGAACGCGAGCACGGGCGTGCCGCGTTCGGTGAACGGCCGAATGGTTTCGAGATCGCCCAACTCGATGACGGCAAGGTCGCAGACCGCCGGATCGGTCGTTACGTGATCCCCGGCGGACGCGATGATGGACCGCACCTTCGAGCGGAAGATCAGGTCCTTCGTGTCGATGAAGATCTGCCTAGGCACGAATGTGGATGCGCTCTCTCAGGTACGTCTCGAGCTGCGCCGCCGCGACCCGGTCCTGCTTCAGCGTATCCCGGTCCCGCACCGTGACGGTCTGGTCCTGTGCGGACTGGCCGTCGATCGTCACGCCGAACGGCGTCCCGGCCTCGTCCTGACGCCGGTACCGGCGGCCGATGGAGCCACCGTCATCGTAAAACACGTTCAGCGAGCCACCGCGGAGATCATCGAAGATCCGCTTCGCGAGCTCCGGCATCCCGTCCTTGTTGACGAGCGGGAAGACCGCGGCCTTGATGGGCGCGAGGGCCGGATGGAGACGCAGTACGACACGCGTCTCCCCCTCCACCTGCTCCTCGGTATAGGCGTCCACCAGGACGACCAGGGTCGTCCGATCGGCTCCCGCGGAGGTCTCCACCACGTACGGGACGAACTTTTCGTTGGTCGCCGGATCGAGGTAGTCGAGCTTCTTGCCCGAATACTCCTGGTGCCGGGACAAATCGAAGTCGGTCCGGTTGTGGATGCCCTCGAACTCCTGCCACCCGAACGGGAACTCGTACTGGATGTCGTAGGCGTCCTTGGCGTAGTGCGCCAGCTCGCCCTTGCCGTGCTGATGGAACCGGAGCTTCTCCTTCCGCACCCCAAGCGCCTCCACCCACTTCATCCGCTCGGCCTTCCAGTACTCGAACCACTTGATGTCTTCGCCCGGCTTCACGAAGAACTGCATTTCCATCTGCTCGAACTCACGCGTCCGGAACGTGAAATTCCCGGGCGTGATTTCGTTGCGGAAGGCCTTGCCGACCTGCGCGATGCCGAACGGGACCTTCTGTCGCGACGACTGCTGAACGTTCAGGTAATTCACGTAGATCCCCTGCGCAGTTTCGGGACGCAGGTAGACCACCGCCGCCGATTCCTCGACGGGTCCCATGAACGTCTTGAACATCAGGTTGAATTGCCGCGGCGCCGTGAGCGTGCCCTTATTGCCACATACCGGACATTGCGCGTCGGGAGTCCCCGGTGTGCCCTTGAGTCTCGGGTCGTCGGCCCGGAAGCGGTTCTTGCACTGCTTGCAATCGATGAGCGGATCGGTGAAGCCCGCGACGTGGCCCGACGCTTCCCACACCTTCGGGTGCATCAGGATGGCGGCATCGAGTCCCTCGACGTCGTCCCGCTCGTGGACCATCGAGCGCCACCAGCGCTCCTTGATGTTCTTCTTGAGCTCGACGCCCAGAGGCCCGTAATCCCACACGGAGCCCAGGCCGCCGTAGATCTCGGAGGACTGGAACACGAATCCGCGCCGCTTGGCCAGCGACACGAGCTTATCCATCGTCTTGTCAACAGGGGACATAAGGGGCGGAAGATAGGAATGCCTCAGGGCATGGGCAACCCGAGCGCCTCCCGCGCCGCCCGCTCCCCCAAGCCTTCGATGTCGGCGGGAGAGAGGCTCTGGCCGTTGCCACTCACGACCGTGATGCCGACCTGCTCCGCGGCTTTTCCGGCGACGACCGCGACGCGCCGGCGGGCAGCCTGGGCCCGGCGCACGATCTCGCCGGTCACTTTCCCTGCGAAGCTGGTGCCGTCGAACTCCCCTTCGCCGGTGATCACCAGGTCGACGGTGGCCAACGCCGCGTCGAACCCGATGCGGTCCAGCACCCAGGGGGCGCCAGGTGTGAGCGTGGCCTTGGCGAACGCGGCCAGCCCTGCCCCCAAGCCACCAGCCGCGCCCCCGCCCGGGAGCGCTTCCATTCCCGGGTGACCGACGTGCGCAAGGCACTCCGCCAGCCTTCCCAGTCCCGCCGACAGCCGTTCCACTTCGCTCTCCGAGGCCCCCTTTTGAGGCCCGAAGACGACCGCGGCGCCCTGGGGGCCGGCGAGGGGCGTCGTGACATCGGTCAGCGCCACCACTTGCGCAGCAAGGCGCCACCCACCGGAGATCGCGGCAAGGTCCCTCAGCGTACCTCCCCCATCCGCTAACTCAGCACCAGTGGCATCGATGAAGCTCCACCCCAGGCCCCGTGCCGCTCCTGTTCCCCCGTCCACGGTGGCCGACCCGCCGAGCCCGACGACTACAGTCTTGGCGCCGCGATCGGCCGCTTCCCAGATGAGCTCACCTACTCCACGTGTGGTGGTAGTCAGTGGAGCGCGCTGATCGGGTGGGATAAGGGCGATGCCGCACGCCGAGCTCGACGCGAAGATCGCGGTCTCAGCATCGAGCCAGCCCAGCTCTGCAGTGACGGGAACGCCGAGGGGACCAGTGACTGACACGCGCTCGAGCAGCGACCCTGGAGGGAGCACAGCTTCGAGGAGTCCGTCGCCGCCGTCGGCGACGGGACATGCGAGAACCTTGGCACTGGGAACGGCCCTGCGAACCCCGGTCACCAAACAATCCGCGACTTGCCTCGGGCCGAACGTCCCCTTGAAGGCGGCAGGTGCCACCAGGATGGCAGGCATTTCCTAAGTTGCTACGGCGTGGAACGTTGCGCCAGCAACACACACGTCATATTCGCAATATGCATCAAATCATTGTGTATTGCGGCATAGAAGAAGTATAGGGGGAACCCTGAGGTGTTGCGGTAGCGTGACTTGCGACAGGGCATTCTTCTTGCTTTGGAATTCGGCGCGCGTCCCGTTCGCATCGGGTTCTAGGGCGCACGGTGTCGGGCGGGCGAGCACCCCCTGGGGAAACTCAGGGGGTTTCCGCTTTCAGGACCCCTTCAGAACTCGCGCTTCTTCATCTCTTTGAAGAAATCCTGGCGCTCGAGATCGGCGTCAGTGGTCTCGGGGGGCAGCGTCGGGTCACCTTGACGCTTCAGGTTCTTTTTCGGCTTCTGCTGCGCCTGCTGGGACAGCTTCTTTACAAGCTTCGCCATCTGCGCGTCATCACTCTTCCCCATTCGCTCCTCCTGAAGGGTCACCCGACTTCGATGATCTGATCCCGCCTGGTCCCCACGCTGACATACCGAATTGGCGCATGCGCCAGATCCTGCAACCGGTCCAGATACGCGCGCGCGGGCGGAGGTACATCGGCCAGGCGCCGCGCATCCCCCAGGGGCGACTGCCACCCGGGCAACGTCTCGTAAATGGGCTCTACCCGCTCGATGCGCTCGAGGTCCGCCGGCATCGAATCGAAGACCTCGCCATCCAGCCTGTAGCCGACGCACACAGGGATTTCCGCGAACGTGTCCAGGACGTCAAGCTTGGTTACGGCCAGACCCGTGAGTCCGTTCACCCGTACGGCATACCGCACCACGACCGCGTCGAACCACCCACAGCGCCGGGGCCTTCCCGTCACCGCCCCATACTCCCCGCCCAGCTCGCGAATCCGCTCGGCCAGTGCCTCAGTGGCCTCGGTGGGCAGAGGGCCGTTGCCGACGCGCGTGGTATACGCCTTCACTACGCCCAGCACGGCATCGATGGCGGTCGGACCAATCCCGGCCCCCACCGCCGCGCCACCTGCCGTCGTGTTCGACGACGTCACATACGGGTACGTCCCGTGATCCACGTCCAGCAAGGCTCCCTGGGCACCCTCGAGGAGCACGGCTTCGCCACGCCCCAGGGCGTCCCAGACCACGCGGCCGGCATCGACCGTGATCGGCAGAAGCCGAGGCGCCAGGCGATCGACGAGCGCGCAGTGCTCTTTCGGATCGGCGCGGTCGACGGCGCCCAGCATCGTGAGCACCTGGTTCGCGCCGTTCACGCGCTCCTCCACCAGCTTCTTCGCGCGCTCCAGATTCCGGAGGTCGCCCACTCGAATGCCGCGGCGTCCGTACTTGTCCTCGTACGTGGGGCCGATCCCCCGCCCGGTCGTCCCGATCTTCTCCTGCTTCTCGCGGGCGCGGTCGAGGAGCTTGTGGTACGGCAGCGTGAGATGCGCGCGGTCCGACACGAGCACCTTGTGGTTCCACTCCACGCCCCGCTTGGCGAGTGCGTCGAGCTCCATGAAGAGCGTGTCCGGGTCGAGTGCGACGCCGTTGCCCACAATGCACACCGCGCCCTGCAGGACTCCTGACGGGACCTGCTGGAGAATGAATTCCTCGGTCCCGGTCACGACCGTGTGCCCCGCGTTCGCGCCGCCCTGGTAGCGCACCACCAGGTCGGCGCGCTCGGCGAGCACGTCCACGATCTTGCCCTTGCCCTCGTCGCCCCACTGGGCGCCGACGACGACAACGCAGTGACTCTTGGGTCCGAACACGCTCTGTCCTCTCTTGGCCCGGCAACAAAAAAGCCCCGTCAGCGCGGGGCATATTGGAGCATCCTCTGAAGGAATCTATCGGCCGCCGAGCACGGCGGCAACGCCTTGCGCGACGTCTTTGGCGCCTGTCAGCGTGAGGGCCCCCGGAACGTCCCGCGGCGTATGGACTATCCGTGCAGTGCCCCAATTCCCCTTCATGATCGTGACGCACTCACCAGCCACAGGGGCCAGGGCGATGCCGTCCACGAAGACCGGAAGCCTTCGGGCGACCCTTGCCCGAAGCGCCTTCTGGAGGCGGTCGCCCAAGGGGCCCGGACGGTGCACGAACAGGATGGCAGAGCCCTGGTCGTCCAGGCCATCAAGGTTGATGACCGGCCTGCCGCCGAACAGGTCAGGGCGCCCCTGCGCCGCCGCCCGCGCCCCCAGCAGGCCCCACTCCTCGGCATCGGGAAAGAACACGCCGACTCTAGCGTCCGGGGCGCGGTCCAGGATCTCGAAAATCGCCACCACCGCGGATCCATTATCGAGCGCCCCGGGCGACCGGTTTTCAGTCCGGCACCGGGCAAGCATGGCCCCACCAAGCATGGCTGGAAGCAGGAGAACGGCCGCCATGGGCGAAGGCGCGGACGAAAATACCAGTATCCCAGCGGCCCCAACCACGGACATCGTCACGGTGACGATTCGCCCCGCCATGGACAGGGGTTGGCTCTTGGAGTCGTAGTGCGCGACCAGCCATGCTGCCGGAAGCCCGCTGCCCTTCCGGGCAAACAGGTTGACCCCGGTCGCGCGCTTCTTGGGAGGCCGATTCGAAGCGCGCTGGAGCTGGATGACGATTCCACCAATCAAGACCAGCGCGAACAGCGGCAGGAGGTTGAAGCCGCGAACTTGTGACAAGAGCAGCGTCGCGAATGCGCCGCCACCCAGGAGTGCGCCCGCCAGCTGAACTGCGACGAGCGAATCTGGTCCCGCCGGGAATTCCTGCGTCTCGACTTTGAAGCCGCGGGCCTGAAGTGCCCCGGTCAGGATTTCGCGGACCGCATGGTTGCCCTCGGTGCCGGTGGCGCGGGGGATGGCAATCCGGGAAAACAGCTCTGCAGAGGTCACGCCGCGACCAGCGCCGTCACTCGATCCCGTTCTGCGTCAGTGAGTGGCCTGAGAGGAGGCCGGGGGTCCCCGCCGATCAGACCCACACGGTCCATCGCGAACTTGATGCCGCCGGGGCCCAGTCTGCCGACGATCTCCTTGTCGAGCGTCGCCACCTGCGCCTGCAGCAGCTCGGCGCCCGGGTCTCCCTGCTCCGCTTTCGATTTCAGCGTGACGCAGAGCGCGGTCGCGAAGCACGCGGCGCCGAGGACTCCGCCTTCGCACTTCAAGTCGATGGCGCGTTTCAAGTGCGACGCCGACCCGACGAGCACGGACCACCTGGGGACCGCCGAGCGGTACGCGGCGAGGTTGGCAGGGTCGCCACTCGAGTCCTTGATGCCGATGACGTTCGGATGCGATTGCATGGTCGCGAGCATCTCAAGGGTGATCGGAATCGGCGCGTATTTGGGGATGTTGTACAGGAGCACCGGCACGGGGCTGGCATCGGCGACGGCGCGGAGATGATCGAGCACCGCGCGCGCGTCGAGCATCGGCGAGTAGTACCCCGGGGGACGTACGAGCACCGCATCGGCATGCTCGGCCCCTGCGTCCCTGGAGAGCGCGATCGCCGCTCGCGTCGATTCGGCGCCGGTTCCGACCACGAGCACGCGATCCTTCGGGATGGTCTCACGGGCCGCGGCTACCAGCCGGCGCTGCTCCTCGCGCTCGAGCAGGGGCGCTTCGCCGGTCGACCCGGCGATGACGATCCCCGACAGTCCCTCGGCGATGCCCTTCGCGATGTTGTTCTTGAGAGCAGCGGTGTCGATCTCGTCCGACGAACCGAATGGCGTGGTGACCGGCGCGAGGATTCCAGCGACGCGAGCGAGTGTCACTGGGTCGTCATGCCGTCCGTGAAGCCCTCGGGAACCACGTCCCCTGCTTGCACGGTGCGCGAGCGACGCCGGAGCGTGCGCATCTGCAGCTCGAAGTCGGCGGGATTGGACGACGTCGCGATCGCGGTCTCGTAGGTCACGGTGTCGTCGGACACGAGATCCATCAGATGCTGGTCGAAGGTCTGCATACCGTACTGTTCACGCGACTCGCGCATATAGTCGCGCAGCTCGGGCGTGCGATTCGGATCCCGGATCATGTCGCGGACGGTGCCCGTGGCGATCAGGATCTCGAGTGCCGCCGCCCGGCCTTTCCCATCGGCGCGCGGCAACAGACGCTGCGACACCACCGCCTGGATGTTGTCGGCGAGCCGGATCCGGCAGATATCCTGCTCTTCGGGCGGGAACATGGCGACGATGCGGCTGATGGTCGTCACGGCGTCCGGCGTGTGAAGCGTGGAGATCAACAAGTGTCCCGTCTCCGCCGCCTTCATGGCCGTATCGATCGTCTCAGCATCGCGCATTTCGCCGATGAGGACGACGTCGGGGTCCTGCCGGAGCGCGGCGCGGAGGCCCATCCGGAAGTCGTCGGTATCGGTGCCGATCTCACGCTGCGTCACCGAGCAGTTCACATCCCGGTGCAGAAACTCGATCGGATTCTCGAGCGTCAGAATGTGCTTGTGCTGATTCTGATTGATATGATTGATGATGGCGGCCATGGTCGAGCTCTTCCCCGACCCGGTCACGCCGGTCACGAGAATCATTCCCCGCTCCGCCGATGCGACCTGCGCCAGCACCGTGGGGAGCCGGAGCGACTCGAACGACGGCACGTCGAAGGGAATCACCCGCATCACGATCATGAACGACGAACGCTGGCGGAGAATGTTCACGCGGAAACGGCCGATCCCGGGCATGCCCCAGGAACAGTCGTAGTCGCGGACCTTGTCGACCTTGGCCCGGTCCTCTTCACTCGGGATGAGCTGGAGTGCGATGGCCCGCGTCTGGTCGGGTGTGAGGCGTTGCTTGGTGAGAGGCGTCAGCTTCCCGTCGATCCGGGCCCGGAACACGTCCCCAGCCTTGATGTGCAGGTCCGAAGCGCCGCGATCCACGGCCGCCTTGATGATCCGTTCGAACCCGCTCCCGCCCTGCGGCTGGGGCGGCGCAGTGGGGGCCGGATGGGCCGCGCTTCCGCGGGCCGGTTTTCCTTGAGGAGCTTCGGCCATCAGTACCCGGCCTCCAGGTCGACGACGTTGACTAGGCGCTCTCCCCCAAGATAGCGCCGCACGTTGCCGAGGATGAGGGCCGTCTCCCGGTCCCAAAACCGCGCCGTGACGGCCGAAACGTGAGGGGTGATCAGGACCCGTGGGTGGTGCCACAGGGGATGCGCAGGCGGTAGCGGCTCGGTCGCGAAGACGTCCAGGGCCGCGCCCCGAACCTGGCCGCTCTCGAGCGAAGCGAGGAGCGCATCCTCATTCAGGATGCCCCCGCGAGACACGTTAATAACGACAGCACGCGGGGGCAGCTTCCCGAGGATATCGGCATTGACCGCGCCCGCCGTTTCCGGAGTGAGCGGGACGGTGATGGCGAGGACGTCACTCCCCAGCGCCAGCGTTCCGAGTGCCTCGAACCCGCCCACCATCTTCACGCCCGCCGGACCACCATGATTCGGCCGCCGCCTGACGCCCATCACTTTCATGCCCAGCGCGAGTCCCCGCTTGGCGACCGCCGCCCCGATGCCCCCCAGTCCGACTATACCAAGGCGCAGGTCGGCAAGCTCAGGAAAAGGAGTGGACCCGTCGGTGAACGCGTCCTTGGTCCACTGCCCCTCACGTTGAGCGCGTATAGCGTGATCGAATCCGCGCGCGAAGTACGCGACGGCGGCGACCACCCAATCCGCCATCGGCTCGGCGTGAATCCCGGCGGAGTTGGTGACGGTGATGCCTGAACCCTTGAGCGCCGCAAGAGAAGGAGAGACGCCAGCCGTGGCCGTGTGAACCCAACGGAGAGAGCTGCGGGCCGCATCGACCACGCCGCCCGGTAGCCCGTATCCGAGGTACACCTCGGCACCTCGCGCGGCCGCGACCGCGGCGGAAGACCCGCCGCCACCATCACCGTCTGAGTTTGCCGGGGCATCCACCTGAACCACATCCCAACCGGGGAGCGCGCCGCGAATCAGGTCAACGGACTGCGGGGGAATTCGCCAGACCGCCCGCTTGGCGGCCAAGTCCACCACCAGGCGGCGGCTCACGCTCCCGGAGGCATGAAGCCCATCGCGGACCGGACCTCCGCGAGCGTCTGCGCGGCGACCCTCTGGGCTTTGTGCGCGCCGGCCCGCAGCATCTCGTGCACCCGGTCAGGGTGCGCGCGCAGCTCGGCCGCGCGTTCGCGGATGGGAGCGAGCGCGGCTATCATGTTGTCCGCGAGCACCCGCTTGCAGTCGATGCAGCCCCACCCCGCCGTCCGGCACTTCTGGGCGACGTCCTGCTGGACCTCGGGGGACGAAAATCCCTGATGCAGGGTGAAGATGTTGCAGATGTCGGGATTCCCGGGATCCTTCTTGGTCTTTCGCGCCGGGTCGGTCGCCGCGGGACGTATCTTCTCCCAGATCACCTCCGGGGTATCGAACAGCCCGATGGTGTTCCCGAGGCTCTTCGACATCTTCGCCTGGCCGTCGAGGCCGAGGAGTCGCTTGGTGCGCGACAGCAGTGGCTGCGGCTCGGCAAAGAAGTCCGCCTTGAAGCGCGCATTCCATCGCCGCGCGATCTCGCGCGACAGCTCGAGGTGCTGGACCTGATCCTCGCCCACCGGTACCAGCGTCGCGTGGTAGAGAAGAATGTCGGCGGCCTGCAGGACGGGATAGTTGAGGAGTCCCGCGGGGATGCTCTCCTGCTTCTGCGACTTGTCCTTGAATTGCGTCTGGCGCTCGAGCTCGCCCAGCGGCGCCACCGTATTAAGCAACCAGTTGAGCTCGGCGTGTTCCGGGACGTGGGATTGGACGAAGAGTGTGCAACGCTCGGGATCGAGCCCGCATGCCATCAGACCGATGGCCATCTCGAGCGTGCGGGGTGCCAAGTCCTTCGGCTCGTACGCTTGCGTAATCGCGTGAAAATCGACCACGCAGAAAATGCAGTCGTGCTGGGACTGGAGCTCTACCCAGGTTTTGACCGCACCGAGGTAATTTCCAAGGTGCAGCTCACCAGAGGGTTGGATGCCGGAAAAAACTCGAGCCATGGGCCGGGAAGCTAGATTCCGCGCGAAGGGCACGCAAGGTGCGTGACCTCAAGGAGTTAGTCGATGCCGCGCGGAAAGCCGCCGCGCGCGCGGCGGAGCACATCCTCTCATCGACGCCTCCACCCGCAAGCGAGTGGACGGTGAAGAACAAGAACGACTTCGTTACGGAAGTCGACCGTGAGGCCGAGCGACTGATTGCAGAGATCCTGGTGAAGCGGGTGCCGGGATCAGTGGTCGTGGGCGAGGAGCTGAATCCGCAATCTCAAGCCAAGGCTGAAGTCGTTTGGATCGTCGACCCTCTGGACGGCACGACGAACTTTCTCCACGGGTACCCGCAGTACGCCGTGTCGATCGGCGCCCGCGTGGACGGACATCTCGCGGTCGGCGTGGTGCAAGACGTTCGGCGAAACCTGATCTACCACGGCTCGTCCGGATCGGGAGCGTGGTGCGGAGAGCGGCGGCTGAGTGTGTCGAAGGCGTCGGATCCCGCGCGGGCACTGATTGGTACGGGGTTTCCGTTCAAGCACCAGGAAGAGATTCCACGCTTCCTCGAACAATTGAAAACCGTCCTGACGGGATCGAGTGGTGTGCGCCGCGCCGGTGCGGCCGCGCTCGATCTTGCGGATATCGCCGCGGGACGCCTTGATGGGTTCTGGGAATTGTCCCTGGCACCCTGGGATGTCGCCGCCGGCGCAGTGTTGGTGAAGGAAGCTGGGGGGGTCATCACGACCCTCGACGGGTCCGACGACATTCTGTCTCATGGATCGATCGTGGCCGGCGCTCCGGCCATTCATTCCTGGCTGCGAAATCTTTCGAGGATCGGCTGATGGCATCACCGCTGGTCGAATGCGTTCCGAATTTCTCTGACGGCCGCAACGCAGGCGTCATCAACGCGATCAAGCAGGCGATGACTGCGGTCCCGGGCGTGCGGCTCCTCGATGTCCAGTCTGATCCCGCACATCATCGGTCGGTATTCACGTTCGTCGCGCCCCCCCAGGCTGCCGTCGAGGCGGCTTTCCGGGCGATGCGCGTGGCGCGGGAGCGGATCGACCTCAACGGACATAAAGGCGAGCACCCGCGGATGGGAGCCACCGACGTCGTGCCCTTCGTGCCGGTACGTGACATCACGATGGATGAGTGCGCCGCCCTCGCCAAACAGCTGGCCGAGCGGGTGGGGCGGGAGCTCGAGATCCCGGTCTATCTCTATGCCAAAGCTGCCGCCCGGCCGGAGCGGGAGCGCCTCCCCGACATCCGGAAGGGCGAGTTCGAAGGACTGCGGGACCGCATCGGCAAGGACGCTGCGGCCGATCCCGACTACGGCCCCAAACACATCCACCCGACCGCGGGCGCGACCGCTGTCGGAGCCCGGCCCTTCCTGGTGGCTTACAACATCTACCTCGACACGCCCGATGTCGCGATCGCCAAGGAGATCGCGAAGACCGTTCGGACCTCGAGTGGCGGACTTCCCGGCGTGCAGGCGAGCGGGTTCTCGGTCGGTGGGCTCGCGCAGGTCTCGATGAACCTGCTCGATATCGACGTCACCTCTCCTGCCACGGTGTTTGCCGCGGTAGACGCCGAAGCCAGGAAGCGGGGCGTCGGAATCTCGAAGAGCGAGGTCGTCGGACTCATCCCCGAGCGCGGTATCATGAACGCGGGCGCCGAGCGGTTGCTGCTCCCCGATGCCCCCGACCATCTGCTCGAGGCCAAGATCCGCGACGCCGAGGGTCCGACGCTCGATGGATGGATCGAGGAACTGGCCGGTGGCGTTCCCGTGCCCGGCGGTGGCAGCGCATCTGCCCTGGCCGGCGCACTCGGCGCCGCGCTCGTCGCGATGGTCGCGCGCCTCACGATCGGACGGAAGGCCTACGCCGCGGTGCAAGATCGCGCGACGACGATTCTGGCTGAGGCGGAGACACTGAGAGGGGAATTGCGGCAGCTGGCAGACGATGACGCCGTGGCTTATGGCGGCGTGAGCGCGGCCTACAAGGTCCCCAAAGAGAACCCTTCCCGTCCCCAAGTCATCGACCAGGCCCTC
>DASQIZ010000096.1:0-62554 GCA_035631315.1 Gemmatimonadales bacterium
TCACTAGCGCTCGCGGAAACGTTCAAGTCACTGGCAGCGGACGGCGCTCTCGCACCGGACACGTCGTCCGACCCCGTGCTCGAACGTGCGCTCGCCGGGACGAAACCGGGATCGCCGCTCCCGATCTGGCTGGGTGGAGGCCGCTGGCTCTCGCTGCAGCCCCCGCTCGAGGATTGGGTGGTGACGGCGCGGCACGCCTTCGGGGGCACCGCCGCACTCGCGGGCGCCATCCTCCTCATCGTGCTCTCGTGGGGTTCCGGCGACCGGGAGCACCCCGGCTGGATCGAAGAGACGCTCTCGGCGTGGGTGTTTCTCGCACCCGCGGGCGCACACCTCGTCGCGCTGACCATCGCGCCCCTGGGTGTGTTGATCTGGGTGGCCGTGCATCATTGGGACATCACCACCGGCAGTGGTGCGTTCGTCGGACTCGGGAATCTGGTCGACGTCCTCTCTCACGCCGATACGTGGAGCGCCCTCGGCCGCACGGCGCTCTTCGCGCTGCACGCCCCGGTGGTGACGGTCCTCGCACTGTTCCTTGCACTGATGGCCCGTCGAGCGCCCACGCCAGTGGTGCGCGTGCTCCTGGTGGCGCCCCCATTCGCGTCGGTCGTGGCCGCGGGGCTCATCTGGAAGAATGGCCTGGCCGCGTGGGGACTCTTCGCGCAACCGTGGTCCGCACTTTGGACGCTGGTATGCATCGCGGCCGTACTCCAGATCGGATATCAGGTGCCCGCCTTCCTGGCGGGCCTGGACCGGATTCCCGGCGCCCTTTGGGATGCCGCGGTGCTCGATGGCGCTGGTGCGTGGATCCGATTCCGTCGGATCACGGAGCCGCTGCTCCGTCCGGTGACCCTGAGCATCCTGGTCACGGGCGTCGTGGTCGCAGTGCAGGGCTTTACCCTCGCGTTCGTCACTGGTCCCAACGCACCCGACCTCGCCGCCCTTCATCTCTATCAGCTCGGCTGGCGGCAGGGACGGCTCGATCTGGCGGCGGCGCTCGCCATCCTGCTGGCGGTGGTGCTCGCGACGCTCGCGGTGTTTCAAGTGCGGATCTGGGGGCGGGGGATGACCGATGAGGCGTAATTGGGGCACTTGGGGTGCCACCCTGATCGCCGGAGTCGCCGGCTTCGCGTTCGCGGTGCCCGTGCTGTACGAACTGTCGGTGTCGCTGATGACCCCCGCCGAGATCAGGACCTTGCCGCCGGCGGTGGTGCCACAGGATCCACAATTCGCGAACTACCTGACCGGGTGGAATGGCGTCGGTCTCAGCGGGCTGTTGTTCACGACGGTGCTGCTCGCCGTGTTGGCCGCCGCGCTGCAGATCCTCACCGGTGCGGCGGCCGCCTTTGCGCTCGCGCGTCTGCGATTCCCGGGACGGCGGGCGTTGGTGCGAGTCGTGATCGTCCTCGCGGCCATCCCGTCGATCGTCCTCCTGGTGCCACGCTACGTGATGGTGGATGCCTGGGGCTGGTCCGGCGAGTTCACGGGGCTTGCGGCGCCGGCGCTCGTATCGGCGGGAGCGATTCTGTTCCTTTATCAGGTGTTCCGGACCCTGCCGCGCGAGCCTGAGGAATCAGCCCGGCTCGACGGGGCGGGGCACTGGCAGGTGTTTTCCCGCGTGGTGGTCCCACAGGCGCGTCCCGCGCTGGTCGTCGTCGCTGCGTTCGCGATGCTCGCGCAGTGGCGTGGGCTCCTGTGGCCGCTGGTCGTTTCGAGACGGGCAGGCCCGGAAGTCGTGGAGCAGGGGCTGGCCCGGCGGCTGGTGGAGGGCGCTTCGGGTCTCACCGTGCCGGAGTTTCTGGCCGTTGGCGTCATCATCGCGATCCCCGCGCTGGCGGTCGCGACCTGGGTGACGCTATCGCGTGCCCGGACGACCTCGGCGGACCGGGCGCGGATGCGGACGCTGAGCAGCTCGTTTGAAGGTCAACTGCCAACCGAAATCTCCCCGCTCACCCCCGGGCCATTCGAGCACCAGATACTCTGAGTCGAGCGCCCGGACCGTACCGGGCTTGTCGCCGGTGAGCGCGTCTGGGGTCCACCCTTTCCCCGCTATCGTCACGCGATAGGGGCGACCGTCCAGCTTCACGGCCCGGCCACTCAACGTCTGGGCCTTGCCATCCCAGTGCTCGTCCTGAAGATCGACACACCCCTGTACCACGTGGCGAGTGGTCCCGATCACCTGGGGATGATCGGCGCGGGGCCGCAGAGCCACGACGAGCGCCTCATGTGGCTCGAGGGTGACCTGGAGGGGATCGGTGGCCGGCAGAGGCGCGTCATTCCAGACGTCGTAACCGACATGGGAGACGGCACCGAGCCCGAGGTCCGCGAAACGGAGGGTGTGGTCGAATTTCTGGTCGCCCCAGTTGCTGGCCACTACAGTGGACCAGTCTCCCGTCCGTGCGACCCACACCGATGACCCGCTGAGGGAATCGACTGGCCGTCCCGCGACTGGGGCGACGGGCACCGCGCGCCGTACGAGATCGACCTGAGCGTCAGGGATTTCCAGGACGTCGGCCGTAAATGTCGCCGCGCCACCGATGACGGCGGCGAGGCTCAGCTGCGTGCGGGTCTCCTCCAGCGTGAGCGGATAGCCGAGGATCATCGGGCCGGGGTCGTTCAGCCACCAGGAGCGATGGTAGTAGCTCCGAAGGCCGGCGTTCGACGCCATCTCCACCACCGATGCCCATCCCGGCGTGGGCGGTACACCGACCCGCACGACGTCCAGGGTGCCGGTCTGCGGGACCACCGAGGCACTCCACAGGATGGCCGAGCCGGCGCCGGCGTGAATAGCGGCGAGTCCGGCGCGGAGACGGTCGATGTTGGGGAGTACCGCGTCGAGTCCGTGCAGGATCAACGCGTCGTAACCCCATTCCTGCGTCGCGACACGGGCCTGCTCGCGCAGCGCATCCGGTGCCGGGTCATCAGATTCGAAGGGCGCCAGCGAGCCCGCCGTCAGGAGTCCGGCGGCGTGGATTTGGTCGGTGCACCACCGGTGACCGCGTGGCGTTCCGTCGCCGAGGTCGTACGCGACGAAGCGGGCGAAACGTGGGTCGAAGAGATTGGCCGCTCGTCCGAGGAGATCGACGAGGTCATCGCCCCGCCCCTGGGAGCCCGACAGCCAGAGGCCGGCTGGGGGATCGAGCGTCGCGAGAAAGTCGCGATCTCCCGCTGCGGGTGCACAGGCGGCGGCCAGCGCCGCGACACCGTCCCCGTGCGGGTGGTAGCAGATCGTGACGGTCGCGGAGTCTCCGGCGGTAGACACCGGACGCGCCGGCGTCCAAAGACTGTCCAGGCTCAATTGATCGCCATTTGTGGACGCGCTGAATGCGCCCACGCCGGCCGGGTCCTGGATCAGGCCGACCGCGCGGACGGCGCCGTTCGCTGTCCGGCGGCTCAGCGCCAGAGACCCCTGTGAGCGTATTCCCGCATTGGACGAGGGGAGTGGAACCACCGACGGGGTCCGTTCGTCGATCTGCGCGAGCAAGTCACCGGTCCCCGGAAGCGCCCGGTCGATGGGGAATGCGGCCCACGCGACTCCCCCCACGTCTGGAAGGCTCGTGTCCGGGTAGATTCGGATGGTGATACGGACTCGCGGCGCGGGGGCCGGGGGTTCCATCAGGAACGTGGCCTCGACGAAGAGGCCCGCGCCATGCCCGCGGATGATGGTCGACTCCCCTTTGACGGGGTTGCCGGCTTGCAGTGAGACGTCATCGAGGTCTTCGAGCGTCAGGATCCGGCCGGTCGTCTCACCCAGGTGGACACCGGCGGACGTGAATGGCAGGACGGGAACGGCGGGGCCCTCCCCACGGTACCACAACGACCATCGGTGACGGTTGTCGAACTCGAAATACAGACGGCCCGTAGCCGCTTCGGGCGTCTCCGCTCCTCTGGCGGAGGCACGCAGCGGAACCCGTAACGATCCGGAGACGGCTCCGGACAGGAGGACGAAGGTGCGGCGGTTCATGGCGGCAATGTTCTCTGTCGGCGTCCTTTTGTCTACGCCGTTGATGGCGCAGTCATGGCTTTCGCTCGGACTGGCGGCCACCCTGGGTGGTGGCTGGCAGATCGAAGGGGGCGACATCGGGCTGACTCAGCACGCGCGGTTCGGTCCGTTCCGCGGTGTCGGGGAAACCCTGCGCCTCGGATCGTTCGTGGACGAAGGCGCCATCATCGGGGGCGCCCGGGGGATCGTGGGTGGTCTCGCGTTCTCCGCGCGCACGGGCATGCTGCCGATCGCTTCCATGGGCAGTGAGACCAGCACCAGCACGCTGGGGATGGATCTGACCTTGGAGGCCGCGGGCACCTTGGGTTCGAACTCGCCGTTCCCACAGGGAAGCGCCTGGCTCTCCGTCTCCGCGCTCCCCGGGCTCCGCTTCGGTACGAGCGACGGGGCCAGTTACGTCATCGTCATAGGCCCGACCGTCTTCTGGGGGCGCGGGCACACCGACGTGCACACCTTCTTGGGCATCCGCTTCGAGACCCCGCTGGCGAGGGGCGGAAGCCGGTCCTAGCTTAGCGGCCTGATGGCCGCGCCCATTCCCCTTACACAACTGCCTGGTCTCCAGGTCATCGCCGAAATCTCGGCGATGTTGGGGAGCGGCCTCGACACCGACGACACGCTCGCCTCGGTGCTCACCACCCTCAAATCGCGGCTCAACATCCACGTCTGCCGGCTCTGGCTGCGCGGTCCCGACGGCGTGTCTTACGCGCCGAGCCCCGGCTCGACGGAGCTGCTGCCCGGGGAACGGGAAAGCAATCCGGTCGAGAACTGGATCAAGGGTGGTCCTACGCGCACGCCGCGCGGCCTTGGCACGCTGGTCCGGCTTCCGCTCCTGCACGACGAGGTCCCGTTCGGCGCCCTCGAGGCCGTAGCACCCGCCGGCCCCACCGAGCACATGGCGCATGCCGTGCTCAGCGTGGTGGCGGGGATTCTCGCGCCCCTGCTTGCGGCGACCGAGCTGTCGCAGGATCTCGCGTCGGAAGTCGCGGCCCGGACGCGCGAGCTCGAGGCGCAGCGGAACTTCGCGGCCCGGATCATCGACTCCCTGCCGGTCGGGCTCTACGTCATCGACTCGGACTACACGATCAGGGCGTGGAACCGCAAACGGGAAAGCGGCACCCAGGGTGTGGCGCGGGAGGACGCGGTGGGCCGCATGGTGTTCGACGTCCTGGACCGCCAGCCGCGCGACCTCCTGCAACGCGAGTTCGACCGCGTCTTCCAAACCGGAGAGATCCAGCAGGTCGAAATGGAGTCCCAGGCCACGCGGGATGCCCGGTATTACCGGATCACGAAGATCCCGATGCGGATTGCGGACGATCGCATCACGCACGTCATCACCATCGGCGAGGACGTGACGGAGTGGCGGGAGGCCCAGCACCGGCTGGCGCAGACGGAGAAGCTCGCGGCCATCGGACAGCTCGCTGCCGGCGTGATGCACGAGATCAACAACCCGCTGGCGACCATCCTCGCGTGCGCCGAAGCGCTCAAGCTCCGGGATGACGCTCCCCCCCGCGGCAACGAGTACCTCGAGATCATCGACAAGGAAGTGCAGCGCTGCCGGCGGATTATCGACCGTCTGCTCGACTTCTCCCGCCCGCGGACGGGGGAGAAGCGGGTGGTCGACATCAACGATGTCATCGAGCAGACCCTTTTTCTCCTCAAGCACCACGAGCGGTTCAAGCGGATGGCGGTCAGCCGCGAGTTTACCGAGGGCCTCCCGACTTTCCCGGCGGACCCCGAACGATTGATTCAGAGCTTCATGGCGCTCTTGCTCAACGCAATGGACGCGATGAACTCGCGGGGAACGCTCACGGTCCGCTCGGGCATGAACCCGGACCGGCACGACGAGCTGCTCGTCGAGTTCATCGACCGCGGGGTCGGGATCAAGAAGGAGGAGCTGTCGAAAATCTTCGAGCCCTTCTTTACGACCAAGCCGCAAGGGCGCGGGACCGGACTTGGCCTGTCGATCTGTTACGGCATCATCGCCGACCACCGCGGACGCATCGAGGTGGAGAGTCAGATCGGGGTCGGGTCGACCTTCAAAGTGTTCCTGCCCGTCGCATGAAAGTGCTCGTGGTCGAGGACGACAAGACCGTCGGCCAGTACGTGAAGCGCGGACTGGGCGAGGCGGGCTACCAGACCGACCTCGTGGCCGATGGCGAAGAAGGGCTCCGCCTCGGCTCGAGTGGTCACTACGATCTCATCGTGCTCGATCTGCGCTTGCCCAAGCTCACCGGCCCCGAGGTGCTCCGGACGTTGCGCGACCGCGGGTTGTCGGTCCCGGTGCTGGTGCTGACGGCGCAGGATGCGGTCGACCACAAGGTGCAGGCGTTGCGCGCGGGGGCCGACGACTACGTCACCAAGCCGTTCGCGCTCGAAGAGCTTCTCGCCCGCGTCGAAGCCCTGGGCCGCCGCCCCAAGGAAATCGCGTCTCCCTCCCTCAAAATCGCCGACCTGGTGCTCGATACCGGGGCGCGGGAAGTGAAGCGCGGTGGAAGGCCGATCGAGCTGACGCCCAAGGAGTACTCGGTGCTCGAGTACCTGGTGCGGCATCAGGGGCGCGTGATGTCCCGCACGCTGATCACCGAATACGCGTGGGACTATCACTTCGATCCCGGCACGAACATCGTCGACGTCGTGATCACGCGCTTGAGAAAAAAAATCGATCAGGGGCGGGAGCTGAAACTCATTCATACGGTCCGCGGCGTCGGCTACGTGGTGAAGACATAAGTGCAGACCATCCGGGGCCGCCTCACCGCCTGGTATGCCACGGCGATGGCGCTGACCCTCACGGCCTTCGCCACCATCGTGTACGTCCAACGACGGAGCACGTCGTACCAGGAGCTCGACCAACGCATCCGGACTGAAGCGGACCAGACCAACGGCATTCTGTCCGAGATCTACGGCTCCGGTGGGCAGCTGGTCCAGCGGGGAGCGAACGGTGCGCCCGAGCTCGTGCAAAGTGTGGCCGCGACCCTCGAACCGGTGCCCGGCTTCCTGCTCATTACCGCCTCCGATTCCACTGGCATTCTCTTCGCCTCCGCCGATGTGCGCGCCGGCACTTTCGCTACCCTCGAGCAGATCCATCGACTCGCGCGGACCGACACGGCGAATCACGCCGTGCGCACGGCGCGCCTCCTGCCAGACGGCCCCACCATCCGATACGTCGTCCGGTCGGCGGAAGGGGGGCCGAGGTTCGGCACGGTGCTGGCGGGGGCAGACGTAGCGTCGACGGAGATGGGGCTGCAACAGGTGCTCACGCCGATCGAGTTCGTGTTCCCATTCAGTCTCCTGGTGGCGTGGCTCCTGGGGTCGTGGATCGCGCACCGGGCCATCGATCCCCTGGATCAGATCATCACCGAGGTGGAGGAGATTTCGGATGGCCGTTCACTGCACCGGCGGCTGCCTCAGCCCATGGTGCGGGACGAGATCGGCCGCCTGGCGGAAACATTGAACCAGATGATGGGACGCCTGGAGCGGAGCTTTGTGGCGCTCCGGCGCTTTACGGCCGACGCGAGCCATGAGTTGAAGACTCCCCTGACGGTCTTGCGGGCGGGCGTCGAGCGGGCGGTGACGACGCCCAACGTCCCGCAGGAAACGCTGGTGGTGCTGGAAGAGACGCTGCAGGAAGTGAATCGGATGACCGAGCTGGTGGACGCACTGCTCACGCTCGCCCGCGCTGACGAGGGGCGGGCGCCACTCGCACGAGAGATGGTGGACCTGCGGGGGATGGTCCACGAAATCCAGGAGACTGGCGAGCTGCTCGCGGAACCCGGGGAAGTGCAAATCGAGGTCGATGTACCAGCAGCGCCCGTGATGCTGGAGGTCGACCGCACCCGGATCCGGCAGCTCGTGATGAACCTGGTGACCAACGCGGTGAAATACACGCCCGCCGGTGGGCGCGTGCGAATCTCCCTCGCCGAGGAACCCCAACGCGTCATCCTCGCAGTGTCGGACACCGGGATCGGCATCGCCCCGGGTGACCTCCCGCACATCTTCGACCGGTTTTACCGGGCCGACATTGCGCGGACGCGCACCGGGGAGCGCGCGGGCGCCGGACTCGGGCTGGCCATCTGCCGGTGGATCGCCGAGGCGCATGGTGGGACGATCGATGTGCAGAGCCGTCCGGGGCGGGGGACCACCTTCACCGTGACCCTGCCGCGGGGACGTTAGCCACCCCTCACCGCGGTTTCATCCGTTTGTCATTGACCCCCCACGAGGGGGACAGACTGCGCCGGTACCATCGAATCGAACCTCTTCTGGAGCGTTTCGATGTTCGACCGGTTCGGAGTCGGCTCACCGTCGCCCTTCGGCATTCGGGGCGGCGTTCTGGCGATTGGCGTCCACGCGGCGATTCTCGGCTACGGCCTGCGCGCTACGCCCAGGCACGCGGGTCCCTCGGACCCTGTGATCGTTGGCCCCCTCGTGTTTCCTCCGCAACCGCAGCGACCTGGAGCGTCCGGGGTTGCTCCCGTCGTTGCCGCGCCGGGTCCATTCGAGGGTCGTGTCCCGAACACTCCGGTGATCACCGTTCCGATTCCCGGTGGGCAGGGGGAGCCAGGTCCGGGCCCGGCGCCGACCGAACCCATCGGGAGCGGCTCAATCGGCGATGCCAACGGGATCTACGATTCGAATGTCGTCGAGCAACCACCAGAGCTTCTCTCGTCACCGCCATTGCGGTATCCGGAGATGCTGCGCCTGGCCCGTGTCGAAGGGACCGTGGTGGTGCAGGCCGTGGTGGACACGCTGGGTCACATCGAGAAAAGCACGCTCAAGGTCGTATCGAGTCCGCATCCGGCGCTTTCGGCTTCGGCCGCGGACTGCCTGGAGGGAGCCGTGTTTCGCCCGGGGCGCGTCGACGGCCGTGCAGTTCGGGTCCTCGTCCAGGTCCCGGTCCGGTTCAGTATCGGGGCGCGCCGCGGCGGCTTTTAATCGTATTGTAATGTCTTGCCCACTAGCGGGTAACGGCGCCGCGGTAGTATTTCCTTGGTCCTCCCATGGGAGACACGGTTCGTGTTCGATAATCTGATCGAGTCGAAGCGGAAGTCACAAAAAGGCCGCTTCATGGGCGTGGGGTTCGTCTCGGTGACGCTGCATACGGCGATCATCGGGGCCGCGGTGTACGCGACCCTTTCCGCGAACACCGGTGACACCAAGGTCAAGGTGGACACCAACCTGGTGTTTCTGCAGCAGCAACAGCAGAAGCAGCCCGACCAGCCGCCGCCGCCGACCATTGACGTGCCCCTCAAGGGCTTCCAGACCGTCGTGGCCATCACGGACATCCCGAAGAACATCCCTCCGGTGAATCTGCAGGAGCACTTCGATCCGAAGGACTTCTCGGGTTCGGGCGTCGAGGGCGGGGTCTCCACGGGCATGACGCCGACCGGTGACCAGGTCTTCAACGCGGACGTGGTGCAGGAGAAGCCGGAAGTGCTCTCGCAGCCGCCCCTCCAGTATCCGGAGCTGCTGCGACAGGCCGGCATCCAGGGCGTCGTGATGGTGCAGGCGATCGTCGACACCTCGGGCCGCGTGGAGCCGAATTCGGTGAAGGTCACCCAGAGCGCGAATCCCGGATTCGACCAGCCCGCCAAGAACGTGATTCTGAAAGCGCTGTTCCGCCCGGCGCGTGTGTACGGCCATGCCGTGCGGGTGCTGATTTCGATCCCCGTCAATTTCACGCTGACTCACCACTAGGCTTCACACCAGAGCCACTCAGAAGGAGCGCGCACAGATGAGTTTGAAAGATCTATTCCTGACGATGGGACCCTTCGCCAAGGGGATCGTGGTCGTGATGTTGATCATGTCCCTCTGGTCGTGGACCGTGGTGATCACCAAGTGGTGGTACCTGCGGAAGTCGCAGAAGCAGACGGCGAAGTTCGCGCCGCAGTTCTCCCGCTCCCTGCAGGAAGAGCAGCTCGACCAGGCCATCGCGCTGGCCGAGAAGAACAAGACCAGCCACGTGGCCCGGGTCCTCGGCGACGCGCTCGCCGAAGTGAAGCCCCTGCTTCGTGACCGCGCCACCATCACCGCCGGTGACATCAACTCGGCGGAGCGGGCAGTGGAGCGGCAGATGCTGATCATCACCGCCGAGATGAAGCGCGGCATGGGCGTGCTGGCGACCACCGGCGCGACGGCCCCGTTCGTCGGACTGCTGGGCACCACGATGGGTATCGTCGCAGCCTTCCAGGGCATGGCGGCGTCGGGGGGCGGCGGTTCGCTGGCCGCGATCACGGGCGGCGTCGCCGAGGCGCTCATCACGACCGCGTTCGGTCTGATGGTCGCGATCCCGGCGGTGTGGCTCTACAACTACTTCTCGACCAAGATCGACTACGTCTCCGTGGAGATGACCTACACCTCCAAGGAGCTGATCGACTTCCTGATCAAGAGCGTGGGCTCGGAGTTCGGGCGCTCGATCTTCACCAAGGAATTCCAGACGCAGAAAGCGACGCAGTCCAGTGGCCCTATCAGTAAGTAAGGACGGCGGCTCGTCCGTCAAGGCGGACATCAACGTCACGCCGATGATCGACGTGATGCTGGTGCTGCTGATCATCTTCATGATCGTGACGCCGGCGATCGCGGCGGGCTTTCAGGCCCAGATCCCGCGCGCGAGCCACGCCGCCAAGCGGCCCGAGGACAACGGCGAGATCCGGCTCGGCATCGACAAGAACGGGAAGTTCTTCCTGGACATGGTCGATCAGAGCGGGACGTACACCGGGATGAAGCCCGTGCCGGACGATGCCACGCTGCAGAACATTCTGAACAACGTCTACGCCGGGCGGAGCAGCGACAAGATTCTGTTCCTCAAGTCTGACGCCAACGTGCCGTTCTCGCGGATTCAACAGGCCATCGAGATCGGACGGAAGGCCGGCGTGCGCGTGATCGACGCGATCGCCGAGCAGACCCGCGGCCTCAAACCCGAAGACGAGAACAACTGATATGGCGATGGGGGTTTCGAGCGGCGGCTCGCTGCAGGCCGACATCAACGTCACGCCGATGATCGACGTGCTCCTGGTGCTCCTGATCATCTTCATGATCACGCTGCCCCTGGGCCGCCGGGCCATCGACGTGCAGGTACCGCCTGAACAAAAGCAGCAGAATCAGAAGCAGCAGCAGTCCGACCAGATCGTGCTCGAGCTGACGCCGGACGGCGGGTACTCGGTGAACACCAAGCCCGTGCCGCTGACGGGTCTGGGCGATTTCCTCAAGAACATCTACGATCAGCGCAGCGTGAAGTTGATCTTCATCAAGGCGGCGCCGAACCGGGTCTACTCGGACGTCATCGCCGCGATGGACATCGCCAAGGGTGCGGGAGTCCAGGTCATCGGCTTTACGCCGCCGCCTGATCAGGGCGCCGCGAAATAACAAGAGGCGAGTGGCTAGGTCGCTCAGGGGCTAAGTCGCCAAGTGGCGAAGGTTCTGAAACTTCGGGGGGCGCGCAAGCGTCCCCTTTTTCATTGGCATGGTGTAATTATTGACCGTGTTCGAGCGCGACCGTTACGCCCCTCCGTCCGGGCATCGCAAGCCCGATCTCCCGTCTCCGCAGCTTGTCGTTCCGCGCATGCGGATGGGGCGGACGGGCACGATCGTCGTCGGCATTCACATCCTCGTCATCGCGCTGCTCTTCTGGAAGAGCGCCGAGCTGCTGGCCGGCTCGGGCGATGGCCCGGGTCCGCGGGGCGGGGGTGGCGGAGGGGGCCGGACGGCGCTGCACACGTTTCTCCTGGCCGGCGCGGGCGTGCCGCAAGCGGTCCCGGTTCCTCCGGTCCCCGTGGTCACGTCGAAGATGCCGCTCCCCGTTCCGGCGAAGCTCGACTTGCCCAAATTGCAGCCTCCGCCGGTCGAGACGCAGGTCGTCGCGGCACAGGGAACGGGCAACGGGACGAGCGGTGGCCCGGGCGAGGGGCCGGGTTCGGGAGGGGGCAAGGGCGCGGGGGTCGGGCCAGGCGTCGGGAACGATTCCGGCCCAGGACATGGGGGCGGGTCCCGGATCTTGATCGCCTCTCCGAAGTTGACCATTTTGCCGCCGCCCTGCTTCCACGGACGCACGGTTGCCATGATCGCGGTGTCGGTGGATGGCGAGGTGACGGACGTCCAGCTGCAGCCGCCGCCGAAGGATGCCGGTTGCCGGGAAACACTGATGAGGCAACTTAAGTCGAATCAGTTCTATCCCGCGAAGACACTCGAAGGCGTTCCCGTCGCGAGTGTCGTCCCGTTCACGATCTCGCGGTAATCGAACCCCAGTAGACGTCCGGCGGCCAGTGCCGCCCCCTTTGGAGGCGTATGTCGCTCTTTGCCCGGAAGACGGTCGACCAGTGCATCGCCGACGGAGAATCCGGGGGCGGCCTCAAACGCTCACTTGGTCCGATCCAGCTCACGTCCCTGGGCGTCGGCGCGATCATCGGCGCCGGGATCTTCGCCGCCATCGGCTCCGCCATCTCGGGCGACGCGGGACACGCCGGTGCGGGCTCGGCGATCGTCATCTCGATCCTGCTCGCCGGCGTCACCAGCGCTCTCGCCGCCATCACCTATTCCGAGTTCGCGGCGCTCATCCCGATTTCGGGCAGCGCGTACACCTATGCCTACGCCACCCTCGGGGAGCTGGTCGCCTGGATCATCGGCTGGGACCTGATCCTCGAATACGCCGTCGGCAATATCGCGGTCGCCATCGGTTGGGCCGGCTACTTCGATTCGTTCCTGCAGGGCCTCGGCGTCAATCTCCCGCGCTGGATCATGACGGATACGCTGACGGCCGTGCAGACCAACATGCCTGGCCTCCCGCATGTCTTCGGCATCCCGGTCGTGTTCAACCTCCCGGCCGCGCTCATCGTCATGGTCGTGACCTGGCTCCTGGTCATCGGGACCACGGAGACGGCATGGGTGAACACGTTGATGGTATCGATCAAGATCGGGATCATCCTGCTGTTCATCGCGGTTGGCGTGAGCTTTGTGCATACGACGCAGTGGACCACGCCGTCCTTCTCGCCCAACGGCATGAAGGGCATCGGCGCCGGGGCGGCGATCATCTTCTTCTCGTATATCGGATTCGATGCGGTCTCGACGGCTTCGGAAGAAGCGAAGAATCCCCAGAAAGACATCCCGATCGGGATCATCGCGTCCCTGATCATCTGCACCGTCCTCTACATCGCGATCGCGCTGGTGCTGACCGGCCTGATTCCGTGGGATCAGCTCAACGTGGCCGACCCGCTGGCGAAGGCGCTCAAGTACGTGCACGCCGACTGGGCGGCCATGTTCCTGGCGGTTGGCGCGGTCGCCGCCATGACCTCGGTACTCCTCGTCTTCCAGCTGGGTCAGGCGCGGATCTTCATGTCGATGGCCCGCGACGGGCTCCTGCCGCCCTGGGCCGCCAAGATCCACCCCCGGTACAAGACGCCCCACGTAACCACCATCATCACCGGGATCTTTGTCGCCCTGTTCGCGGCGTTTGCGCCGATCGGCATCGTGCTCGAGCTGACGAACATCGGCACGCTGTTCGCGTTCATCCTGGTGGCCTTGGGGATCATCGTGCTCCGCCAGACCGATCCCGGCCGTGTCCGGCCCTTTCGGACCCCACTCGTGCCGTGGCTGCCGATCGTTTCGATCCTGTTCTGCCTCTACCTGATCTACAACCTGCCGCTGCTCACGCAGCTCCGGTTCGTGGGATGGCTGGTGATCGGATTCGTGATCTACTTCTTCTATGGGATCAATCACAGCAAGGTGCGGCAGGGAAAGAGCGGGGGTCGCTAGGCTTTCGGCGCCAGGGTGAGGGCGCCGAGCGCGGGGTCGACGGGACGGTGAGCGAGGGCGACGGGTTCGGCGGCGAGATTGGTCCGCAACGCCGCGAGTAATGGGGAATCCGGACGGAGGAGGCCCCCGCCGGTCGCCAGAGAGATGGGACCTCCACTGCGGAAATGCGTGAGCAGCGCCCGCACCAGATCCCCCAGTGCTGAAGCGCCCTCCGTGACGATCATCTGCGCCACCCGCTCGCCTTCCTGGGCGGCGTTGAGCACATGCGGCGCCAGACTCGCGACTTGTCCTGAGCTCGCCGTCGCCGCCCACCGCACGAGATCGTCAAAATCCCGGTGTCCCAGCGCCGTCAGCAGTCTCGCCCCGAGCGTCGAGCCCTCGCCGCGCCCATCGCGCTGAGCGCCCGCCGCGGCCAGAGCCCGGCGGCCGAGCCAGTAGCCGCCCCCTTCGTCTCCCATCTGCCAGCCGTACCCGCCGGCGCGGTGCAGGCGCCCCGCCGGATCACGAGCGTATCCGATCGATCCGGTGCCGGCGGAGATGAGCATGCCGGGTTCGGTCCCGAAGGCTGAGCGGAGCGCTGCCTCGCCATCCGAGATCACCTGCACCTCGTCGGCGAGGCCCGTCGCCATCAGCGCTTCCTGGAGCTCCTCCTGCTCGACATCACGACCGGCACCGGCCGCGCCCACCCCCATCCAGAGGGAGGGGAGCTCAACTTTTTCCTGCGTCGCAGCCCGCCGCACCGTGTCCGCGATGATGGCCGCGGATTTGGCGCCACTGCCGGGACGCATTGCCGATCCCGGCCCTTCGACCCGGGCGAGCGCCTTGCCCGCTCGCTCCGCGAGGACGACGGTCGTGTGGGATCCCCCTGCGTCGACGCCGATGATCAGCTCGCGAATGGCGCCGCCCTCCGCCCAACCAGAGAAGACAGGAGATCAACGAGAATCGTGATGGCCGTCCCGAGGGGGACGTACCAGGGCCACGCGAGTTCCGGGAACCAGCGGACAGGTACACCGATGACGATGGGCAGCATCACGAGCGTACTCACCACCATCGCGACGATCACATCCACCTGCCGGGGCCGCGACGCGCCGGCAAGAATGTAGGTGCCCAACAGCCCACCGTACGTGATCGACGCCACGGAGAGTGCGAGCTGGACCACCGGCGTGTTCTGGTCACGGAACGCCATCGCGCCGGCGACCAGGACCGCGGTCCAGAAGAGCGTCAACCAGCGTCCGACGGAAAGCACGCGCGCGGGATCGTTCCTGCCGGTGAGGGGCACATAGAAGTCGTGCGTGGTGGCCGACGCAAGCGAGTTGACCGCCGAGGCGTGACTGCTCATCGCGGCGGCAAGGATGCCGGCCACCACCAGGCCGGACAGACCCACGGGCAGCTTGTTCACCACGAACGTCGGATAGATCGCGTCGCTCCGGCCCACGCCACCGGGATCCGCCCCGGCGAGCCAGAGGCTCGTTCCTACCAGCAGAAAAAGCGCGAACTGCAGAACGATCAATACGCCCGAGCCCACGAGGGCGCGCTGAGCGTCCTTGAGATTCCGGGCGGCGAGGAGTCGCTGGACGATGAGATGGTCTGTGCCGTGGGAGGCGGCGGAGAGCAGCGCCCCGCCGAGGACACCGCCCCAGAACGTGTAGATCAGGTGAAACGAGGGGGTGAAGTCGAGGAACTTGAGTTTTCCGGCGTTCGCCGCCCCGATGAATGCCGCTGCGCCACCAGCCGCCTGCGTCGCGACGATCAGCGTGGCGATCCCGCCGATCAGATACACGGCCAGCTGGATGACATCCACCCACACGACTGCCTTGAGTCCTCCCACCCAGGTGTAGACCAGGGTCACCACGCCGATGGCCAGAATCCCGGCCGGCAAGCTCCAGTGCGTGATGATGGCGAGGGGAATCGCGGTAGCGAAAATCCGCACACAGTCGGCCAGTGCGCGGGTGCCGAGAAAAACCCCGGACGCGACGCGGCGGGCGATTGGTCCGAAGCGGTGCTCGAGCCGCTGATACGCGGTGTCCTGACTGCCTTCGAAGTAGCCGGGGAGCAGGAGCGCGGCGACGCCGATTCGCCCTACCAGGTATCCGAATCCGATTTGGAGAAATGTCAGGTCACCGCGCGTGGCGATGCCGGGCACCGAGATCACCGTCAGGGCCGAGGTCTCGGTCGCGACCACCGAGAACATCAGTGCCCACCAGGGTAACCCGCGGTGGCCCAGGAAGTAGTCGGACGCGTCCCGTTGGCGGCCCGCGCGGATCAGCCCGAACGCCACCACGGCCGCGCAATAGACGGCGATGACGACTATGTCGAGCGAACGCACGGCCCGGTGGGGTGGGGGACGAAGAAAAGAGGCCCGCGAAATTCGCGGGCCTCACCTCTCATCAGGAGTCGACGCACCAAAGCGTCAGACGGTGAACGACGATCCGCAGCCGCAGCCGCCGGTCGCATTCGGATTCTCGAACGCGAACCCAGACTCCTGGAAGTTGCTCTTGTAGTCCAGTGTGACACCGTTCAGGTACTGGGCGCTGAACGTGTCGACGAAGAGGCGAACCCCGGCCGATTCGACCGTAATGTCGTCGGCGGCCGCCCGCTCCTCGATGTTGAGGCTGTACTTGAAGCCGGAGCATCCGCCCGGCATCACGCCGATACGCAGTCCAGCCGACTCCGCCGGCACCTGCTCCTCGGCCATGAACTTCCGTACTTCATCGGCCGCCCGGTCGGTCAGCGTGATGGTCACCGGCGTCTGTTGCGTCGTGGTCATCTCGGTGTTTCCTCCTGTCCTGCCGCAACTTAGGAACCCGGCAGGGTCATGTCAACGTCCTAGTATTCCGGGTGCGTGAGCGCCTGGGCCACCAAGTCCGCCACCCGAGGCCGCACTCTCGCAATCCGGAGATTCGCCCGCGTCGGGTTGACCCGGTTGCTCAGCAGAATCACGAAGAGGTCCCGGCCGGGATCGATCCAGATGGACGTCCCGGTGAATCCCGTATGCCCGAACGCGAGGGTAGTCATTTTAGTTCCCGCGGACGACGGCTGCGACGGCGTATCCCACCCCAGGGCACGAGATGACCCCGGCGGGAAATCCTGACGTCGCGTGAACTCGTCGATCGTCTCGGCATGCACAATGGTGAGCGAATCCCACGCGCCCCCCGCGAGCAGCATCGCCGCGAAACGCGAGAGGTCGAGCACGTTCGAGAAGAGTCCCGCGTTCCCCGACACCCCGCCCAGCCGGTCCGCACTCTCGTCGTGAACGGTGCCCCAGATGAGCCGGTGACGCATGATCGTGTCGATTTCCGTCGGCGCGATCATCGGCTTCCAGCTCGCCGGCGGCAAGTACCGCGTCGCCACCATCCCCAGGGGTCCGAAGACATGCTCGGCCAGGTACTGATCGAGGCGCTCACCGGTGATGCGCTCGACCACCTGCTCGCCGATGATCGCGCTCACATCCGAGTACACGTAGGTCTTGCCGGGCGGATTCGCGAGCGGTGCGGTGTCCGCCAGGGCGAAGGCCTGCTCTCGGGTCTTCGCGTCCTGCCAGAGCGGAAGGTCGGGGGGGAAGCCAGCCGTGTGGGTGAGGAGATTCCGGATCTTCACCTGATCCTTCTGGGGTCCCGTGAACTCCGGGATGTACCGGGACACCGGTGCGTCGAGGTCGAGTTTCCCCTGATCGACCAGCTGCATGCAGGCTGTAGTCCAGCCGACGACTTTGGTGAGTGACGCGAGGTCGTACAGGGTCGCCGGGGTGACGGGCCGCTGATCGGTCGTCGAGTAATGACCGACGGCGGAGATCAGGGCCATCCGTCCATGGCGACCAATGGCCACCGTAGCGCCCGGAAACGCGCTGTCGACCTGCGTCTTGAGATAGATGGTGACGCTGTCGAGCAGTGTGCTGTCGAACCCGAGGCTCGCTGGGGAGGCCGCGGGAATTCCGGCGCTCACGGGCTCCGGGACGGCCGGAGCGGAGGGCCGGCAGGCCGTCGCCGCCAGCGCGAGGATGAGTGCGAGGCGCCTCACGGAGCCGCCTGGGCCGTCGGTGACAGCTGGATGCCCCAGCCCACAGTGTAGGGCGGGACGCGAATCGGGAGGTGTCCGCTGATGGCGGTCTTCCCGAGGAGTGCGTCACCGAGTGCCCGTTCCACCGCACGCGCATCGCTCCACCCCAGCAAATACGAGCGTGCCGTCGGCACCTGGTCGAGCAGATAGGGACTGCCGACTGAGATGAGCAGCGTCGGCTTGGCGGAATCGGTGATGGTAATCAGGCGGGCCAGGGAATCGGGAAGCGCGATCGTGCCGCGACCCGACAGCGGCCTGACCACCGACGTGAAGATCACGGTCCCCGCCCGGGCCATGACGGTCCGCGCGGAGTCGTAACTCGCGGGCCCGGACATCGGCCAGAGGCGGAAATACTCGACGGTGTCCCCGCCGGCGCGGAGCTCCGTAGTCAACGTCTGCCCCACGGAGCTATTCAATTCATCGCCATACGCGATCATCGCGATCTTGGAGCGGCGGCGTCTGATGGACCAGAGTGTCCCCGTCGTGTCCCGAACCAGCGTGAGGGCGCGGGACGCGATGTCGTTGGCCTGACGTTGGAATGCCGAGTCCCCAACGATGCTCATGATGGAGTCGAGGGACACGGTCCGTCGGGCAAAGAGACCGAGCTTGTACTTCGATTCGAGCACCGCGCGGAGCGAAGAGTCGAGCCGGGCCGGCGTGATGCGTCCCGCGACCACGGCCTGCGTCATGGCGGCCATGGCCGAATCGGGGTCGGCGGGCATGAGCAGGAGGTCGGAGCCGGCGAGGAAGGCGCGCACGGTGGCCTCCCCCGCGCCGTACTTGCTCACGATGGCGCCCATCGTCAGCGCGTCCGTGACGACCAGGCCCTTGAACTTGAGCGAGTCGCGCAGCATGCCGGTGAGGACGGCTTTCGATAGCGTGCCGGGGTCATCGCCGCCGGTGATGGCCGGCAGGGCGATGTGTGCGCTCATCACGACCGCGACGCCGGCCGCGATCCCGGCGCGGAAGGGAACGAGCTCCAGGGAGTCGAGCTGACGGTACCCGGCACTGATGTAGGGCAAGCCGATGTGCGAGTCGATGCCGGTGTTGCCATGCCCGGGGAAATGCTTGAGGGTGGCCAGCATCCCGTTGTCCTGGACGCCGTGGACGAACGCCGTCACGAGCTTGGACACCTGCACCGGGTCTTCGCCGAAGGACCGGGTGTTGATGATCGGATTGAGGGGATTGTTGTTCAGGTCGGCATCGGGGGCGAAGTCCACGTGAATGCCCACCGCGCGCCCCTCGACGGCGGCGGCCCGTCCAATCGTGTAGGCGTCCTCCGGACGGCCCGTCGCGCCCGCCGCCATGATCGCTGGGAAGGACGTTCCCCCCACGAGCCGCATGCCGGCCCCATATTCGAGGTCGGCGCCGATCAGGAGCGGCAGCCGGGACCTGGTCTGGAGCGCGTTGAGCTTGGCGGCGATGTCGAACGGTGACCCCACCGAGATGATGATGCCGCCGACGTGCAGCGAGTCGACCCACCGGCTCGCGACGAGGAACGTCGAATCGTCCAGCGCGGTGTAGTTCCCCGGGAGCCACGGGACGATGAGCTGGCCGACCTTGTCGTGGATCGACATGGCGGCGATCAGGGAATCGGTGGGATCCTTCGGAGTCGGCGCGATTGCGGCTGCCGGCACCGGTGCAGAGGCCACCGGCGGCGGGGGAAGCTGGCAGGCTGTGAGGACCATCAAAGGGAAGAGTCTATGCGCGCGCATCATCTCTCGATCGTCATGAGTCTCGTTGTGGCCGCGTCGGCGGTCCCCGCGTCGGCGCAGGTGCGGCCGGGCATCGAAGTCGTGCTCACCGATTCCGCCCGCCTCATCGACGGCCGCCGCATCGGACTGCTCTCCAATCAGACCGGCGTGGACCGGCAGGGCAACCGGGACGTCGACGTCCTCCGGGCCCATGGTTTCCGGGTGACCGCGCTCTTCGGTCCGGAGCACGGCTTTCAGGGCAACGAAGACCGGCCAGGCCTTCCGGATGCGGTCGACTCGGCCACGGGACTCCCAATCTATAGTCTGTACGGGGGCTCGGAGTCGAAAGCCGAGGCCGCGCTCGCCGCCATCGACGTCCTCGTCATCGACCTGCAGGACATCGGCGCCCGGTACTACACCTACCCGGCCAGCGCTACCTCGTTGATGCGAGATGCGACGAAGCTTGGCAAGCCCGTGGTCGTGCTCGACCGCCCCGACCCCATTGGTGGCGCGCTCGTGCAGGGGAACGTCCGCGCCCAAATCGGGGACCCCGACTCCGAATTCGTCGGGTTTCTTCCTGTCGCGATGCGCCACGGGATGACGCTCGGCGAACTCCTGAGAATGACGAACGACCAGCTCGGCATCCATGCCCAGCTCACCGTCGTGCCCGCCGCGGGGTGGCGGCGGGGGATGGCGTACGACTCGACCGGGCTGCCGTGGATCAAGCCCTCTCCGAACCTGCCCGACCTCGAGTCCGCCTACCACTATCCGGGACTCTGTCTGTTCGAAGGGACCAACCTGTCGGTGGGACGAGGAACGCCGTTCGCGTTCCAGGTTGTGGGCGCGCCGTGGATCGACGCCGAGCGATGGCGTTGGGCTCTTCGCCGGGCGCCCGGCGTCTCCGTCGACACCGTCACATTCACCCCGATACATCCGACGGACGGGAAGTACGACGGCGTGTCGCTTCACGGACTCCGATTCCGCGTGACGGACCGGCTGGTGTATGATCCGACTGCCCTGGCGATGCGTCTGATCTACACGCTGCGCCAGCTGTACCCGGCCCAGTTCACCATTCACGTGTCGCAGTTCGACCGGCTCGCAGGCCAGGGGACGTCCGCGGACATCGAAAAGGGGCTGCCTTTGAAGACCATGATGCGTCGTTGGGGGACGGGCCTCGCGCTCTTCAGGAAGGAGCGTGCCAAGTACTTGCTCTATTGAGGGTTCTGTCCCGTTTCCCTCCTTCCATCCCCCTCCGGCCTTCATTACTTTCCCCCCGGCCATGATCCTTATTCCCCAGTCGATCCGTGACGGATTCCTGAGAGCCGTCGGACCGATTGCCCGGGGTGCCATCCGGGCAGGCCTCACGCCCAACATTATCAGCACCCTCGGAGCGGCAGTCGTCGTCGGCTCAGCCGTGGCGTACTGGCAGGACTTTCCGCGTTGGGGCGGGGCGCTGCTTCTGGCCAGCGGGCTGTTCGACATCCTGGATGGGCAGGTGGCCAGGATCGGCAACCTGTCCACCAAGTTCGGCGCTTTCTACGACTCGACGCTGGACCGCGTGGGTGAGTCGGCGGTGTTCCTCGGGATCGCCATCTGGTTCATCCACGGGGGCGTGCCGGCGGATCAGCGGGACCTGGCGGTTGGGCTCGCCATCGTGGCGCTCGCGGCCAGCTTGCTGGTGTCGTACACGCGGGCGCGCGCGGAGGGGCTGGGGCTCGAGGCCAAGATCGGGATCGCGCAGCGGGCGGAGCGGTTCCTCGCGCTGGGAGCTCCGACGCTGTTCTTCGGTGCGGGCCCTGGTGGCCGGCTGATTTTCTGGATCATGGCGCTGTTGGCGGTCACGACGACGATCACGGTGATTCAGCGGGTGGTGCACGTGGCGCGGATCGCGGATCCGAGCGGCCCGGGCTCCGCGCCGCGCAAACGCGATACGCTCGCGGGTCATCCCGCGGTGCTGCGGAAAGGACCGTAATGGCGGCGGCTGGGGGGAAACGCGACATCACGCCTGCGAAGGGCAAACTGGGAGTGATGCTGGTGGGCCTGGGGGCCGTGTCCACCACATTCATCGCCGGGGTCGAGAACATCCGGCAAAACCGCGCCCTGCCGATCGGCTCGCTCACCCAGATGGGGACGATCCGGCTCGGGAAGCGGACCGAGAAGCGCTCGCCCAAGATCAAGGACTTCATTCCGCTGGCGGATCTGAAGGACCTCGTATTCGCCGCGTGGGACCCCATTGCCGACGACGCATACACGGCCGCGGTGAAGGCGGGCGTGCTGGAACGCGACCACATCGAGCCGATCGCGGACTTCCTGAAATCCATCAAGCCGCTACCGGCCGCGTTCGACCAGAACTACGTGAAGCGGCTCCAGGGAACGAACGTCAAGCGCGGCAAGAGCAAGAAGGACCTGGCCGAGCAGCTGCGCGCCGATATCCGCCAGTTCAAGACGTCGGGCGGCGTGTCACGCGTCGTCGTGGTGTGGGCGGCGTCCACCGAGGTGTTCATCACCCCGGGCCCGGCGCATCAGAATCTCGCGGCGTTCGAGAAGGCGATGGAGCAGAATGATCCGGCTATCGCGCCTTCGATGCTGTACGCCTACGCCGCGCTGATGGAGAACGTCCCCTTCGCGAACGGTGCTCCGAACCTCTGTGTCGACGTGCCGGCCCTCGCCGCGCTCGCCGACGAGCGGAAGCTTCCGATCGGCGGGAAGGACTTCAAGACGGGCCAGACGATGATGAAGACGGTGCTGGCGCCGGCGTTCAAAGCGCGGATGCTCGGTCTTTCCGGATGGTATTCCACCAACATCCTGGGGAACCGCGACGGGGAAGTGCTGGACGATCCCGAGTCGTTCAAGACCAAGGAAGAATCGAAGCTGGGTGTCTTGGAGTACATCCTCCAGCCCGATTCCTATCCCGAGCTCTACGGCAAGGTCTTCCACAAGGTCCGCATCAACTACTATCCGCCCCGCGGCGACAACAAAGAGGGCTGGGACAACATCGACATCTTCGGGTGGCTGGGCTACCCGATGCAGATCAAGGTCGATTTCCTGTGCCGGGATTCGATTCTCGCCGCGCCCATCGTGCTCGACCTCGCGCTCTTCTTCGACTTGGCGCAGCGGGCGGGGCTGGGGGGTGTGCAGGAGTGGCTCTCGTTCTACTTCAAGAGCCCGCAAACCGCGCCGGGGCTCTACCCCGAGCACGATCTGTTCATCCAGCAGACGAAGCTGAAGAACACTCTCCGGTGGCTGATGGGTGAAGAGCAGATCACCCACCTGGGAGTCGAATACTACGAGTACGGGGACAAGTGACCCCGGCTCACAAACCGGTTTCGCTTAGAGGAGATGACCGTCACATGATGTTCGCGCGTATCCGCCGAATGACGATCACCGCCCTGCCGGCCGTCCTGGCGCTCGGGATGCTGGCCGTGTTCGCCCCGGCCCGCACGCTCCTGGCCCAGGGTCCGTCCGCCGCACCGGCGCAGCACGAAGCCGCCGGCGAGGCCACGATGATCCTTCCCGACCTGAGTCAAGCCCATTTCTTCGGCATGGACGGGCACTCCCTCCTGGTCTGGGGGCTCATCGTCTGCGTGCTGGGTCTTGGATTCGGGCTGATGATCTACACGCAGCTCAAGAACCTCCCGGTGCACCAGTCGATGCGGGACATCTCCGAGCTGATCTACGAGACCTGCAAGACGTATCTGGTCACCCAAGGCAAGTTCCTGCTGATCCTCTGGGTATTCATCGGCGCCATCGCCGCGATCTACTTCGGTGGACTCGCGAGCACCGTCGATGCCGCCGGCGCCGTCGTGCACGGATATCCCATGGGTACGGTGGTCATCATCCTGCTCTTCAGCCTCATCGGGATCGCGGGCTCGTACGGCGTGGCCTGGTTCGGCATCCGGGTCAACACGTTCGCGAACTCCCGGACCGCGTTCGGCGCACTCGGCGGCAAGGCATTCCCTTGCCATGACGTTCCGACCAAGGCGGGGATGAGCATCGGCATGCTGCTGGTGTCGGTCGAGCTCATCATGATGCTGATCATCCTCCTCTTCATCCCCGGCAACTACGCCGGCCCCTGCTTCATCGGCTTCGCCATCGGCGAGTCACTGGGTGCGGCGGCCCTGCGTGTGGCGGGCGGGATCTTCACAAAGATCGCGGATATCGGCTCCGATCTCATGAAGATCGTGTTCAAGATCAAGGAAGATGACGCGCGGAACCCCGGCGTGATCGCCGACTGCACGGGCGACAACGCCGGCGACTCGGTCGGTCCCTCGGCGGACGGCTTCGAGACCTACGGCGTCACCGGTGTGGCGCTCATCACGTTCATTCTCCTGGCGGTCCATGATCCGCTGGTGAAGGTCCAGCTCCTGGTGTGGATCTTCGCGATGCGTATCATCATGATCGTGACCTCGGGCCTCTCCTACTTCATCAACGCCGCGATCACCAGGGCCAAGTACGCCAACGCGGAGAAGATGGACTTCGAGGCCCCCCTCACGATGCTGGTGTGGCTGACGTCGATCATCTCGATCGTGGCCACGTTCATCGTATCCAGGCTCATGATCCCGAACCTGGGCAACGACCCCACGCTGTGGTGGAAGCTCTCGCTCGTGATCACTTGCGGCACGCTCGCCGGCGCGATCATTCCCGAGCTGGTCAAGGTCTTCACCTCGATGCACTCGCGGCACGTCACGGAGGTCGTCACGTCGTCCAAGCAGGGCGGCGCGTCGCTGAACATTCTCTCCGGCCTCGTGGCGGGTGACTTCTCGGCCTACTGGCTGGGGTTCGCGATGCTCGCCCTGATGGCCGTCGCGTATGGCGTCTCCACCGCCGGGATGTCGACGATGATGGTGGCCCCGGCCGTGTTCGCGTTCGGGCTGGTGGCCTTCGGGTTCCTCGGGATGGGGCCCGTCACCATCGCGGTCGATTCCTACGGCCCCGTGACCGACAACGCCCAGTCCGTGTTCGAGCTCTCGACCATCGAGCAGATCCCGGGCGTGCAGGCACAGATCAAGAAGGACTTCGGCTTCGATGTGAACTTTTCGAAGGCGAAGGACAACCTCGAGGAGAACGACGGCGCGGGCAACACCTTCAAGGCGACCGCCAAGCCGGTGCTCATCGGCACCGCGGTCGTGGGCGCCACCACCATGATCTTCTCGATCATCGTGGCCCTCACCAACGGCCTCGACCCGGCTCTGGTGAACAACCTGTCGATCCTGCATCCGCCGTTCCTGCTGGGTCTGATCGCGGGCGGCGCGGTGATCTACTGGTTCACGGGCGCGTCCACGCAGGCGGTGACCACCGGTGCGTACCGCGCGGTGGAGTTCATCAAGGCGAACATCAAGCTCGAAGGCGCCACCAAGGCGTCGGTGGAAGACTCGAAGAAGGTGGTCGAGATCTGCACCCAGTACGCGCAGAAGGGCATGTTCATCATCTTCCTGGCGGTCTTCTTCGCCACGCTCGCCTTCGCGTTCATCGAGCCGTACTTCTTCATCGGGTATCTGATCTCCATCGCGCTGTTCGGGTTGTACCAGGCCATCTTCATGGCCAATGCCGGCGGCGCGTGGGACAACGCGAAGAAGATCGTGGAGACGGAGCTGAAGCAGAAAGGCACGCCGCTCCACGACGCCACCGTCGTGGGCGACACCGTCGGCGATCCGTTCAAGGACACGTCGTCGGTCGCCATGAACCCGATCATCAAGTTCACGACGCTCTTCGGCTTGCTGGCCGTCGAGCTCGCCGTCACCCTCTCGGCAGAGCGGGGGACGGGCCTGACGGAGGCGATCTCGGCGGTGTTCTTCCTGCTGTCGGTGATCTTCGTCTGGCGGTCTTTCTACGGCATGCGCATCGAGTCGCAGTAACCGCGCATGACCGGGGTGCAGCTCGCCGTCACCATCCTCGGCGGTGGCGCCATCGGCTGGGTGTTGTGGTACTTCCTCGGATCACGGGCGGCCCCCACGGCCGCCCGTGATGCCGAAGGCATTCAGGAAGTCCGCATCCTGGTAAAGGGTGGGTATTCTCCCGATACCATTCTCGTGCAGGCCGGCAAGCCCGTGCGGCTGGTGTTTTACCGCGACGAGACCGCGGACTGCTCCGAACGTGTAGTCTTCGAGCACTTCGGCATCGACCAGGCCCTGCCGGCATTTCAGAACACGACCATTGAATTCACGCCCGGGGAACCCGGCGAGTTCCCGTTTCGTTGCGGGATGAGCATGCTGAAAGGACGTCTGGTGGTCGAGCCCGCCGATGCCGAACGCCGAGCCGCTCCGTCACCGCACCCCGCCCATGGCTAGAGCCCGGATCACCCTCCCCATCGAGGGCATGAGCTGCGCGTCCTGCGCCATCACGGTGCAGGAGGCGCTCGCCCAACAGCCTGGCGTCGCCGCCGCGAGCGTCAACTATGCCACCGGCCGCGCTTCGGTCGACTATGACGATGCGGGTGTCGGCATCGGACAGATGGTGCGGGCAGTGCGTTCGGCGGGATACGACTGCGGCCTCGCGAAGGTGACCATTTCGGTCGTGGACCTGCACTACGCGCCGAGTGTCGTGCCGCTCGAGAAGGCGCTGACCCAGGTGCCCGGCGTGGTGAAGGTCGTGGCCAATCAGGCACTCGAGACTGCGACGGTCGAGTATGTGCCGGGTGTCACCTCGGCCCAGGATCTCGAGGCGGCCATTCGCGGTGCCGGGTTCACGGTGGCCGAGCCGATTCCGTCGGAGGATCCCGAGGAACGGGAGCAGGTGGCCCGGGCGATCGAGATCAGGGCGCTCACCTGGAAATTCGCCCTCGCCGCCGTAGTGGCGGTGATCGCCATGCTGGGCGGCATGCTGCTGATGGCGGATCGGCCTCTCGACACCTTCCATCGCTTCGATCTGATGGGCCGGATTCTGATGCCCATGTCCGAGCGGCTGCGGGACATGGTGCAGGGGAAGTGGCCCCTTGATTCCGACTGGATCCGCCGCGTCCTGGGCCTCCTGACCATCCCCGTCATTGTCTGGTCGGGTGGCCAGTTCTACCAGGCGACCTGGAGCGGCCTGAAGCACCGCACCGCGGATATGAACACCCTGATCGCGGTGGGGACGGGGTCTGCCTTCCTCTATTCGGTGGTGGCGACGCTGATTCCAGGGGTATTCCTCAGCGCCGGGCTCCCCGCGGACGTCTACTACGAAGCCGTCTCGGCCATCATCGCCCTGATTCTGCTGGGCCGGCTGCTCGAGGCCCGGGCCAAGGGGCAGACCTCCGCCGCGATCCGGAAGCTCGCGGGACTCCGCCCGAAGCTGGCGCGCGTCAGGCGCGGAAGCGCCGAGTCGGATGTGGCCGTCGAGGCGGTGGTCGTCGGCGATTTCGTCATCGTCCGGCCCGGCGAGCGGATCCCCGTCGACGGCATCGTCACGGAAGGTGTGTCGGCAGTCGACGAGTCGATGCTGACGGGCGAGCCGATGCCCGTCACCAAGAAGGTCGGAGACGAGATCATCGGCGGCACGCTGAACACCACCGGCAGTGTGGTCTTCCGGGCCACTCGCGTCGGCAAGGATGCGGCGCTGGGGCAGATCATCCGGATGGTCGAAGAGGCGCAGGGGTCCAAGGCGGCGATCCAGTCGCTCGCCGACCGCGTGGCGGGGGTCTTCGTGCCCGTCGTCATCTCCATCGCCATCGCCGCGTTCGTCGTCTGGTTCGACATCGGCCCATCGCCCGCGATCCTGTTCGCCACGGTCGCGTTCGTCACGGTCCTCATCATCGCCTGTCCCTGCGCTCTCGGCCTCGCGACTCCGACCGCCATCCTGGTCGGGACCGGCCGCGCCGCCGAGCTCGGCATTCTGATCCGGGGCGGGCAGGCGATCGAGAATCTGTCGCGGATCAAGGCGATCCTCCTGGACAAGACGGGGACGATCACGGAAGGACACCCCGCGGTCACCCATATCCTCACGGCCAAGCGCAGTGACGGTGCGTCGGTCTCGCCGGCGGATGTGCTGAAGTGGGCGGCGTCGGTCGAGCAGCGCTCGGAGCACCCCCTGGCCCTCGCGATTCTCGATGCCGCGAAGGCCAAGGGTGTGACCATGCTGGCGGTCGACAAGTTCGCGGCGATGGAAGGGCGCGGCGTTCGCGGGACGGTCGATCGCCGGATCGTCGAGGTGATTTCTCTACGCCACGCGCGCGAGCGGTCCCTCGATCTGGGTGGCCTGGCGAATGACGCCGACCGGCTGGCCGGAGAGGGGCGGTCGCCGGTCATCGTCGTCGTGAATAACACCGTCTATGCCATCATCGCCATCGCCGATCCCATCAAGTCGGGCGCGAGGGACGCGGTGACGGCGCTCCTCGCGCGTGGGCTCGAAGTGACGATGGTGTCGGGTGATTCGAAGCGCGCCGCCGAGGCGGTGGCGAAGGAAGTCGGGATCGATGATGTCGTGGCGGAGGTGCTGCCGTCACAGAAGGCCGACCTGGTGAGGAAGTTCCAGCGGAAGGGCCGGAAGGTGGCGATGGTCGGGGACGGGATCAACGATGCGCCGGCGCTCGCCCGCGCGGACGTGGGAATCGCCATCGGGACCGGCACGGACGTCGCGCTCGAGGCGTCGGACGTCACACTGATTCGCGGTGATTTGCGGGCGGTGGATACCGCGGTGGGCCTGTCCCGCCGGACCCTGTCGACCATCCGGCGCAACCTGTTCTGGGCCTTCATCTATAATGTGATCGGGATTCCGGTCGCCGCCGGTATTCTGTATCCTGTAACCGGCCTTCTCCTGTCCCCCGTGATCGCCAGTGCGGCGATGGCGTGGTCGAGCTTGTCGGTGGTCTTGAGCAGTCTCACCCTGCGCCGGTATGAGCCGGCGATCTGAACGGGAGCCCTCGCGATGCGGTATTTCCACCGGACGCACCTGTCGCCTGACGAAGTCCTCGCCGCGGCGCAGTCCTACTTCGGCGGGAAGCTGGCTCCGTCCGAGGAGACGAACCGGCGCCGGTCATTCGCCGGCGCGATGGGAAAGGTCTCCGTTGCGGTGAACGCCGAAGGCGGGCACTACACTTTCGTCGATGTGACGACCGATCAGGTGGGTGAGGCGGAGCTCGACAAGGTGGCGAAGCGTTTTCTGTCCCTCGTGCACCAGAAGGCCGATCCCTCGCACCAGGTGCGGGGCGCCTACTAGGCGGCGACCGCCGACCGGTACCCCGCGCGCTGTACGGCGTCGATCAGGGTATCGGGGCGTACCTCGTCGCTCGTCTCCACCTGGGCCGTCCCCGATGTGAGATCCACCTCGGCGCCATACACTCCCGGCACACCCTTGAGCGCCCGTTCGACTTTATCCCGGCAATGTCCGCAGGTCATGCCGGACACATTGAGCGTCGTGCTTGACACATCTGCCTCCGCTTGATTTGAGCCTCTGACGTCCCCAACTTTCACGCCCACCACAATTTACGACACGTGCCCGGGTCTACGTCCGCATCCAAGGCGCCCCCGATACCGGCGGGCTTGAACCGAGATCAGCTACTCGAGATCTATCGGTTTCTGCGTCTTACCCGGACACTCGAGGAGCGGCTCACCGCCCTCTATAAACAAAGCAAAGTCATCGGCGGTTTGTTCCGATCCCTGGGGCAGGAGGGAGAGTCGGTCGCCTCCGCCTATGCCCTGGAGCGGGGCCGCCACCGCGACTTCCTGTCCCCCCTGATCCGCAATCTCGGCTCGCTCCTGGTCATGGGCGGGAAGCCCGCGCAGATCCTGCGCCAGTACATGGCCAAGGACCAGAGCCCCACGCGGGGACGCGAGCTCAACGTCCATTTCGGCGATCTGGAAATGGGCTTCCTGGGTCAGATCTCGCATCTGGGCGACATGGTGCCGGTGATGGCGGGCATCACGCTGACATTCAAGATGCGACGAGAGCCCCGCGTGGGGCTCGTGTACATCGGAGATGGTGCGACGTCGACGGGTGCGTTTCATGAAGGCCTCAACTTTGCGGCCGTGCAACGGTGCCCGCTGGTCGTGATCGGTGAATACAACGGCTACGCGTACTCGACCACGCCGGAGCGGCAGTTCGCCGTGAAAAACCTCGCCGACAAGGCCAAGGGGTACGGCATCCCGGCGGTAACGGTCGATGGGAACGATGTGCTCGCCGTGTATGAAGCCGCGAAGTACGCGGTCGACCGTGCCCGGATGGGGAAGGGCGTTCACTTCGTCGAGGTGAAGACGTTCCGCATGAAGGGGCACGCCGAGCACGACGACCAGCACTACGTGGCCCAGGCGGACATCGAACGGTGGGCCAAGAACGACCCCATCGAGCGTTACTGGAATCAGCTGCTCACCAACGGATGGGCCGAGGAGCAAGATCTGAAAGACATCGACAGTGACGTGCGGGACGAGATCGATCAAGCGACCGACGCCTGCGTCAACGAGCCTCTGCCGCCCGCCGAGTCGGCATTGAAGGACGTGTACGCCGATCCGCCGGCCGCCGAGCGGCTCTGGTTCCGGGGGATGAATGGCTGAGGTCACGTTCCTCGAGGGACTGCGGCAAGGTCTTCGCGAAGAAATGGAGCGCGACGAGCGCGTCTTCATTCTGGGCGAAGACGTCGGCGCGTATGGCGGGGCATTCAAGGTGACCGAGGGATTCCAGAAACAGTTCGGCGAATCCCGGGTGATCGACACGCCGATTTCCGAGGCGGCCATCGTCGGCGCCGCGGCTGGAGCGGCGCACCTGGGGATGCGGCCCGTCGCGGAGATGCAGTTCATCGACTTCATCTCGTGCGCCTACGACATGCTGACGAATTACGTCGCGACCGCGCGCTACCGGGCCGGCCTGCCCACGCCGATGGTCGTTCGGGGCCCCTGCGGCGGGTACGTGCGCGGCGGCCCGTTCCACTCCCAGAACCCCGAAGCGGCGTTCTTCCACACGCCCGGCCTCAAGATCGTGTACCCGTCGACGGTCCGGGATGCGAAGGGCCTCATCAAGTCGGCGATCCGGGATGACGATCCGGTCCTCTATCTCGAGCACAAGTGGCTTTACCGTCGCATCAAGGACCAGCTCCCCGAGGGCGAAGAAATCATCACGCCCATCGGGTCGGCCCGGATCGCGCGTGAAGGGAAGGGCCTCTCGATCATCACGTACGGCGCCACGGTGTGGAAGTCCCTCGAGGCGGCCGAGACGCTCGAGAAGGACGGCGTGTCGGTCGAGGTTCTCGACTTGCGCACGCTGCTGCCCCTCGACGATGATGCGATCATCAAGACCGTGAAGAAGACGAACAAAGTGTTGATCGTGCACGAGGATACCCGGACCGGCGGGCTGGCCGGCGAGATCACGGCGCGGATCAACGAGAAGGCCTTCGAATGGCTGGATGGACCGATCATGCGGGTGACGGCGCACGATGTGCCGATCCCGTACGCACCGACGTTGGAAGACTTCGTGCTGCCGCAGACGGACGATATCGTCACCGCGGCGCGCTGGCTCGCTGATTACTAGGAGAGTTGAGTATGGCTCGCGTTGACGTCCTCATGCCCCAGATGGGCGAATCCATCGCCGAGGGCACGCTGTCGAAGTGGCTCAAGAAGGTCGGCGATGGAGTGAAGCGGGACGAGCCGCTCTTCGAAATCTCGACTGACAAAGTCGATGCCGAGATTCCGGCGCCCACCGCCGGTGTGCTGGCGGAGATCAAGGTGCAGCAGGGGCAGACGGTGCCCGTGCAGACCCTGGTGGCGGTGATCGAAACGGAGAAGGGCGCGGCAGGCTCGGCGCCCGCTGCGGCCCCGGCAGCTCCGGCCCCCGCCGCCAAGGCCGCTCCGGCCCCGGCGCCTGCTCCCGCGCCGAGGCCCGCGCCGGCTCCGGCCGCCACGGCTCCGTCTGCGCCTCCTCCGAAGGCCCCCGCGCCGGTTCCGGCGAATGGGGACGAGACGCCCGAGGATCGGCTGCGCCGCCGGTCGACGCCCCTGGTCCGGAAGATCGCGGCTGAGCACCAGGTCGACATCTCAGGGATTTCCGGGACCGGATACGCCGGTCGTGTGACCAAGCAGGACATACTCGGCTACATCGAGCGCGGGGTGCCCGCGGGGGCGCCCGCCGCGCCGCGCATTCCGGCTGCTGCTCCATCGGGGCCGATCGAGCATCCGGCCGTCGACCCCTGGCCCGGCGACCGTGTCGAGCCGTGGTCGAAGATCCGCAAGATCACCGCCGACCACATGATCCTGTCGAAGCGCGTGTCGGCGCACGTCGCGTCGTTCTTCGAGGTCGACTTCACCCGGGTGGCGCAGCTGCGGGCCAAGGCCAAGGCGTCGTACCAGGAGCGGGGCGTCAACCTCACGTTCCTGGCGTTCATCGCCAAGGCGGTCGCCGAAAACCTGCGCAAGCATCCGATCGTCAACGCCGCCGTGTCCGGCGAGAACACCATCTACCGGCGCGACATCAATCTCGGTATCGCCGTCGCGCTCGATTGGGGTCTGATCGTGCCGGTGGTCAGGCACGCGGACGAGCTGTCCCTGATGGGCGTCGCGCGGGCGCTCAACGATCTCGGTGAGCGGGCCCGGACCAAGAAGCTCTCGCCCGACGACATTCAGCGCGGCACGTTCACGATCACGAACCCGGGCGTCTTCGGGGACCTGATCGGCATTCCGATCATCAATCAGCCCCAGGTCGCCATCCTCGGCGTCGGGGCGATCGAGAAGAAGCCGAAAGTCATCACGCAGCCCGACGGCACGGACACCATCGCGATCCGCACCATGGGCATGCTGAGCATGTCCTACGATCACCGCGTGGTGGATTGCGCCGACGGCGACAAATTCCTGGCCGATGTGAAGAAGATGCTCCAGGAGTTCCCGGAAGGAGCGATCTGACGATGGCGAAAGTGCTGACCGCGGCGCGCGTGCGCGTGCCTGCGCCCAACGAGCGGGACTACCTCGCCACCCTGCGCGATCTCTGCCAGTTCGCGGAAGCCCGGGGTCAGCGGATTTGGGTGTTCCGGAACGCCAAGGACCCCCAGCTCTTCATCGAGTTCTCGGAGAGCCCGACGGAGATGAGTCACCGGGCGCAGGCGTCCCGGCTCCCGGAAGAGATCAAGCTGGAGAAGAAGCTGCAGAATCTGGTGACCTACGCACCCGACGCGTGGGAGCTGTGGTCCGAAGTCCCCCTCACCGCCGGCGCGGAGGCGTGATGGCACAGGCCCGACGCACGCTGACGGTCGACGGCGAAATGTGGGAGTACGCGCCGTCCGGGTACGACACCGTCTACAACAAGGACCAGTTCGGGGTGGTATTCCAGTGCGGCACGGGGGCCGCGCGCCGCCGCCGGTTTACCCGGTTCACACCCATGGGCAGCCGGAATCCCGAGGCGGCCCTGAGCGAGCTCTCGGATCGCCAGCTGCTCGATCTGTTCCGCCAGTCGCAGCCCGCGTGGACCGCCCCGGAGAGCGCCTACGGCGCACGTTGATCTGCATTGTCACTCCACCGCGTCGGACGGGGAGTGTCCTCCAGCCGAAGTCGCAGCGCGGGCCCACGAGGCAAACCTCGTGGCCATCGCCCTCACCGATCATGACACACTCGACGGCGTAAGCGCCGCCACCGCCGCCGCGGATCCCCTCGGCGTGCGGATCATTCCCGGATGTGAGTTCAGCGTGAAGGCGCCCTGGGGGGAAATGCATCTCCTCGGCTACTTCCTTGCGCCCGGGCATCAGGCGCTCGAGGCGTTTCTCGCCGAGACTCGGGAAGCACGGAAGCGGCGTGGGCACGAGATGGTCGCCCGTCTCCAGCGCGCCGGCGTTCCGATCGATCTCGCCGACGTCGAATCGGAAGTGAAGGACGGGGCCCTGGGCCGACCCCACGTCGCGCGCGCGCTGATCCACCGCGGCGCGGCGGATGACTTCAGCGATGCGTTCGCCCGCTTTCTGGGGCGCGGCAAGCCCGGCTACGTGCCGAAGCCCCTTCCCACGTTGGACACCGTGGCGACACTGATTCACCAGGTTGGCGGCGTCGCTGTCGCTGCACACCTCGGAGAGCACGGCACCGAGCCGCAGCTGCGGCAATTCCAAGGCGCCGGGCTCGACGGTGTGGAGATCCGCCATCCCCGGCATTCGCCCGCGGCCGAGGCACGCCTCGGGCGACTCGCGGAGAAGCTTGGCCTCGCCGTGTCCGGTGGGTCGGATTGGCACGGTGACGGGGACGAAGGCTCTTCTCACGCACCGCTCGGCGGGATGGACGTCCCGCTCGAGTGGCTCGAGAACCTGGAGCGCCGCCGTGCCCACGTTCGATAAGAAGGTCGTCCTCGTCACTGGGGTAGGCCGTCCCGGTCAGATCGGTCACGCAGTGGCCGGGGCATTCGGTCGGGCGGGTGCGAGTCTCGTGATCGCAGATCGCGAGCCGCAGCTCGTGAACGACCGGGCGGCGGAGCTCGAACAGGGCGGGGTGCCGGTGGTCGGCGTGACGGGTGACCTCACGACGGCGTCGGCCGCGCAGGGGGCGGTCGAGGCGGCGGAGCAGGAGTTCAACGGACTGGATGCGGTGGTCAATGTCGCGGGTGGATTCCTCGCCGCCGGTCCGCTGGCCGGGATCACCGCCGAGCAGCTCGACCGGACCTTCGCCATCAATTTCCGCACGGCCTTCAATCTCTGTCAGGCTGCGGCGCCCGTGCTCGCGCGCCGCGGGGGCGGTGCGATCGTCAACTTCGCTTCCGTGGCCGTATTGCATCCCGCCGGCGGGATGAGCGGCTACTCGGCCGCGAAGGCCGCAGTCGCGGGCCTTACGCGGTCGCTGGCCGTCGAGCTCGCCCCCTCCAAGATCTGGGTGAACGCCGTCGCTCCCGAGTCGGTCCGCACACCGGAAAACGTCTCCTCGATGGGGGCCGACGTCCCCTACGTGGAAATGGACGACCTGCTGCGCGTCGTGCTGTTCCTCGCGAGCGACGAGGCCCGGTCCATCAGCGGTGAGGTCGTCCCTCTGTCCAGCAGTCGCCGGTGACGCTCGAGGGCCGGGCCGCGCTCGTGACCGGAGCGGGCCGCCGGGTGGGGCAGGCGATCGCGGTGGGGTTGGCGCGTGCGGGATGCGATGTCGCGGTGCACGTCCACGGCACTGCGGACGGCGGCTCCGAAACCGTGAAGCAGATCCGGGCGCTGGGGCGAAAAGCCGAGCCGCTCGCGGCGGACCTCCGTGACGCGCATGCTGCCCGCGACCTCGCGGGACGGGCCGCCGCGCTCCTCGGCGGACGACTCGACATCCTGGTGAACTCGGCGGCGATCATGGTGAAGCAGGCCGTGCCGGATGTGACCCCCGAATCGTGGGACCGGACCATCGACCTGAACCTGCGCGCTCCTTTTTTCGTGACGCAGGGCGCGGTCCCCTTCTTGAAGAGATCCCGCGGGCGGGTGGTGAACCTGGCCGACGTCGCCGGGTTCGAACCGTGGCCGGCGTACGTGCCCCACAATGTGAGCAAGGCAGGCGTGGTGATGCTCACGAAGGGCCTGGCGCGCGCTCTCGCGCCCGACATCACCGTGAATGCGGTCGCGCCCGGGGCGGTGCTCCTGCCCGACGAGTGGGACGAGAAGGCGCGCACCCATTTTGCCGAGACCACACCGCTGGGCCGGTTGGGAACGCCGGAGGACGTCGTGCAGGCCGTGCTGTATCTCCTCACCGCGGATTACGTGACGGGGACGGTGCTGATCGTCGACGGCGGGCGGGTGATTCGATGACGGCACCGGTGGAAATGCGGGACGTGATCATCGTCGGGGGCGGTTGCTACGGATCGTTTTACGCCGGCCAGCTCACGCGAGCCAAGGAAAAGGGAAAGGCATCGTACCGCAGGGTCCTGATCGTGGATCGCAGTGCAGACTGCAAGGCGCGGAAAGAATTCGAGCCCGCTCCGGATCGCACCTTCGTGACGGCCGACTGGACGGGGTTCTTCGACGATTACCTGGGTTCGGCCGAAGCCACAGCCGATGGCCAGCCGGGCGACTACATCGTTCCGTCGCCGCACATGCCGCACCTGATGTTCGAATGGGTGCTGCGAAGGGCCCGGGCTCGCTGGCCTGGACGGTCGGTGACGGTCGAGGCGGTGCCGGGAGAGCTCGACACGCCGTACGACCGCACCGCGAATGACCGGACACGCTATGTCTCGTATGCCGACTGGATCTGCCCGACCCATTGTGTCGAGCCGGTGACGTGCCCGGCCATCGGGGCCGCGCGCACCTGGGAGATGCCGGACTCGATCCATGCGCTGACGGCCCGGTTGGGGGAGGGGGAGCGCCCCGTGTTCGGCCCGGCGCTCTTCGTCTGCAAGCACCACGTGTTCGGCGTGGGCACGTTTGCGGTGAATCAGGTGTTGGCGGGGGATGCGGTGGTGTCGCGGGCCGGCGAGACCGGGGCACCGGCCGCGGTCCTCGTGGGTACCGTGTCGAGCTGCCATGGAGCGCTCAACCTCCTGGCCGTGGGACGCGCCTGACCCCGGAAGCGCGGGCCGCGCAGCTCAAGACCGCCCGAGACCTTTTCAACCAGGGCGAGTACTGGCTTGCCCATGAGGCCCTGGAAACCGTCTGGCGTTCTATAGGTAGAGACCGGGCCGAGGAACGGGTGGTCTGGCAGGGATTCATTCAGGCCTGTGCGGCGCTGTTGCACCGCTCTCGGGGCAACCGGCATGGAGTGGTGAAGGTCGGGGCCGCGGCAGTGGAGAAGCTCGCGGGGCCGCAGCATCCCGACATAGAGTTTGAAATGGTGGCGTTCCGTGGGCAGCTGACACGGGCCCTGGCGGGGGAGGGAGATCCCCCACGACTGGAATGGCGGATGAGATGACCGACGTGGAGATCAAGGACTACGATCTGATCATCGTGGGTGCGGGCCCGGCCGGGCTCTGCGCGGCGATGTATGCGGGACGCGGCATGCTGAACGCGGTGACCCTCGAGCGGGGTGCACCGGGCGGCGAGCTCTTGAACACCGACCTGATCGAGGACTATCCCGGCTTCGCCAGCGTGAAGGGATGGGAGCTCGCCCAGCAGATGGCCGATCACGCGACGAAGTTCGGCGCCCGCATCGACACCGCCACCGTGGATCAGATCGCGCGGACCGGAGACGACAGATTCAACGTGACGACCATCGGCGGTCCGACCTACCGGGCTCCCGCGGTCATTCTCACGGCCGGCGGTACTCCCGTGAAGCTTGGCGTCCCGGGTGAGAAGGAATACGCGGGGAAGGGCGTGTCGTATTGCGCGGTCTGTGACGGCGCGTTCTTCAAGAACGAGGTTCTGGCGGTGGTCGGCGGCGGAGACGCTGCCGTCGAGGAGGCAGACTACCTGACCCGCTACGCGTCGAAGGTCTACATCGTGCACCGCCGGGATCAGTTCCGCGCGTCGAAAATCGTCCAGGAGCGTGCACTCGGAAATCCGAAGATCGAGGTCATCTGGAACAAGACCGTGCCGGAGATCGTCGGTGGTGAGAAGGGCGTGCAGCACCTCGTGATGGAGGACGTGAACACCCACGAGCGCTCGACGCTCCCGGTGGGTGGCGTGTTCATCTTCATCGGCTTCAAGCCGAACACCAGTCTCGTGGCGGAGCACGTGAAGCACGACGCCGGGGGCTACCTCCTGACCGACGAGCGGATGATGACGTCGGTGCCCGGCCTCTTCGCCGCGGGCGATGTGCGGGCGCAGGTGACTCGCCAGGTGACGACGGCGGTCGGAGATGCGACCACGGCGGCGATCGCGGTCGAGAAGTTCCTCGCGTCCTGGCGTGAGTCCCACGCCAAGGTTCCGGTGTGAAGGTCGTCCAGATCCCGGGTGGCCAGTTCGTCGAGAACTGCTACCTCGTGATCGACGAGGCCGCGAACCAGTGTGCGATCATCGATCCGGGTGAGCAGTCGGGTCTGATCCTGCACAAGCTCCGCGCCGCGGCGGCCAAGCCGGTAGGGATTTGGCTGACCCACGCTCACATCGACCACGTGTTGGGAGTTCCGGAAGTCGCGACCGAGACGGGCGCGCCCGTGTACCTGCATCCGGCTGACCGTGAGTTGTACGACGCCGTGCCCGAGCAGGCGTCCTGGTTCGGCCTGACGGCGGACCCTCCGCGTCCTCCGGATCGCGCGCTCGCAGCGGGAGAACGGCTCACCGTCGGGTCGCTGTCGTTTACCGTTCGCCACGCGCCGGGGCACTCCCCGGGGCATGTCGTCTTCGTCGGGGAAGGGGCGGTATTCGGCGGTGACGTCCTGTTCCAGGGGTCCATCGGCCGGACCGACTTGCCGGGCGGAGACTTCGACACGCTCATCGACAGCATCGAACGGGAGTTGCTTGTGCTCCCTGATTCCACCATCGTGTACACGGGACATGGACCCGCAACCACAATTGGCGCCGAGCGCCGGACCAACCCCTTCCTCCGCGGAGTCGCCTAAGCCCCGGCCGCGGTGTCTCCGCTGCGGGATGGAGGTGCGTCCCAAGGCGCGCGGCTGCAAGAACCCCTGCTGGAACTGCGGCTTCGTCTATCCGCTCGGCGACTGCTCTGACTAGCTGGCACATCGTCGCTCCACATCTCCTCGCACTCCTGCTGCTGGGGCTGGACGTGTTCGTGCGCGCGTGGCGTATTCAGCTCTCGGTGTGGTGTGCGGGAGGGCGGTTGACGCTGTGGCAGGCCATCCGGCTCAACCTGTACGGCGAGGTGGCGTCGGCGGTCACCCCCAACCGTCTGGGGGGAGAGCCGGCCCGCTTCGTCGGGATGACGGAGTCGGGCCTCCGGGTGGTGACCGCGCTGGTGGGGCTCGGCGTCGAGGTCGCCGCGGAGTGGCCCGTCTTTCTCGTGATGGCCGCCGGGCTCGCGATCTACTACATCCCGGATTTCGAGGTGCAGGCGGCGCGCTGGTTGCGGCATCACCTGGCCGCGGACCTCGTGGTCATCGAACTGGCTGTGCTCCTCGTGCTGCTCGCCATTTATCTGATCCAGAAAGTCGTGCGTGGAGGCACCATCCGGCACCGGGTCCGGCGCCAATGGCGCGTGGCGTGGGCACACGTCCGTCGCGCGCCTTGGTGGGTCATGGCCGCGAATGCCGCGCTCACCGCGGTGTCTCTCGCCGCCCGGGCCGCGATCCTGCCGGCGCTCGCCTACGGCATGCCCGATGCGCCCGAGTTCAGTGAGATGTTCTTCGGCGCGCTCGCGCTTCTCGCCGCTCCGCTGGTGGTGCCCCTTCCGTCGGGAGGTGGGGGGATCGAGGCCGCGTTCTACTCAGGCTTCGCCGGCGATTTCGGCGACCAGCAGGTGGAGATGCTGCTGCTGTTCCGCGTGTACTCGATCGTGATCCTCGCCGTGGCTGGTGGCTACGTGATGATCCGGGATCTCGGCCTCAAGGCGGCCAAGGAGCTCTTCAGTATCGGGTACGGAAAGCGCGCCAGGCCCTAGCCCGGTCTATATTCCCGCCATGGACACGAGAAACGAAAAAGATCCCCTGGGCGAATTGCCGGTTCCTGCCTCCGCGCTCTACGGCATTCAAACCGAGCGCGCCCGGATCAACTTCCCGGTCTCCGGCCTCGCCCCGCTTCCCGCATTCGTCACCGCGGTCGTCTGGATCAAGAAAGCGGCGGCGCTGACGCACAAGGAGACGGGCCGCCTCGACGCGAAGCTCGCGGACGCGATCGTCACCGCGGCGGACGAGGTGCTGGCCGGAAAGCATCGCGATCAGTTCGTCGTCGATCCCTACCAGGCGGGGGCCGGCACGTCGCACAACATGAACGCGAACGAAGTCCTCGCCAATCGCGCCAACGAGCTGCTCGGCGAGAAGCGGGGCACGTATACGCCGGTCCATCCCAATGATCACGTCAACATGGCGCAGTCCACGAACGACGTGATTCCCACGGCCATCCGTCTGGGCGCTCTCGCTCAGCTCCCGGCGCTCCTCAGCGCGCTCGACGGACTCGCGAAGTCCTTCCTCGAGAAGGGCAAAGCGTTCGATCAGGTTCTCAAGTCCGGGCGCACGCACCTCCAGGACGCGACCCCGGTCCGGCTGGGGCAGGAGTTTACCGCGTACGGGCACACGATCGAGCGCAACCGGCGCCGCGTCGCGCAGGCCGCCGAGGATCTCCGGGAGCTTGGCATCGGCGGTTCAGCGGTCGGGACGGGACTGAACGTCGAGCCCGCGTACTTCGAGGCGATGGTTCGTCACCTCAAGAAGATTTCGGGGCTCGAGCTCCGCGCCGGCACCGACCGGTTCCAGCTGATGCAGTCCATGGGGGACGCCTCTGCGCTCTCGGGCGCGCTCCGCACCCTCGCCGTCGATCTCGGCAAGATCGCGAATGACATCCGGCTGCTCGTGTCGGGGCCCCGGACGGGGCTCGCCGAGATCACGTTGCCGGCGGTGCAGCCCGGCTCGAGCATCATGCCGGGGAAGGTCAACCCGTCCATCGCCGAGATGGTGAACATGGTCTGCTTCCAGATCATCGGGAACGACGCGACGGTCGCGGCGGCCGCGGAAGCGGGGCAGCTCGAGCTCAACGTGATGATGCCGGTGATCGCGCACAACCTGTTCTTCACGATGCACATTCTCACCAGCGCGGTGACCATCTTCACCGGACGCTGTGTGACCGGCATCGAGGCCGATGCGGAGATGTGCGCCCACTGGCTGGACCGGTCTCCAGCGCTGGTGACCGCGCTCGCGCCCAAGATCGGATACGCGGCGTCGGCCAAGCTGGCGAAGGAGGCGCTCGCCAAGAACGAAACCGTGCGTCAGCTGGTGACGGAGAAGGGCGTCTTGAAGGGTGCCGAGCTCGATACGGTGCTGGATCTCCGCGCCATGACCGAGCCCGGAGTGCCGGGAGAGCGCAAGAAGTCCTGATCGTCGGACCGTTCACTCAAAGGAGCTGCCGATGAGCTGGATCGTAGCCGGGCTGATTGGGGGCGTCGTCGCGTGGATTGCCGATTTCGTGCTGTGGAGCAAGGTATTCACGAAGGGGATGGAAAATCTCGCGCTGGATCTCTCGCCTGAGGAAATGAAGAAGTTCATGGGACCCGCGATGGCGAAGTCCGCCATCCTCGCCTTCGCCTTCGGAATCCTGTTCGCCTATCTGTATCAGCAGTTCCGCGGGGCCCTCTGGGTCACGGGTGGCGGGATCCTGGCCGGCATGGAGTTCGCCACCGTGCTCTGGCTTCCCACGATCGCCCTCCAGACCCTCGGGTCGGGGGTGTGGTATGTGAAGGCGCGCGGTCTGCTCAACGCGACCTTCTGGGCCTGGCTCATTCGGATGAACGTGGTGGGATTGGTGGTCGCGCTGCTCCTCAAGTAGCACTGTTTTCAGCCTGCGACAGGTTTCGACACGGCGGCCCGGTGACAGCTATCACGGCTCTCACCGGGCCGTTTTTCGGAAGTTTCCCCGCATGAATACGAGACTCGTGGTGCTCGCCCTGGCGGGGCTGGGGATCGCGGTGCCTCTGGCGGCCCAGCGCCCGCTCCGGATCGGACCCATCTACTCGTCCCTGTCGCTCGACGATGCGAACGGGACGAGCCATCACTTCACGGCGTACGGCGGCACGATCGCCCTCCTGACCGCGGACGACGATGAGACCGGACTTTCGATCGTGCGGTACAACGATCTCGCCACGTCCAGCTGTCCCCGGAACCTGACGTTCTACGGTCTCGACGATGACTATTTCCCCGTGGGGGCGTCGGGCATCGCGCCCTTCGCGTCCACCGAGGTCGGGATCGCGCGCGTCCTCGATACGGACAAGGGGCTTCTGGGCCTCTCGTGCTCCGCGTCGCAGACGACGACCGAGATCGGGTTCGGCTTCGGGATGGGTCTGCGCGTCACGGCAGGAAAGGACGCCAGCGGTCAGATCGAGGGACGGTTCTTCCAGGTGCCCAACAGCGCGATTCAAGCGCTCGAGCTGCGGGCGAACGTGTCGCTGCTCATCGGCTCGCCACGGGTGACGCAGATGACGAGCGGCACCCTCGGACCGTCAGTGGCCTTTCTGATCCCGATCTCCGGTCCCCTGGAGGGGCGGGGTCCGCTGCTGGGCGTCCGGTTCCGTCGCGATACCAAGAAGGCTTCCAGCGTCCTCGGCCTCGAAGTGGATTGGGCGCCGCTCAAGATGACGGGCACCTGCAGCGGGACCGGTTGCAGCGAAGACGCCATCCTCTTCCAGCCGGGATACGAGGCGTCGTATCGGCCGGCCTGGGGGCGGATCTACGGGGAGCTGGGTCCGGTGCTCGCGGGATTTTTCTCGCAGGGTCCCGACCGGGGCGTCGCCCAGGGCGCCCAGGGCGGATTCGGAGTCGACATGGAAAAGAACGGCCTGCTGTACAACCTCTCGAGCCGGCTCCTGTGGTTCCAGCCTGGCTCCGGCGGGAACGTGTTCGCGGTTCAGGTGGGCGTCAGCGTGGGGCCGGCGATACGGCACTAGCCGTGCATGAGTTGATATCACCCCGGCCCCCGTTCATATTCCGCCTATGCGGGTGACCACGTGGGCGGAGTACGGACTGATCGTTTCCCTGAGCCTGGCGCGCCGGGTGGGGAATGGTCCGGTCGCCGCCCGCGAGCTGGCCGAAGGTGAGCGCCTGCCCCACGACTATGTCGAGCAGATCCTGCTTCGCCTGCGCCGGGCCGGGCTGGTGGAGTCGGTGCGCGGGGCCAAGGGCGGATACCTCCTCGCCCGCGACCCGCATGACGTCTCCGTGAAGGACGTGATGGAAGCGTCCGAGCACGTGACTTTCGAAGTGAATTGCGATCATCATCAGGTGGACGCCCACCGCTGCTCCCCCGACGCCGCCTGCAGCATCCGTCCGGTGTGGCGCATGCTGGAGCGCCGCATCAACGACTTTCTGTCGGGCGTGACGCTGGCTGATCTGACGCACGATGAGTCGCGTCTGTACCAGATCACGGGTATCTCCGCCGCCAGCTGAGTACGCCAGCTCCCATGACAACCCACACCTCCACCGGCCTCTCCCATGAAGAGGTCCTCCGGTATTCCCGGCACCTCATCCTTCCCGAGGTCGGGGTCGCCGGGCAGGCCAGGCTGAAGGACGCCCGCGTCCTCCTGGTCGGGGCGGGGGGGCTGGGGTCTCCCGCCGCGCTCTATCTCGCCGCGGCGGGCGTGGGCACGCTGGGCGTCGTCGATGGGGACCGCGTCGACGCGAGCAATCTCCAGCGCCAGGTCCTGCACGGCACCTCGGATGTGGGGCGGCCGAAGACCGAATCGGCCGCGGACCGCCTGCGGGAAATCAATCCGCATGTCGAAGTCGAGGGCTTTTCGGAGCGCCTGACCAGCGCGAACGCGCTGGACCTGCTGCGCTCCTTCGACGTAATCGTGGACGGGTCCGACAACTTCCCCACGCGCTACCTGGTCAACGACGCCTGCGTGCTGCTGGGGAAGCCCGATATCTACGGCGCCATTTTCCGGTTCGACGGCCAGGCATCCGTGTTCGGGAGCAACGGTGGCCCCTGCTACCGGTGCCTTTTCGCGGATCCACCGCCACCCGATCTCGTCCCGTCCTGTGCCGAAGCGGGTGTGCTGGGCGTGCTGCCGGGGATCATCGGATCCATTCAGGCGACGGAAGCCATCAAGCTCATCTTAGGAATCGGCGAATCGCTGTCAGGGCGACTGCTTCTGTTCGACGCGCTGAAGCTCGAGTTCCGTGAACTGGCCCTCGCCCGGGATCCCGAGTGCCCGGTGTGCGGCACCCACCCAACGGTGCAGGCGTTGATCGACTACGAAGCGTTCTGTGGGATGCCGGGTGCGGGTAACGACGCGGTGGAGGTCTCGGCGCGCGCGTTCGCGACGGAGCGCGAGTCGGGCCGGACGTCCCTGGTGGTGGACGTCCGGGAGCCGCACGAGGTGGCGATCGCGGCCTTCCCCGGGGCCGTGCACATCCCGCTGCGCCAGCTCCCAGCGCGGTTGAGCGAGCTCGATCCCCACATGCCTATCGTGACGCTGTGCCACATGGGACAACGATCCCTGCGCGCGCGCGAAATCCTGGTGGCGGCAGGCTTCGGAAACGTGAGGAGCTTGGCGGGCGGAATTACTGCGTGGAGCCGGGAGGTCGATACCGAGGTGCCGCAGTACTGACGTCTGATGCCTGTCTCTCATGCCGAAGGGGGGACTCGAACCCCCACGGGCTTGCGCCCACTGCGCCCTGAACGCAGCGCGTCTACCAATTCCACCACTTCGGCGTGATTCGGGAACGGCAAATCTAGACGGAGGTATAACCTCAAGTCAACGCTTGGCTTGACCCTCATTCACCACGTACCTATTTTGCGCCGACCGCCTTGGACAAAGTTGCCATCGCCCGCAATCCGAGGGCGCGCCATGACTTCCACCTCCTCGAGACCTGGGAGGCCGGTCTGGTACTTACCGGAACCGAGGTGAAGTCGCTCCGGGACGGAAAGGCCAGCCTTTCCGAAGGCTACGCCCATGTGAAGGGCGGAGAAGTCTGGCTCGAAGGCCTCAGTATCTCTCCATATGCACCGGGCTCCTACAACAACCCGCCGTCTCTGCGCTCGCGCAAGCTGCTCCTCCACAAGCGCGAGATCGAAAAGCTCGTCGGTGGTACCACCCGCAAAGGTCTGACGGTCGTGCCGCTGGAGCTCTACTTCAAGGACGGCATCGCGAAGGTGGCCATCGCCCTGGCGCGCGCCAAGAAGGCGCATGACAAGCGCGAAGACCTCAAGAAACGGGACGCGGAACGTGAAATGGCCCGCGTCACGCGGGGGCGACGAGCGTGATATTGTGGGCGCTCGTGATCGGTCTGGCTCCCACGCAGATCGTGATCGCCACGCCGCGGGGACAGACCGTCGTGCCGGTGACCATGGAGCGGGGAACCGCCGCCGTCGCCGCCCCTCTGCTCGCCGCCCCCCTCGGGCTCATCAGTGAGACGACCGACAGCCAGACGACCGTCACGCTCGATGGTACGTCGTTCGCCATGCACATGGGTGTGCCCTTCGCCCGCGTGGGGACGAGCTTCTGCAACCTGGCGGCCGAGCCCTATGTGGCCCGCGACACGCTGTTCCTGCCCCTTCCTTTCTTGTCGGAGTGCGTCCCGCAGGCCCTCCCGAAGTACCGGTGGGACGCGATTGGCGGACGGTTGGTCGAGAGTCTCACCGCGACCACGGTGGTCAGGCCCGACACGGATGCGCCGACTCCGGTCGTGATCCACACGCGCCCGCGCGTGCTGCCACCGAATCCGATGACGGGGTTGCGCCTGCATCACGTGGTCGCCATTGATCCGGGGCATGGAGGCGTGGATCCGGGCGCACCGAAGAACGGCGGGTATCTGCCCCGCGGCCAGCACGAGAAGGACATCACCTTCGCGATCGCGCGGATTCTGCGGAGCATTCTGCTGGATCGGGGTATCGAGGTCGACATGACCCGGACCACGGACACCCTCATCAGTCTCTACGACCGGCCCTATACGTGTTCTGACGCCTGTGACCTCTTCGTCAGCATCCACGTGAACTCGATGCCGGAAGGGCGGGGGCAGTCCCGCGCGCACGGGGTCGAGACCTACTTCCTGTCGGATGCCACGACCGAGGATGCAGCCCGCGTCGCGAAGACGGAGAACGACGCGGTCCGGTATCAGCGGGACAGCGGCGCCGACACGAGCCGGAACCGCTTCATCTTTCAGGATCTGGCGCAGAACGAAATTCTGCGGGAGTCCGCGCAGCTGGCGCAGCTGATCCAGCATCAGGTGGGCGCCATCGCTCCCGGAGGAGATCGCGGCGTCCAGCAGGCACGGTTCTGGGTCCTGAGCTACGCCCACCGGCCGGCGGTACTCGTCGAGACCGGGTTCGCCACCAATCGCGGGGACGCTGAATTCCTTGGCACCGGCGCGGGCCAGCAGAAAATCGCGGCCGCCATCGCGGACGGCATCATCGCGTACTTGCGCGACCTGGAGCGGAAGACGGCGGTGCCGGGGGCCGCGCGGTGAAGTACCGCCTGCCGGTGCTCGCGCTGCTCACGGCGAGTTGGGGATGCGTCTACTACAACGGACTGTGGAATGCGCACCGGTGGGCGGCTGACGCGCAGCAGAAGGAGCGAGAGGGACAGCACGAAGCTGCGGTGGTCAGCTGGTCGCAAGCGGCCGTCGAGGCGGAATCCGTGGCGGTGCATCACCCGCACTCCGGTTGGCTGCCGGATGCGCTGGTCACCGCGGCCGAAGGGCTGGCCGGATCTCGCGATTGTACCAGCGCGGCTCCCTACTTCACGCGCATTCCGGCCGTGACGACGGATTCCGCCTTGCTCGAGCGAGCGGCCCTGGCCCAGGCCGCCTGCGCGCTCGACGCCGGAGACGTGGACGGCGCGGCGGCGCTCGCGCGGCCGGTGCTCTCGTCGAAGGACCAGGGTCGGCGGGACCGGGCGGCCTTGCTGGCGGGACGGGCGGAGGTGCAACGCCGGCGTTTCGAGGACGCGGCGTCGATCCTGGCGCGGTCGCCCGACCGCGCGGCCGGGGTGGAAGAGGTGATGGCGGTGCTCGACGCGGGGCGGACGGAACGGGCCGATTCCCTGTGTGACCCGCTGGTCAGGCGGAAGCCGCTGGAGGAAGACTGGGACAGCATCTTCGCGGGCTTCGCGCGGAACGCGGGAGCGGAAGTCGCCTCCCGCGTCGTCGGCCGCGTCGTGCCGCGGGCCCGGCTGACGGCGGGGGAGCGCGCCCGGCTGTTCCTCGCCGACGGGTATCGTCTGCTCCAGTCCCGCGATCCGATGGCCGCCGGCCAACGGTTCCAGCAGGCGGAGACGGCGGCCCCCGATTCCGCTGAGGCGGACAAGGCGAAAGTGGCGGCGATCTGGGCCCAGGTCGCACAGACCCGCGACGTGGACAGCGTCGCCGTGTTCAACGTGGCGCTCGTGCCGTTCGCGACGGACGGATCGGCCGTGACCGACGCCCGCCAGCTGCGAGGGATCCTGGGTCAGCTCATCGCCCCTGATACGTCGGTCACGGGAGCGTTCCGGGCCGGAGAAATCGCCCGCGACTCGCTGTACGCGGATCCGCTGGCGGCCTCCTTGCTCCTCGGGTTTGCGCGCCGGCAACCGACCTCACTGTTCGCGGCCAAGGCGATCGTGGCGGCGTTGCCGATGAGCCCGGAGCGGGCGGAGTCCCTGTCGCAGACCCTGGACGTGCGGTACGCCACGTCGCCGTACTTCCTCGCGACGCGCGGGAGCCTGAGTCCCGGGTACGGCCAGGCCGAAGATTCCCTGGCACGGCTCTTCGGGATTCGCGCGGCACCGGTGGTGGCGACGGGCGCGGGTCCGCAACTGTCCGCCACGTGGACTGCGCCCCAGACCGGACGGCGGGGTCCCCTCCTGAATCCCCCGGACGTGGTGCCGGCCCGCCCGACCGTGAAGACGCCCGGCCCCGCGGGCCGGCGCGGGGTCGCGGACACGCTCAAGTGAAGACGCTCTGGGGTGCCGACTTCCAAAACCCGGTCCTGCTCGCCGCGGGGACCGCCGGGTTCGGCCGCGAGATCGACGGCGTCATGGACCTCGACCGGCTCGGAGGCATCGTCACCAAGGCCGTGACACCGGAGGCAAGGCAGGGCGCGCGTGCACCGCGGGTCGCCGAGTTCCGCGGAGGGATGCTGAATGCGGTCGGGCTCGCGAACCCGGGACTGGATGCGGTCGCGACTCACGAATTGCCCTGGCTGCTGCGTCGGGTGACGCGCGCGCGCATACTCGTCAACGTCGCGGGTGCCACGGTGGACGACTACGTGAAGGTGCTCGAGCGGCTGGGACAGACCGACGGGGTGGTGGCGTTCGAGATCAATGCCTCGTGCCCCAATACGTCCGCCGGAGGACTCGAGTTCGGCGCGGATGACGCGTCGTTGGCCAATCTGGTCCGCCGCTGCCGCGCCACGACGAAGCGGCCGCTCGTGATCAAGCTTTCTCCGGTCCTCGCGGACATCGCCGGGGCGGCGCAGACGGCCCGGGACGCGGGCGCCGATGGACTGAGCCTCGTGAACACCATGCCGGCGACACTCGAAGGGCGGCTTGGTAACGGGTTCGGCGGGATGAGCGGGCCCGCGCTGCTGCCGGTGGGCGTGCTGGCTGTTCGCAAAGTCCGGGCGCGTGTGGACGTTCCGATCATTGGGGTGGGGGGCATCCGCACCGCTGCCGACGCGCGGGAGTACCTCGCGGCCGGGGCCGATCTCGTGGCCATCGGCACGGCCGCGCTGGCCGATCCCAGGGTCCCCGAACGCATTGCGAGGAGTCTGAACGGTGGCTGAGCTCGTCGTGGCGTTCGATCTGCCGACTGGGAAGGAGGCGCTTGCGCTCGCGTCGCGTCTGCCCGGGCTCGGGTGGGCCAAGATCGGTCCGGTGCTCTACGTTCGCGAAGGCCCGGCCCTGGTGCGCGAATTCACGGCGCGCGGCGTGCGAGTCTTTCTCGACCTCAAATGGCACGATATCCCGAACACTGTGGCGGGGGCGGTGGAGGGGGCGCGGGAGCTCGGCGTGTCTCTCGCTACGGTCCATTGCCTTGGCGGCTCGGCGATGCTGGCGGCGGCCCGAAAGGCGGCAGGGGACCCGGGAACCGCCGGCGCCCTGGCGCTGGTTGGGGTCACGGTGCTCACCTCCCATGACTCCTCTGGATTCGAGGGCATAGTGGGGCGGGGTGTGCCGGACCTCGGTCTCGAGGTCGTACGGTTGGCCAGGCTCGCGCGGGACGCGGGGTTACGAGGTGTGGTGGCTTCGGGGCACGAAGTGGGGCTCCTCCGGGAAGCCCTGGGTGCAGAGCCCTGGCTTGTGGTGCCTGGGATCAGAGCGGCTGATGCCCCCGCAGACGATCAGGCCCGGACGGTCACACCGGGGGAGGCGGTTCGCCGGGGGGCCACGCATTTGGTGGTGGGGAGGCCCATTACGGGGGCGAAGGATCCCCAGTCGGCGTTCCGCGGAATGCTGGAGGCGATGACCGCGTAATCGCGCCCCTTGCGTGAACTTACGAGCCCGGGTATAGTTCGAGACTCAACCAGAATTTTTGCCGGGGGACGGTCTTTTGAAGGTGCGTACGAGCGTCAAACCGATCTGCGAGCATTGCAAGGTGATCAAGCGCCGGGGTGTCACCCGGGTCATCTGCAAGCGGAATCCCAAACACAAACAGCGTCAGGGCTAAGCCGATGGCACGAATTGCCGGCGTGGACCTGCCACGCGACAAGAAGATCCAGTTCGCGCTGCCCTACATCTACGGTGTGGGGCCGTCGAACGCGAAGCGCATTCTCGCCGAGACGGGTGTGAGCCCGGACGCGCGCGTGCGCGACCTGCGGGACGCGGAAGTCGCGCGGCTCCGGCAGGTGATCGAGCGGGACTACAAGGTCGAAGGTGCGCTGCGCACGGAAGTGGCGATGAACATCAAGCGGTTGATGGACATCGGCACGTACCGGGGTGGACGGCACCGCAAGAATCTTCCGGTGCGCGGCCAGCGCACGCATACCAACGCGCGCACCAAGAAGGGTCCGAGGCGCGCCATCGCGGGCAAGAAGAAGCCCTCTCTGAAAAAGTAAATGGCTCAGGCGAAAGCTCCGGGCGCCAAGCGCGCCAAGAAAGTCGTGGAAGCGGAGGGCGTGGCGCATATCACCGCCACGTTCAACAACACGCTCATCACCATCACCGATTCCCACGGCAATGCCATTACGTGGGGCTCGGCGGGCAAGGCCGGCTTCAAGGGCTCCAAGAAGTCCACGCCCTTCGCCGCCACCGTGGCCGCGGAGCAGGCGGCGCGCGAAGCGTTGTCGCTCGGCGTGAAACGCGTGCACGTGCGGGTGCAGGGCCCCGGTTCCGGACGGGAGTCCGCGATCCAGGCGCTCGCCACCGCCGGTCTGCAGATCCGTTCGATCCGCGACGTGACCCCGATTCCTCACAATGGGTGCCGGCCGCCCAAGAAGCGGCGGGTCTGACCCATGGCTCGGTATACGGGTCCCGCTTGCAAGCTCTGCCGTCGTGAAGGCACCAAGCTCTTCCTGAAGGGCGCGCGCTGTCTCACCGAGAAGTGCGCCATTGAACGTCGCGCGTACGCGCCCGGCCAGCACGGCCAGGGCACGGGCCGGCGTCGGAAGGCGTCCGAGTACGCCAAGCAGATGCGTGAGAAGCAGAAGGTGAAGCGCATCTACGGGCTCTCGGAGCGTCAGTTCCGCAACGTGTTCGAGCGCGTGCTGCGCGAGCCCGGTGTTACGGGCGAAGCGCTGCTCGTCGCCCTCGAGTCGCGGCTCGACAACATCGTGTTCCGGATGGGGTTCGCCTCGTCGCGCCGGCAGGCGCGGCAGCTGGTCCGCCACCGGCACATTCAGGTGAATGGTCGGACCGTCGACATTCCGTCCTACCGGATCCGCCCCGGCGATGAGGTGAAGGTGTCCGACGCGAGCCGTGAGCTGGCCCTGGTGAAGGTGGCCGCCGAGCTCGCCGGTCGGGGACAGCCGGTCAGCTGGATTCAAGTGGACAGCGACAAGGCCCTCGGCAAGATGACCGAACGGCCCACCCGCGATGCCATCCCGGTCGCGGCGCAAGAACAGCTCATCGTCGAGCTCTACTCCAAGTGATGACGACGACTCTCGATTTGACCGGATTGGTCCGCCCGCACGTAGTCGAAATGACCAAGCGGGAGGATACGCCCAATGCCGCCGAGTTCCGGCTCCAGCCGCTCGAACGGGGCTATGGGTACACGCTGGGGAATTCGCTCCGCCGGATGCTGCTCTCCTCGCTCCGCGGCGCGGCCGTGTGGGCGTTCCGTCTGGACGGCGTGGTGCACGAGCACCAGACCATCCCGGGCGTGGTGGAAGACGTGCATCAGATCATTCAGCGCCTGAAGCAGCTCACCCTCGTGCTGTCGCCCGACGCGGACGAGGCGGTGCTGCATATCAAGCGTGAGAAAGCCGGCCCCGTCTACGCCCGCGACATCGAATCGCACGGCGCCGTGACGGTGGTCAATCCCGATCAGCTCCTGTTCACGGTGCAGGACGACAAGGAGATGAACGGCGAGCTCTACGTGAACAAGGGCCGTGGGTACGTCGAGGCCGAGCAGCATCCGGTCGACCGAACCCTGTCGGTGGATGTGGTGCGGATCGACTCGATCTATAATCCGGTCCGCCGCGCCAACTTCACCGTAGCCGAGACCCGCGTGGGTCAGCGTACGGACTACGACCGGCTCACGCTGTCGGTCGAGACCAACGGCACGATCAGCCCCGAGGACGCGGTGGCCTACGCCGCGGCTCTCGCGCAGGAGCACTTCCGCTACTTCGTCGATTTCGGCAAGGTCCCGATGGTGGCCGCCGAGGCGCCGAGCGCCGGCGGGAACGTCGCGACGCCGGGCCGGCTGAAAGAGCTGCTCGACCGGAGCATCGACGACGTCGGTTTGACGGTCCGCTCCGTCAACTCGCTCAAGAATTCCAATATCCGAACTCTGGGTGACCTCGTGCAGCACGCCGAAGCCGACCTGCTCAAGGTCAAGAACGTCGGCGACAAGGCGCTCGGGGAGATCGCGGATCTGCTGCGGCGTGAAGGCCTGAATTTCGGCATGCGCTACGAGGAAACCGGCACGGGTGACGTGCGGGTCCTCGAGGCCGGGGTGCCTCCGATGGCCCAGGTCGCGAGCGGAGACGAGTAATGCGGCACCGCGCCAAAGGACGGCAGCTCTCGCGCACGTCGAGCCACAAGAAGGCGACGCTGAACAACATGGCGACCGCTCTCTTCCGGCACGACCGCATCGTGACCACGGAAGCCAAGGCAAAAGAGCTCCGGCCGTTCGCGGAGCGCTTGATCACCCTGGCGCGCCGGGGTGACCTGCACGCCCGCCGGCTGGTGGAGCGGCGGATCGCCGACAAGGAAGTCAGTCACCGCCTGTTCGCGGAGCTGGGCAAGCGGTTCGCGGCCCGGCCGGGCGGGTATACCCGCATCGTGAAACTGGGACATCGCGCCGGCGATGGTGCCGACGTGGCCCGGATCGAACTGCTGAGTGAGTGAGCGAGCGGCGGGGCGTGCGGTGAAACAGCAGGGGACCCCGACGGGTCCCCTTTTTTCTTCAGGCGGCTTTGGTAACGCGGTGCGACTTGATGCAGCGGGTACAGACACGGATGCGCCGGGTGGTGCCGTTCACCACCGCGCGCACGCGCTGGAGGTTGGGAAACCAGCGGCGATTCGACTTGTTGTTCGCGTGGCTGACGTTATGCCCCGTCGCGGGGCCCTTGCCACACAGATCACACACACGAGCCATGGTCGGTCCGACGAATGAGTTCCACTGCACGCACACCCCGGGAATCGGGGCCTGAGCAGGGGCGGAAACCTAACGGGGGCCCCGAGGCCGGGCAACCCCGCCAGGGAACGACGAAGACGGCGGTGATTACGGGAGTCACGGGGCAGGACGGCTCCTACCTGGCGGAGCTCCTCCTGGCCAAAGGCTACGAGGTGATCGGAGTCGTCCGGCGGACCTCCCACGACTCCTACGAGCGGATCGGCCACCTCCTGGACCGCGTGCACATCGTCCCCGCGGACCTGCTCGACCAGCATTCGCTCACGGCGGTGATCCGGGACGCGAAGCCCCACGAGGTCTACAACCTCGCGGCGCAGAGCTTCGTCCCCACCTCCTGGAGCCAACCCGTTCTCACCGGCGAGTTCACCGCGCTTGGCGTCACCCGGCTCCTCGAAGCGGTGAGGCTCGCGCATCCCGAAGCGCGCTTCTACCAGGCCTCGTCGTCCGAGATGTTCGGCAAGGCCCAGGAGACGCCCCAGAAGGAGACGACCCCGTTCTACCCGCGCTCGCCCTACGGTGTGGCGAAGGTTTACGGGCACTGGATCACGGTGAACTACCGCGAGTCGTACGGCCTCTACGCCGTGTCCGGGATCCTGTTCAATCACGAATCGCCGCGCCGCGGCCTCGAGTTCGTGACCCGGAAAATCACGCATGCGGTCGCCAGGATTAAGCGCGGCCAGGCCAGGGACGTCCGTCTCGGCAACCTGGACGCGCGCCGCGATTGGGGCTACGCCGGCGACTACGTCGATGCCATGTGGCGCATGATGCAGCAGGCGAAGCCCGCCGACTACGTGATCGGGACGGGCGAAACGCACACGGTCAAGGAGCTCTGCGAGATCGCGTTCAGCCATGCCGGGCTCGAGTGGCAGAAGCATGTCGTCGTCGATCCCAAGTTCGTGCGGCCCGCCGAGGTGGACCTCTTGCTCGCCGATCCGAGCTGCGCCAGGAGAGACCTCGGCTGGACGCCGAAGACCGGGTTCGCCGCGTTGATCAAGATGATGGTGGACGCCGATCTGGAGCGGCTGGCGTGAAAGTACTGGTCACGGGCGCTGACGGGTTCGTGGGCCGGTGGATGATCCGCCGGCTGCTCACCGACGGGAACGAAGTGTTCGGTGCGCTCCGGCCCGCCGGTGCCACGCATGACGATGGGTTGAGCGGGCAGGAGCGCCAGGCGGTCCGCTGGCTGCCCCTCGAGCTCACTGAGGCCGAGTCGGTGCGCATGGCCGTGGATCTGCCGTACGACGCGGTGATTCATCTCGCCGCCGTGGCGTCGGGACCGGAGGCGGCGCGCGATCCCGGATACGCGTGGACCGTGAATGCGGCCGGCACCGCGCGAATTGCCTATGTCCTCGCGGAGTCGCGGCGGAAAGGCCGCGCCGATCCGGTCTTCCTGCTGGTCTCGACCGGCGAGGTGTACGGACGGGGAACGGACGGTCGTCCGCGTCGCGAGACCGACGCGCTCGCCCCGTGCTCGCCCTACGCGTCAAGCAAGGTGGGCGCCGAGACGGCGGCACTGGAAGCGTGGCGGCGGACGGGACTGCGGGTCGTGGTGGCCCGGGCGTTCGCGCACACGGGTCCCGGACAGGACACGCGGTTCGTGGTGCCGGCGTTCGCGCAGCGTCTCCGGTACGCGCGGCAGATCGGTGCCCCGGCGGTGAAGGTCGGGAACCTGGAGCCGGTGCGGGAGTTTCTGGACGTACGGGACGTCGTCGACGCTTATGCCCGGCTCCTCGTGAAGGGGGTTCCGGGCGAGGCCTACAACGTCGCGGGCGGGCAGGGGATTGAGCTGCGTCTGTTGTTCGACAAGGTGGCGGCACGACTCGGCGTAACGGTGATCCCGGAGACGGACCCCGCACTGATGCGGCCGGCGGACATTCCGGACCTCGTGGGTGACGGCTCCAAGTTGCGGGCGGCGACCGGGTGGGCGCCGACCCATGCGCTCGACGACACGCTGCGGGATACGGTGGATGCCCAAGCGCACTGACCTGAAGCGCATTCTTCTGATCGGCTCCGGCCCGATCGTCATCGGGCAGGGGGCCGAGTTCGACTACTCGGGCACGCAGGCCGTGAAGGCGCTGCGCGAAGAGGGTTATGAAGTCGTCCTGGTGAATTCGAATCCGGCGACGATCATGACCGATCCCGAGCTCGCCGATCAGACCTACGTCGAGCCGGTGACGCCCGCGTGGGTCCGGAAGGTGATCGAGAAGGAGCGCCCCGACGCGCTCCTCCCGACCATGGGCGGCCAGACCGCGCTGAACGTGGCGATGGCGCTGGCCCAGGACGGCACGCTGGCAGAGTTCGGCGTGCAGCTGATCGGTGCCAATGCCCGGGCCATCAAGATGGCCGAGGACCGGGCCGAATTCGCGATCGCGATGCGGCGCATCGGACTGGACACCCCGCACGGGCGGACGGTGACCAGCCGCGACGAAGCCCTCGCCGCCGTCACGGAGACGGGCTACCCCGCCATCATCCGTCCTTCCTTTACTCTGGGCGGCACCGGGGGTGGGGTGGCGTACAACCGTGCCGAATTCGAGGAACTGGTGGATACGGCCCTCGAGCTGTCACCGGTGCACTCGACGCTCATCGAGCGGTCGGTGATCGGGTGGAAGGAATTCGAGCTCGAAGTGATGCGGGACGGGCGCGACAACGTCGTGATCGTGTGCTCCATCGAGAACATCGACGCGATGGGCGTCCATACCGGTGACTCGATCACGGTGGCACCGGCGATGACGCTGACCGACCGCGAGTACCAGAAGATGCGGGACGCGGCCATCGCCATCATCCGCGAGATCGGTGTCGAAGCGGGCGGCTGCAACATCCAGTTCGCGGTCAATCCGGCGGACGGTGAGATGCTGGTGATCGAGATGAACCCGCGGGTGTCACGGTCCTCGGCCCTCGCGTCCAAGGCCACCGGGTTCCCGATCGCGAGAATCGGCGCCAAGCTCGCCGTCGGGTACACCCTCGACGAGCTTCCCAACGACATCACGCGGACCACGCCCGCGTCCTTCGAGCCGGTCCTCGACTACGTCGTCGTCAAGGTCCCGCGCTTCGCCTTCGAGAAATTCCCGCGGGCCGACTTCCATCTCACCACGCAGATGAAGTCCGTCGGCGAGGCGATGGCCATCGGCCGGACGTTCAAGGAAGCCTTCCAGAAGGGACTCCGCGCGCTCGAGACCGGCCGGACCGGCTGGAGCCTCGGTGCGACCCTCACCGATGACCGGCTGACGGGGGAGTCCCCCGAAGACATTCGCGTGGCCCTCCGGGTGCCGACGCCGGAACGCGTGTTTCAGATCAAGCGCGCACTGCTGGCGGGCCTGACGGTCCCCGACATCGCCGAAGCCTCCGGAATCGATCCCTGGTTCCTGCATCAGTTCGCGGAGCTGATCGCGGCCGAGCGGTCGTACGCGGCCGATCCGAAACCCGAGGCGGCCGCCATCCGCCGGATGAAACGCCTCGGATTCTCCGACCGCCAGCTCGCGGTCCTGAAGGGGGAGACCGAGACGGCGGTGCGCGAGCGGCGGTGGGCGCTCGACATCCACCCCGTCTACAAGACGGTCGACACGTGCGCCGGCGAGTTCCCGTCGAGCACCCCGTATCTCTACTCCAGTTACGACCAAGAGAACGAATCGGAGCCGTTGCGAGAGCAGGGGGTCGTGATTCTCGGATCCGGGCCGAACCGGATCGGGCAGGGGGTCGAGTTCGATTACTGCTGCGTCCGCGCCGGACTCGCGTTCCGCGAGCTGGGCTACAAGACCGTCATGATCAACTCGAATCCGGAAACGGTTTCGACCGACTTCGACATCTCCGACAAGCTGTACTTCGAGCCGCTGACCTTCGAAGACGTGCTCGAGATCGTCCGCTGGGAGCGGCCGTTGGGTGTGGTGGTACAGCTCGGCGGTCAGACACCGCTGCGGCTCACCAAGCCCCTGGAAGCCGCCGGGGTCCAGATCCTCGGCACCACGCCGGACGCCATCGACATCGCGGAAGACCGGGAGCGTTTCGACGCGCTCGCGCGCCGGCTGGGGGTGACGCAGCCCGCCAACGGCACCGCGCGCTCGGTCGACGAGGCGGTGAAGGTCGCCGAGCGGATCGGATTCCCGGTGCTGATCCGGCCGTCGTATGTGCTGGGGGGCCGGGCCATGGAAATCGTCTATGACGAGGGGTCGCTGCGGCAGTTCTTCGAGGTCGCCGCCCGGGTGGCCCCGGAACATCCGGTGCTCGTCGATCGCTTTCTGGAAGACGCTTTCGAAGCCGACGTGGACGCGATCGCGGACGGACAGCGGTGTGTGGTGGGCGGCGTGATGCAGCACATCGAAGACGCCGGCGTGCATTCAGGGGACTCGGCCTGCGTTCTTCCCCCGTATCTCATCGGCGACCGGCAGGTGGCTGAGATGCGCCGCCACACCAAGGCATTCGCCGAGGCGCTGGGGGTGGTCGGCCTGATCAACGTCCAGTATGCGGTCAAGGACGGGACGGTGTACGTCCTGGAAGTGAACCCCCGGGCCTCCCGGACCATTCCATTTGTCAGCAAGGCGACTGGGGTCTCCCTGGCCAAGCTGGCGGCGGGGGTCATGGCGGGTCATGGACTGGACGAATTGGGGGTCCCCGATGAGCTTCCCCTCCCCGGAGTGGCGGTGAAGGAGGCGGTGTTCCCCTTCACCAAGCTGCCCGGCGTGGATAGCGTGCTGGGCCCGGAAATGCGGTCGACCGGGGAAGCCATGGGGTTCGCCGACAGTTTCGGGATGGCGTTCGCCAAGGCGCAGATCGCGGCGGACTCGGGGTTGCCGCTCGACGGGGCGATCTTCGTGACCGTCAACGATTCGGACAAACCGACCGTCGTGCCGATCGTGCGGCGGTTTCATGAGCTGGGGTTCCGGATTCTGGCGACCGCCGGAACCCAGAGTTACCTGCGGGCCCGGGGCGTGCCCGCGGAGTCGGTGCGCAAGGTACACGAGGGACGACCCAACGCGATCGATCTCCTCGTGTCCGGCGAAATCCAACTCTTGATCAACACGCCGCTCGGGAAGTTCACACAGCAGGACGACTACGCGATCCGCCGCGCCGCGTTGGTGCACCGGATCCCGTACACGACCACGATGTCGGCGGCCAGCGCCGCGTGCGACGCGATCATCGCACTGCGCAGCCGGACCGGCAGCGTGAGGAGCTTACAGGCATGGCATCCAAAACCCCTCGTCGGAAATCCGCCGCCTCGGGCCGCAAAGCCGCTCCCAAGTCCCGGAGCTCGGGTAAGAGCGTAAAGCCTCAGGCCGCGGCGAAGCCGACCAAGGCACCGCCCGCGCCTCCCCAGCCCCCCAAGTTGAAGTTCCGGGGCCGGCTGCTGGAGCAGGAGCCGCTCGCGCGGTACACGACGTACCGCATCGGCGGACCGGCGAAGTACATGCTGTTCCCGGGCGATACGGAAGACGTGCAGCGCGGCATCGATATGGCCCAGAGCCGCAATCTGCCCTGGGTGGTCCTCGGGCTCGGCTCGAATGTCCTGGTGAAAGACTCCGGCTTCCCAGGGCTCGTGATCCGCATGGGCAAGGGACTCGACCGCTTCGAGATGAAGGGCGCCACGGCCATCGTCGGCGCCGGCATGCCCACGCCCATCCTGGCCCGGCGTACCGCCGAAGCGGGATTCGTGGGCGTCGAGCGGTTCGTCGGAATCCCCGGGACCGTCGGCGGCGGCATCTACATGAACGCTGGATGTCATGGCGCCGAATTCTCCGAGGTGGTCACCGAGATCACCGTGATGGACGCGAAGGGCAAGATCAAGCAGATCGGCCGCAAGCAGATCTCCTTCAAGTACCGGGCGTCGAATCTCGGGCCGGTGATCGTACTGGAAGCCAAGCTGGTGCTCGGCGAGGAGTCACCCGCCAAGCTCAAGGAACTGCAGAGCCGGCTCTTCCGCTGGCGGAAGGCGGGGACGCCGTACGATCAACCCTGCTGCGGATCGGTCTTCAAGAATCCGTCGCTGACGCGGACGGCGGGCATGCTCATCGACGAAGCGGGCCTGAAGGGACACACGGTGGGGGGCGCGCAGGTTTCGACCATGCACGCGAACTACTTCGTCAACCAGAACAACGCGACGGCGGCCGATGTGTTGAAACTGATGGAGCACGTGCGAAAGACGGTGCAGAAGAAGACCGGTGTGGAGCTCGAGCCCGAAGTACGGGTGATCGGCTGATGGCCGACTTCTTCGTTCATCCGTCCAGCTTTCTGGACGAGGGCGCGGTCGTCGGCTCCGGCACCAAGATCTGGCACTTTTGCCATGTCATGAAGGGCGCCGTCATCGGCGAGCGCTCGAGTCTCGGGCAGAACGTCGTCGTGATGCCGGGCACGAAGATCGGCAACAACGTGAAGATCCAGAACAACGTGTCGATCTATGAGGGCGTGCACCTCGAGGACGACGTGTTCTGCGGCCCTTCGTGCGTCTTCACGAACGTGCTGAACCCGCGGAGCCACGTCTCCCGGAAGCACGAGTACCGGCAGACCCTGGTGAAGCGGGGGGCGTCGATCGGCGCCAACGCCACCATCGTCTGCGGCACGACCCTCGGCGAGTACGCCTTCATCGGGGCGGGCGCCGTGGTGACCTCGGATGTCCCCGCGTACGGGTTGATGGTCGGCGTGCCGGCCCGGCGGGTGGGCTGGATGTGCCAGTGCGGCGACCGCTTGTCACTGGCGGGCGGGACCGCCTGCTGTGCCGCCTGTGGTGCCGAGTATGCCGAGTCGGGCGGGTCCCTCCGCAATACCAAGCCGCCACGCCCCGCGTGACGGCTCGCTAACACTCCTGGAGAATTCCGTGAACGTACCGATGCTGGACCTGGTGGCCCAGTACCAGACCATAAAGAAGGAAACACTCGCCGCGATTCACGAGGTGATCGAGGCCCAGCAGTTCATCATGGGCCCCGCCATCCCCAAGCTCGAGGCCGATGTGGCCGCCCTCTCGCATGCGAAGTACGGCATCGGGTGCGCGAGCGGAACCGATGCGCTCCTGTTACCGCTCAAGGCGCTGAATCTGAAGCCGGGGGACGAGGTGATCACGACCCCGTTCACCTTCTTCGCCACGGCGGGCACCATCCACAACGCGGGCGGCACGCCGGTGTTCGTGGATATCGATCCCGACACGTTCAACATCGATCCGGCCGCCGTCGAAGCGGCGCTGACGCCGAAGACCAGGGCCATCATGCCGGTGCATCTCTACGGCCAGATGGCGCCGATGGAGCGTCTGCTCGCCATCGCCGCCAAGAAGGGCATACCGGTCATCGAAGACGCGGCCCAGGCCATCGGCGCGCGCCGGAAGATCGACGGCGGGTGGCGCATGGCCGGCGAGCTCGGCTGGGCGACCGGCTACTCGTTCTTCCCCAGCAAGAACCTGGGGGCCTGGGGCGACGGCGGCATGATGGTCACTTCCGACGGGCAGGTGGCCGAGCGGCTCAAGAAGCTGCGGCTGCACGGTGGCGCCAAACAGTATCACCACGAAGAGGTGGGCACGAACTCCCGGCTCGACACGCTGCAGGCGGCGTTGCTCCTCGCCAAGCTTCCGCACCTGGCGAGCTGGTCCGCCGCGCGCCGTGAGCACGCTGCCTGGTATACCAAGGCGTTCTCCGGGCTGGGTGCCGTTCGCGCTCCGGTCACGGACCCCGCGAACGAGCACATCTTCCATCAATACACGCTGCGCGTGGAACGCCGCGACGAGCTTCAGGCCCATCTCAAGGCGAAGGGCATCGGGCATGCCGTGTATTATCCGATCCCGCTGCACCTGCAGCCCTGCTTTGCCCATCTCAAGTATTCGGTGGGCCGGCTGCCGAAGACGGAGCGCGCGTCGCACGAAGTGATTTCCCTGCCCATCTATCCGGAGCTGACGGACGCGCAGAAGAACGCCGTAGTCGAGGCGGTGAAGAGCTTCTACAAGTGAGCCGGCTGAAAATCGGCGTGATCGGCGCCGGCGCCTGGGGACGGAACCATGTCCGTACCGTCGCCGGCCTCGCGGATGGCGAGCTGGCGGCGGTGTGCGACACGAGTGACGCGACGCGGCAGAAACTCGCGCGGCAATATCCGTCCGCACTGGTCACGGGAGATGTCGACGCGTTGCTGAAGGCGTGTGAAGCGGTGGTCATCGCCGCTCCCGCCAAGGCGCACGCGGACCTGGCGCTTCGGGCGATCGAGGCCGGGAAGCCATGCCTGGTGGAAAAGCCCTTCGCGCTGTCCGTGGCGGACGCGCAACGGGTGGCTGAGGCGGCCGTAGCCCGGAAGGTACCGGTCCTCGCGGGCCACCTCCTGGTCTACCACGCGGCCGTGGAGCGGCTGAAGGCGCTGGTGAAGGGTGGGGACCTCGGCAGGATCTACTATCTGTACGGCCTGAGGGTAAACCTCGGTCAGGTCCGGGCCGACGAGAACGCGCTCTGGAGCTTCGGTCCGCACGACGTCTCCGTGGCCCTGGAAGTGCTGGGGGAAGCTCCTGTACGGGTGGCCGCACAGGGGCATTGCTACCTCCAGCCTCACATCGAGGACGTCGTCTTCCTGACCATGGAGTTCGCGAGCGGCGTCCTGGCGCACGTTCAGCTGTCGTGGCTCGACCCCCACAAGGAGCGCAAGTTGACGGTGGTTGGGGCTTCCAAGATGGCGGTCTTCGACGACATGGAAGCCCGCGAGAAACTCCGCATCTACGACAAGGGTGTGGAGCGTCCGCCGGAGTACGCGTCATTCGGTGAAAGCTTGTCCATCCGGGAGGGGGACATCTTCATTCCCCGTCTCCCCAACGTGGAGCCGCTGGCCGCGGAGCTGACGCACTTCGTGCGCGTCGCGCGCGGTACCGAGGCTCCCCGCGCCGGTGCCAAGGAAGGTGTCCAGGTGGTCCAAGTCCTTGAAGCTGCATCCCGTTCTCTCGCGGCCGGCGGTTCGCCGGTGACCCTGTGAGCCCCGCCGGTTCGCCCGTCGACGCGCTGATCGCCAAAGCGCGCGACCGGAGCGCGGTCTTCGGCATCGTCGGGCTCGGCTATGTCGGTCTCCCGCTCGCCATGGAGCTCGTCCGCGCGGGCTATCGCGTCATCGGGTTCGACGTCAACCAGCGGACGGTCGACGGCCTGAACGCCGGCAAGTCGCACATCCAGGACGTCCCCACGCCGGCGGTCGCCGACGCGGTGAAGGCGAAGAAGTTCTCCGCCACCACCGACCTGTCCAAGATGGGCGAGCCGGACGCGATTTCGATCTGTGTGCCGACGCCGCTCTCCAAGACCAAGGACCCGGACGTCAGCTACGTCCTCGCCGCCACCGAATCGGTCAAGAAGACGCTGCGGAAGGGCCAGCTGATCATCCTCGAGTCGACCACGTACCCGGGGACCACGCGCGAGCTGATGCTGCCGGCGCTCGAGTCCACGGGCATGAAGGTTGGAACGGACTTCTTCCTCGCGTTCTCTCCCGAGCGTGTGGATCCGGGGAATCCCAGGTACAACACCCGCAACACGCCGAAGGTGGTGGGCGGGATCACCGAGCACTGCCGCGCCGCGACCGTCGCCCTCTATCAGCCCGCCATCGACACGCTGGTGCCGGTGTCGAACCCCGAGGCGGCGGAGCTGGTGAAGATTCTCGAGAACACGTTCCGGTCCGTGAACATCGGCCTCGCGAACGAGATGGCCATCGTCTGCGACAAGCTCGGCGTGGATGTCTGGGAAGTCATCGAAGCCGCGTCCACGAAGCCGTTCGGGTTCATGAAATTCACGCCCGGTCCGGGCGTCGGCGGGCACTGCATTCCGCTCGACCCGCACTACCTCGCGTGGAAGATGCGGACCCTGAACTACAAGACCCGCTTCATCGAGCTGGCCGGCGAGCTCAACGCGGAGATGCCGGAATACTGGGTCACCAAGGTCGCCGACGGGCTCAACGATCAGGGCAAGGCGGTGCGAGGGAGCAAGATCCTGGTGGTCGGGGTCGCGTACAAGAAGGACATCGACGACATCCGCGAGAGTCCCGCGCTCGACGTCATCAAGCTCCTCGAGCAGCGCGGTGCGCACGTGTCGTACCATGACCCGCACATCGCCACCCTGCATGAGGACAAGCTCGACCTCAAGTCGGTCCCGCTGACCGCCGATGCGCTCAAGGGTGCGGACTGCGTCATCATCGTCACCGACCACACGGGCGTCGATTACGCGCTCGTCGCCAAGTCGGCGCGGCTGGTGGTGGACACCCGGCACGTCCTGCCGCGCGGAGGGAACCGGGCGTGAACGTCGGCGTCGTCGGCACCGGATACGTGGGCCTGGTGGTCGGCGCGTGCCTCGCGGAAACGGGGAATGACGTCATCTGCGCCGACGTGGACGCGAAGAAGGTCGACGGGCTGAAACGGAACGAGCTCCCCATTTACGAACCGGGGCTCGAGCCGCTCGTGGAACGGAATCAGAAGGACGGGCGTCTCTCGTTCACCACCGACGTCGCAGCCGCGGTCGAACGCTCCGACATCATTTTCATCGCGGTTGGCACGCCGCCCGATGAAGACGGCTCGGCGGACCTGCAGCATGTCCTGGCCGTCGCCCGCACCATCGGCCAGCGCATGAACCGCTCCAAGATCGTCATCACCAAGAGCACGGTGCCGGTCGGGACGGCGGAGAAGGTGCGCGCGGAAATCGCGAAGCACACGAAGACGCCTTTCCACGTCTGCTCGAACCCCGAGTTCCTGAAGGAAGGCGCGGCGGTCGACGACTTCATGAAGCCCGACCGGGTGGTCGTCGGCGTCGACGCCGATGAAACGGCCCGCGCGCTCGAAGAGCTGTACGCGCCCTTCGTGCGCACCGGCAACCCCCTGATCTTCATGGACATTCCGTCCGCCGAGATGACGAAGTACGCGGCGAACGCGATGCTCGCGACGCGCATCTCGTTCATGAACGACATCGCCATGTTGTGCGAGCAGTGCGGCGCGAACGTCGACCTC
>DASQIZ010000097.1:0-79374 GCA_035631315.1 Gemmatimonadales bacterium
ACGTGCATATCGTCCGCGGACCGGACCTCACCGTGCTGTCGTTCCCCGGATCGGGCTCGTCGTCCTATTTCGGCATCATCGGCGCCCCGACCGCTCCGTCGCTCTTCGGGATTTTCCCCTTGAACGAGAAATGGGCGGCGGAAATCGGGTTCGATGCGACAAACATCCGCGCTCCCACCACGACGATCGCCAGCTTCCAGTTGGCACCGCGGGCCGACATGGCCGTCGGTGACCACTGGTACGCCGCGCTGGGACCGCAATTCCACTTCGTCCGCGGCACCGGCAAGCTCGAGGGTCAGACCGGCTTGAGCGTGGCCTGGGGTTACCGGTTCCATCTCTCCGGCGCCCTCGACGGCCGCTTCGAGGGGAGCTACGGCGTGAATGCCAAGCGCCGCTCCGACCTGGGCACCGGTCTGCCGACTTCGGTGTTCGGTCTGAACTTCGGGGCGATGATGCCTCTGAAGTAGGCCTCACTATTGGATGTGGCAACGGCCTCCGCGTTTCGCGGGGGCCGTTGCGTTTTAGCCCTCGTGCGGCGACACTATTCGCGTGACACATCCCGCCGTTCCCCAACTCGCACCCGAAGATCTCGCCCGCCGCCTCGACTCGGGCGAGCCGGTTCAGGTTCTGGACGTCCGCGCCCCCGAGCGCCTCACCGCCGGCCGCGTGACGCTGGGCGAAAAGCTCGCCTACAAGAATCTCAAGGGCTCGACCCTGTACGCCATGCCCACGCTCGACGGCCTCGGACTCGATCCGGGTGCCCCCATCGCGGTGATCTGCGGGCACGGCAACTCGAGTCAGCGCGCCACGCGGTTCCTGATGGACCATGGCATTACGGCCTTCTCAGTGACGGGCGGCATGGCAGCGTGGGAGCAGGTCCTCATCCCCCGCGCTCTCTCCGCCCCGTCGGGGATGTCGCATCTGATTCAGATCGACCGCGTCGGCAAAGGGGCGCTGAGCTATGTCCTCGGCTCCGATGGGGAGGCCGTCGTTATCGACCCCGCCCGGCACGTCGAGCCATACGAGACGATCTTCCGGGAATCGAAGGTCACGCCGCGCGCCGTCATCGACACCCACGCACACGCGGACTACGTGAGCGGCGCGCGGATGGCGGCGAAACGCTGGGGCGTTCCCTACTTCCTGCACGAAGCCGACACGACGTCTCCGTATGACGGCACTCCGGGACGTCTGGACGTGCACCCAGTCCGCGACGGCGACGTCATCGCCTTCGGCGCCACCAATCTCCGCGTAGAGCACACACCCGGACACACGCTCGGCAGCATGACGCTGATCAGCGCCGGAGGCCCCGCCTTCACGGGTGACTTCATCTTCGTTCGCTCTCTGGGTCGCCCCGACTTGGGCGGTCGCGCCTCCGAATGGGCCCCGATCCTCTGGAAGACAGTGGAGCGTTCGCGGAGCTGGCCAAGCGATCGCTTGATCTTCCCGGGGCACTACTCGTCCGAACGCGAGCGGGCCGCCAACCGGTCCATCTCCGCGCCTCTGGGGGACCTGCGCCGGGAGAACCCCGCGCTCGCCATCGGCACGGAACAGGAGTTCCTGGACTGGGTGTCACGAACTCCGCCTCCCCCTGAGACTTACCGCAGCATCAAACTCGCCAACCTCGGCCTTTTGCAGCTCTCGGACGCCGACATCGACATTCTGGAGGCCGGCGCCAACCAGTGCGCCGCGGGGTAGTGTGCAAGCGCCGGCCCGGCCGGCGTCTCTCTCGGTGTCTCTCGAATCGTGGTTCCAGGCAGTCTTGGCCGTGCCACCCTGGCTCCTGAGCGTCGATGCCGGACGATCTCGCGGACGTCTATCGCACCACCTACCCCGCCCTCGTGCGCTTCCTCTACCGCAAGGTATGGGACGCGGAACGGGCGGAGGACCTCGCGCAGGAGGCGTTCTCGCGCGCACTGGCGCACCGTCCCGAGAACCCCCGGGGCTGGCTGTTTGTAGTGGCTGCGAACATGGCGCGTGACGAAGCCCGCAAGGCGGCGCGCGAGCGCCGCCACCTCACGCTCCTGGCCGCGGAGCCACAGGACCATCGACCGTCACCCGAAGAGATCCTCGACGACGAGGCACGCAGGCACCGCGTCCGCGAAGCATTGGACCAGCTGACGCCGCGGGACCGGGAAGTGCTGCTCCTGTGGGATGCGGGCATGTCGTATGACGAGATCGCGGCGCAGACCGGACTGGCCCGCACGGCCGTCGGTACGACACTGGCCCGGGCGCGCCGCCGTCTGGTCGAAGCGTATGGATCAGGAAGTGAGGAGCCCCGTGTCGCACGTGGATGAAGGCACCCTGCACGCGTATCTGGACGGCGAGCTGCCGGGCGACGAGCGCACCCGGCTCGAGGCACATCTCGCCGAGTGCGCGGCCTGCCGGGACCGGCTGACCGAGGAGCGGGGCCTGATCGAACGCGCCGACCGGCTGCTCACGTTGGCGGCGCTTCCCGCGGGTCACACACTTCGTCCCGCACCCGAGTCCGTACGCCGCCCCCGCCGCCAGCCCCGCTTCGTGGTCCCCACGGCGTGGGCGGCTTCCATCGCACTGGCCTTCTTCACCGGCTGGCTGCTGCGCCCGGGACCGCGCTCGAGCGGCTATGTGGCGGACGAAGCGAAGATCGCGGCCGCGGTTCCGGCCGACACGCCAGGCCCGGCGCCCACCCGGGATGCCGGCGGTCGGGCGACCCTGGAGCGCGTTCCCGTCGAGCGTCGTCAGGCGGCAAAAGCCCTCCCGGACTCCGCCGCGTCAGCTGATTTGAGCTACTCCCGGTCGGAGACGTCTGCGAGTGTGAGCGTCACTCCGGGCGTGGTCGGGAACGCCGGACGGCCTGCGCTGCGGGGCGGGGCCCCGGCCCCTATCCCGCCGGTCACCGTCGCGGTCACGCCCGCGCCACGGTCACCTTCGGTCAACCGGTTCGCGGAGGCCGGGGCTGAGCCCGCGTCGCCGCGCCGCCCCATCGGGACGACCTGGACGGCCATTACGGCCGAGCCCGCACGGAAGCTTCTCGGGACGGACGTCGTGAGCATTCCGGGAATCCCCGTCCGCGACATTCTCCAGAACGCGCAAGCGCCCGGGCAGGTCATGGTGGAGCAGGAGGTGGCGGACGGAACCATCATTCAGTTGCTGCAATCGCGACTGGATTCGACGCCCGCATTGACGGCGTCTCAGTCGGCAGCGCTGTACGCGAATCCGCTTCAGAAAACGGTGGGGCGTCTGCAGGTGAGGATTTCGGGACCCCTCAAGACGGACTCGCTCCTCAAGCTCCTCGATCTAGCCCGGTAGGGCGGGCGGCGCGGGCAACCGTCGCCACGCAATCAGCTCCGCCGTCACGCTGACCGCGATCTCCTCGGGCGTCACAGCCCCGATCTCCAACCCGACCGGTACGCGCACCGCCGCGAGCGCCCCGGCGGGGGCGCCCGCGGCGGCGAGTGCCTTCAGGATCACCGCGCGCTTCCGCGCGCTACCCAACAACCCCACATAGCCGACCGTCATCCGCGCCACGCGATCGAGGATCTCGGCGTCATTCCGGTGACCACGCGTCGCCACGACGACGGCGTCGGAGGGCCCGGGTGCAAAGTCGGTGAGCACGCGATCGGGAGGCAGGGCGTGGACGTCCAGGCCCGGGAAGCGCGCTGCATCCGCAAACTCCGGGCGATCGTCGGTGATGGTCACCCGGAAGCCGGCGGCGCCGGCCGCGCGGGCGATGGCGGCGCCCACGTGGCCGGCGCCGAACACAAGAAGACGGGGCGCCGGCACCAGGCGCTCGACGACGAAGCGCTCATCCTCGGAGATGCTGGCGTCGGACGTAGCGCGTCCGGCCGCGGGAAGCGCGGCGAAAGTCTTCAGTGGGCCTCGCGACCAGTCGATCGCCGTCGTTACCTGCCCGCTCGTCGCCTCGGCCGCGGCGGCCAGCGCGCCGACGTAGGCGGGGTCCGTGGACAACGGCTCGACAAAGATGCGGACGGTGCCGCCGCAGGAGAGACCGACATCGCCGGCGAGATCGGCATTCAGGTGATGGGTGACGAGAGCGGGACGGCCGGACTCCTGCGCTTCGATCGCGACCCGGATGATGTCGCCTTCCACGCAGCCGCCGCCGATCGAGCCGGCCAGCCGGTCGGCCTCGCCGATGAGCATTTTCACTCCGGCGGGCACGGGAGTCGAGCCCGAGGCCTGGGCGATCGTCGCCAGCGCGCCCCGCGCGCCCATCCGGGTCAGCTCGAGCGCCTTGGCCCAGAGGTTCACTTCGCCGGGAGCTCCTCGAGGCGGGCGACGGCGCGACGGAGGTGCGGAATCACGATGGAACCGCCCACCACCAGGGCCACGGCGAACGCGTCCTGGAACTCGGCATCGGAAACGCCCTCTTCGCGGCACCGGACGACGTGGTAGGTGACGCAGTCGTCACAGCGAAGCACCATCGACGCGACGAGACCCAGCAGCTCCTTGGTCTTGACCGGAAGCGCGCCGGCTTCGTAGGTGCGGGTATCGAGAGCGAAGAAACGGTTGATGGTGGTGTTGCCCGCAGCCAGGATGGCCGCATTCATCTTCTCGCGAAAATGGCGGAAGGATTCCAAGGTGTCGGTCATGCGTCAAACCTAGACGTCCAGACGTCTAGACGTCTAGTACACGGCGATGGTGCCGATCATGGTCCCCGTGTTGAAGTCACTGGAGTGGATGGTGCACCGGTACTTGTAGATGCCGGGGGACGCGAAGCCCCGCTTGACCGACCCCGCCGTCTGGGGGGTCGACACGTTCGGGACGTGAACACTGTCCTGGAAAATCAGATCGTGCATCTGACTCCCCTGCCACGTGAACGTCACTGAGTCTCCTGCGTTGATGCTGTCCGCCGGCGGGGAAAACGTATTGTCGCGGACGCTCACGGTCAGGGCGTGCGGCGTGCCACTGGCCGTCGCGGACTTGCTGCACGCCGTCACGGTGGCGACCACGGTCAGGCCCAGGAGTCTCCGGATCGTCATCGGACCTGAATCGTTCCGTACATGCCGCTTCCCGGCGCCCCGTGATACTGGCAGTGATAGGCATAGTTCCCAGTCGGCAGCGTGATCAGGTACGGCGAATTGGGCGGCAGGCCCGAGGAGCCGTAGTTCTTGATCCAGATCGAATCGTCGGATACGCCCGAGTCGGGGGTCACGGTGTGGAGCACGGTGCCCAGGTTCTGGAAACAGATCTGCTGCGTCTGACTGACCTGCACATTCTGCGGCGTGAAGGTGTGGTTGTCGTGGGCGGTGATGATGACGAGGTTCACGCCGTTCCCGCCGCACCCATTCCCATTCCCGGTGGGACTCCCGCACGCCAACCCGACCCATGCCCCCGCGCCCAGCACCCCGAACAAGATTTTGTTCATCGGTCCCCCCGGCAGAATCGAAGTTGAGCCCAAACGACACGCCTGAAACTACGCGGGGCTCCGGCCTGAGCCAGAGCCCCCGCGAGCCGATTCCCTGCTACCCGCTAGTGGTGCTCCCGCTCCAGCGTATCCACGGCCAGGCGGGGGGAAATCATCGGATATGTGCCGGCGAACCATCCGTAGGCGAGCAGGAACAACCCCGCAAAGAACGCCAGCGCCCCGAACTCGGGCAAGCCCAGGCTTGGTCCCTGGCCTGCGGTCAGCGATGGCACGACCTCGAGATAGCGTTCCAGCCAGACGCCTGCCACCGAGATGGAGGCGAAGAGCACGAACGTGAGCGGCGTCTTCTTGGGTTTCACGCCCAGGAGGCCGATGAAGGGGATTACGAAGACCATGAGGAACACCGCGGTGCCGACGGCGCGCCATGGACCCCAGAGCCGGTAGAAAATGAAGTACGTCTCTTCCGGCAGGTTGCCATACCAGATCACCAGGAACTGGGCCCACATCAGGTAGCCCCAGAACACCGTGAAGCCGAACGAGAGCTTGCCCAGATCGTGCATCTGCTTGGGCGAGATCAGGTGATCGAGCTTCATCGCCTTCTTCATCCAGTGCGCCAGCAACGCGGTCGTCATCAGGGCCGTGAGGAACGAGCCCATGAAGAAGAAGGCGCCGAACAGGTTCGAGATCCACCGGGGCGCCAGCGACATGATGAAATCGAACCCGAGGATCGAATAGGCGAAGGCCCAGCAGAGGGTCATGATCGCGGCGTCCTTCGCGACCAGCCGCTTGGACGTCACGTCGTCGGTCGCGGGCACCCCGGTCGCGAGCTCCGCGACGTCGGGCGCCATATCGCGGCGCACGAACCGCCACGACAGCCAGGCCATGATGGCGAGCACCAGCCAGTTCCGGACGAACAGGAACGTGCTGCCGAACCAGAACCCGCTTACCGGGCGGTCGACCGGCAACGTCTTGAACAGATACTCGCGTCCGACGATCAGGCCCAGATAGAGCACGAGCGAGACGAAGAGGAACGCGACCGCCGCTTCGGCGAACCGGATGATCACACCCGCCCAGTGCGCGCGCGCCAGCTTCTGGCTCGCCGCGAACACCACGAGGGCCTGGGCGGTGGCGGTCCAGAACATGAAGTTGAAGTGGTACGCGTGCCACACGCGGGCCGCATTTCCAGTCAGGAGGCCGCCGATGAGGATGGCCGCGCCCGCGATGGCGAGCACCGCTCCGATCATCCGGAAGCGGCCGGCCGGCGCCTCGCGCGCCTTCTGAACGATCTCGGCGCGACTGACGGTGGCCGTGGCGGTCATTTGGCCCCCCGCGCTTGTTCCTGCAGGGTGCGGATGTAGTTCACGACATCCCAGCGGTCATTGCCCCGCACTTTGTCTCCATACCGGGGCATCAACCCGCGCCCCATCGGCACCGCGTAGACGAGCACGCCGTAGATGTAGCCGTCGGGCTTCCGTGCCAGCGTGTCGGTGACCAGCGAGCGGACGCCGATGAACGGTCCGCCCCCCGCAGTCGAGACGGGTCCGTCCCCGTGGCCAGCCTCACCGTGGCAGACCTGGCAGTAGGTCTCATAGACCCATTTGCCGCGGTTGAGCGACTCCGACGTTCTCGTGCGCGGATTCGAGAGCTTGCTCGCGTCGGCGATCGACAGCGAATCCGGGTCGTGCCCCGTCACCGGGATGGTCCCCGGTGCGGGAAGGCGGGGCATGGCGTACGGCTTGATGCTCCGCTGATGGCGCATGGTCGCGAACCAGCCGACGTGGTGCACCGCGTCGTCCGGATTGCACGCCGCGAGGAGTAGCGCACCGGCGAACAGGGGGAGGAGCTTACGCACGCCGCACCTCCTCGGCCCCATGCTGCTTCAGCCAGGCTTCCGTCGCACCCGCCTTGTCGGGCCCGCAGGGCACGAACAACCCGAACTTGTCGTTCGAGAAGCGCGGGTCGTAGGGAATGGTGCCTTCGCGACGGGCGGCGCGGAGCGCGTTCAAAGCGACGCCCACCAGTGTGTTCAGCGCGCCGAAGAGGACCGTCATCTCGAACATGATCACGACGTAGGGCGGGATGGAGCCGATCGGCTTCCCGCCCACGAGTGTCGGCCAGTCGTACGACATGTAGAGCGTCACCCAGGCACCGATGGAGCACCCGGCGATGCCGCCTACCAGCGTGTACATGCGGACCGAGCTGACGGGCCGGTCGATCGCGTCTTCCAGCTCGTGGCGGGGCATGGGCGAAAAAACCGTGAAGTCTTCGCGCCCTTCGGCCTTGAGATCCTTGACCGCGCGCGTGGTATCGTCGAGGTGACCGAACACGCCCAGCACGCCCGGAGTCATCGCGCCGCCGAAGAGCTCCTTCAGGGGGTTCATCACGCGTGCGCCCCCTTCCCGTGCCGCACCGGCGGCGGCAGGACTTCCTTCACTTCCGAAATCGAGACGGCCGGGAAGTTCTTCACGAAGAGCAGGAACCACATGAAGAACCAGCCGAAGGAGCCGGCCATGATGCCCCAATCGGCCCAGGTCGGGTTGTACCCGGCCTTCACGAAGGGCTCGAAGGGCTCACCGGCCAGGTGGATGGCGATGATGACGAAGCGCTCGAACCACATCCCGATGTTCACGAAAATCGAGATCACGAAGAGCGCGGTCAGATTGGTCCGCACCTTCTTGAACCACAGGATCCACGGCAGGAACCAGTTGCACACGTTCATGGTCCAGCCGGCCCACCAGAAGGGGCCGAACGCGCGATACCAGAACGCCTTGTTCTCCGGCGTCGGGCCGGAATACCACGCGATGAAGTACTCGGTGGCGTACGCGAACCCGACGATCATGCCGGTGAGCAGGCAGAGCTTGGCCAGGTTCTCGAAGTGGCTGATGGTCACCACTTCTTCGAGATGGAAAAGCTTCCGGATCGGCACGAGCAGCGAGATCACCATCGCGACGCCGGAGTAGATGGCGCCGGCGACGAAATACGGCGCGAAGATGGTCTCGTGCCAGGCCGGGACCTGCGCCATGGCGAAGTCCCAGGACACCACCGAGTGCACCGACAGCACGAGGGGTGTGGCCAGTCCCGCGAGGTACAGGTAGCCGCGCGAGTAGTGCCGCCACTGCTCATTCGTGCCGCGCCACCCCAGCGAGGTGAGCGCGTACAGTTTTTTCCGCCATCCGGTGGCCAGGTCGCGCACCGCCGCGATGTCCGGGATCAAGCCCATGATCAGGAACACCGTCGACACGGTGAAGTAGGTGCCGATCGCGAATTCGTCCCAGATCAGGGGCGACTTGAAGTTGGGCCAGAGCCCCCGCTCGTTCGGGTACGGCACCAGCCAGTAGAAGTACCACTGGCGGCCGATGTGAATGAGGGGGAACAGGCCGGCGGTCATGACCGCGAATACCGTCATGGCCTCGGCGACTCGATACACCGCCGTGCGCCACGCCGACCGGAAGAGGAACAAGATCGCGGAGATCAGCGTGCCCGAGTGCGCGATACCCACCCAGAACACGAAGCAGGTGATGAAGACCGCCCAGTACACCGGGTGCGAATAGCCCGCGAGCCCCAGTCCGTACCGCAGAATGAACAGGAGGCAGATGATCCCGATGGTGAGCAGGCCGACCGCGACGCCGAGGAGGGCGAAATAGCCCTTGCTCGGATTCCCCAGCGTGTTGTTGATGACGCGGGTGACGTAATCGTAGGTCACGCGCGCGCCCGACGTACCCGGAGCCGCGGTCTGTGCCATCAGGCCTCCGCTCCGGCAATGACGCGCGCCAGATAAGTGATGCCAGGCTTGGTATTGAGATCCTGCAGCACGTGGTAGCCTCGCGGATCCTCGCTGAGCGCGTGGACCCGTGAATGGGGATCGTTCAGGTCGCCGAACACGATGGCGTCGGACGGACAGCCCTGCGCGCAGGCCGGCACGATATCGCCGTCCTTGAGCGCGCGGTCTTCGACACGCGCATTGTGCTCCGCGAACCGGATGCGCTGGACGCAGAAGGTGCACTTCTCCATCACGCCCTTCTCGCGGACCGTGACATCCGGGTTGAGCTGCCAGTCGAGGGGCGTCGGCCACGCTTCGTGGTCCCCACCGCGCTCGGCGTAGTTGAACCAGTTGAAGAACCGGACCTTGTAGGGGCAGTTGTTCGCGCAGTACCGCGTGCCCACGCACCGGTTGTAGACCTGGCCGTTCAATCCATCGGGCGTATGGTACGCCGCGAATACCGGGCAGACCGGCTCGCACGGCGCGTCGGCGCACTGCTGGCAAAGCATCGGCGTCGTCACCGCGCGCACCGATCCGGACTCGCTCTTGTTGAAGTACCGCTCGATGCGCATCCACGGGAGGAACCGGCGGCGGCGGGTCAGCTCCTCGCCGACCGTCGCGATGTTGTTCTCCGCGTAGCACGCCGTGACGCACGCCGAGCAGCCGGTGCACTTCGACAAGTCGATCGCCATCGCCCACCGGGTCGGGCGGGTCACGTAGTTGCCCAGCTCCGTCTTCTCCCGCTGCGCCGCAGCCCACCCGGCCTCGGCGGAGTCGGTGTACGTGGGCACTTCCTGCTCTTCGAACGGGTGCTGGCCCGCGTGCAGGCTCGCGGCCTTGCCGAGCGTCAGGAGCTCAATGATCGACTCGCCGCCTTCGCGGGGGTCACCCTCGAGGGTCGCGAGGTACCGGTGGTCGCGGGTGACCTCGACGCTGGCCATGACCGTGAACGTCCGGCCACCGTAGCTGTTCGCCGCGGCGGGAAGCAGATCGAACGCGTTGACGTCGCGCCCCTCGGCGTACCGGCCGTAGGTGGCATGCCCCTGCCCCGTCGGGATCCCGAGGACACCGGGACGGATGGAGGGCGTGACCCACACGGTCACGCGGGCCGTGCTGCCCGACGCGGTCTTGATCAGGAGGTAGTCACCGTTCTCCACCGCCCACTTCGCCGCGGTGTCGGGGTGCAGCTCCACCCACGACTGCCACATGATCTTCGAAACCGGGTGCGGCAGCTCCTGCAGCCAGGGCTTGTTGGCGCCCCGGCCGTCATAGAGCGCGTAATGCGGATAGACGATGACCGGATACTCCTCCTTGCCGCCGGCCAGCGCCGCCGTCGCGGGAGCGCCGGCGAAGATCTTCCCGGCATCGGCGCCGAGACGCGTGCTGGTGGAAGGAGCCTCGCCGAAGGAGCCACCATGCTGCACCGCGTCGGCCCAGGTCTGACCCTTCGGGGCTCTCCACCTGCCTTGCACGTAGTCCTTGAAGGAACCGGTCTTCCCGGCGAGCGAGGCGACGACGTCGCCGGCGCCACGGGCGTTCGACTGGACCGGCTGCATCGCGGGCTGCTGGAGGGCGAAAATGCCGGCGCGCGGCCGGGAATCGCCCCACTGCTCGAGCGGATGGAGATCGGGCAACACAAGATCGGCTTCACTCGCCGTCTCGTCGAGCATCGTCGCGAACGCGACGCGGAACGGTACCTTGCCCGCGGCGGCGGTGAAACCACTCACCGAGTACGCCGGGTTGGCACCGTGGGTGATCAGGACCGCGACCGTGCCGGCCGTCATGTCGGCCATCAGACCGGTCAGCTCGCGGTACGAACCCGCCTGTCCGTGCGCCAGCTCGGCGCCGAACTTCACCGTCTTGCCGACGTTGCCGGCGACGTAGTTCAGGATGTTGACCGCGGCGACGATCTCGGCGCCGTTCGGATACTGGGCCGCCATGCCGCCCGCCACCGCCAGGCCGCCCTTGGCCCCGCCGAACTCCTTGGCGAGCCGTTCGATGGTCTGCGCATCGACGCCCGTCGCATCCGCCACCAGCGCGGGCCGGTGACGATTGAGGAGGTCGGAGAGACGGCCGGCATCGCCCGGCGCGCCGCCGGACTTCTGGATGACGTAGGCCATGGCGAGCGCCAGCAGGCCCTCGGAGCCCGGAATGACGCCGATCCACTCGTCGGCGTTCAGGCCCTCGAGGGACATCCGGGGGCTCACCGCGACGAACTTGGCCATTTGCGCGTCGCGTCCCGACTGGAATCCGTGCGCGCTGGAGAACCCGTGCTGGAACGCGACCGGCGACAGCCAGGTCTCCATGAAGTCGGCGCCGAAGGACAGGATGTACTTGGCCGATGCGAAATCGTACGACGGAATGGCAGCGGTCCCGAAGGCCATGCGATTGCCTTCGCGGAGCGCTTCGAACGCGAAGGGCTCGTACGTGACATGCCGGCCACCCACGTGCTTCATCCACTCGTCCACCAGATCACCGAAGCTCGAGGCCTCGAGGCCGGTGATGAACACGATGCCTTTGCCCTTCGCGTCCTTCACCTTGCCGGTGAGGCGGCCCAGCGCGTCTTCCCACGTGATCTTCCCGAGCTTGCCGGACGCGTCCTTCGCGAACGGGTCGGTCAGGCGGTCGGGATTGTAGAGCCCCTGCAGCGACGCCTGGCCGCGGGCGCAGAGGCGTCCCGCGTTGATCGGCGATGCCGGGTTGCCTTCGATCTTGATGGCCCGCCCCTCGCGCGTCTTCACCAGGATGCCGCAGCCGGCCGCGCACTCGCGGCAGGTGCTGGCATAGAACGTGGGAACGCCGGGGACTTCGTCTTCCGACTGGACCAGGTAGGGGATCAGGTGCTCGGTCGGTTCCGGGCCGATGCCGCACCCGGCGACCACCGCCGCGCCGCCTCCGGTCACACCGAGGACCTTGAGGAACCGGCGCCGGTTCATCCCGTCGACCATGTCGTCTCCGCTGATCATGCTAGTAGTGACACACTGTGCAGTCCCGCGTCACCTTCTTCTCCACGTGACAGCGGATGCACCAGCCCATGCGGAGCGTCTGCACCTGCGCAACCTGGGTCGTGTGCGCGATGTCGCCGTGACAGGTGGCGCAGGCGTTGTCGCCGAGGGCCTTGATGTGGCGCATATGCGGGAAGTGCACGAACCCGGGCAGGGTGTGCACACGGATCCACTCCGGCGGCTGCTTGTCACTCCAGGCCTTCCGCACCTTCGCGATTTCGGCCTGGTGCGACGGCGTCGAGCCACTGATGAGCTGATGGCAGCCCATGCAGGTCTGGAGCGACGGAATCCCCGGCTCGGTGGATACTTTCACCGTGTAGTGGCAATACATGCAGGGGATTTGGTCTTGACCAGCGTGGATGTCGTGGCGGAAAAAGATGGGTTGGCGGGGGCCCTTGAGTCGGGCCGTATCCGTCACCTGGGGGGCTTGGTATCTGGGCGCCGCTTGTGCGGCGAGCGCCTGCGTGGCGCCAATGAGCAGGACCAGCGCGAGCGCTGCCCTACTCCCTCCGTGCATCGTCATCAATGCGTGTGCCTCGATGGCGAAGTAAGTCAAGAAAAAAGCGACTGCGAACGGCTTGTGGGCGCAGGAATGTAGCGCCTTTCGGGAACCTCACACAAGCGGTGCGCGGTCACTCCGGTCGGGCAAGGAGGTGATGCTTGAAACGGATCACTTCAACGAACGCGTCGACCCGTTCGAGATCGTCGAACTCCATCCAGCACCACCGGAGCCCGGAGTCCAGCATTCCGTCTTTGACGGCCTGGCGGACGGCGCGCGGGATCCCGTCCCCCGAGCCGAGCTCCGCTTCTTCCGCAGGGCTCAGGACGAACGTGCCGCTGACGCCGGACCGCATCGGATGGAGGTAACCGAGCTTGCGTCCGCCGACCTCGTACATCCAGACCCACTTCCAGGTGGTGCCGAGAAACACCACTTGTTCGGTGACGTGCTTGAGGGCTCTGATGCCCTCGCGCGCCCGTTTGAAGCGGCCGGCGGCGCGCTGGGGCAAATCCCGAATAGGAGAGTCGGTTTTCGGACGCTGACGGGGACTCGGGTACAGATTTGTCGCCCAGTAGGCGGCTGAAGGGTTGGTCATCGCGCCCTAAAATTAGGGCTCGTCGTCTCCTTCGCCATTCCCCACACCCTCGGGCGCCGGGGCCCGGACGCTCAAGGAAATCGCGGGCAATCCGGCCCCTTTCAAGCGCTGGTTGAGCGCGGGGATCAGGGCGTCGGTGAAACTCTTGGCCAGGTTGAGGCTCGTCTCCAGGTCCACCTGGAGACTCACCACCGCCCTCTCGACCTGGTCCGTAGGTGCTGCATCAGCCCCTTCGATCACACCGTAGACACCCGCCAGCTCGCCGTTCAGGCCCTCCAGGGACGACCGGCCACCGGACTCGAGCTTGTCCAACCGGCCGTCGACGGAATCGATGGCCGCCTTCAGGGAGTCGGCCGCCGGGTTGGACCGCAGCGCCGCGAGCTGACGACGAATACCCCGGACATGCGACAGGGCGTCGTAGCTCCGCTCGAGGCCATTCGCCAGCGTGCTCGCCAGTCCGTACTGATGCTTCAAGGTCGCGATTGTGACCGGGACTCGGGGATCCATCTTCACCACAAGAGAGGCGTGCGCGGTCGAAGACCCGGCGGTCAGGGTGATCGAGTATTTGCCCGGCGTGACCCAAGGGCCCCGGGGCTCCAGTGGTGTGTTGTGGATGACCGCCGCAATCGGGTAGTCACGGTTGAGGACGGCAATCGGGGCGCCGTGCAAGTCCCAGACGAAGCGGTGCGCCCCCGCGGCGGTCCCCACCTTCTGAGGGGGCCGGATCCAATACAATGGGATGTTCACGCTGGTGTCGACCGACGTCGTATCCTCGCTCGTGAACCGGCGGACGAGCGCACCGCTCGTGTCCCGGACCTCGATCGCGACGTGATTGGCGTCTGCCGCGAGCGCGTATTCGATGATGGCGCCGTCCGGTGGATTGTCCCCCGCTGGTTCGTCAGGCGGGATTGGCGTATCGGTGTTGTTGTTCCACCTGACCCGATAGGCCGGGGCGGGCCGGAAGAGGTGCGTCGATCCCGCGAGACCGGACGCGAGCTCCCGCAGCCGCGACATGTCGTCGAGAATCCAGAACCCGCGCCCGTGCGTCCCCACCACCAGATCATTCTCGTGAATCGTGAGGTCGCGTACCGCCGTCGCCGGCAAATCCAGCCGCAGCGACTGCCAGTGGTCGCCATCATCGAACGAGACGTAGACCGAACGCTCGGTGCCGGCGAAGAGCAGTCCCTTCTTCACCGGATCTTCGTGCACGGCGTTCACGACTTCGTCGTCGGGGATTCCCGACACGATTTCCGTCCACGTCTTCCCGCCATCGCGGGTCCGGTAGATGTGCGGATGCAGATCATCCAGGCGGAACCGGTTCACCGCCGCATAGGCTTCGGCGGTATCGGTGTGGGATGCCTCCATGACGGACACCTTGCTCCAGGGCGTCAACGCCGGCGGGGTCACCTTGCTCCAGTGAAGCCCGCCGTCATGCGTCACCCAGATCAGGCCGTCGTCGGTCCCCGCCCACAAGAGCGCCAGCTTCTTGAATGACGGGGCGATGGTGTAGATCACACCGCGGTGGCCGCCGTGCTGCGGGTCCTGGGACATGAAGGCGCGAATAACGGACGGCGTGTCGGATGCCGTCCGCGTGAGATCGGGACTGATCACTTGCCAGTGCTCCCCGCCATCGCGCGTCTTGAACACCACGTTCGACCCGAGGTACAGCGTATGGGGATCGACGGGAGAGAAGAGTACGGGCATCGTGCGCACCCAGCGGTACTTCCCCGAGCGGATCGGTTCAGGAGAAACATCCTGGACCTGGCCGGTACGCCAGTCGTAGCGGCTGATCTTGCCGCCATAAACGAGGTTGGGATTCAACGGGTCCGGTGCGACGTATCCGTACTCCTCCGCACCCACCGGATGCCAGTCGCGGAAATTGATCTCGCCATCATTCCCACGGCTCCAGATCCCCGCCGAGCCACTCTCCTGCTGACCGCCGTAGACACGATACGGGAACGCGTTGTCGGTCGAGACGTGGTAGAACTGGGCGGTGGGCTGGTTGAACCACGAGCTCCACGTGCGGCCGTCGTTCCGGGTGATGATGGCACCCTGGTCACCGGCGAGCAGGATGGTGTTGGGGTCGTCGGGGTTGATCCAGAGGCGGTGATAGTCGTCGCCCCCGGGCGCTCCGCGCCATCCGGTGAACGACACGCCGCCATCGGTAGACTTCCACGTCACGACGTTGGCGATGTAGACGATGTCGGCGTTCCTGGGATTCACCTTCACTTCATTGAAGTCGCCGTCACGTCCCCAGATCCGGGGATCGGCGTCCTGCACGTGCCAGTGCTCTCCATCGTCATCGGAGCGGTACAGCGCGCCACCCGAGTCCGCACCGACCACCGCGTACATCCGCGCGGGCTCCGACGGCGAGATGCCGAGGCCGATGCGGCCCAGTCCCTGCGCCGCGCCCGGAAGCCCCGCGGTGATCTGCCTCCAGGTCGTGCCGCCATCGGTCGACTTATAGAGCCCGTTGTTCGCCGAAAGCACAAACGAGCCACCGATCTCCCAGGGAGCCTGCCGGCCCGCCCAGAGCGTCGCGAAGACGACCTGGGGATTCGACGCATCGAAGGCCACATCGAAGGCACCAGTGTTCTCGTCCGTGTAGAGGACCTTCTCCCAGGTCGTGCCGCCATCCGTCGACCGGAAGACCCCACGCTCGGTGTTGGGTCCATACGGGTGCCCCAGCACGGCCGCGAACACCCGGTTCGGGTCATGGGGATCGACGATGACGGCCGGGATCTGTTGGCCGTCTCTGAGACCCAGATGGGTCCATGTTGCACCGCCATCAGTCGACTTGTAGATGCCGTCGCCGACGGAAAGATCGGGCCGCTGGAGGCCTTCCCCGCTCCCGACATAGATGGTATTCGGATCCGACGGGGCCACCGCCACCGCCCCAATCGATCCCGTCGACTCGGCGTCGAACACGGGCATCCACGTGCGTCCCGCGTCATCGGTCTTCCACACCCCGCCGTTGTTCACCCCGATGAAAAACGTGTTGGGATGCCCGGGCACACCCGTCGCCCCGACGGTCCGCCCGCCCCGGAAGGGACCGATCGAGCGCCAGTGCAAGCCTCCGAAGAGGGACGCTGGGACCTGCGCGGAGAGTGAGACCGGGAGTACGGCGAGCAAGAGCGCGAGCGATCTCACGAAGATCCTCCAAGGGAACTGACCGCGGCCCGGACGGCCTCGAAGCGCCCGCCATCGAGCAGACGTCCGGCCGCCTGGTTCGGGACGGCCATCATGCCGCCCGCATCCATGCTGAGCTTGATCACGTCAACATTCCGCCCGAACCAGCGGGCTGAAGGCTCGAGGTCCGACGGGTAGACGAACTGAGACAAACTTGCGGCGGCGAGTGGCGCCTGCGAACCGATCCCCGACTCCGGCATCGTTCCCGCCCACAGCTTCGCGCCGAGTTCCTTCGCCACCCGATAGATGCGGCAGAACTCGGTCAGCCCGCCCATCCGGTGGACCTTGATGTTCCATACCTTCGGTCCGCCGAGCGCCGCGATCTGCTTCGCGTGGCTCTCACTGCGCAATGTCTCGTCAAGACAGATGGCCGTCTTGAGCGTCCGCCCGACCTCGGCATGCCCCACCAATTCGTCGGGCGCGAGGGGCTGCTCGATATAGAGGAGGCCCGCGTCGTCGAGCGCGCGCAGGGCCTTCTCATCCCGCGGCCAACGATAGGCGCCGTTCGCATCCACCGTGAGGGGGAGATCCGTTCCGGCCATCCCGGCGCGCGCGGCTTTCACCGCCTCGGCGTCCCATCCGGGCGCGACCTTGATCTTCACCCGCCGGTATCCGCGGCCGACCGCCTCGTAGACGCGGGCGGTCAGCGTGCCGAGCTGCCGATCATCAGGGATGCCGAGCGCGACGCCGCACGGGATGGAGGCGGCGGGCGTTTCGCCGAGGCGTTCGCCGAGCAAGTGCGCCAGGCCGACACCACGGGTGTGCGCCTCGAGGTCCCAGGCCGCAGTCTCGACGCCGGCGATGGCGAACGGATTGCCCCGCACGCCTTCGCGCAGCGCGGCGTCCACCGCTTCGGGGGAGGCGAACTCCCTCCCCACCACGCGCGGCAGGAGGACATCGCGGGTGAGTTGTGTGGCGGAACCAAGAGTCTCTTCGGAGTAGAAGGGCAGCTCAAAGGGTGGCGCCTCGCCGTAGCCGACGTGGCCGTTGCCGCCATGCAGTACGACGATCAACGAGCGCCGCTCCCTGATCGCGCCCCCCGAGATAATGAAGGGCTCCACCAGGGGCAGGCGGAGATCGAAGAGCTCAGCCTTGAGGATTCGCATGGAGAAGGTCGAGGAACCGGAGCTCCCCATCGTGCCGTTCGACGCGCCCCGCCGCTTCATGCTCCCACAGCACCGCGATCAGGCCATCGGTGGGATCGAAGATCATCTGATGAAGCACACGCTGGGTGCGGGATCCGCCGGTCGAGGGATACGCGGATAAGGGAAGCTGAAATGCCGTGTGCAGCTGAACACTTTCGCATCCATGCAGGGCGTACTCGGCAATCATACGGCCAGAATTCACATTCCCGGTGCCAGTGAAGGCAGTACCAGACCCCGGGCGCAAGTCCGGGGTTGCGAGGATTCGCAGGTTGCGGTCCGACAATTCCCAACCACCATACGCCACCCGCTGGTCCGTATCGAAGAGCCGGTTGAATACGATCAGAGCATCGGCTCCCTTCGTCGCTTTCACCATCTGGCGCTGAAAATCGTCGTCGAACCGGGCGTTCATGAGTTTGACTGCGAGCTGCACGTCGCCACCCGCCCGGATCCGCGCAGGAACTTCGTCGAGCCAACGCAGAATGGTTTCCGGTTCGTCGGAGCGCGCATCGCCTGCCAGGGTGGGCGAGAAGTCCTTCTCGAGCGGGAGCGGAGCCCTGCCCCATTCCCGCGCCAGGGCACCGGTCGTGAACCGGTACTCCTCGTCGCGAAAGGGCTCGTCTCGGACCGGTAGGTGGTATTTCACGGATGGAACGGCGACCATCTCGCCGCTCCGCGTGAGGTCGCGTGCCACACGCACCAGCGCGAGATAGTCGTCGAAGCTCCGGTCCCACCCCCGGCCCTTCCACGTCACCGTCCACCCGTCGCGACCGCCGGCCCGGCGGCGCTCGACGTCCATCTTCGTCTCGTGCGTCGCCCAGGCCTTCATCGTCTGCGCCCCGTTCGCGTCCCGCGCGATGACGGTCTTCAGCACGACGAACGCGAGACCCGCTGCGTGGTCGGTGTCGAGCTGGGATTCGTGAAGGGACAGCTGGCCTGACCCCTTGCCGATGGGATGCGGCAACGGGAAGCCAAGGTACCGGGCACTCAGATCGATGCGATAGCGCTCCCGCACATGAGCGGGGAAATCGCGCGGTAGGTCGCGGCCGAACCGCTCGAAATCACGCTCGAGCTGCGCGCGCATCCGTCACCGCGCGGCGCACTGCTTCCCGCTCGGCCGGCTCGAGCTGGGGACCCCACGGATCGTCGCACACATCGTCGGGAATCACGCCCTGCGCCGCGGCGGCCCACAACATCCGGCGGATGTACCCCTCCATCGGGTCCGTGAAGGTCGCGAGCGAAAAGCGGTCGAGGATGCCGGAGAGCCGCACGAAGAGTCCGAAGTTGTCCTCGCGGAACGCCCGGATCAGCTCGGCCTGCAGATCGGTGAGCGCCGCGCCCATACCGATCAACGCCGCCCGCGCTCCCAGCGTGAACGAATACCCAAGGAAGCGGTCCTCGCCGGTGATCAGGAGTTTGTCGCGATACGGGCGCACCAGGTCCGCAATCCGCTGGAACGTCATCACCGAATCGAGCGTCGCCACCTTGATCCCCACGACTCCGGGCAGCTGCAGGAGCGCGTGCAGGGTGCGATTGTCGTACGAGATTCCGCCGGCCGCCGCATACAGGTAGAACGCGATGACCGGCAGCTCGCGCGCGAGCGCCGCGTGGAAGCCGACGGGCTCATCCGCCGTCGGATACGCCAGCAGCGCATCGGCCCCGAGGGCCTTCGCCTCACGAGCCATCTCCACCGAGTTCACGCCGGCGATGACGACTTTGCCGGGCAGCGCGTCCCGCCAGACCTGGAGGACGCGCCGCCGCTGCGGGGGCGACAGGTGCAGCCCGCGGCCAGTGTGCGCCCACACGGCGACTCCCGTGATCGGCTGCCCCGCCATCCAGGTGGCGTAGCCACGCAAGGCGTCGTCGGCTACCTCATGTCCACGGAACGGCGTCGGGACCGCCGGGATGAGCCCCCAATCCAGACGACGGTGCATCAGCCCGCCACCAACCGGCGGGCGTTGCCGGCTTCGATCGCGCCGCGCGCGTCAGCAGAGAGATCCAATAGATCCAGCTTGGCCACGGAGTGCTCCGGAAGGCGCAGCGGCTGTCCGGTCCCGAACAGGAACCGCGACGGGCCGAGATTGGCCAGCAGCGTCGCGAGGTGATCCTCGGGCGGTCCCCAGATCCAGCTCAGGTCCCACCAGAGCCGCTCGGCCTCGGACGGCGTCGAGCCGAAGTGCACTTCTTCGATGAACGAGCGGTCGGCATGCGTCACGATGAGCTTCAGCTCCGCATCGGCGCGGATCAGGGTCCGCACCGCCGAAGCGGGCAGATCGCCCGCCGTGTCGAGCGGATGCCGCTGCCGCAAATCCTCGAGGCGGACCGACATCAACAGGGGCACGCCTGCCGAGCCGCACGTGGCCGCGAGCACGCGCATCTCGTGCCCCGTGGGGGCTAGCCCCAGGAATTGCGGATCGCACCGAACCGCGGGCGCCCCGCGCGTCGCCGCTTCGGCGAGCACTTCCTCCCAATGAGGGAGCGACGGATGCACGGTCGGCACGGGCTTGAGCCGTGGATGCGCGACGGCGGTCTCATACAGCCAGTCGTTCCCCTCGGTCGGATCCTTCCACCAGAGTCCCGGCAAGTGCGAAACCCAGGCTTCGGTGATCTCCACGCGATCCATGGCCTGGATCAGATGCGCCGGACTCGAGCCGGGGAGACGGCGCCACGGGTAGGCGCCCAGGAACGCGTTGACGTCGATTCGCATCAGTCGCTGGGAAACGCGCCCTTGGGGAAGATGCCCGCCGCGTTCTTCCACCTCACCTGCTCCACCTCTTCGACCGTGAGCAGGCGTTCGAGGTATCGCAGCTTGGCCCAACCGGAGCACAACGTCATGTCGGCGCCCCACAGCAACCGGTTCACGCCCACCGCGTCGACGCAGGCTTCGAGCATGCCGCCATCCACACCCGATCCCGACAGATCCACGTACACGTTGGGGACGTCGCGCACGGCGGCGAGCGAATGCAGCCAGTCCCCGCCCCCGCCGATGTGTGCGAGGAGAAACGAGACCGTGGGGTGACGGATGGCGAGCGCGCAGAGCTCGACGGCGTCGGACGCTTCCTGCTGCGGCCACTCGTGGCGGCGATGCTGCCAGAGGTGATGCAGCACCGGGAGATGATGCTTCGCGGCCGCCTGACACACGGGATCGAGCAGCGGATCATCGGCGCGCCGGCTCGCGGCCAGCTTGAGGCCGATCATCCCGGCTTTCACGCAGCGAGTGATCTCGGCGAGCGCGTGCTCGGTGTAATTCGGGTTGACGCACACATAGCCGCGGATGCGGTTGGCGTGCGCCTTCTGCAGGCCGAGCAGAAAATCGTTGCCGTAGGTGACGTCGGCGGGAGACGGGAAGTACGTAGGCGACGTCCGGCCGAACGTCCCGAGAATCGACGCCACATGAATCGTGACTCCCATCCGGTCCCCGGCGGCGAGACGGGACGCGTTGTACTCCCGCCAGTCGTTCCGCGGACTCCGGTCAGGATGAAAGTGCGCGTGGACGTCGATCAGCATCACGGAATCTGGCACGCCTCAAGGCTCACGCGCCACCTCGCCCAGTACTTCGTCGAGCGTGCTCAGTGTGCGGTCGATCACGTTCACGTCGTGAGCGTAGGACACGAAGTTGTACGCGGTCCGCTTGAACAGGAGGCCGCGCGCCGCGCACCGCCTGGCCACGCGTGCCGAGGCGCGTTCGTCGACGTAATGGAGGAAGCTCATCTCGGCGACTCCGGCCACACCGGTGACGACGTCCTTGTGCTTCGCCGCCAGGGTGTGAAGACCGTGCAGGAGACGCGTGCCGACGGTGTGGAGATGCTGGCACACGGGCTCGGTCGTGAATACGCGGAGCGTGGCCAGGGCGGCCGCGAGCGCCACCGATTCCGTCGCGAGCGTTGAGGAGATCCAGGTGCGGGCCGCGGCGTCCATGATGCCGGCCGCGCCGCCCACCACCGCCAGCGGAAATCCATTGGCGAGGGCCTTCCCCACCACCATGAGATCGGGATGGACGCCCCAACGCTCCGCGGCGCCACCAATCGCCAGCCGGAACGCGGTCTTGATCTCGTCGAACACCAGGACCGCACCGGCGGCTTTCGTCTCGGTCCGCAGGGCTTCGAGCCATTCGCGCGACGGTTCCTGCACTACCAGCGGCTCGACGACCACCGCCGCGAGCGAGCGTCCGGCCTCCCGAATGAGCGCGCGGGTGCGGGCGACATCATTGAATGGCAATTCCCGGCGCAGCTCCCGGAGAAGGCCGGGCACGCCCTCCACACTTCCCTGCGACCAATCGAGCCAGCCGTGGTATCCACAGGTCAACACCAGCTCCCGGCCGGTGGAGACGCGCGCGATCCGAACCGCTGCAGCGACCGCTTCGGCGCCGGTCTTGAGGAACCGCACCCGCTGCACGCCCGGGAGGCGCACGCAGAGGGCGTCGGCAAGCTCCTCTTCGAGTGCCGGCGGCTGAGGACCGACCACACCGGCGTCGACCGCCCTGCGGGCGGCTTCATTCACGGCAGGATGCCCGTAGCCGAGCGCCACGGCACCCAGCGCCATCACGTAATCGAGGTATTCGCGCCCCGCCTCATCCCAGACCTTGTATCCGGCCGCCCGCGTCGTGAAACGCGGGAGGCCCGGAGCAGCGTCCGGTCCGAAGAGGGCGTCGGGCCGCTTACTTCCGGTCGACGTGATGCCCGGTATTCGCCGCGATTCGCTCACGGTACTTCACCACCTCGATCGCCATGGCGCGGAGCAACTTGGCTTCGCGCTCGTCCAGGGGAAGCCGGTGCACCACTTCCCGCACCGTCCGCATCACTCCTTCGGGGTTTCGCGTCTTGAAGAAATCGATCGCCTCGAGTGCCCGCTCGACGTCCGCGAACAGACGCTCCAGCTCCGTCGAATCCGCGGGACCCGCTTCGCGTCGCGGCGCCTTGAACGCCCGTTCCCCCGCCCCGGCAGCGAGCGCGACTTCGTAGCACGCGATCGCGACCGCATGGCCGAGGTTGAGGGAGCCGTACGTGGGCTCAGTCGGCACGGTGACGATCCGATGGCACCGATCGAGGGCCTCATTCGGGAGACCCTTGTCCTCACGGCCGAAGAGCAGCGCCGTCGGCCCAGTCTCCGCGACCGCGACGAGCTCAGACGCCGCGTCCCGGGGCCGCTGAAGATTCCGCTTGGCGGTGCGGCCGCGGGCGGTGAATCCCGCTACGTGCACGCAATCGCCAAGCGCCTCGTCGAGGGTCTCGCACAGGCGCACCCGAGCCAGAAGGTCGGCCGTCTGGTGCGCGATGCCCCCGATCCGGTGCGTGTCGTACTCGCGCGGAGACACCACGCGGAGGTCCTTCAGCCCGAAGTTCTTCATCACGCGTACGGTGTGCGCGATGTTGACCAGATCCTGAGGCTCGTGGAGCACCACCACCAGACTCATCCGACCAGCTCCAGGGTCCCGAGCCGGTCCGGCTCCTGGCGGTCTCCCCGGAGCCACACCCAGCCGCCACCGCCGCTCCACACCAGCTGACCTGCGCGCCGCACCCGTCCGGGCAGCATCTCGTTCACCAGCAGATCGAACCCAACGTGCGCACCGACGTGCGCGCGCGCGAAATCGGCCGCCGAGATCGCGACGGTGACGCGGTACCCCGTGTCGGTCTCGCTCCACGCGCCATGTACCTCTGACGCAAGCCCCTTGGTCTCGCCCGCTCCGTGGACCCGCAGCTTCCCGCCGGCCTCGGGGACGATGAGGTAACCGTGCACCGCCGGGTCTTCGGGCATCCGGATGTAGACCTGCAGCCCATCCGAGTGGATGTCGTCCGGGTCGTTGTCGAGAAGCAGGGGCGGCGCGTTCGCCGGCCGGAAGAGCACGTCGGGTTTGTGCACCTCCACCGCGAGGTAGAGCGTTCCCTCTTCCCACCCCACGTACGCCCGCGCGTTGAAATCATCGGGGCCGCCGTACGGCTCCTCGGACCGGCGATACTGATCCTCCAACTCGAGCACAAGTGGTTCTGAGGGGTCGAATCCGACGAGGGTGCCGTCCAGTGCCGGAGACGCATCGAGCCGCAGGGCCGCGCCCTCGGCACGCGGCGGCGGCTCGAGGTCCAGGAATGCGCGTGGCCGTTCAATACGGTCGCGCATGCCCCGGAGAGCAATGCGCCCCTTGGACGTGTCCACGTTCCAGCCGTCGAGGTGGCGCCGGTGAGTGTCCGTGCCACCGTGCTGCACGACTTCGATCACGTCACCTGACAACACCATCTTGATGATGGGCTCCCGGGAAATCACCGTGACGAACCGGGCGCCATCGCCGTCGCGCCTGACCACATAGAAGGAAGAAGGCCTGCGTGTGCCCGGCGCGCCAAGGGCGGTGAGTCGCAGGAGTTGACCGTCAGCCGCCATCCTGATGGCCAGGGCGGCCTCTCCCGAGCGCGCTTCCAAGCTGATCGGATCCCGGACGCCGGGCGCGAACTGTTCGGCCTTGGTGACGAAGGGCGCGTCGAATGTCGCCGGGTCCCAGGAGCCCGGAGTCGACATCGTCACGTCGCCGAGCAGGTGCCAGGGAAGCTCAGTGCGGTGGTTGCCGGCGGCATCCAGCTCCATGAGGTCGAGGATGTAGGTGGGCCCGACGACCACGGTCCGAGTGAAGACGCCGGCCCGTCCCCGGGTCCAGGCCCATTCCTCCTGCACATCGAACATCTCGCAGACGGCATCCCAATTCGGCTGAGAATCGCCGTCGAGACGTGGCGCGTTATGCGCCAACGTCGAGCGATACCACGGCAGATCGGGCGTGAGATAGGATCCCGTGCCGAAATCAGGTAGCCAGTGCACACCGTCCTGATGCACCGTCAGGTGCAGGCGATCCGGATGGCCATGACCACCGCCGGTCGGCCCGCATTCGAGACTCACGTAGCGAGTGCCGTCGCGGAAGACGGCGAGCCCCTGGTCCTGAAGCAGCGCGCTCCGTCCCTTCCAAGGCTCCGCGGGAGCCGGATCGGGACTCATCTCGAGCAGCGCCGCCCACGACAGACCGTCTCGCGCCGGCGTGACCGGCGCGTTCTCATACGGTGCGTCGTGGAGGTAGGACTCGAAGAGCTGCTGAGGCTGAGGGACGGCTCCGTAGAGCGCCGTCAGCCACCGGCGCCCCTCCTCACTCTCCATGCGTCCGAACGCGACCTCCCAGGTATCGAGGTACATGGGCTGCGCCAGCGAGACCCCGAAGCGCGAGTCTTTGCGCGCCGGGAATGTGAGATCGGGGAGCGCGGAGAACGAAGGAGCCAACAGAATGGTTTCGATGCGGCCGCGGAGCGCCTCATCTCCTTCGACGTCGATCCCGGCGTCATGGGCCCACCCGAGTCCCGTGATCAGTCCCCGCATGGCGAACAGGTGGTAGTTCTCGCCTTCATACCAAAGCCCGTCGGTCCGGTAGCCCCGTAGGTGCGCGAGCAACCCCGTCTCACCCTCGATGGCCCGCTTCGCGAGATCCTCATCCTCAAACCAGACGGCGATCGCAATGAGCGCGGCGTTGTTCCAGGTCTGCCGGTTGGAAAACCCTTCGTCGAATTCCCCGATGAGATTCGCCGCCTCGTCGGCGACCTGGTGCACCGCGGCGGAGGTCGGCTCATCGAGGGACCCGCATTCCCGCAGCATCCACGCCGCCGATAGATAGTTGAGCACCCACATCGATTCGGCGTACGTCGACGAGAAGAGGCGGCTGGGGCCGAGGACGTTGTCGCGGTTCGGATAGGTGAGGTACCGGCGCGCATACTCGGTGAGCAAGGCGGCAGCGCCGCGCGCCAGGTCCGGCTTCTCGCCGAGCGCCGCCACGGTCGCCATCTCCGCCGCCCGCTCGGCAAGCCACAAGTGCTGGTGACGAGCCCACCACTGATCGTGGCGTTCGCCCGAGTACGCATTTCCGCAGACGGGGCACTGGTGGGACGACGGACTGACGGGATCAAAGGTCAGGACGGTGCCGTCGGCCGGGCACAATCCGCCGTCGGCCGAGAGAATTGCCTTCATCGCCGGGATGGTGGGAGGTGCCGCGAGCACGCGCGCGGCACGGGCTTCGAGCCGTTCGTAGAGGCCCCGGAGCGTCTTCGACGACTGCAGCTCCCGCCGGCGGTGTTCGATCTCTTCGATGGTCACCACGCGCGGCCACCCTCCAGGTCCCACTTCACTGGCAAGATCGTTGCGCCGGCCTCCCGCGCAGCGCGAACGGCCCCATCCACATCCTCACCAGCTACGAAGAACATCGATCCGCCTGCCCCAGCCCCCGCGGCTTTGCCACCCAACGCTCCCGCCGCGGCCAGGGCCTGCTCGAGGCGGGCCATCGCGGGGGTGCGCATGCCTTCGCCGAGCTCCAATTGCCTCTCCCAGTTTCGACTCAAGATCCTGCCGACGGCAGCCAGGTCACCGGCGCGAAGTGCATCAGCCATTTCCCCGGCCAGGTCTTTCAGCGCGCGCAGTGCCCCCGTGACTTTGGGATCGCCCTTTTCATACGCGATCGCCACCCGCGTGATCATGTCGGACGACACTCTCGTCTCGCCGGTATAGCAGAGCACCACATGACGGGCGAGTGCATCGGCGAACGCCGGTGCCAGGGTGATCGGCTCCACTCCCACATCGGGATCGCGAAACGTAAACCGGTGGAAACCACCATAGGCTGCCGCCTGCTGGTCCTGCCGGCCCCCCGGCAGGCGCGCCTCCACGGCTTCCAAGTGCCACGCGTGCTCAGCCAGCTCCCGCGTGTCCCAACGCTCATCCCGGGCGCGTGCGAGGCAAGCCACGAGGGCGACATCGAGCGCCCCAGACCCGCCGAGCCCGGACCCGGGAGGGGCGGCGGATCGAGTTTTGAGCGTCAGGTTCCCCTGCACCGGAAACATCCGCAGGGCCGCCTTGTGCAGCTCGAGACGGCCGTCGGAAATCAGCCCTCCGGCGTTCACGCACTCGACCACGGAGCCGGTGTCCTCCGCTTCGAGGCGAATGAGGGGCCCCCCGATCTCGAGCGCGACCTCCACTCGAAGCGCGAGGGCGCCATTGACCACCACGCCTCCTTCGCGCGCCGAAAATGGCGGCACGTCGGTCCAGCCACCCGCAAAATCAAGTCGCGCAGGAGCCGAAGCGCGGACCAGGGTCGGGAGCTCCCGGCGTCTCATGGCCCGGTAGACCAGGAGGCGAGGGTCGGCAGCTCTCCGCGAGCGTCCATCCGGACCCCATGGACGCGCCGGTTCATGCCGTTCACCCCGCGGGCGTGGTAGAGCCAGATGACAGGATGATTCGCGCCGAGCAGGCGCTGGGCCTCTTGTGGGTCATCGGGCAACGGCATGCCGGTGAGATCACCGATCGTGTGCACGTACGACAGTCCGGGATCCCCGGGGATGCTCATCACGGCCGCCGCGAAATCGTGCGCGCGATACACCATGCCGTTGAACGTCGCGAGCTCGTATTGACGGATACCGACGTGGCACCCCACCGCCGCGAGATTCGCCTGAATCAGCTGTTCCACCGCGGCTTCTCCACTCCCGACCGTGACGATGTCGAAAGTCGGGCAATGTCCCGCCAGCAGCCGGCGAGCCGAGTCTGGGTCGAACGGGATGGAAGTCACGGGAACGTAGCCGGGGAGCTCCGGAGGCACTGGCCCATCGGCCACGCTGCCGAACCCGAAGAGCACGCCGTCGATGATGGCGCGCCGATTGATCGCCAGCGCGAGTGCCAACCGCACCGTCGGATCATTGAACGGAGGCCGCCGGACGTTCAAGACCAGTCCGTACGGCAAGATCAGCGGATACTCGAGCACCTGAAGCCGCGGATCTTTGCGGGCAAAGGGCACATGGATGGCGGTAATGCCCGCGAAGTCGAGCTCACCCCCGGCGAGGGCGGCGAGTTTGGCGGTGGGCTCATCCACGGTGACGACGATGAATCGCGAGAGGTGCGGCGGCCCGCCCAGTGAAGCCGGGAAATCGGGGTTGGCGTCGAAGATCCACCGGCGGTTGTGCTCCATCGACACGAAGCGAAATGGTCCGTTGCCGATCGGGCGGCTATTCCACGGCGCGCTGCGCATCGCACCGTCGGGCACGGAGCTCAGCAGATGGGCCGGAAGGATTGCCAGATCAGTGAAAACGTCGGGGAACCCCTGCGGGGCGAGTGACCACCGGACCATGACCGTCGAGTCGTTCGTTGCCGTCACCGCTTGGATGGCCGCGAGATCCGCATACCTCGCATAGCCGGTGACCGAGTCACGCGCAGCGTTCAGCGTCCAGGCCACATCCTGTGCCGTCGTCGGCACGCCGTCATCCCATCGCACATCGGTATGGAGCGCGAACGTGAGCGTGCGGCGGTCGGGGCTCCAGGTCCAGCCACGGGCAAGATACGGCTGAGGCTGGAGCGCGCTGTCGTACCGCGCCAACGTGGTCAAGAGCGCGTAGCGCTCGACTTGTCGCGGCAACGGCGAACGCGTCACGAGGCTGTTCATGGTTTCGAGATCGGCGCCATAGGCAAAGAGCACCGTCGATCCGCGCCGGGCCGCGCGGTCACCAGTGCACGCCGCGGTACAGCCGGCGAGCGCGAGGAGCCAGCAGGCGGTGCGATTCACGCCCGCATTCTAGCGGCCCCTGAACCGGGACGCGAGATTGTCGCCGTGCTCCGGCATCTTCTCACTCGCCTCGCCGTGGGCGCCGCGGTGGTCGCAGGCGTCGTGACGCTGACGTTCCTCCTGCTGCACGCCGCACCCGGGAATCCCGTCGACTATCTCCTCGGCCCCACCGCCACCGAAAGTCAGATCACTGCCGCCCGTCATTCCCTCGGCCTGGATCAACCCCTGGCGTCGCAGTTCGCGTCCTGGCTTTCCCGGTTCGCGACCGGCGACTGGGGGACCAGCATCGCGACCGGACGCCCCGTGCGGACCATGATCGCCACCGCGTGGCCCGAAACGGCGTGGCTCGTTGGGCTGTCCTTATTGCTCTCGTGCGGCCTCGGCGTCCTGGTGGGTGCACTCCAGGCGGCGCGTCCCGGCTCCCGCACCGACTCGGCCCTCTCGGTGGGGACCGTCACGCTCTATGCAGTCCCGAGCTATTGGCTGGGACTCATGTTGATCATGCTGGGGACTTATCAGTGGAAGGTGTTTCCGGCCTTCGGTGCGGCGGGCTACGACGCGGACTTCCTTGGCGTCTGGGCCCAGCTGCTCGACCGCGCGCGCCACCTCGCCCTTCCGCTCCTCACCCTGACGCTCATTGGCATCGGAGGGATGGCGCGCTTCGCCAGAGGCGCGATGGTCGACGTCCGGCGAGAGCCGTTCATCACTACCGCGCGCGCGAAGGGGCTCCCACCCCGCCGAGTGACGGGACACATCCTCCGGAACGCCCTGATTCCGGTCGTGACGCTGCTTGGGCTGTCCTTGCCGGCCCTCTTCTCCGGCGCCGTGTTCGTCGAGGCGGTGTTCGCCTGGCCGGGCGTGGGCCGCATCCTGGTGGAGGCCGTGCAGGCGCGTGACTACCCGGTGGTGATGGCGGCCACCGCGGTCAGCGCAGCCCTCGTGGTGCTCGGCAACTTGCTCGCCGACCTGTGGGTGAACGCGCTCGACCCCCGCCTCAAGAAGCACGCGGCATGAACGGCGTGTGGCGCGACCGGCGCGGCCGTTTCGGAATGCTCGTTCTGGCCCTGGCCACGGTCGTGGCGCTGGCCGCTCCGCTGGTCACCAACGGACACCCGAACCAGCAGGTCGACGTCATCCAGACGCGCTTTCTCCCGCCCCTGACCACCGACCCGCACGGGGGATGGCACGCCCTCGGTACCGACCGGTTTGGACGGGACGTCTGGACCAGACTCGCCTACGGTGCGCGTATTTCCCTGGGCGTCGGAATCCTGGCCGTGTCGATCTCCGTCGTGCTCGGCTGCCTGGTCGGCGGCATGGCCGGCGCAAGCCGCGGATTGCTGTCGAGAGGGTTGATGGCGGGAACCGACTTTGCGCTGGCCCTGCCCCGCGTCGTCCTCCTGCTCCTGCTCGCCGCGCTCTGGCGTCCCTCCGCAGGGCTCGTCGTGATCGTGCTCGGCGTGACGGGATGGATGGGTATCGCTCGATTGGTGTACGGCGAGGTCCGCTCTCTTTCGGCGCGAAGCTTCGCGGAAAGCGCCCGGGCGTTGGGCGCTACCCACCGGCGGGTGTTGTGGCATCACCTCATCCCGAATGCCCTCACACCGGTGATCGTGGCGGCCGCACTCGGCGTAGGGAATGCGATTCTCCTGGAAGCAGGGCTCTCGTATCTCGGGCTGGGGGTTCAACCTCCCACTGCATCCTGGGGCTCGATGATTGCGTCGGGACGGGACACACTCGTCAACGCGCCATGGGTCGCGGCCGCGCCCGGGATCGCGCTCGTGCTGGTGGTGGTCGCCTGCACCCTGCTGGGGGATGCCGTTCGCGATCGGCTGGCGCCGGGCGCGACCTAGGAGCGGGCGAGCTCCGCGAGAACTTCTGGAAGAACCTCATGATGCCCGGGGAAGATTTTCACCTCGGGGTCGATGCCGACCTTCCGCCACAGTCCCGCTTCGGTTTCCCGCACTTTCGCGGTGATCAGCTCATCCTTGTCTCCACAGACGACCGTGACTCTTGTCTTCGCAAAGATCGACAGATCGACTTCGGGAGGCACCGTCCCGCCCCACACGATGAGGCGTTTCACCGGAGCGCGGGTCCGCGCCGCCCAGCGGGTCGCCGTCGCCACCCCCTGCGAGAAGCCGAGTGCGGTCACCGGGACATCGCGACCGATGCGCTCTCTCACTTCCGCGTGGAGCGCGTCGAGGTAGCCGAGGTAGTCTTCGATCTCGTGCAGACGATCTTCCCGGGTCATCCAGGAAGCGCCCATCACACGTTGCTGCGTGCGGTCGATGTAGAAGCGTGAGAGTCCCTCCGGCGCGGCGATCATCCTCGTACCGTCCGCGAGTCTTTCGAAGTCCTCTGCGAACCGGCGCGCCAGCTGTCCGTAGCCGTGACACACCATCCAGAGCTCGGACAAGTTCGGACCCGGCTCACCGAGCGTGACGTACCGCGCCGTGCGTGGGACGCGCAGGGAATGCTCTTCCATAATCCCCTAAGTAATGAGGAGGGTGACGATCTCGTGGGCCTCCGCGATGAACCGGACCGTATGGCCCCGGCCCTCCACCACCAGCGGTTCCGCTGCCTTCTCGTCGGCCCGGACACGGTGTGCGGTCTTGATCGCGTCGGGCAGACGCCAAGCGCCGACCACTCGCTCTTCGCGCGCGTTGTAGCAACGCAGTACCAGTCCCGACCCCGTCTGCGCGGGCTTCACCGCCGAGAGCACGAGCCCTCGGCCGTCGAGCGTCGCGCCAAATGCCTTCGCCCCCCCCAAGTTCGCATTTCGGAGCCAGCGGGCCCGCGTGGGCAGGAACACGTCCTCCCACAGCTCGGGCAGTACCTCGCCGGCGTCGAGGTCGCGCGACCCAACGGCGACCAGCGCCAGCTCGACCCGATCCTTGCCGAGGCATTGGCCGTCCGGCGTGGAGGTGGGCCAGCCGGCGTGACCGGGACGAGTGGGAAGATCATCGCGGGAAAGCTCCCCTGCCCCGCGCAGAATGGTGAAGAGCAGATCGCCGGTCGGCGTCCATTCGTACTCGAAGAATCCGGGCGCCAGAAGCGCGAGTCCCCGGTTGCCCTGGGCCGCAGCCACGAAGCGATGCGCCGGTGCCGTGGTCACGGGTGTTTCGCGCGGATAGTCCGCTGCGTGAACGGTGATCGGACTCCGGCGAACGGCGCCGAATGCCGTACCCGCGAGCGCGGCGCCGCTGACGGCAAGGGGGCAGCACAGCCGCAACCGGTGGTCGGCGGCACGATTATCGATGTCGAGCAGGCACCGCAATACCGGACTTTCATCGAAGAGCTGCAGGACCAGCCGGGCCGTCGCTCCGGGCGTGTCGAACCCGACTTCGAGTGACGCGACGAGAGGCCCTCCCGCGAGGCGGCGCACCCGAATGGGGCCGGCGGCGCGGAACGGCCGCCCCTGCGGAAACGGGGTGTAGAGATCGCCGGTGTCCCGTTCCTCTTCGAGCCGCAACAGACCCTCAAATCGCTCGTTCGTGCGGCGATCGAGGAGGGTCACGGCGCCGGTCGGCTCTACGGTGACCTCGACAAACGCGTTCGACAGCATGCGCCCATGCACCTCGGCACCCGCCTCCCGCTTGAGGGGCGCGGCGGCGCGCGAGCGGAGAACGGTGGAACGAAGTCCGTCGACGGCCGGCGCGTGAAAGGCGATCCGGATGTGGTCGACTTCGTCCTGGTCGGGGTAGTGACGCGCTGCGTCCCGGCGTTCGAGCGCGGGCCGCCGGGAGAGCACCTGGATCGGGATCGCCTCCCCGTCCGCGCTCATGAGCGCGAACTCTCCCGCGGCGTGACCATGACGTGGTTTTCGATCGCCGGGCGGCCCCACCAGCACGTCCCGGCGAAACCAGGTCGTATCGGCGATCACGACGCCGCTCCGCGTGCGTGCGACGGGGTTCCAGAGCCACAGGGCCGAGTCGGGATGGGGATGATCGCGGGAGAGGTCGGGGTCGTGGCCCGACAGGTCGTCGGCGGCACCGTTCGCCAGCTCGCGATTGGTCGCTTCGACGGCATCGAGGCGCGTCGCCTGCGCGTGGGCGACGGGGTCGGCACAACAGCCACAGAGCGTGTCGTGGAATGTGCCGCGGAGCAACGTGCGCCAGGCCCGGTCGAGGAGGGGACGCCGGTCTCGCCCGCCCGCGCGGCGGGCCAGGGCCGCGAGCGGCTCGACGATCCGCTCGAGCTGCAGCTCGGCGCGCGAATACCGGCGCTTGAGGGGAGCGCGCGTTGAGTGCACCCCCTGCAGGGTCCAGGCGTACCGGTACGACCAGCGGAGCTCCCCCGACAGCTCCGGCGCCTGCGCCGCCTCCGGCGCAAGCTCCTTCAGAAATTCGTCCAGACGGGAGATGCGCACGGCATTCTGCGGCTCGAGCTCCGCGATCCGCTCCCGCAGGGTCGGCAAGTCAGGGTACGGCGCGTGATGATCGGCGCCGACCGGGACCGCGATGTGATTCGTCGCGGCGCGGCGCGTGAGCTCCGCCCGAAGCGGGGCCCAGGCCTGGCGCAGGCGCTCGCGATCGGTCGGGAGAGCCGCCCCCACTTCGTAGCCGTCGGACGGGAAGTGCCAGAGCAGAAGATCGCGGCCGTCTCGACCATCGGGCCCCCGCCACCGGTACACGTCGCGCGTCTGCCCCGGCTCGCCGCCGAGTCCGCGCCAGAGGGCTGCGGCCTTGATACCGAACTCGCGGGCCAGTGCGGGGAGAATCGCCGGGTGTCCGAACGCGTCGGGCGAATAGAGCACTTCGAGGCGCCCGCCCCAGCGCGCGGTATCGAGCGCGCCGTACAGCAGATTCCGAAGCAGCGATTCGCCGGACGGGATGAGCTCATCGGCCAGGACGTACCAGGGGCCAAGCTGCAGCCGGCCACTCTGCGCGAGCGCGCGGAGCGCGGCCTCCCGGTCGGGGCGGACGGCCAGGTAATCCTCGACCAGCACCGTCTGACCGTCGAGTAGGAACGAACGATAGGCGGAGTCATTTTCGAGCAGCCCGAGCAGATCGTCTACCGCCGGCACCAGACGTGCCGTGAAGGCCGCGCGTGGCAGATACCACTCGCGGTCCCAGTGTGTATGCGGGATCAAATGAAACGTTAGTGTCACGGCCTCCTCCGGCCCGGAGGACGGCGGTCTATATTCCGCGAATCCAGGTACTCGAGGATCGATCTGTGCTCCGCAAGATAGCGCTCTCCATCTCCGGACTCCTCATCGTCGGCGTTGCGGCCCACCGGATCGTCCCGGGCGCCCTGGGGAACGGGGTCACGGTTCTTCCGTCGGGCTGGCGGATCTCCCCGGCCGGCAAGCAGGTCCCCATCGGTCCCCTGCCCCTCAATATCCTCCGGCTCGCAAACGGGCAGATCGTCGTCACGGTCAACGGCCATTCGGCCAACGGACTGTGGCGCATCGACCCGGCCACCGGGAAGGTTATCGACTCGCTCGTCATCAAGGCCGCCTGGCTCGGGCTCGCACATCGCGGCACGCCCGCGGCGGATACGGTCTGGGCCTCGGGTGGCAGCACCAACCGCGTCTACCGCGTCATCTATGGCCCGGGCGCACCGGCGGTCGACACCGTCGTGCTGGCTCCGCCCCCCGCGGGAATCTTCCCCGCCGGGATCGCCGTCCTGCCGGGTCGCGACCTCGTCGCCGTCGTCGGCAACCTCTCCGACTCGGTCTACATCCTGGATTCGCGCTCGCTGGCGGTGACGGCAAGGTACGGGGTCGGACATCACCCCTACACCGCGGTGGCGGATTCCGCGGCGGTGTACGTGAGCAACTGGGGAGACTCGAGTATCGAGCGCCTGCCCATCACCGCGAATGGCGTCGTCGATGGTACCAAGCTCGAGGTTGGACCGCATCCCTCGTCGATGGTACTCCGGGGACATCAGCTGTTCGCCACCCTGGCCGGTGCGAACGAGGTTGCGCGGCTCGATCTCGACTCAGGCCGGGTGACGGACCTGCTTGCCGTCGCGTTGATGCGCGGTGCGCCCACAGGCAGCGATCCGAATGCCCTGGCACTCACGCCCGACGGGCGCAGGCTCTTCGTCGCACTCGCCGGCAACAATGCCGTCGCCGTCGTGAACGTCGGAGCGGCCACCCCGACCGTCGAAGGACTCCTGCCGGTCGGCTGGTATCCCACGGGAGTGGAAGTCTCCCACCAGGGCGATACGCTCTATGTCGCGAACGGCAAGGGGAATGGGTCGGGGCCCAACCCGTCCGGTCCGTACATCGCGGATCTGGTGCGCGGGTCGGTGTCGACCATCCCCCTGCCCGACTCCGCGGGACTCGCGTCGGCGACTGCGACGGTGATGAGTCTTTCACCGTATTCGAACCCGGCCTTGCGGGGGGCGCCACCCGACCTGCCGCCGGTCCATCACGTCGTGTACGTCATCCGGGAAAACCGGACCTACGACCAGGTGCTCGGCGACGTGAAGCGCGGGAATGGCGACGCGAAGCTCGCCATCTTCAACGATTCGGTGACGCCGAATGCGCACGCTCTCGCCAGCCACTTCGTCCTGTTCGACAATTTCTACGTCGACGGCGAAGTCTCCGCTGACGGTCACGAGTGGACCGATCGCGCCTTCGCAGGCGAATACAACGAAAAAACCTGGCCCGCGATCTACTCGAGCCGCCGGGATTGGGATCTGGACGACGGATCGGATCTCGCCAACCCTCGCGGCGCCTATCTCTGGGATGCGGCGCGCCGTGCCGGCCTCTGGACCGTCAACTTCGGTGAAGCCGTTCACGATTCGAACGGCAGCCGCGTTTCTTCCATGCCCGGTCTCCAGGGCATCACCGCACCGGAGTTTCCCGGCTTCGAGCTGAACATCAGGGACACGACGCGCGCACGGTTGTTCGGGGATTCCGTGAACGCCTGGGACCAGCGTGACACGTTCCCTGCGCTCGTGATTCTGTATCTTCCGCGCGACCACACCGAGGGCAAGCGCGCGACCCACCCCACGCCGCGGGCCATGGTGGCCGACAACGATCTGGCCCTCGGTCAGGTGGTCGCCCGTCTCTCGAGGTCGAAGGCTTGGAAGAGCATGGCATTCTTCGCGCTCGAAGACGATGCCCAGGATGGACCAGACCACGTCGACGCGCACCGGTCGGTGCTCATCATGGCTTCGCCGTTTGCCCGACGCGGCACGGTAGACAGCGCCATGTATTCCACCAGCTCCGTGGTGCGGACCATCGGGATCTTCCTTGGCCTTCCCCCCCTCTCGCAGTACGACGCCGGGGCGACGCCCCTCGCCAATGCCTTCACCTCGCACCTCGACTTGACGCCCTTTCGCGTGGCGAAGGCGCGCTGGCCCCTCGGCGAACTGAACGGAAAGCAATCGTTGTCGCGGCTCACCGATCAGGACTTTGCGGGGCCCGACCTGGCGGACGAAACGGTTTTGAATCAGGAGATCTGGCAGAGTGTCCGCGGCCGTGAGCCGCTGCCCGCGCCTCACCGGACGTACTTGCCAGGGCATGCTGTGAATGGAGATGACGACGACCGCTGATCAGATCAGGCGGGTGACAACACGCTCCAATCGTCCGGGTCTCGCAGATGCACGTGCGAGACCCGGCGTGCTTTCGCCAGGAGCGCCTTGATGTCTCCGACGGCCTGCGCGCGTTCGAGCTTCCCGAACGTGGTGTGCATCTCCGGAATCTCGATGTCCTGATCGGGATCAGCGGTGACCACGAGGAACAGACCCGTGTTCGGGCCACCCTTGTGCAGCTGTCCCGTGGAATGGAGGTACCGGGGACCATATCCGGTCGTGACCACGCATCCGGTCGCGCCACTCCAGAGTCCTGCGAGTGCGCCGAGGCGCGCATCGTTCGCCGGCGTCTGCGGCAGGTAGGCCAGCACCGCCACGTAGTTGCCCGGCTTCGCCTCCGCCGCGAGCGATTTCGGCGACAGGGTTTCCGGGCTTGCTTCTGCGGTCCCGCTCGGGCGCGCCAACTCGGCGCGCGCGAGCACTTTGGCCGACTCGACATCCGGTTGATCGAACGGGTTGACGTCCAGGGCCTCGCACAGGGCGACGGTCGCGAATTCCCAGATCAGGAACGTGGCGCCGAGGGAAACCGGGTCGCCCGAAGCGGGCGCGGTGAAGACGTCGTTCGAGTTGCGGCCCGGCCCGGGAACGGGCACCACGCCGCGCCCGTTCTTCCCCGTGCTTTCCGCCACCAGCTGTTCGATCCATGCCGCCACCGACGCGGTTGGTGTCGACACGCTGAAGGCGAGCTTGTCCTGTCCCGCGTGGGCCGCGGCGGCGATCACGGCGCCGAGCTCCCGCGCCTTCGACTCGTCCACCGCCATCGCCCCTTCCAGTACCGCCGGCCCCGGTCCGCCCATGAGCGCCAATGGCAGCATGCCCACCACCGTCAACGCCGCGTATCGCCCCCCGACATCCGCGGGGTGAGCGAAGACCTCACGCCAGCGCTCCATGCGGCCCTTGTGCTCGAGCGGGGTGCCGGGATCGGTGATAGCGACGAAATGATCGGGGGGCGCCAGACGCGCGAAGTGGTGACACGCGGCCATCGACTCCACGGTCGTGCCGGACTTGCTCGCGATGACGTACAGGGTCTGCGCCGGATCAGAGGCACGTTCGACGGCCCGGACGGCGGCGGGATCGGTGCTGTCCAGCACCGTGAGATTCTTCGCGCCGAAGCTCGAGGCCAGAACCCAGGGGGCCAGGCTCGAGCCCCCCATCCCGCACACCACGGTGTGGGTGAGGCCGTCGACCCGGGCGCGCGCCGCGAACTCCGCGAGGCGGGGCCATTCGGTCAGGGATTTCAGCGGAGCCTCGCGCCAGCCCCACCGGTTCGGGTCCGGGGTCGCCATGAGAGCGGAAGATAGCCACCTCTCCCCGGCTCCGTGCCGGACGCGTACTTTCGTGACCCGTGACCCCTGCAGACGTCCGGGCTGATCGGGATCGCCGCGGTCTTGTGATCGCGGTTGGGGCTCTCGCGTCCTTTGTGGGCACCACCCTCGCCTACTTTCTCTACCCAGCCCATCAGGCGTTTATCGCCGACGTGGGGTGGACTTGGGCCCCTGCGTATGCGGCGATTTCGGCGATTGCTACCCGTCGCCACGCCGCGGATCCCATCGAGCGGCGCGCCCTGACGTGGATTGCCCTCGGATGCCTCTCCTGGTTCATCGGGCAAATCGGAGATGACTCGTCACACGACACCCTTGCCGGTGCCGGGTACATCGGGATTTACCCCTGCCTGATCATCGCGGTCGCCACGCTGCTGCGCCCCCAGCTCCGGCGCGTCAGCGGCATTGCCGTCGTCCTCGACACCGTCCTCCTGACCTTCACGAGCGTGATCCTCACCTATGAACTGACCAGTGAGCTGGGACTCCTCACTGGCTCCCGGCGAACGGTCCTCGGTCTGGCGTGCGGCCTGGGAGCCGTCATCATGCTCTGGACCCTCCTCATCGGGATGCTGAACCGGACGAGAGCCCTCCATGAATACGGGACGCGCGCCTTCCTGGCGCTGACCGTGTTCGCGCTCCTGAACGTCACGTATGCCCTGCTTCAGCTTCTGACCCCCCAGGGCGGCGTTGCGACATGGTTAGTGGTGATGGGGTGGTCCTTCGTCTTCAACTTCCTCGCGGGCGGGATCGCCTGGCGCGCTCCCTTCTTGCCCCTGCGTGGCCTCGACAGTCCGAAAGCGGGCATCCTGCCTCATCTGGTGGTCCTGATCGCCGGCCTCGGCGGCGTCTTCGGCGTGGCAGTCATCGGCATTCTGCGACCCGGCATCGACGTGCCGGCCGCAATTCTGGTAGGTGCTGGAGGTGTCGTCATCGCCGCGCGCCTCGTGCTGACGCTCCGCACCGACCAGGAGTACGCGCACCGGCTCGAGCAGGACGTGGAGCGGCAAACCCGCTCCCTCTCCGAATCGTACGCCGAGCAACGGCGGATCGAAGCGCAGCTCCAGCAGTCGGACAAGCTGGCGGCGCTGGGACAGCTGGTCTCCGGCGTGGCACACGAGATCAACAATCCCGCCGCGATCATTTCCGGATTCGCGCAGACCATGTTGCTCGATCAGCTCCAAGGCGAGCAGCGCGAGATGGTCGAAATGGTCCGGGACGAAGCGATGCGGATCGGGCGGATTACGTCCAACCTGCTCGCCTTTGCGCGGTCGGGGGGCAGCGAACGGGATCTGATCGACGTGAACGACGTGGTGCGCCGGACCTATGCGCTCCGGTCCTACCACCTCAGCACGCTGAACATCGCCGTGGCCGTGGACCTCTCACCCGAAACGCCCGTGGTGTGGGGGAATAGTCCGCAGCTCCAACAGATGCTCCTGAATCTGATGATCAACGCGGAGCAGGCCCTGGCCGCACAGCAGGGAAACCGGTCCATCGCCCTGCGGACCGTCACCACGCCGGACACCGTGCGGATCGAAGTCGCGGATTCCGGACCGGGAGTTCCCGCCGAAATCCAGGCACAGATCTTCGATCCGTTCTTCACCACCAAACCCGTCGGCGTCGGCACGGGCCTCGGCCTCTCGATCTGCTACGGCATCGTGCAGGAGCACAACGGGCGGATCATGGTGGATTCGCGCTCGGGTAAGGGCGCGACGTTCATTGTGCAGCTCCCCCGGGACGCCCGTCCCCTGCCCAAGGCGTCCCCGGAGTCGGCTACCCGTCCTGCGATCGATCCCGCGGGCCTCCGAGTGCTTCTGGTGGACGACGAACCGGCTCTTCGGGAGGCCGCCCGGCGGTACCTCGAACGATCGGGGATCGCTACCGATGTCGCTTCGGACGGCCAGGCCGCACTCGAGGCGCTCGGGGCCCACGTGTACGACGTAATCATCAGCGATGTCCGCATGCCGGGGATGAATGGGCGGGATTTCATCGCCCGCCTCAAGAAGGACCGTCCCGAGCTCTTGCGACGCTTGATCCTGTCGACGGGAGACACCTTCGCCGAGGACACGGCGGGGCTCGTGGCAGAGACCGGCGTACCCACCTTGGTGAAGCCGTTCGACTTCGACACGCTCGAGCGAATGGTCCGAAAGACGGCCGGAGGCATTGAAAACGTCAAATAACTAGACAGTTCCCCGCTGGCCCATTCCGTGGCTATTCCAGGGCAGAATCGTCACTTCTGTGAAGTTCACTGTCAAATATCTATACGAATCGCACGGTACAGTTTGTTCGTTACAAATCTCTATCTAGATATAGATCAACAACATACGTAGGCTCCGAACCAGGTACGCGATGTGCCTTAGGGTGGGCGAGCAGTTCAACCGCGCCCACACCGGAAGGCTGACAATGAAGCGCTCGACTCTGGTTCTCGCTCTCGCTGCTTCGGCTCTGATCCCCTCGATCGGTGTCGCCCAGTCCTGCTCGGCCAACAACTGCCGCACTACGAACCAGGTGGTCGCTACGGTCGGCGCCCTGATGGGCCTGTCGCTGGACCGCTCGGCGGCCGTGACGGTGAATCCGTCGGCGCAGGACATCGCGACCGGCGCGCAGGTTCTGAGCGGCCCGACGGCGCGGGTGAAGTCGAACACGGATTGGCGTCTCGAGGTGAGCGCGGCGACGACCGAGTGGACCGCGGGTCAGGGCGCGCGGAGCGGCAAGCCCGCGGCAGACCTCGCCTGGCGGGTGGGCACGAATGGTGGATACACGCCGATGTCGACGGATCCGGCGCAGGCCGCGGCTGGCAGCCACACCTCGGACACGGAAGTGGCCTTCCAGTACCAGACGTCCTACGACAATCAGCAGGATCGGCCCGGCGCCTACACGATGGTGGTGCGGTACACGCTCACGACGCGGTAAGCATCCCGATGAACGACAGCAGATCCCTCGCGCCTTTCGGCGCTCGGGACAAACTCAGGGCGCCGCGAGCGTGAAGACGACCGTGAGAGAGTAGTTCCCCGGAGTGTCGGCACCCCAGGCATACTTGGTCCGATAGAACATGCTCACCGGCGCGGAGCCGCCCGTCGCCGGAATGGATTGCACGGTCACCGGAGTCGTGGTGAGTCCCGCGAACGTTCCCCCAGAGCTCGTACTCCACGTCAAATCCGCACAGGGCTTGTTGGTTCGGGCCGGAGCCGACACCACGGTCGTGGTCGCGGACCAGAGGGCCGTGCCCGCGCTGATCTGGAGACGGCACGTCACGTTACACGCCACGGTCGCTGACGGTCCAGCGTTGGCGACGAACCCAGCATCGTAGTCGGCCGATCCCGGTGCAGTGAGCGCCGTTGTCGTTGTGGACAATGACAGCTGCACCACGGCATTGACCGTCATGGTGGCGGCGATCGTGGCCGTCGAACACGTGCCGCCTCCCCCAGCCGCCGTGCAGGTTTGACCCGCCAGGGTCCGAGGCCCGATGGTCAGCAACGCCAGCACCACACCCACGCCCGCCTTCATGGTCCACTCCGCCGGACGGCCATGAACGAGCCGGCCATCGTGGTCGCCCCGCCGGTCTCGACCCAGCTACCACGCATCGTATCCCGCACGACGGCGGCTACGTGCCTCCGGCCATTCGGGTCGAAGAAGATGTCGAAGTCCACGGTGGTGTCGTTGACGGTCTGACCCGCGATGGTGCCCGACAGCGGTGTAATCGTACCGCCGTCATTCTCGGACGCGTTCGCACTGCCCTGGAAGATCCCGTTCGACTGCGACGAGATGATCAAGGTACCCGTGATACTCGCCGCGGTGGGGGAGGTCTGGCTGGCCGTGTAGTCCCAATCGCCGGTGACCATCAGCGTGGACGACCCCGTGTCCGTGGACGTCACGCACCCCGCGAGCAGGACCGCGCACAGGCCCAAAGCCGGGTTCACCCGTGCCCCTTGGCGGCGCCCCGCCCCCGCTGATTGGTGGGATCGAAGAGACGCACGGGACGCGGATAGACGGGCACCCGGATCACCGGCACCGTCACGCCCGGCTTCACGACAAAGGTCGGGGCAGCACCCGTGGCATGGACCGGCTCGCGGACATCCTGCAGCTGGAGCTCGAGGTGGTACGTGCCCGGCGGGAGCGCATCGAAGTGCGCGGCGCCGGCGGAATCGGTCCGCGCGGACCAGGCGTTCCCCGCCGAATCCACGGCGCTCAACGAGCCCGGCCGGAAGTCCACGCGCGGCACCCGTCCCGTCTCATCGGCCGTGGGAACCAGCTGCACGTTCACGGTCGCCGTCGACCAGATGCCGATCTCGACGCGCTTCTGATCGACCGACTGGACCGCAGAGGCGGGATTCGCGACCTCGCCGAACGGAAGCGACGTCTCATCCACGCGCAGCCGCTCCGCCGCCTCCTGGTACAACGTGAATTCGCCGTTCTTGTCGGTGACCGTCGTCTCGCCATCCCGCCGGATGACCACGCCCGCCACGCCTGGCTCGCCACGATCCCGCACTCCGTTCCCGTTCCGGTCCTCGTACACCACACCGTGCACCAGCGAATGCCCTGACCCGGTTTGCACGGCCAGCGAGTGCTCGAGCTTGACTACGGGCACCCAGCGGTTGCCCCCCGTGGGTCCGGTCAGAAGCGGGTTGTGCTGGACATCGACGGTGAGACGCAAGTCCTCAGGCAACGGCATGACGACGCCGAGCCGGACGAGCGTCGCCGACGGCAGCGCCCCGAACCACAGGTACTGCTGGACCTCGGCGTGCACGCGGGCGTTGCCCCATACCGGCACGTTGTCGGCACGGACACCGAACAGGGCTTCGTGTGGGAGATAGCCGACCCGCGCGGCGTTCTGGTCGTACGACAGGCTGGCCTCAAAGAGTCCGCGATCGGTCGAAGCACCCATGGTGCCCTCGATGCCGTACCGGCCGCCGGCATCCACGATCGATGGCGCGTTCGGCAGGTCCGTCGTCCGCGACACCTGTCCCACCGACAGGCCGCCACTCGCGTAGAATGGCCCCCAATGCATCGCGGCACCCGCGCGGACCGCCGACTCGTTCGAGCCGAACGACCCGACGGCACCATTCACGGTGTAGGCACTGCCGTGGGCGTCGAGCGTCAGCGAGAGATGACTGTCCACCTCGTACCGCGGGCTGACCGACCACCCGACGGACCGGAGGCTCCCGAACCCCTGATTCTGGTCCGTGCTCAGGAAGGCGGAGCCGTTCAGCTGAAGGTTGCCCATGGTGTGGGCCGCCTGCGCGTCGAACTCCGTCTTCGCGCGTGCGTACGCGGCGGCACCACCGGGCGCCGAGAGGGCGCGGAGCTGGAACTGGTTGTCCGTGGAACGCTGATCGAGTTCCGCGGAGAAGCCCATGCCGGACCCCGTCGCGTACGTCCGGTGCGCGAGCTCCCCTGACACCGTGAACCCGGAGAACGCGGGAGACATCCCCCCGACGCCGAACGCCTGCAGCTGCCGGGGCGCGAACACGTTGTCCTGGAAGTCGGTGGCGGTGGCGCCGACCCAGCCGCCGTCCACATGCATCCCGATGCGCGCCCCGTACAAGTGCCCGCTCGACGACTGCGTGCCGACACTTGGGGACGCCCCAAGCACGTCGGCCGTGTAGCGGTTGTCGTCGAAAGAGAATGACGCACCACGTCCGTAGGCATTGAGGCCGGTGATGTCGGAGAAGGTGTGACCGGTCGCGCCTGCGGTGGCACGCCAGTGCGGCGCGCCGAGCGACAGGTACGAGCCCCCCAGGTAGTACCCGACCCGGGCCAGGGCAATCGGATCCGCGGTCGCCGTGTTGGTGGCCTGGACCAACCGGCCCGACATCGTGAGACCATTCGCCAGCGGGCCCGTGGCGTCTACCTGGAAGACAGGAGCGGACGTGCGGTCCGTCAGCACCGACGCGACGCCGGAGTTGATCTGCATCGTCGGACCACCGTGGATCGCGGCCCCCGAGACGATTTCAAGCCCGGCATCCGCCCGCGCCACGTCGCGGCCACCAGCCGCCACCACCAGCCCCAGGCGAATGGATCCAATCCCGGCATCACGCGGCACCCAGAGCACCGCCTCTTGAGTCGCCGTGGCGCCCGCGGGAATGACGATGGAGGTCGGCGCACCGTCGACCCGCCAGCCCACCGGAGCAAGCAGGCGGACCGCCATGGTGTCGGTCGCGTTGCCCGTATTCGTGACGAAGTAGCGCAAGGGAATCCGCTCGCCGGCATGACCGCCGAGGACGGTCTGCGCGAGTCGAACCAGCGCGCTGTGGATCGCGAGGACGTTGAGGCGAACGACCACCTCACCCCGCACGGCCCCCTGCTGGCTGAACTGCACTCGGGCCACGGTCTGCACGCCGGCTGGCGCGCTTCGGGAGAGGTTCGCGGTCACGACGACGGGGCGAATGGCCTGGCCCGACGTCACGGCCACCGTGCCGCTCAACGCGCCGACGAGATGGGCGTCCCCCTCGGCAACGACCTGGTACTGTACGTCACCGCCACCGAGCAGATCGGCCGGCACGGGGACCGCAACCACCTGCACCGACCGCGGGGTCGCCGCGGCTTCCACCGGCTCGAGCTCGAGGCGGGCGGCGGGCGTCGCCGATGCGACCGGGGCCGGCTCGGGAGCGGGCTGCGCGACCTGGGCCGGCACCTGGGTTGCGGTCGCCAGGCGCACCACCGACCGCACCGCGGGCGCCGCGGGATTCACGGTCTGCACGAGCGTGTCGGGCCGAGTGGCAATCGGGGCGGCCGCGAGGGCCGAGGGAGCCGGCGAGTGGCGGCCTGCGTGCCGCAACGCGCTCCGGAGCGTGACCGTCGCCCCCGCTGCAACAGCCGCGGTGGCCAGCGAGAGCGCGCCGATCACGCCCCAGCGGTTCACGGCGACGTCACCGTGAGTGTGACGATGATGTTCGTGCTGTAGGTCGCGGGCGGCGTGTTGGTCCACGCGATCAGGCAGCGAAAATGGACGCTGTTGCTCCAGTTGGTGTTCCCGAGCGTCCGTTGCAGTCCGGTGCGGGCTTCGACCTGGACGTCGGTCGTCGTGAGGGAGTTCCAGGTCGTCAGGTCCGAGCGCTCCCACTGCAGATCGCCGACCGGCAGGGTGCCGAAGCTCCCCGATGTCGCCCGGATGCTCACGGTGGTCGAACGGAGCATCGTCGGCGGACCGCCGCTGATCGCCACGCTGTACGACAGCGCCGCGGGATCAAGCACGAACCCGGCGTTGTAATCGGCAACCGCAGGCGCCGGAACCGTGACCGGACCGCCCGTCACCGTCAACACCACGCTCCCCTGCGCGAACACGCGCGAGGGGAGCAGGAGGGTGAGGACCAGGACCAGACGGCGCACTAGGGGACGTCCAACGGCACCTGGCCGGCCGCGACTTCACTGCCACCGAAGTCGAGCAGCGCCAGAACGACGTAGTGTCCGCTGGGTAGCTTGGGAAGCGGTACGCGCGCCCGGCGCGCAGCGCCCGGCAGCACGTAGAACGTGGGGACCGAATCCCTCTGGGCCACCGAGTTGTCGAGGTGGCGGTACTCGATCTCGCCCTTCACAATCGCCGGCAGCCCGCCCGTGTTCCGGAATTGCACCGAGGTCACCACGGTGTCGGGAGCCGGCGGAACGGGCTTCGCGCCACGCACCGGGGCCACGCGCACGGCCCGCACGGTGTCGATGCCCATGCCTTCGACGTCCCCGTCGACGGAGAGGCCGGGCGGCTCGATGTAGACCTTCACGCCGAGTCGGAGGACGTACTGAACCTGGCGGCCGGCGCCCGCCTGCGGCGGCGCGGCTTCCACGAACACGATGCTCCAGCAGGTCGCGGGGAGTGAGTCGGCACCCTGGAGCCCCAGCCGCACGCCCTGTGACGTGTGCGGCGGCAGGCGGAGGCTCAGGGGGAACACATGCAGATACTTCGCGCAGGATTGGGGAACGGTGCCGAGCTCGAGGAACCGGTTGTTCCCGTTTTCGTCGCGATCCCAGTCTTTCAGGTAGACCGTCGCCTGGACCGTGGTGTTGGTCTCGTTCGAGACGTTGAACCCCGCCACGGACGGCGACGACGGCTGCGGGTGCAGCACGATCTCCGCCTGATCGACCGAGACCTGCGCAGCGGCGGGACGCGCCGCTGCAAGGCCCCACACAGACAACGCGGCGAGTACGCTCCAGCGCACCCGCCGCGTCGTCAGAGAGAAAACCAGCTTCACGGCTCGGTCAGCGTGTACACGACGGCGAGCGAATACGCGCCCGGAGCGTCGGTGCTGTGCCACGCCGCATGATAGAAGATGTTCACCGACTGGCTGCCGCCGGTCAGGGTCTGGCTGATCACGTTCGCGCCCGTGGTCGACAGCGCGGTGTACGTGCCACCGGAGGTCAGGGACCAGGACAGGTCACCGGCCGACTTCGTCACGCCCGCGGGCGAGGTGAAGTTGGCGGCGCCGGACGCGATGGTCACGCTGAACGGGACGTTGGCTTTGCCGGTCACCGAGGGACCCGCGGTCTGCACGGGGTTCGCGGCCGAATCGACGTTGTCGATCGTCGGCACGCCCAGAGCGGTCGTCGTCGCGCTCAGGGTCAGCTTCTGCAGGGTCGGGATCGTGACCGACGCGGTGGTGCTCACAGAGCAGCCCGCGGTGGTGCACGTCTGGGCGTTCGCGGTGGCCGAGAAGGCCAGGCCGAGAACGGCAACCAGAGCAACAGTCAGACGGTTACGCATCGTATGCTCCTTCAGGTGGTTAGTGTTCACTTCCAGCATCAGTTGAGTCCATCTGCCACCGTCTACCTAAGGCAACGGGTGTGCCAACTGCCCAAGGGCAGGCCACTGTCTAATTTTTTTACGTAGGAGGCCCTAAAAGGGGGGCAGATTATAGTGCTGATTCTACCAAAACACAATGTTTTGGTGATTTTGCGTGTTCACAATGTTCAGTATTCAGTTACCTGCCTCCAATCCCCTAAGAAAAAGCCCCTCGCACCTTGCAGTGCGGGGGGCTAAATGCGGCGCGGACTAGACGGTCGGGGGCGGTATCTAAGCCCGGCGACCTGCCCGCCGACGCTCAAGGACGAGCCGGCGATCCGAAGAGGACCGGCGCACTGCCAGCCGGCGCTCGACGTGGTCAGACCGACGGTCTGACCCAGCTCGCCTCTCCACTACCACGGCCACGACAACCAGCCGCCGATCGTCCTGGAAGCGCCGATCCACGCCTGCCCGCCGGTCTTGTAGATCCCGGCGATCCGAAGCTTTCCGGCGATTGAGAGGCGACATAACCGCCATACCGAAGCTCCTGTAAAGCTTGGGTTCTAGGGATTGCTAAGGTATCGCTCGCCGCCCCACCCCGCCAGACGCAGGGGGTCGGAAGCGTCTATCTTCCAGTACGACAATGGATAACATCGCGCATACCCTGGTGGGGGCCGCTCTCGGGCGGGCCATCGGCGACTCCCGGATCCCCGCCCCCGCCATCCTCGGTGCCCTGGCCGCCAACGCTCCCGACTACACCGAATACCTCCCCGGAATGCCCCCCCGGTCGAACTTCAACCATCGGGGGATCACGCACTCCCTGATCGGCGCGGCCATTCAAGCCGCGGTATTCATCATCGTGACCGGGGTGGTCATGATCCCGCTTTGGCGGCGCGAGAACCGGCCGGTCCCATGGAAGACCATCATCGGCCTCTACACGGCCGCACTCGCCAGCCATCTCCTGATGGACTGGCAAGGCTCCTACGGGCTCCGCCCCTTTCTCCCCTGGAGCAACCAGCGCTACTACGGCGACTGGGTGGCCATCGTCGATCCGTTTTTCTGGTTGGTCCCGGCCGTGTTCCTCGCCTGGGGCCAAGTGCGTCGCTGGACCTCCGCATTGGGATGGGGGATCATCGTTCTCGCGCTCGTCGCGATCGTCCTCTTCGCTTCCTTCTTCTTCGACCGCGCCGTCGCGAGCTGGGTCGACGTAGCGACGATCGCGATTCCCGTGGTCGGCGTCATCGGCTGGCACAAACACTGGTTCGCCCCGGGAGCCAGACGGGCGGGCGCTGCGACGGCTCTCGTCGTCCTCGGCCTCTACACGGGTGCGCAAGCGGTGACCTCCTTCGTGGTACGGCACGACCTCGGCGTCGAGGCGCAGGCTCGCTTCGGTCCGAACGCCACGTACGCGCTGGTCACCCGCCCCGGCTTCCCGTTCACGTGGACTCCCGTGATGGGAAGTGCTGATTCCGTGGGTGGTCCGGGTTGGAGTGTGCCACGCCATCTCGACGTGCCGGTCGTCAAGCGCGTACTCTCCACACCGCGGGCGCAGGCAGCGCTGGCCTTCGATCGCTTCGTGACCGCGGATGTCGATTCCGTCCGCCAGCCGCCGGTGGTATACCTTCGGGACACGCGCGGACCTTCCGTCGGCAGGCGGGGGTTCGGCATCGTCGCCCTCGAGCCGCCGAGCACGCCCTGACCACTCCGCCGCGGACACCGCTCCCCAGGCCGTCGAACCCGACGACACAGGCGCCGACCGAGGCGACCGACACTCCTCCGGTCGACGCCCTCAGCACGCTCGCGCCCAAGCTCGATCCGATGTTCCGGCTGGACCATCTCGTCACCGTCTCGCGCGACCGGGCACTCTATCAGGCCTGGGACCGCGTGCTGAAGCGGTTCGTCGCCCTGCGCGTGCATCTGATTCCGAACACGCCCTCCCGCACCTGGTTCATGCGGGAGACGGAAACGCTGGCAGCCCTCGATCACCCTGCGATCCGTCACGCCTACGCCGCCGCGGAGATCGGGGGCGTCGCCTACCGGACGGCGAACTGGATCGACGGCGAAAGCCTGGCCGAGGCGATCCGGCGCGGTCCCCGGCCCATTCCGACCGTCATGTCGCTGGTCCGCGACCTCCTGGGCGCGCTCGAGTACGCGCATGCGCACGGCGTGATCATGCGTCGGATCCTACCCTCCACTCTCATGCTCGAGATCTCGGGTCGGGGCATCATCACCGACCTTCGCTACGCCAATTGGTGTCTTCCGAACGTCCCTCCGGACGAGCAGGGTGGCGGCGCGCCCTATACGGCCCCGGAGATCCGCAACGGCGGAGCCGGTGAGCCCGCGAGCGACCTGTACGGCGTGGCCGGTCTCATCTATCTGGCGCTGACCGGTCAGGACCCGGCGGCCGATCCCACCGCCATCGTGCCGCCGCGCACGCTTCGCCCCGCGATTCCCGCCGCGGTGGAGCGCGTGGTGCTGCGCGCCCTCAAGCCCGAGCCCTCGGCCCGGTATTTCACGGCGACGGAGATGCTGGAGGATTTCGTCGCGGACGCGGGCTCATTCCACGAGCCCGCCGCCGCGCCCCAATTGATGGATTCGGGGTTCGAGCGCCGGCTCCGCCGGGCCCTCGGCGACGACTACGAGCTGCTCGGCGAGCTGGGTTCCGGCGGATTCGGACGCGTGTACCGGGCGCGCGACCTCGGGCTGGAGCGCGAGGTGGCCATCAAAGTCCTGCACCCGTCCCTGACCGCCGATCCGGTGGTGGTAGAGCGGTTCCGGCGCGAGGCCCAGCTGGCGGCGCGCCTGCGGCACCCCAACATCGTGAGCATCTACGACATTCAGGGGCGCGCGGGATTGCAGTGGTATACGATGGAATACGTGCCCGGCCAGAGCCTGGCCCAGCTGGTTCAGGGAAAGGGGCCCCTCTCCGTCGAGCGGACGGTCCGGGTCTTGAGCGAGGCCCTTTCGGCGTTGGAGCACGCCCATTCCCTTGGACTCGTGCACCGGGACCTGAAGCCCGAGAACATGCTCCTCGAGCCCGACGGCCGCCTCCGGATCACGGACTTCGGACTGGCCCTGGCCCTCCGCGGCGAGCGCTTCGGCGGAGCGACTTCACGGAGCGGCACGCCACAGTTCGCGGCTCCCGAACAGCTCCTGGGAGAACGCGTGGACCCTCGCGCCGATCTCTACTCCCTCGGTGCCACGGCCTACTTCGCGCTCCTCGGCCGTCCCCCGTTCGAGGGTACGACGCCGGAGGCCATTCTCGCCAAGCAAACCGTCGATGCCCTGCCCCTGCTGGCCGCGGAGCGCAGCGATGTGCCGCGGGAGCTCGAGGTGGTGCTGCGGAGGGCGGTCACCAATGATCCGTCGAAGCGGTTTCAACAGGCGGCGGCCTTCCGCGAGGCGGTGCTGGCCGCCGCGGGGGGATTTCGGCGCAAGTTGCTTACAGTGTTCAGGAAATTGGCCGGTGCCTGACCGGGATTGGGGATTCGGGAGTGTGGATTTTGTGGCCCGAGACCAATCCCGTATCCCCAATCCCGAATCCCGCTTTATCTCCAGCGGAAAATCTTCAAGGCGACCCCGAAGCAGACGGTGCCCCAGACCGCCACGATCGCCAACGGGGTGGTCAGCTGGAAGACCGAAGTCCCGTCGATCATCACCGCCCGCAGCGCATCGTTGAGTCCCGTGAGTGGCAGCGCCTTCACGAAGGGGATCATCGCGTCGGGGAACCGCGAGTAGGAGAAGAACGTGCCCGACAGGATCCACATCGGCAGCATGGCGAGATTCATCAGGCCGGACACCCCCTCCACCGTACGGGCGCGGCTCGCGATCAGGAGACCGAGACCTGAGAAGCACAGCGAGCCCAGCAAGGCGATGCCGGCGAGAGCCAGCCAGGACCCGCGCACCCCGACCCCGAAGATCAGCCAGCCGAACCCCACCAGCGCGGCCACTTCCACCACCAGGAAGACCAGCCGCGAGAGGATGAAGCCCAGCAGGTAGTGACTCTTCCGCATGGGCGTGGCCATGAAGCGTTTGAGCAATTTTTTCTGCCGGGCGGTCACCACCGCGAATCCGACGCCCCAGATCCCGGACCCGAGCAGGTTCATTCCCAGGAGCCCGGGAATCAGGAAATCGATATACCGGGAACCCTTGGCGGTGACGTGGTCACTGGTCGTCGCCACCGGATCGAGGCGGCCCGCGGCCCGCTGAAGCGCGCGGTCCACCGCGAGTTGTGCGGGCCTGCTTTCGTCCCGCGTCGGGTCGAATCGGTACACGACGGGATTTCCGGGGATGACCAGAATCCCAATCCGCCCCGAGCGGAGCCTCGTCCCCCCTTCGACCGAGTCGAGGATGACCGGGCGCAACGACGAATCCGCCTTGAGGCTCGCCACCACCGCGCTGTCCCCGGTCCCGGCCTGTACACCGACGTTGATCGCGCCAGGCCCCTTGTTCCGGAACGCAAGACCGAGCGCGGCGGCGAGGACGATCGGGAACCCGAACACCCAGAAGATGGCTTCGGGCTCCCGGTAGAACTCCCGGACGCGCGAGACGGTGAGCTGGACGATGGGGTGGTTACGCATCGCGCAGCTGGCGGCCGGTGAGGGACACGAAGACGTCTTCGAGCGTCGCGTGATGGGTCGTGAGCGATGCGAGGGCGATCTGACGCTTCTGGAGAGCGGCCATCAATGCCGGGAGGACCATGTGCAACTCAGCCGCCGTCAGCGACAAGCCTTCAGCCGTGAGCCGGACACTCTGCACGCCCGGCAATTTTTCCAGCTCGGGTTTGAGATCCGCGGCCGAGCCGCCGTTGGCCAGCGCGAAATCGATGACGTGCTCGGCACCGAGAGACGCGATCAGCTCCTGCGGGCTGCCGAGCGCGATCACCTTCCCGTGGTCCATGATCGCCACGCGGTCGCAGAGCCGCTCGGCCTCATCCATGTAGTGCGTGGTGAGCAGGACGGTGTGTCCCTGCCCCTTGAACCGCTCCACGACTTCCCAGAGCTGGCGCCGCGATTGCGGATCGAGACCCGTGGTCGGCTCGTCGAGGAAGAGGAGATCGGGCTTGCCGACCAGTGCGCAGGCCACGGCGAGCCGTTGTTTCTGGCCCCCCGAAAGCTTCCCGACCCAGCTCTTTTTCTTCTCGCCGAGGGAGACGAGATCGAGCACCTCGTCGACCGTGTTGGATCTCTCATAGAACGACCGGAAGAGCGACAGGGTCTCATGCACCGAGAGCTTCTCGGCCAGCTGGGTCTCCTGGAGCTGGATCCCCAGGTGTTCCCGCAGGGCCCGCCCACCCGCCTCGTCGGACCACCGCATCCCCAGAACTTCGACGTCGCCCGAGTCCGGGAGCGTCAGGCCTTCCAGAATTTCGATGGTCGTCGTCTTCCCGGCGCCGTTGGGCCCCAGGAGTCCGAAGCATTCCCCGCGATGGATGGTGAGATCGAGTCCGGCAACGGCGGTGACGTCATCGTACTTCTTGACGAGTCCCGCCGTTCGAATGGCGGGGCCGGACCGCCCCTCAGTGCGCGGGTTGGTCACCGGCCTCGGCCTTCGCGTCCTTCTCGGGTTGCAGGGCGTTCTTCATCGCGAGGTCGAGCTGCATGGTGATGCTGTTCAATCCGTCGGTGAGCGCGCGGATCTTGACGTTCATCCCCTGGCTCCGGCTGGCCACCACCGACAGGTTGCCGGCGAGGTCCCCGATCGTGCCCACCGGGGAGGTGAGGAGCTTCTGGCGCATCTGGGACATCTCGCGCGAGATCATGGCGGAGAGGTTGTTGACGACGCTCGCCTTCGCGGCGCGATTCGACTCGAGCTCCTTCAGCGTGGCCTTGGTGTGGTCCACGATTTTCTGAAGCTCGGTGATCTGGTCGACCTTCCGCTGCTGCGCCGCGCTGAGTTTGACGCCGGCCATGTCGCTCCCCTTTCGAGGTCCCGAAACCTACTCGGAGTCAGGCAGCGGTGGTACGGACGGGCGCCGGCTGGCTCGCCGGTGCATCCACCTCCACCAGCGTCATCAGCCAGAACACGAAGACGATGATCACGGCCGAGATATAGAACGGCACGGTGTGGCCGAGGGCGCCATACGCCCAGCCGGCGTAGAGTGGGCCGAAGATCGCCGCCAGGCCGCGATACGTCTGCTGGACCCCCATGGTGACGCCGATATCCTTCGGATCGACGCGATGACTGACGAGGGCGGAATTTGCCGGGAAAACCAGCGCCGTACCCAACGGAAGCAGGATCTGCGTCAACACGAAAATCGGAAGCGTCGGCGCCAGGGGGACGAGGACGAAGCCGGCGAACAAGAGCGCCGCACCGATCCGCATCGTTTTCACTTCACCGAATCGGGCATTGAACCAGCCCACGGGCGCCACGCGCATCACCACGCCGACGATGCCGAAGATCATGAAGAAGTAGCCGATCTGGTCGACCGTGATCCCGAACTTGTCGTGGAGGTAGAGCGAAAAGATCGGCGGCAAAGCATTGAAGCCGAGCATCGCAAAGGTGTAGATCCAGATGAGGAGCGAGATCGGCCGGCCCGGCTCGCTCAGCACTTTGCCCGCGGGCTTCGTGATGTTCTCGTAGGCATCCTTCAAGGTGATCTGACGCACGGCCTGGGGCGTGTACCGCTCCACGCCGACCTGCGACCAACGCGACTCGGGCAGCCACTTCCAGGCGAAGGCGACGTTGATCAGCACCAGCACCGCCCCGAACAGGCCCGGAGCGGCATCGCCGAAGCGGTGCATGAACGATCCGATGGCTGGACCGATGACCACGCCGGCGCTCGTGGCCGCAGACAACCACCCCAGGGCCTTGGCGCGTTCCCTCGGGGGCATCGAGTCGGCCACGTAGGCCTGCACCACACCAGTGGTCCCGCCGCCGAGCCCCTGCACGAATCGGGAGACGAAGAGGAGCAACACATTCGGAGCGAACGCGAAGACGACGTACGCAACGGCGGAGCTTCCCAATCCGACGAGCAACGCGGGGCGGCGGCCGTACCGGTCCGAGACGTAGCCCCATACGGGAGAGGCGATAAGCTGCGCGACGGGGAATGACGCGACCAGGAGTCCGACCACCTCCGGCGTGGCATGGAGGTTGGTTGCGTAGAGCGGCAGGAGAGGCCAGATGATCATCAGGCCCATCATGTCCACGAACGCCACCAGCATGAGTACCCACAACCGCCTCATCGACGCGCTCCGATTGCGAGGACGACGGCACTGACCACCATGAGCACTACACCGAATGCTGCGGCGACACCGATTTCATTCAACCGGAGAGACGACAGGATTTCCATCGAAATCGGGCGCGTGTCGTAGGTATAGAGTACCACCGACGTCACGAAGTCACCCAAGGCCGCCACGAACGCCAGACTCGCTCCGGCCATCAGGGCCGGCGACAGGAGCGGGAGACTCACCCGCCGGAACGTTTCCCACCGCCCCGCGCCGAGACTCGCGGCCGCCTCGTCGAATGCCGGATCGAGCTGCCGGTACCCTGCAAGAATCGCCCGGCCCGTCACCGGGATATTCCGCACCAGATAGGCCAACGGAAGAATGGCTGCTGTTCCTATCAACACCCAGCGGGCCTCCAAGGGTTTCATCACACTGAAGGTCGTGGCCAGTGCGATGGCGAAGACCGTCCCCGGCAGCGCCCACGGCAGGGCCACCAGCGCCTCGATGATCTTCGACAGCCGCGCCCGGCGCCTCACCACCATCCATCCAGCCGCGAGGGCCAGGACGACGGCCCCTGCCGTACTTACCACCGCCATCCAGAGCGAGTTCACGAGCGGCGCGAGCCGGGTCGGCTCTTCCAGGAGGCGGCGATAGTTGTCCAGGTTCAACACCGGAGGGAAGGCTTCGGTTGTCCACGTTGCGTATGGGACGAGCGAGACCAGAATCAGTGTTAAATGGGGCAGGAGCAGCACCACGGCGAGCGCCCACCCCGTCACCGTGGCCGTGACTCGCGCCAACGGTGTGCGGATCACGCGGCGCTGGGGGGCCGCGCCCTTCCCCAGGGATACCACCCCCGCATCTCCCTCGGTGCGCCGCAACACCACGAGTCCGATCAGCGCGAGGAGCGCCAGCGCCACCGTCTCGACCATAGCCAGCGCGTCCTCGCCATTCAGCCGGGATGCCACGATCTGCGTCGGCATGACCCGGAAGCCGCCGCCGAACACGTACGGCGCCGAGAACGATCCGAGCGCCGTCATGAACGTCAGCAGCGTCGCGCCGGCGAGCGACGGACGCAGCAGCGGCAACGTCACCCGGAACAGCGTCCGCCATCGTCCCGCGCCGAGCGCGTGCGCGGCCTCGATCATCGCCGCGTCAACCTTGGCGAGTCCCGCCCGGGTGAAGAGGTAGAAGTACACGTACATCGAGTAGGCGTGCACGAGCAGGATGGCGCCCGCTCCCTGCAACCGCCAGGGCGCCTGCTGGAAGCCCAAGACGTACTGCAGACCCCGCGCGACGAAACCTGACTCGCCGTACAGGAAGAGGAAGGCGATGACGCCCACCAGCGGGGGCAGGACGGCAGGGAGCGCGATCAGCGAGCCGAGGAGTTTGCGTCCGGGGAACTCGAACCACTCGAAGAGAAACGCGAGCGGGATGCCGATCAGCGCGGCCAGCACGACGCTGAGGACGGAGATCCAGCAGCTCGCCCACAGCGCGCTCCACTCCGTCCCGCGCGAGACGAAGGCGTGGATCGCGCTCGCATGCCCGGCGTCTGCCGCCACGATGAGCACGGGATAGAGCACCAGCCACGCGAGGAGGATCGTGAGCAGGAGCCCCGACGAAGAACGCTTCCTCATGACGGGAAGACCGTCTTTCGCGCCGCCGCGAGCGTGACCCGGTCTCCCACCTGCGCCGAGCGGGGCTCCGCCAGAACCTCGACGCGCACACCACTCGCAATTTCCACCTGGAGATAGGCACTCGCTCCGGTAAAGCGGCGTTCCCTCACGACGCCCGCAACACCCGGCCCCGTCACGAGACGGAAATGCTCGGGGCGAATCACCAGGGCCTCCCCTGCCTCGCCGCCAAACGCCAGCGCGCCACTCCCCTTGAGCACGTTGGCCCGGCCCACGAACGTCGCGACGAAGAGACTGGCCGGCGCGTCGTACACCTGATCGGGAGTGGCGAGCTGTTCGAGCGTCCCTGCGTTCAGCACGGCCACCCGGTCGCCGAGGTCGAAGGCTTCTTCCTGCTCGTGGGTGACGAACACCGTGGTGATCCCGACCCGCCCGATTACTTCCCGGAGCTCGCGCCGGGTACGCTCGCGGAGTGACGGGTCGAGGTTGGAGAGGGGCTCGTCGAGGAGGAGCACCCGCGGATGCGGCGCGAGCGCGCGCGCCAGCGCGACCCGTTGCTGCTGACCACCCGACAGCTCCTGCACCTTCCGGCGTTCGAAGCCCGCCAGATCGACGAGACCCAGCGCTTCGACCACCTGTGTGTCCCGTTCGGTGCCCTTGGCGAGCCCGAACGCCACATTCTCGCCGACGTTGAGATGCGGGAAGAGCGCGTAGTGCTGGAAGACCATCCCGAACCGGCGGGTCGCGGGCGGCACGCCCGTCACATCCTCACCCTCGACCAAGACCCGGCCGCTGTCGGGCGTTTCAAACCCGGCCAGCATCCGGAGCAGCGTGGTCTTGCCGCTCCCCGAGGGCCCGAGGAGCGCGAGGACCTCCCCGCGCTCGATCCCCAGCGACACGGGACCGACCGTCACGGTGTCGCTGAAGCGGACCTGCAGGTTGTCGACGGAGAGAAAACTCACGGACGATTGCCGCTCGTTCGGACCTTCTCGTCCCAATAGCGCATCCAGTCAGCGCCATGCGCGGCCAGGAGGTCCCAGTCCATGTCGTTGGCGGGCACCATCTGCCGCCTGACTTCCTGCGCCCACGCCGGGAGGGAATCCGCCGGGAGGTCCTGCCGGGCCGGCAGTCGATAGGCGTCGCGGGTGGCGAGGAGCTGGGCTTCGGTCGATCCGATCCACTCCTCCCACAGTTTCGCGGCCGCCTCATGCTTCGCGCCCTTCACGATGCCGATCGCATCTTCGATGACCGGCGTGCCGTCCTTCGGGAAGACGTACCCGAGCTGCATCCCCTCCCGCTTGTTGAGGAGGATGTCGGGCAGATCCCAGATGGTGATGAGCGCCTCCTGACGGACGATCTTCTCATCGAGGAGCGTCCCGTTCAGCACGTATTCCTTGGTCTGCCCGTCGAGCGCCTTGAGATACCCAAAGGCCGCGGCGGTGTCGGTGCCCTTCTTGAATCCCCGCTCAATCATCAGGCCCCACACCGCGCGCATCGTGCCGGAGGCGAGTGGATCGCGGATGATGATCTTGCCTTTCCACTTCGGCTCGAGCAACGCCTCCCAGGTCTGCGGCGCATCCACCGGCTTCATGGCCTGGTCGGCGTAGACGATCACGGCCGGCGTCTCGTACGACGCGAAGTACAGGTCGCCGGGGCCACGCTCATGAGTGGCGATCGTACCGGCCCAGGTGGGGCGGAATGGCTCGAGCAGCGAATCCTGCGCGCCCCGCGCGAAGATCGTCGCGGGTCCCCCGAACCACACGTCTGCCTGGGGATTCGCACGCTCCGAGCGGACCCGGTCGTAGACCTCCTGCGACCCCATGTCGAGCCAGTGGACGGCGATGTCGGGGTGCAGCTGCTCGAAGCGTTGCTGGAGGAGCGTGAGGAGGTCGCGTCCGTGGGGGGAGTAGATGACCAACGGAGTCTTGCCGCCGCCGCCGCATCCCGTCAGGGCGAGCAGGAGTGCCCCCATGAGAACCGGGGAGTAGGGAGTAGGGAGGAGTCGAAGTCGCTGAGAGAGCAAACCCCGCAGCGCCCGAACTGCACCCACTCCCCACTCCCCACTCCCTTTATGGGACATGCGTCGGCGTCAGCGCGAGGAGGTTGGCGAAGAGCCGATACGCCCCCACGACACCGGCGGGAAGCTCCCGGAAGAACGACAGACCTGTGTACACGTACGTCCCGCGTCCGAGTGGCGCGACGAGCAGGCCGCCGGCGAGCGGCGGATCTCCAGGGTCGTGCATCGTGAACACCGGGTGATACGTCGAATCCCAATCATGGGCAAAGTAGAGGCCACGCTCCTGCACCCAGCCCTGCCAGTCCGACGGCCCGATGGCGTTGGGACTCTTGAGGACGCGTGACGACGAGTCGGTCACCGTCACTGCCGCATTCTCGTCCGTCACCCGGTCATGCGGGCTGGCAATCGTCATCGGGTAGGGGGCGAAGCCGCCGCGAATGAACGGGTATTGCTGGTACTGCACCACGAGCAGCCCACCGTTGCGCGCATAGTCGAGGAGGCGGCCGTTGTTCGCCACGAGTGCCGGATCCGTCTCATACGCCCGGCTTCCGATCACAATGGCGTCGTACTTCGAGAGGTTGCCCTTGGCGAGCGTATCGGCCCCCAGCACCTCGATCGGCAGGCCGACCGCTGTGAGCGCTTCGGGCACGCGGTCCGAGGCGCCCCGGATGTAACCGATGCGGGACAGGGCCGGCAGCGCGATCGGTGCCACGCGGATATCCACCACCGATGGGTGCACCACGCCGCGCGGCTCGATGTGCGGGTAGTCGATCACCACCAGCGCGCCATCACTGATCGTGCGGTCGGCGCCACGCACCGACGCGTGCAGACGGAAGTCCCCCGGCTTGGTATTCGCCGGCAGGTCGACCGCAAACGTGTAGCTCTTGGTCTCGTCTTCCCGCGTGAACGACAGCGAGTCGGACGGGACCGGGGCCCAACCCGACGGGACGGTGATGTCGAGCCGGCCCGTGGCCGGACCACGGTTGCGGTTCGTCACCTGCACGGTGAATTGCCGGGACCCGCCGGCCGTCTGCGGCCACACCACCATCCCCGGGGTGATGGACACTTCGAAGGGCTCCGTCACCATCAGGGGGCGCCGGACTTCGCCGCGGGCCTGATCGCGGAAGCGGTAGACGACTTCCCTGGAGAGCGTCACGGGCGCGCCATCGATCACGAGGTGCACGCGCATCGACACCGGCGGCGGACCGAAGGGAAGACCGCGAATGTCCGCCGGCACCCCCGACCAATCGTAGAGCGCGCCATTCAGGGGCTTATCGAGGAAGTACGGCTGTAAGCGCGGAGCATCGGCAGGAACATGGACGGCGAAATGACGTTGGAGGACGGACCCGGGCGCGACGCTCGCGCCCCCATTCTCCATGTTCTCGACGGACCAGGCGGGTGGCACCGAGAAGTCGACGCCGGTGAGCCGCACCGAGTCGGTCCCGGCATTCCAGAGATCGGCCTCCACCTGCACCCGCTCGCCCCGAATCACGATGTCGTCATCCGAAATGCCGTCCACGACCACGCCGGCGGCATCCGCGAGGGCTTTCTCCGCGAGCGCGCGCTGATCCGGATCGTCGGTGCCGAGCGCCTGGAGTGCGCGGGCGAGCAGCGGTGCCACGGCCCCGGGATCGTACGGCGAGAGACGGCGACGCGCCGAATCCACGAGCCCGACGTAAGCCTCATGGTCATGGAGCGTGGTGTCCACCCCAGTAAAGAACCCATCAGAGCTCGACGCCGCCTTCCTGCTGGCGATCAGCGTCAGCCGGATCTGGCTCGGTCCCGGCCGCTGAATCTGACCCATGTCCTGCGACCGGTGCTGGCTTCGCCCCGCCATCGCGATCTGGTAGTACGACTCCCCCACCAGCGGATCGAGCGTGCCCGCGGCCATCCGCAGCGTCGTGCCCGCGGTATCGAAGAAGGACGAGCGGTAGAACTTCACCGGCCCCCAGCTCGAATCCTTGAGCAGGTCGAACGCCTGCCTGGCGATCGCGCCGGCGACCTGATGCTGCCCATGCCCGTCACGCGGGGTGCCCGTGAAAATCGAGACGATGACCTGCGGCCGGAACCGCCTGATGACGTCGATCACGTCCTTCAGGACGGAGTCTCGAGGCCAGAAGCGGAACGCTTCGTCAATATTCTTTGAAAATCCAAAGTCGTACGCGCGGGTGAAGAACTGGTGCGCGCCATCGAGGCGCCGCGCCGCGAGCAGCTCTTCACTCCGGATGATCCCGAGCTCGGGGCCGAGCTCTTCGCCGATGACGTTCTGCCCGCCCTCTCCGCGTGTGAGCGAGAGGTACGCCGCATCGACGCCGAGTCCGCGGGAGAGGTAGGCGAGGAGCTGGGTATCCTCGTCGTCGGGGTGCGCGCCGATCACCAGCACGCGCTTGGTGGCGCCGAGGCGCCGGAGGTCGTCCGCCAACGCCGCGACGCCGCCGGTACCGGCCGGAGCGAACTGCCCGGGGGCCGTACCCGCGGCGCCACAGATCAGAAGGGCGGTATAGAGGAGCGCTCGTCGCATTTATTGAAGATACGTCAGGACATCCTTCATAACGAATTTGCCGTGCCGGGGTTCCGTCATCGGTTCGTCACCAACTTGAACCCGTTCGTCCCCCGCCCCCAATCCTGCCCCCAAGGTATAGATTGAGGAAGGAGACCTCATGACCACTGCGACAGAGCCCAAGACCGGCGTATCCGCTGCCGAGGCCCGAGACGTTGCCGAGGCGGCCCGCGAAACCGAGTGGACCGGGCGTGGTTTCGTCCGCGATCTCTTCCTCGGCTCCCTCCAGATGGACCTGATCCACCCCTATCCGGTGGCCTCGTCGGAAGAAGAGAAACGGGCCGAGCCGTTTCTGGACGCCCTCAAGAAGTTTCTCAAGACGAACGTGGACGGGGACAAGGTCGACCGCGAGGGGGAGATCCCGCCCGCGGTGATCGAGGGCCTGCGCCAGTTGGGGGCCTTCGGGATCAAGATCCCGCGCGAGTACGGCGGGCTGGGGTTGTCCCAGCTCTCCTACATGAAAGCCATGGAGCTGGTCTCGACGGTCGACGGCTCCGTCACCGCCCTGCTGTCCGCGCACCAGTCCATCGGCGTGCCCCAGCCGCTCAAGATGTTCGGCTCCGAGGCGCAGAAGAAGAAGTTCCTGCCCCGCCTGGCCAAGGGGTCGATCTCCGCGTTCGCCCTCACCGAGCCCAACGTCGGGTCGGACCCGGCCAACGTCGAAACCCACGCGGAGCCGACGGACGACGGCGAGGCGTGGATCCTGAACGGCGAGAAGATGTGGTGCACCAACGGGACCATCGCGGAGCTGATGGTGGTGATGGCCCGGACGCCGTCCAAGGTGGTGAACGGGAAAGAGAAGCGGCAGATCACCGCGTTCATCGTCGAAGCCGATTCCCCCGGCGTGAAGATCGAGCACCGGTGCCACTTCATGGGCCTGCGGGCGCTCTACAACGGCGTGATCAGCTTCAAGAATGTCCGGGTCCCCCGGGAAAACGTGCTCTGGGGTGAGGGCAAAGGCCTGAAGCTCGCGCTTACCACCTTGAATACCGGCCGCCTCACCCTCCCCATCTCCGCCGTCGCCGTCGGCAAGCGTTGCCTCGAGATCTCCCGCCAGTGGTCGAACGAGCGGGTGCAGTGGGGGCTCCCCATCGGCAAGCATGATGCCATCGCCCAGAAGCTCGGGACCATGGCCGCGAACACCTTCGCCATGGAGTCGGTGGCCGAGCTGTGCGGTGCCATGGCGGACCGCGGCGGCTACGACATCCGGCTCGAAGCGGCGATCGCCAAGCTCTACAACTCGGAAGCCGGTTGGCGGATCATCGACGACACGGTGCAGATCCGCGGCGGGCGCGGCTACGAAACCGCGGATTCGCTCAAGGCCCGCGGCGAGAATAACTGGCCCGTCGAACGGATCATGCGGGACTTCCGCATCAATCTGATTTTCGAAGGCTCGAGCGAGATCATGCACCTGTTCATCGCCCGCGAGGCGGTGGATAAGCACCTGCAGACGGCCGGCGACGTCGTCATGCCCGGCAAATCCATCGGCCAGCGCCTCGCCGGACTCTGGCGCTCCGCCCTCTTCTATGGGTGGTGGTATCCCACGCGGTGGATCGGCTGGAGCTTCTGGCCCAAGTACGGGGAGTATGGCGCCCTCGCGACGCATCTCCGTTTCGCGGAGCGCGCGTCCCGTCGTCTCGCGCGTGGCGTGTTCCACTCGATGCTCCGCTTCGGTCCCAAGCTCGAGCAGCGCCAGTCCGTGCTCTTCCGGCTCGTGGATGTCGGCGCAGAGCTGTTCGCCATGACCGCGTCGTGCGCGCGGGTCCAGATGCTGAAGAAGAAGGATCCGGCTGCGGGCGCCCGTGCCGAGAAGATTGCTGCTCTATTCTGTGAGCAGGCCCGTCATCGCGTTCGGGTGAAGTTCCAGGAGATGTGGAGTTCTGCAGACGTACCGACGTATCGCGCGGCGCAGGAAGTCCTGAAGGGGGAACATCTTTGGTTGGAGAAGGGACTGGTTTGAGCTACGAGACGCGCAGGGGCAAAGACGAGACGCACAGACGCGCAGATGGTGAACAAGTCAAAAGGGGCCAGGAGAGACTCTCCTGACCCCTTCTTCGTGCAACCCATCGGTGCGTCTGGTGCGTCTAGTAGCTTACGCTGCCTGATGGGCAATCATGATGCTTCTGAGACGTTCGGGGCTGTCACCGGTGGAATCCCCGTAGGGGGAGGGGTGCCCGGTCTCGTCTGCGACGATACTGGGGCAAACGAATTCGTATTGCCTCGCCCGAATCCTACCGGCAGCTATCTCCGTCGCGACGGGCGTCGCGATCGCCACTTTGATGGCACCGAGCTGCTCGACGGCTTTCGCGGCGGCGAGGACGCGCCAGGGATAGATGACCTGACCGTCGACGATGACGGCCGCGATCCCCTTCACCGGCTTCACCGGCCGCTGAGTCCGGTAGAGCACCAGATCCTGCCGGACGCGCGCCCGCGACTCCTCGATGGCCCCCTGCAGCTTCTCCAGCAGGTTCATCCCCGGCTGAAAGTCGGGATCCATCTCCGCCGGCGCCGACTCGGCCATCGCGCCGATGGGCGCGAGGTTCGACCCCAACTTGATGAACGACGCCACGATGACGTCGAACGTGGCCCCCATGGCCTTGGCGGCGTTGGCGGCGATTTCGACCCCTTCGGGCGTCACCCCGAGCAAAATGCAGGACCGGTACCCGCGGGACGCCAGCTGCTCGCCCAGGAGGGAACCGGCACCCGACTTGGTCGGGTACAGGCTGGGACGTTTCGGGGGGGTGGGGTTGTTCGAGGTCACGGGGCGAAGATACGTCAAACCGGGATTCTGAAAAGAGGGAGACCGCGGTTATCTTTCGCCCCGTCACCCCTCACATCCAGGACAGGTCGTGCCAACCAACTCGCTGACCGTCACCGATAACCGCACCGGCAAGAACTACGAGCTCCCCATCCAGGATGGGATGATCCGGGCCGCCGACCTCAGGCAGATCCGCACGGGGCCGGACGATTTCGGCATCATGAGCTACGACCCGGCCTACATGAATACGGCCGAGTGCCGGAGCGCCATTACCTACATCGATGGCGACAAGGGGATCCTGCGGTACCGCGGGTACCCGATCGATCAGCTGGCGGAAAAGAGCACCTTCCTGGAAACCGCCTACCTCTTGCTGCACGGGGAGCTCCCGAACAAGGCAGAGCTGGACGGCTGGGTCTACAACGTGGTCCACCACACCATCATTCACGAGAACATCAAGAAGTTCATCGACGGCTTCCACCACGACGCCCACCCGATGGGCGTGTTCGTTTCGACCGTGGCGGCGCTCTCGACCTTCTATCCCGAAGCCAAGCACATCGACGACGAGACCTCGCGCCGCAACCAGATCTTCCGGCTCATCGCCAAGACACCGACGCTCGCCGCCTTCGCCCACCGGCACAACATCGGGATGCCGTACGCCTACCCCGACAACGATCTCAGCTATACCGGCAACTTGCTGAACATGATGTTCAAGGCCACGGAGGTGAAATACGTCCCCAATCCCGTCCTCGAGCGGGCCATGGACGTCCTCTTCATTCTCCACGCCGACCACGAGCAGAACTGTTCGGCTGCGGTGATGCGCGCGATCGGCTCGTCCCACGCGGACCCCTACTCGGCGATGGCCGGCGCGGCGGCGGCGCTGTACGGCCCCCTGCATGGCGGTGCCAACGAGCAGGTGTTGCGAATGCTCCGGGAGATCGGCGACAAGTCGAAGGTGCCGGCCTACATCGAGCGGGTGAAGCGGGGTGAGGTGAAGCTGATGGGCTTCGGCCACCGCGTCTACAAGAACTACGATCCGCGCGCCAAGTACATCAAGCAGACCGCCGATCAGGTGTTCGAAGTGACCGGCAAGAATCCGCTCATCGATCTCGCCCTGGAGCTCGAGCGGATCGCTCTCCAAGACGACTACTTCGTGACGCGGAAGCTCTATCCGAACGTCGACTTCTATTCGGGCATTATCTACGAAGCCATGAAGTTCCCGGTGGACATGTTCCCGGTGCTCTTCGCCATCGGCCGCACTCCCGGCTGGCTCGCGCAGTGGCAGGAGATGTTGCTCGACAAGGAGCAGAAGATCGCGCGGCCGCGGCAGCATTATGTCGGCGCCGCGGAAAGAGCGTATGTGCCTCTGAACAAGAGATAGAAAGCAAGAGACGTCGAGAGGCACTACGTCGAGAAGCACTACGTCGAGAAGCAAAGCGTACGCTCACGCCTTGTTTCTCGACGCCTTTACCTGCGCCGTCTCCCGCCCGTACGAATCCCCACCGAACGTGACGGTCGCGCCGCCGCTTGCTCAATCGCCCGAGGCTGCAGCGGCGGTACCGACGGTTCGAACCCCGGTATCACTTCCCGCGGGAACGTCTTGCCGATGAGCTTCTCCACGTCGGCCATCATCAGCCATTCATCGGGAGAAATCAGGGTCAGTCCCAGGCCCTGAGCGCCCGCGCGGGCCGTCCGGCCCACCCGGTGCACGTAGGCCTCGGGATCATTCGGCACATCGAAGTTCACCACCATCCGGATTCCATCCACGTCGATGCCGCGGGCGGCGATGTCGGTCGCGACGAGGATCTCGGTTCGCCCATCGCGGAATTCATCGAGCGTGCGCTGACGATGGCTCTGCGCCTTGTCACCGTGCAGGGCGTGCGCATGAATCCCCTGCTTCCGGAGATGGGTCACGAGCTTGTCCGCCCCGTACTTGGTGCGGGTGAACACCAGCGTCTGCCCTTCGGGCTTGGCCTTCAGGATCGCGACCAGCACGTCCTTCTTCTTCGCCTTGTCGACGGCCACGATCACATGCTCGATGCCCTCGGCGGTCTGCGCCCGGCGGCCGATTTCCACCGACGCGTGCCCATTCAGGGCCTTCCGCGCCAGCGCATCGACTTCGGGCGAGACGGTCGCCGAAAACAGCATGGTCTGCCGCTCGTCGGGGAGGGTCCGGAGGATCCGGTTGACGTCGGGCGCGAATCCCATGTCGAGCATCCGGTCCGCTTCGTCCAGGACCAGCACCTCGAGCCTGGTGAAATTGACGTGCCCGCGCTCCATGTGGTCGAGCAGTCGGCCCGGCGTCGCGACGACGATATCGACGCCGCGCGTCAGCGCCTTGGTCTGCGGCTCCATCCCGACGCCGCCGTAGACGGCGGCCGCCGACACGGTCAGGTGGCGCCCATAGGCCCGTGCGCTCGTCGCGACCTGCTCCGCGAGCTCGCGCGTGGGCACCAGGACCAGCGCGCGCGTGACGCCATGACCTCCGCTCTGCGACAGCCGCTGGAGGATCGGCAGCATGAACGCGGCGGTCTTGCCCGTGCCGGTCTGCGCCGAGCCGATGAGGTCGCGGCCCTCGAGCGCGAGGGGGATGGTCTCCTGCTGAATGGGGGTGGGGCGCTCGTAGCCTTCCTCGGCCACGGCGCGCACCAGTTCGGGCATCAACCCGAGTGCTGAAAACGGCATGAAATACGTACTCCTTCACACACACGCACTCCACCTCCGGCCTCAGTGCCGGCGATGGCGGAGTCACTACGTCGATTGAACCTGGGGAATGAGTCCGGGCGTGTGTACAGCGCCGGTGCCCGCTCCTGAGCGGGACTGTCCTTCGGAAGGATGCCAGCTCGCGGTCCGAAGACAACCTAACTACAAATGCGTCGAGAGACAAGACGTCGAGAAGCAAGACGTTACGCCTCGCTTCTCGACGCTTTGCTACTCGACGCCTTGTCTCTCGACGGTTTGTTTCTTGACGCCCTTAGTTTTTTCCTCCCGGCTCCTGATTCCACCACCACATCCTCGGGAGCGCCACCTTGTCGGGCCACACCTGATCGAGCGTGTTGCCGTCGTACAGGCGGCCATTCTTCATGACCGAGGCAATCTTCGTGGTGTTGTGGATGTCCTCGAGCGGATTGGCGTCGAGCACCACGAGATCGGCGAGCTTGCCGGGCTCGAGCGAGCCGAGATCCTGCTCCATCCCGATGGCGTACGCGCCGTCATGCGTCGCGACCCGGAGCGCCTCGAGGGGCGTCATGCCGCCCGCCACGAAGGCCCAGGTCTCCCAGTGGCACCCTTCCCCGTCGAACTGCCCGTGGCAGCCGATGCCGACATGGCCGCCGGCGCGGACGATCTTCGCCGCGCTGGCCGCGATCTGCTGGTACACGTACTGGTCATCCGCGAACCAGCCGGGCCGCCGCAGCGCCCGGTTGTCGATCTCGTCATGCGGGAAGAAGCGACGGATCTTCGGATCGTCGTGGATGTTGTAGTGCTCGTAGAAATAATTCTCGGCGAACGGACCGCCGTAGTTCACGAGCAGCGTCGGGTTGTAGTTGATCCCCGACTGCGCGATCAGCTGCACATCGTCGTTGTAGAGCGGCATGATGGGGTAGCTGTGCTCGTGCCCCGGATAGCCGTCCAGCGCCTCGGTCAGGTTCATCTTGAAATCGAGCCCGCCCTCGGTGGTGGGCATCAGGTGCAGCTCCTTCGCCGCCATGATCACCCACTGCCGCTGCTTCCGGTTTCCGGTCATGTACTCCTTGATGGTGTGCACGCCGTAGAACTCCGAGTAGCGCTTCAGGACGTTCTTGGCGTCATCCAGACTCTTGATGTCCTCGCTCCAGAACACGCCCGGGCCGGTGTGGTAGATCCGGGGACCGATGATCTGGCCGGCCTCGACCATGTCGGCGTAGGTCAGCACGTCCGTGGTGGCGGTCTGCGGGTCCCGCGTGGTCGTCACGCCGAACGAGAGATTGGCGAGGTACTTCCACACCTGGCTCGAGTGAATGCCCCACTCCGGCCAGGGGTGCGCGTGCGTGTCGATGAGGCCGGGGATAATGGTCTTCCCCGACAGGTCCATGACCGTCGCGCCGGCGGGCGTCGTGCACGTCCCCACGCAGGCGATGCGGTTGGCGGTGACCACCAGATCACCCTTCTCGATCACCTCGTCACCCTTCATGGTGATGATGCGGGCGTTCTTGAGGACCACGGTCCCCTTGGGCACGTCCCGCGCCACCTTGATCGTCACATCCGTCCGCTCGGCTTCGTACGCGGGCTTCTTGTTGAGCGAGTCCACGCGCGCCTTGGCGACCGTGTCGGGCTTTCCGTTCGGCAGGGTGTCGCCCTTGAGGGACTCCGTGCGGAGCGAGTCCTGCACCACCTTGGCCTTCTCGAGCGAGTCGGCGACGGCGGGCTCATACCGGAAGAACGACCGGCCGATCGACCAGTGGACGTGCTTTCCGTCCGGCGCCCAGCCGACGAAATCGCCGCCGATGGTCGTGAGGCGCTTCACCGGGAAGGACGCCGAGCCCGGGTCGGAGATGTTGATGCTCGGGACGGTGCCACCGACTTCCGGCAGGGTCACGAGGTAGACGTTGTTCCCCGCGGCCGCCAGCACGCGGTCGGAATCGGGACTCATGATGATTTCGTCGGCGTTCTGCGGCTCCGAACCGGCCCCGGGGTAGGTGTACCCAGTCACCTTGATCCAATTACGGCGGTCGGTGCCGTCGAACCGCATCGAGACCAGCTCGTTGCCATCGTAGACGAACACGCGGTTCGGATCGCGGGCGAAATGCGGGCGGCCGCCGCCATCCACCCGGGTGATACGCGTGGTAGCGCCGCCGGCGGCGGGAATCCAGACCAGATCCTCTCCGGTGCCGCGGTGCTCGGTCTCGTGCGCCTGACGCGGACCCTTGTAGAACACGATCCGGTTACCGTCGGGACTCCAGGCGGGCTGTTCGTAGAAGCCCGGTTCGCTGGTCAGGACCGCCGGCGTGCCACCCGTCGCCGACACTTTGCTCACCGTCCCGCTGGTGTCGGTCCACGTGATATAGGCGATCGACTTTCCGTCCGGCGACCACACGGGCTCCTGCTCGTGGACCGTCGCCCTCGTCAGCCGGCGCGGCGTGCCATTCGGGAGATCCATCACGTACAGCTTATCCAGCGCGCTGAAGACCAGGCGCTTGCCGTCAGGGGAGGGCGACGCGTCGCGGATCTGGTGCAGCGTGATCTCGCCCGTGTCCACGCGAAAATCGAACCGGACCAGGGGGCCGAGCTGCTGCTCGACCTGGGCCGTGAACGGGATCGCGCTCACCTGCCCCGACGGGACTTCGACGCGCCAGAACTTGCCGCCGAACGTCGTGATGAGCGCCTTCGAGTCGGGCGTGAACGCCGAGTTGGGTTCGAGATCGCGGGTGAAGCGGGATTCCTGATCGTCGCGCGTGACGGGATAGACCAGCCATTTCTCGTCCCCCGTCGCGAGGTCGCGCAGGCGCAGGCCCGTCGCGGTATCGTGGCGCGTCGCGTAGATGAGCCACTTGCCGTCCGGCGACAGGATCGGACGCATCCCCGAGCCATCGACGTCGGTGACGCCGTTCGTCTGGCCGGTCTGCCGGTCGTAGACCGCGACCTGCCACTCCTGGCCACCGCCCTGGTTTTGGAGGTTGTACCCGAAGCCGCCGCGCTTCCGGGAGTAATACACGTAGCGCGGGTCGTTGCCGAAGGCCGCGCCCAACGCATTCACTTGCGGCGCGCCCGGCGCGGGCGTCCCCGCCTTGACCATCGCGGTGCCGGACCCGCCGTCCTTGTGATAGAGCCAGAGCTCGTAATCGGAACCGAGCACGCCGGACGTCCGGGACGCGACGATGTAATTGCCGTCGGGCGTGAACACCGGCGACGCATAGAGGTTGTTGCTGCCCTTGGTCAGTGCCTTCGGGCGGCTCCCGTCGGCATCGCAGAGCCAGATGTTCTCCGCGCCGCTCCGGTCGGACAGGAAGACGATCTGTTTGCCGTCCTTCGACCAGCGGGGCTGAGAATCGAACGACGGACCCGACGTGATCCGCGTCGCCTTGCCACCCGTAATGGGCATGGTGTACAGGTCCCCCACGAGCTCGAACACGATGGTCTTGCCGTCAGGCGAGACATCGAGGGACATCCAGGTCCCTTCGGACGTCGTGAACGAGACGGTCCGGGTCGTGGTGAGGGGGAGGTCGCCCTTCTTCTTGCCGGTATCGGCGGCAACTCGGCTATCTGGGACCGTGGCGACGGGAACGGTGCGGAACGGGAGCAGCAAAGCAGCCAGGGTGGCGGCCAGGAATCGGTACATCGAGGCTCCGGAAATGGGGGTGACGGCGGCGGGCAAGAAACTGAAGCCGGCGAGGGGGGGCGTCAAGCAAAACGCCTCAGGAAACCCCTCACGGGGCTTGACAGAATCGTGACATCATATGATTCTTGGTGCCGAGCGAAGGGGCTCCGGCATGGTGCCGGGGTCGAAAGTACCAGACCGTCACAGGACCTGGGCATCGCCTATGGTCCTGTTCGTGTATCTGGGAGCTACATCCGACGCTCGACGGCGGCAAGTCCCGCCGGGTCATAACACATCAGGAGTCACACCAGTATGGCACGCATCACCGGTACCGTGAAGTGGTTCAACGACGCGAAGGGCTTCGGCTTCATCACGCCCGAGAACGGCGAAAAGGACTGCTTCGTGCATCACACCGCTATCCAGGCGGATGGTTTCCGTTCCCTCGCCGAGGGTCAGCGGGTCGAGTTCGAAGTCGTCCAGGGCGCGAAGGGCCCGGCCGCGCAGAACGTCATCAAGCTCTAAGAACGCGCGGTACCACGAAGAAAAACGGCGCCACCCTACGGGGTGGCGCCGTTCGTTTCCGGGGCAGCAGTCCTAGAACCCCATCGCCCGTCGCTGACGCGGCGCCGGCTCCTGCGACCGCAAGACAATCCGCATCGCCGTGGTCTCCAGGTCGATATTCCAGAACCCGATCCGCGGCCGGATAAACACATCGTGATCGGTCACCGAGAGCGACTCAACCGTCGCGTCGAGAAACTCGAGCAGCCGCATCCGCATCTGCAGATACGTCACGCCCTCACGGTTCGCGGCGACGCGGATGCCGACTTCGTCATCCAGCTGCCGGCGCACGAACCCCTGCGCGACTTCCAGAAGGCGCTGCGCCACGAGACGGTCGAGCGCCGCGGTCTCCTGGTCCCGCTTGGTGGTGAACCGGCGATCGAGCTTCTTCGCCATGGCCGGCTCACACAACTCGAGCAGGAGCGCCCGGACCTTCGGGTCGGGACGCTTCTGCTTGGTGCCCAGCGCTTCCCGCTCGACCTTGGCGCAGGTCGGCAGATCGTTGCGGTGGAGCCGCAGAAACTTGGTCATGCGGTCGTACAAATCGGTTCGTCCCGGCGCCGGCGGTGCGCGGCGTCCCGCCAGAAGATCAGCGACATACTCCTCGGAGACCTGGACGGCTTCGGCCAACTCACGGGGAGAGCGCTTCAGTTCTTTGAGACGACGGCGGACCAGCTGAGAAACCTTGATGGGACGTTTGATCGGTGTCGCTGCAGGCATTCAGTTCCCTCCGGTACGCGAAAGCCCGCTCCACGCATCAGCTTACGGGCGCGTGTGGGCGGGCCGCTGCCGGACGGAATATCACCAGACGAGGCTCTAAATGGTAGTGGGGGCATGACTTCCCCTATCCGGCAACGCCGAACGGCGTTTCGAGAAGAGAATCAGGGATCCCCCGAGGATGATCGCGGCGAAAGCGAACCACTGGATGATGTAGGACAGGTGAGGGCCGTCGGACAGGACCGGGAGGGGCCACCGCTGGATCGTGGGGTCCGGTGCCCGGTCCTTCGCGGGGGTCGAGTCGTCGATGACCCAGGGGAGTCCTTCGTGGGCCATGACAATCCCCGCCACGACGGCACTATCCCCTTCCCGCCACCGGGACTGATCCACCTGCGCCGCGTCGGGAGACGGGACCCACCCGCGATTCACCCAGACCAGCGCGCCACTCGCCAGCCGGAGCGGCGTGAGCAACGCGACCCCGGGCACGCCCTGGTAGGTCCGCCCGGTCCAGACTTTCTCCAAGGCGTAGTCATACGCACCGCTCGCCGTCACCCGCCGCCACTGGACGGAGTCGAGGGGCTCCGCCCCGGTCACCTCAAGAACCGGCGCGCGTTCACGGACCCGCACCTGGGCATTGTCCGCCCGCCGCTGGTGGAGGCGTGCGATCTGCCAGATCCCCAGGCGGACACAGACGACTGCGATGAGGATCGCGACGATCAGACCGAAGACGTCCTTCCCGCGGCTCATCCCCGCCTCCGGACCAGGGCCAACTTGTCCTGCCGGGTCAGCTTCTTGATGGCGGCCTCTCGGCGGAGCGCCGCGGAGCGATCGGGCTGGCGTTCGCGGTAGACGACACGGATGGGTAAGCGGGTGCGGACGTACGCACTGCCGGTGCCGGCACGATGACTCGCCAGCCGCCGGTCGAGATCATTGGTGACACCGGTGTAGAGCGAGCCGTCACGGCAGCGTAACACGTAGACCAGCCACTCGCGGGACATGGACGGAAGCTACAATTTCAGCCGCCGTGAACAACGCCCGTCCCGGTCGTCTGGCCCGCAATGGCCTGATCGTTCTCTCGCTGATCAATCTCTTCAATTATCTCGACCGCTATGTCGTCGCCGCGCTGACCGAAAGTCTCAAGCACTCACCGCTCCATCCCACCGATGCGGAGCTCGGGCTCCTGGGTACGAGCTTCCTGATCGTCTACACGCTCACGGCGCCGCTTTTCGGCCGCGCCGGCGACCGCGGCCCCCGCGCCCGCCTGCTCGGCATCGGCGTCTTCATCTGGAGCCTCGCGACGGCGGCCGCCGGCCTCGTCCAGAACATGTTTCAGCTGCTCGCCGCGAGGGCTCTGGTCGGCGTCGGCGAAGCCGCATATGGCACCGTAGGGCCAAGCCTGCTCGCCGACTATTACCCGCGGGAACGGCGCGGTCGTGTCTTCGCGATTTTCTTCATGGCCATCCCGGTGGGGTCGGCCCTCGGCTTCGTGGTCGGCGGATTGGCCGATCATCTGTGGGGATGGCGGTCCGCGTTTTTCATCGCCGGCGGTCCGGGGCTCATCCTCGCCCTGCTCGCCGCCCGGCTCTGGGACGCGCCGCGTGGCACGCACGACGAGCCGACCGCCGCGTCGAGTGGCGACCTGTGGGCCACGCTCCGCGCGCTGTGGAACAACCGGCCCTACGTGCTCACCGTCCTGGGGTACGCCGCCTACACCTTCGCCCTGGGTGGGCTTGCGTACTGGATGGCGGGATTTCTCGAGCGCGTGCGGGACGTTCCGAAGACCACGGCAACCTCAGGATTTGGAGGGATCGTCGTCCTCACCGGCCTGGCCGGCACCGCCCTCGGCGGCTGGCTCGGCGACCGGTTGCTCCATCGCACGCCGCACGCCTATCTCTGGTTGTCCGGAGTCGCGACGCTCCTCGCGGTTCCCTTCTTCGCCGCCGCGCTCCTGTCTCCATCCCCTTCGATATTCTGGCCCGCCATGATTGTGGCGCAGCTCCTGATGTTCGCCTCGACCGGGCCGATCAATTCGCAGATCGTCAACGTAGTCAATCCGGCGATCCGCACGACGGCGGTGGCGGTGAGCGTATTCACCATTCACGCCCTGGGGGACTGCTGGTCGCCTGTTCTCGTCGGGCTGGTTTCGGATCGCACGTCACTTTCTACTGCCGTCCTGGTGCTCCCGGCGGCGGCCCTGATCGGAGGCGTGATTTGGGTTTGGGGAGCGATGGATAGGTAAGGCGTCGAGAAGCAAATCGTCAAGAAGCAGGGCGTCGAGAGACAAGACGTGAGCTTACGCCTTGCCTCTCGACGCATTGTTTCTCGACGGTTTGCTTCTTGACGTCTTTCTTCTAGCCCAGCGTCGCGCTAACCGAAAAGCCCGGAATGCCCGCGAGTGCTCTGGATACCGGGCATCCGGACTTGGTCTCGTTGGCGAGCTTTGCGAAGGTGGCTTGATCGATCCCCGGCACTTTTCCCTTCACCGTCAGGTCCATCTTCGTGATCTTCGGCCCGCCATCGATCATTTCGATGGTGCAGGCCGCCGTGGTCTCGATGCTGGTGGCCGGCGTGCCGTTCTTCTCGAGCGCCCCGGACAGAGCCATCGAGAAGCAGGCGGCATCCGCGGCGGCGAGGAGCTCCTCGGGATTCGTCCCGGGTGCGCCCTCGAACCGCGTCTTGAACGTGTACGGACCTTGAAAGGCTCCGCTCGCGGCCGTGAACTTGCCTTTCCCGTCCTTGAGCTTTCCGTCCCACATTGCAGTCGCTTTACTGGTCGGCATTGTCAGAGTCTCCTTGGAGCGGTAGCCTAAAGCCCGTTTGCAACGTCCAACTTCAGAGGATACAGGAATGGCTACCAAGAAATCGGCGAAACGGAAGCGGGCCCCTGCCAAGAAACGGTCGGCCGCGAAGGCGAAAACCCCCAAGCGCCCCCCGCGCCGTCAGCCCGAAACGCTCCGGTTCCGCGGCTGCTTCCCGGGCCTGACTGTGCACGATCTGCAACGCTCGATCCGCTGGTACCGTGACGTCCTGGGCATGAACGAAGGACAGAAGTACGAGCACGAGGGCCAGGTCGTCGGGATCGAGATGGTAGCCGGGACGATCTCCTTCTATCTGAGTCAGGATGACTTCTCGCAGGGCCACGACCGCAAGAAGGGCATGGGCGTGCGATTCTGGGCCCGCACGGCGCAGGACATCGACATGCTGGCGACCCGCGTGAAGACGAAAGGCGGGGCGATGGTGAAGGATGTCCACGACGTGGGTTGGGGGCCGCGCGGCTTCGCGATCGACGATCCGGACGGCTACCACCTGACGATTTTCCAGGAGGCGTGATCTGACCCCCCGTCAGCGCGCAGTCCTGGCGCTGGTGGTGGAGACCCTGGTTCCGGACGGGTCCGATCACGGGCTCGCCGAGCGGGTCGCGGCGGTCGTCCAGGGTCTTCCCGCGGCCGACAGGGCCCAACTGGGACTCCTGCTGGGTCTCTTCGATTCGCGGCTCGTCAATCTCCTCTTCACGGGCCGCCCTCAAAAATTCACGAGTCTCGATCGCGGCGCCCGGGAACGGTACCTCCGCTCCTGGGCGCTGTCGCGCCTGAACCTCCGGCGCAGCGGGTTTCAGGCCCTCAAGCGGATTACAACCGTCACGCGCTACACCGCCACCGACGAGCGCGGCGGCAATCCCACCTGGGCGGCGATCGGGTACCCTGGTCCCGCCTCCCCTCCGCCCAAGACCCCGAAGACCATCACGCCCCTGACCGTGAGCGGTGATACTTCGCTCGACTGCGACGTCGTCGTAGTCGGTTCGGGGGCCGGTGGAGGCGTGGTGGCGGGCCAGCTTGCGCGGGCGGGCAAACACGTGGTGGTCCTGGAAAAGGGCGCCTACCTCAATGAGGCGGACTTCACGCAGCGGGAAGGCGAAATGCTGGCGCAGTTGTACGACGCCGGCGGCCTGCTCGCCACGAAAGACCTCGGGGTGATCATTCTCCAGGGAAGCTGCCTCGGCGGCGGCACCGTCGTGAACTACACCACGAGCTTCCACACTCCCGATTCGGTCCGTGAGTCATGGGCGCGCGAACACCACCTGCCCCACTTCACCACACCCGAATTCACCGGTCATCTCGACGCGGTGGCCCGGCGGATTCACGTGAACACCGATCACGCCAAACCCTCGGGACGCGACCGGCTGTTGATCCAGGGGCTCGAACGGCGCGGCTGGCACCATGGCCTGTTGCCGAGGGATGTGAATGGGTGCCCACAGGATGATGCCTGCGGGTACTGTGGCTACGGATGCCAGCGGGGCGCCAAGCGCTCGACGCTCGTCACGTATCTCCAGGATGCCACCGACCACGGGGCCACCATCGTGGTCGAAGCTGACGTGCGGCGCGTCATACGAGAGGGCGGGCGAGCGACGGGCGTGGAGGCCACCGTTCGCGCGCCCGGCGCCTCGAGACCATTCTCCCTCCACGTCCGCGCGAACGCCGTGGTGGTCGCGGGCGGCTCCATCCACTCCCCCGCCCTCCTGCTCCGATCGGGAATCCGGCACGCGGAGTTGGGCCGGAACCTCGCGCTGCATCCGGCGACCGCCATCCTCGGCCTGATGGATGAGCCCGTGAGGCCCTGGACCGGCGCTCTTCAGGCGCATTTCAGCGACCAGTTCGCGGATCTCGATCGGGGCTACGGGTTCAAGTTCGAGACGGCACCCGTGCATCCGTCCCTCGCCGCGCTGGCTCAGCCCTGGGGCACGGGCGCCGGCTTTCGAGATGCGATGCGCAAACTGCCGAATCTCGCGCTGGTCGGCATTCTCCTGCGGGACCGGTTTGGTGGACGGGTGAGTGTCAATGCAACCGGCGCCCCGGTGGTGCAGTACGCCCTCTCGACGTACGATAGGGCCCACCTCTGGCGGGCAGTCCAGGAGGCGTCACGGCTGCTCGAAGCCGCGGGCGCCCGAGAGATCTTCGCACCGCAGGCGGCGGTGAATGGCTACCGCCCGTCCGAAGGAGCTGGCGCCCGCGCGCGTTGGCTCGACCAGGTGCACGCGGCGGGGCTGGGAGCGAACCAGATGTTATCGGTGACATTCCACCAGATGGGCAGCTGCCGGATGGGCGGGAACCGAACGTCCGCGGTGGTCGATCCCGAGAATCAGGTCTGGGACACGCCCGGTCTGTTCGTCGCCGATGCCAGCGTGTTTCCGTCGGCGTCTGGAGTGAACCCGATGCTGACGATCATGGGCATTGCGCATCGGGCCGCCGCGGTCATCGCGAGTCGATAGTCAACTCACAGGAGAGTCCATGCTGCTTCTCGCCGTCCTTTCCCTGACGCTCCGGTCTCCGCAGCAGGTCGCGGACTCATCCCCCTTCCGCGCGCTGACGCTCCCCACCGCCAACCGCATGCGCTCGGCCAATGGAGCACCGGGACCCAACTACTGGCAGCAAGAGGCCGACTACACGATCCACGCGGGGCTAGACACGGGGTCGAGCGTGCTGACCGGGAGTGAGCGGATTCACTACGTGAATCACTCACCCGACTCACTCTCCTTCGTGTGGATGCAGATCGAACAGAACATCTTCGCGAAGAACAGCATCACCTATCAGCTGAACCAGCCGCCCCTCGCATTCGCCGGCGGCGTGAGCTTCGACTTCACCGGCCAGGGCTTCATCGGCGGCATCACCATTTCCAAGCTCGAGTCCGGCGGGAAAGCCCTGATTCGCACGGAGTACGGGACCATGATGCGGGTCGAGCTGGCGTCGCCGCTCGCACCGGGCGCCTCGATCGATTTCGATATCGACTGGCGCTTCCCCATCCCGCCCTATGGCGGCGGCCGGATGGGCCGCGTGGGCAACCGCCTCTACGAACTCGGCCAGTGGTATCCGCGGATGGTGGTATACGACGACATCCACGGCTGGAACCCTCTGCCCTACATCGGCGCCGGCGAGTTCTACCTCGAGTACGGCAACTTCGACGTCACGCTGACGCTCCCGGCCGGCTACGTGCTGGGCTCCACCGGCACCGTCGCAAACCCCGAAGAAGTCTGGTCGGCGGATACGCGCGCCCGCATCGAGAAGGCGCGTACGTCCGATCAGGCGGTCGCCATCGTCACGAACGATGAGGCGAGGGCCAACAGCAAGAAGGCCACCGCGGGAACGAAGAACTGGCACATCACCGCGACGAATGTCCGCGACTTCGCCTGGTGCGCGTCCCCCGACTACCGCTGGGATGCCTCGGGCTACGACGGCAAGCTGATCAACACGTTGTACCGCCCCGTGGCCCAGCCCTGGCTCGAGGCGAACCGCATGGCGCGGTTCACGATCAAGTACTTCTCAGAGCAGTGGTTCCCGTATCCCTGGCCGAAGGCCACCACCTGCGAAGGCCCGGTCGAAGGGATGGAATACCCCATGATCACCTTCGTGCCGGCATTGCCCAAGCGCGAAGACCAGTTCTGGGATCTGATGCACGAGTTCGGGCACCAGTGGTTCCCCATGGTGACGGGCACCGACGAGCGCCGGTATCCATGGATGGACGAAGGCTTCAACTCGTTCATCGACTACGGCGCGGCCGCCGAGTACTTCAAGGGCACGGCGTACGGCGACACGGTGTGGCGGGAGGTCCTGTCGTTCGCCACACCGGCGATGGCTCCCGGCGCCGAAAAGGCGATGATCGACAAACCGGTGGAGCAGCAGAACCTCGCGTGGGCCGCATACCAGAAACCGCCGCTCATGCTGATCGAGCTGCGCGACGAAGTGCTGGGCAGGGCGACGTTCGAGCGTGCCTTCCGCGACTACATCCGCCGGTGGCAGTTCAAGCACCCCCAGCCCGCGGACTTCTTCCGCACCATGTCCGACGTGTCGGGTCAGGATCTCGACTGGTTCTGGCGGGAGTGGGTCTTCACAACGGCACGGCTCGACCAGGCGGTCGACTCAGTGCGGCCGAAGGGGGATTCGACCTACATCTACTTGTCGAATCGCGAAGCGATGGTGATGCCGGTGACCGTCGAGCTGAAGCACGCCGACGGCACGAAGGAACGGGTAAGCCTGCCGATCGAGATGTGGAATCTGGCGCCCAAGTTCACGCTGCGGGTGCCGTCGAAGTCACCGATCGTGAGTGTCGTCATCGATCCGGATGTGATGTATCCGGATCGCGACCGGTCGAACAACAGCTGGAGCAAGTAACGGCTAGTGCATGCCTGACGTGGAGAATTGCCTGACGAGGTCGCCGAGGACGGCCTTGGCGTCTCCGAAGAGCATCCAGGTGTTGTCTTTGACGTAGAGCTCGTTGTCGATCCCGGCAAAGCCCGGATTCCTGCTCCGCTTGATCGCGAGCACGGTCCGGGCTTTGTCCGCATCGATGATCGGCATGCCGTAGATCGGCGAGCCCTTCGCCGTCCGGGCAGCGGGATTCACGACGTCGTTCGCGCCCACGACGAGCGCCACGTCGCACTGCGGCATCTCGGGGTTGATCTCGTCCATCTCGACCAGCGCCGAGTAGGGGACGTTGGCTTCCGCGAGCAGGACGTTCATGTGACCGGGCATGCGCCCGGCGACGGGGTGAATCGCGAAGCGAACGGTCACGCCGCGCTTGGTGAGCTGATCGTAGAGCTCCTGCGCCTTGTGCTGCGCCTGGGCGACCGCCATCCCGTACCCGGGAATGATCACGACCATGCGCGCCTGCTCGAGAATCTGCGCCGCTCCTTCGACCGACTCCTGCTTCCATTCCTTCTGCTCGCCGCCCGCGACCATCTTGGGGGCCGCGCCGAACGCGCCGAAGAGCACGTTGGCGAAGGAGCGGTTCATCGCCTTGCACATGATGATCGACAGGATCAGACCGCTCGAGCCGTCGAGCGCCCCGGCCGTGACGAGCAGCCGGTTGTCGAGCACGAAGCCCATCGCCACGGCGGATAGTCCGGCGTAGGCGTTGAGGATCGAGATGACGGTCGGCATGTCGGCGCCACCGATCGGGATGATGAGAAACACCCCGAACAGGAGGGCCAGCACCACGATGCCCGGGAACCAGGTGGCGGCCCACGGCTCCACCGGGTGGGCGATGATCATCCCGCCGAGCACGATGGCTGCGGCCAGTACCGCCAGGTTCACCAAATTCTGGCCGGGATAGGTGACCGCGCGCTGCGGAATCCACTTCACTTCCTGCAGCTTGCCGGTCGCCATCAGCGAGCCCGTGAACGTCAGGAATCCCAGAATGATTTCCGCCACGAGCGCGGTCATCCGGAACGTCGTGAAGTGCTCCGGCCCTTCGCGGAGCCAGAGGTAGTACTCCGCTACGCCCACCAGGCCCGCGGCGAGTCCGCCGAACGCGTGCGACAGCGCGGTCCGCTGGGGGACCGCGGTCAACGGCACCATTGAGAGCGGAATTCCGACGATGAACCCGGCGACGATCGCGATCAGGATCCAGCCATGATGGATGATGTCGGGCTGGGCCCATGCGGCGGCGATCGCGACGACCATCCCGACCACGCCCGCGTACACGCCGCGGCGCGCGGTCTTGGGGTCGTTCATCCAGTTCAGCGCGAGGATGAACGCGACCGTGGCGACGATCGCCGACGCCTGCGTGAGGTGGTTCATTCCTTCTTGAACATCTTGAGCATGCGGTCCGTGATCAGGAATCCGCTCACGATGTTGGTCATCGACGCAAAGAGCGCGACCGCGCCGAGGATACGGATGACCGGCGGATAGTCGGATCCCGTCACCGCCAGCGAGCCGACCACGGCGATCGCCGAAATGGCGTTGGTGAGGGACATGAGGGGCGTGTGCAGCAGGCGTGAGACCCGCCGGATCACACCCAATCCGATGAAGGTCGCGAGCACGAACACAAAGGCCATCGACCAGTAGTCAGTCGTCATAGCCTCGCCTTTCCGTCATGGGTCACACAGGTGGCTTTGGTGATTTCGTCAGTCAGATCGAGCTGGAGCTTCCCGTCCTTCGCGATGTGGCCGACGAAGGTCGCGACGTTCCGCGAGTACATCTGGCTTGCATGCAGAGGCACCGAGCTCGGCAGATTCACCGGGCCGAGGATGCCGACGCCATGGTGGTCCTTACGGGTGCCGGCCTGCGTCAGCTCGCAGTTCCCGCCCGTCTCGGCGGCGAGATCGACGATGATGGCGCCCGGCCGCATGCCTTCGACGGCGGCCGTGGTCACCAGGATCGGCGCACGCTTGCCGGGAATCGCGGCCGTGGTCACCACGATATCCATGTCCTTGACGCTCGCCGCGAGAAAATCGAGCTCCCGCTGATGCTGATCGGCCGACAGCTCCTTGGCGTAGCCCCCCGTCCCCTCCGCCGTGACCGCGCTCTCCATCATCAGGAACTTGGCTCCCAGACTCTCGACCTGCTCCTTCACCGCGGGCCTGACATCGAATGCCGAAACGACGGCGCCGAGCCGGCGGGCGGTGGCGATGGCCTGCAGTCCGGCGACTCCGGCGCCGAGGACGAGCACTTTCGCGGGAGCGAGTGTGCCGGCGGCGGTGACCAGCATCGGGAAGAGTTTCGGTGCGGCTTCGGCCGCGAGCAGGACCGCCTTGTAACCGGCGACGGTGGCCTGCGACGAGAGCACGTCCATCGACTGCGCGCGGGTGATCCGGGGCAGTAGTTCGAGACTGAAGGCCGTGATGCCGTCGTCGGCGAGGCGCCGCAGCAGATCGGGGCTGGTCGCGGCCTTGAGCATGCCGACGAGCGCGGCGCCCTTGGTGAGACGATCGAGACGCGAGTTCTGAGGCGCTTGAACGACGGCGACCAGCTCGGCGGCCCACGGATCGCCGATCGTCCCGCCCGCCGCCTTGAAAGTGTCATCGGGGAATCCGGCTTCGGCTCCTGCCCCGCTCTCGACCACGATCCGATGGCCCGCCTTGCCCAGGCGCCCGACCGTTTCGGGCACCAGGGCCACGCGTCGCTCGCCGGGGGCGGTTTCCTTCGGGACACCGATGTTCATGGGGGGGAAATAGAGCGCCGCTCCCGATCCTTGGCGAGCATCCGTTCCGCGA